>LBWM01000015.1 GCA_000993615.1 Candidatus Peregrinibacteria bacterium GW2011_GWF2_39_17 | reverse complement strand
TCCGCGGCAGCAGCGGCACCTGTGTCAGCTTCGGTTTCAGTAGCCGGTGTGGTAGCGGGTTCAGGGGTTTGAGTGGGGGCTTCTGTGCTGTCGTCGCTGGTGTCAGTTTTGTCGGCAGCCTTGGTATCGGCGTCCTTATCCGCGGCAGCAGCGGCACCTGTGTCAGCTTCGGTTTCAGTAGCCGGTGTGGTAGCGGGTTCAGGGGTTTGAGTGGGGGCTTCTGCGCTGTCGTCGCTGTCCTTAGTAACGTTTAAATCTGTATCAGAGTCAGGATTTACCCATTTGTAGCCTTCCGCCGGTTTAACTACATCTCGATTAGGAGAATTTGGGTTAGGATCTACCCATTTGTAGTCTTTGCCTGGGATAATATCATTAGTAGGTAGTTTTTGAAGGTAGCCTTTTTTAATCCACTCGTCTTCTTTTCCTTCTTTATAATTCAAAATAATAAGATTGTCTTTTTTTACTTCATTGGTTTCAGGAGTATCTACCTGAACTGGTGTTTCTACTGGTGGTGCTTTATCTTCTTGGCTGGGTTTATCTTGTTTAGGCTTGTCAGCAATGGCCTCTGGCCCGGGCAATATAAATCCGTCAAATCGATTCGCCCCATTTGCTTTAGTTACTTTTAGTTTCCAGCGCTGCCCTTCTTTGTAAATAGTAATGGTGTCTGTTTTTTGTACATAATTGATATCCGCGATTCCTTCGTTTTCATTTTGTAAATAATCAAAACCGTAAAACATTAATTTTTTAGCCTCTTTAGGGGAAAGGCTCGAATCTTGTCTAAAAGCATTAAGCATTGCGGAGGTAACCGGTGAGTTAAGCCCTCTAGCTTTAATTGAATATCCAAAATTTCGGTTAGGGCTGGCAATGCGTTCCCAAGCTTGTTGCTGTAGATTTTTTCTCGGCCATTCACCATCAAAAGCTTCTTTATGGCTTTCGGCCACAAGTTTTCTCTGTTCCGGAGTAAGATGGAGCCAACGATCTTTGGCTTTCCCAGCCGGGACTTGATATTCCTTACCAGATGCAGTGCGTTTTTCGAGATCCATGAGAGGGAAGTTAAGAGAATAAAATAATATTAAAAATATTGACTTATCAACATATTATAGCAAAATTCCCATCCTAAATAAAGGGTTTTTGTGAAAAACTAATTTTCATTCTATCCTCTCAATCATTTCATAAATTCCTTCCACCTGTTCCCCATGCCGGGCAGCATTAGGACTGATAGATATCAGGCAAGCGATCGTTTTGAGGAGAAAAAGGTAAGGCTTCTTGATTTTCAGGATAGGAACCTTTAGGAGAATTTTCAGCATTCATTTTGAATTTCTTGGAAATTATCAGCGCTTAATTTGTCCCTTTTCATCCAGTAATACCGGCGCCCCGTCCGAATCAGTGAGGGGATAAACAAACAACCTGTTTTTCCCCCAATATTGAAGATCCCATTCCTCAATGCCTAAATTGCGCGGGGTAAAGCCACCACTGGCAGGGTAATTATCCGTCCAATTTTTAAGTTGCGGCACACCGTGTTCATCAAAACTTCCTATATCTGCGAGAATTTCAACTTGCCCCTTTTCATTTTTTAGGAAACGATAAATCCCACCAGCTCCCTCTGGTCTAAGTTCGCTATTCACCTTATCCAGGTTAGCCTTTATTTTATCACGCTGGTTCACGAAATTTGTTTTAAGAAGATTCTGTTCATAGTATTGCTTTTTAAAACGAGGTTTTTCGAGAGCAGAAGCTGTTTCTATTCTCTGTTGAAGACTATCCAAGTTCGCGTGGATCCCGGAAATTTTTTTATCCAGAGCAGTATATTCTGTCATCAATCGTTTGCGTTCCGCCAATTTGCCCTTAAATCGCGGATCCCATAAACTCGGCTCCGGTAAGTTAAGATAGCGGTTGATCCCCACTCCTAATTTTGTTTCCGGATTGTAGTAAAGAATTACAAAATTTTCTTTAGGGTTTTCTAGTGTAGCTTCCGCAGTTCCGAATTTAATTTCGCGGCCTTTGACCAAGAGTCCATCCGAAGTGATAGGCGAAAATTCCTTTGTGGCAGGATCATTAATCCCTTGTGGCGGACGGTTAACAATGCCGTAGCAGCGAGCTACCACAAGTTGCGTGTCTTTATTACTGAGCCCCCCCAGAACCTCACGATAATATCCCAGGGCTTTTTGGCGATTTGGAGAAAAACCCGGCGGCGACCAATCATCCAAAAGTCTGGCTTGCATCAATTTCCAATCTACGCCTCTCCGTGTTTTTAAAAAATGCAGGTCTTTTTCCCATTGGCCAACAGATTCGTTTTTAGAATTGATTCCGATCAGCGCTTGATATTCTTTAGCTGTGAACGGAGAATTTTTGTAGCGGTTAATTAAGTCAGGATCATCTGGGAGATAGCCCTTAGACTTTAGTTTTTCAATTTTTTGCGCTTCGGTTATCTGCTCCCCCCGCCAAAAGTTTAGAAATTCAAGACTGTCTCTTTCCCATCTAATGTCCTTGTTGTTTCGGTAATAAGAAATTTGGAGAGTATTTCTTAAAATGTTGCTTCCTCGCGCCAATAACCTTTGTGATTCAGCGGGATCTGGTTCTTCGTAGGCTTTTTGCAAATAATAATTAACCACTCGTTCACGGAGAGGGAGAATAGATTCTATCAGCTTTTGTTGACCCTTCGAATTTCCCTTATAAAACTTCTCGTAGTCTTGGCAAAGCCAGAATATTAATATCGCAATATCTTGCTGAATTAAATATTCGGTATATGTTTCAAGAATTTCCTTATTAAAATTTGGTCCCTGCGTTTCTATATTTGGGTAGCGATAAAGGTGCAGAGCGCGGCGATAAAACTTATCCGATTGCAAGACGCCGTCGTCGGCTTGAGCTCTTAAAAAATTAGCGTAGTCTTGGAGGTAAAACGTGGTATCACCCTCTGGGGATAAGTGGAAGACTTCAGTCATGTCTTCCAAAAAAGAAAGCGCTTTATCCAAATATTTGGCCGCTAATTTAGGATTATATTCTTTAGTGTCTTGATAAAGTAAGCTCCTCGCCACATCCACATAAATTTTTGCGCGAGCTTGCGGGATTAATTCCGCGCCATTGCGTTCTAAAAAACGCAACGCAACTTCTCGGTTAAAAATACGTTCATCCGGATATTCCGGATCACCAGTTCTCAGTCCACGCGGGACATGGTCATTGTTTAATTCTAATAAATCAGAATACTTAGAAAGATCAACAAAGATGTCAGTAGGGCCTTCTATTTGATCTTGTTTCGTAATGGATGGGGCTTTTACGCTTTCTATGCGCATCCTTTTTTCCCTGCCTATGTATAAATTTGGCGAGGATTTTCGTACTGCCTCGGAAATATACAGTCTCTCAGCCTTTTTATTAGCTTCTATCCCATCTCGAATCAGCGCTTTTTCGTGGTCCGGCAGCAATTCAAAATTAACAATGGCCTCCACCTCGAAGCGATAGAGCTCCACTTCCAATTGCGTTAAGAGACGCGCTTTTTGCTCGGCAAAATCACCCGAACGCGCAGGAAGGGCGGCAATGAGTTTATCATATTTTTTTTGAATACCTGTTCGTTTTGGAGTGACATACGCTGATAAAAGCATTTTTTTTAAAGCCTCAACTTGATGGGGTTGATTGGCCTCTTTTTTGGCAATTTCGCTTTTAATCAGTTCAATCAAAATCCCTCGTTTTTGCTCAAGCGTGTCTACATTTTCTCCAAGTTTTTCCAGTTGGGATTTGGCATCTTCTAGGATTTTAGGAGGTTTTTTTGAAGCTGTTGGTGAAATTGCTGCTTTTTCTCTAGCAGCTTTCGGAATCTGTCGATAAATAAAACGATTGGGAGTGAACATATTTTTTATTGCATAAAAGCAGTCCCAGGAACAAATGAGTTTAGCGGTTGGGTAACAAATGAATCTTCTTTTGGACCATTATTAGCCTTAATTTGTCCGTTTTCATCGACGTGCACCCATTTTAATTTTTGTTTGTTTGTTCTATCCACCAGATCATACCAATAGGCTTCCCTCATATCTTTTTTACAATGAAATCTAGCTAAATCAAGAAGATTTTTTCCTTTTAAATCTAGGCGTTTGGCTGAAATCCCGGCCCAAGGAAATTCAATCACATTATTATATTTTTCTACTATTTTAGGGTCGTTTGAAACAAAGGAAATGGGATGTGTATGAAGTTGTAATCTTCCATTTTTAATTCGAATCAATCTAATCGCGCCTATTTCCTCTTCTTCGGGGATAAGTTCTTTTTGAATATTTGCTTGTTCGGTCCATTCACTAGAAAGTTTTTTCTTTTTATCTCTAAGCTCTTTCCATCTTTCATACAATTTTTCTGCTTTTTCCGGGGAGATATCTGGGCCTTTGCGATAACGCTGCACGGCCACGCCCATGTTAGTTTTTTTATCGAAATAAAGCATAATTAGACTTTGATCAGGATGGTCCACTTCATATCGATCGATCGCCTGCCCATCTTTGTCCTTGTCATGAACTTCATCTAGGGGATTGTTTCCTGTTTTGGCTATCACTGGCCCATTGATCAGCCACCAGCAACGAGCCACCCCTTCTGCCATGGTATCGTTATCAATTTGATGCGCCGAAGTAATGCCCATTTGTAGCGCTTTCCGATACATGATTAAGGCTTCGTTTGGATTTTCTAGGCCAGGCGGAGACCACGTATCATAGAGTCGAGCCTTGAGAAAAGCCCATTTAGCAGGTGAGCCAAGAGACGGTATTAAAGCTCCGGCAATAATTCTGTGATACTCATCTTTGAATTGAGGGGAATTTTCGGCGTGAGCTAAGATAAAAGTTGGGTCCGAATTGTCATTATTGAGGTATTTGCCTAACATCGTCCGACGTTCCTCTGGTGTTTTTAAGGCAGAAAAAGCTTCATAAGTTTTAATTTCAGGCTCTAATACTTGAAAATAATCTTCACTTTTAACTATGTTATAAATTTTAGGTAAGCTTTTAAGCTTTTCCCAAAAAGGGGTTAATGATTCCCAGTTTAGCTGCGTGCAAGCATTTTTAACCTCGGAGCAAATAGCTTGATTAGTCAAGTGTTGTTGGTATTGACCAAGGAGGTCTAGGATTCCTTTAAAATCAGGGGTAGGGTGAATTTCTGAACTGTAAAATAAATAATTAACATACCCGTGAAAATAGTGATCACTAGTAGGGAAAATTTTAGTTGAATTTTCTAGCGCTTTTTTATAATTTTCACAAATTTGAGTATCCAATTGCTTTAATTGTTGGTTAGATGACGTTTTTTTTGTTTGATCCCTAAGAAAGTCCCCGAGCGCAAAAGGAACTTGAGCGAGCCTTTCTAAATAAACATCTTTTCTATTTCCAGGAATTTTATTTATTTCTTCATCTGACATTCTTTCAAACGGTCTCAAGAGAGCGTAGGCTTGATTTAAGGTGTCTTGTCCCAACCCTTGGTCAAAAGATCTTTCATGCGGTGCTTTAAAAGAGCCTAGCCGAAGTTGGAAGTTTTCCAAGTTTCGCGCTAATTTTAAATAAAGACTAGCTTTTATTTCAGGAGGCAAAGCTTCCCCGCGTTCAGTCAGCAAGAAAAGAGCATACAAAGAATTCGAAATTTGCTTGTCTGTGAGAGACCCTTGGTCATCCTCTCCATTATTAGTATCTACATATTCTTGGAAATATTGAAAATCAGGATAGGATTCATTTCCCGGATAATTAGTGGTCGCTTTTGGCATTAATTTATCAAGCGAAAAGTGCAACCTTTCAGATTTTTTAGCTTGAATATTGGATTCCTCATAAGTATAGGGACTTAAAAGCCAGACAAAGTCATCCAGCATCGTTACCCAACGCTTAATAAGATTTTTTTCTGGTTCCGGGAGAAGCTCATAATCCACATGTAGTCGATTTAACTGTTCATAAAGTTCATTTTCACTGGCCTGGCGGTCTGTTTTAAGGTCAGCTAGGCGATCTCCATGAGCCTTAATTAGGGCTTCTCTTTTGGGCTTTAAATAATAATTTTCCACTGCTTCTCTAGCTGCTTGAATTTCTGCATCCTGACTGTCTGGGTTTGCTAAAATGTGCCTTAAAACTCCCATTAAAATATTACCTTTTTCGTCAAGATTAGCTTCTTTTTGAGCGCGCTCAATGCTACTCAAAAGGCTAGTATCCGGCTTTTGACTAACCACCGGAGCGGATTTTTTTTGGGTTTCAGGGAGAGCCCGGCAGATGAAACGATGAAGATACATTTGATCCAAATTTTTAATATTAAACTTCGTATTATACCTCATTTTGCGTGATAAGGCAAATAAGATTATACTGATCATATACGCATTCCCAAAATCTAACCTTTCTCTATGTCAGGACACTCTAAATGGCATTCCATTAAGCACAAAAAAGGCGCAGCCGACGCCAAACGCGGTAAAATGTTTACTCAGCACGCTAAACTCATCGCTTTAGCTGCCCAGCAAGGCGGAGGAGATCCAGAAATGAATCCTGCTCTAAGAGCCGCTATTGATCGGGCTAAACTCGATAATCTGCCCAATGCTAATATTGATCGAGCCGTTAAGCGAGGGACCGGGGAGTTAAAGGAGGGCAGCGCTCTTATCGAAGTAACCTACGAAGGCTATGGTCCCGGTGGAGTGGCGATTTTTGTGCAGGCCATTACTGATAATAAAAATCGGACAGTCTCTAATGTTCGCAGTACTTTAACTAAATTCGGCGGTAATATGGGGGAAACTGGTTGTGTTGCTTGGATGTTTGAGCGAAAGGGATTAATTATCCTAAATCTTGCCGGAACTAACAAAGAAGAAGTTGAAATGGCCATCATCGAATCAGGAGCCGACGATATGAAAATTGAGGAAGATATCATGGAAGTTTATACCAATTATTTGGATTTTCCGCAGGTCAAAAAAGCTTTGGAAAATGCTGGTTTAAAAATTGAGCGAGCGGAAGTCGTTTTTATTGCTAAAAATCAGCTTAAAATTGAAGATGAATCCACTGCTCGAAAAATTATTCGTTTAATGGAAGCCCTGGAAGAAGATGAAGATGTGACCAGCGTAGCGAGCAATTTTGATATTGATGAGGAACTGTTGAAGCGATTGGGGGACTAAAAAACCCTCTAAAAAGAACGCCCTGAAAAGCATTCTCCCTCTTCTGCTTAATTAAACCTCTCCCCCTGATTAGATATAATTCCCGCCTTCTAATTGATCGCGTACAGCTGTCGTCGTCGGCAGTGCCCATTGCTCCTCATTGTCTTTCCCTGCTGGCGAAGAAGATGAAGTAGGTGGTGTGCTATCTGTCCACAGGATCCCGGGTTCTCCATTAGCTTGCATTAATACATGCTCAAAAAGAAGAAGAATCCCTTTCATTGTATAATACATAAAAGCAGCTTTCTGCCCCGGATCAGTAGTAATGCTGGTGATATCTTCTCTTGGTAATCCTCCTGCAATTGCATAATCGAGGGCGGAAATTTCGCTTTGAAACGAATCTAGTTTTAGCCCGTCATCCATCGCGCTGATAACATTTCCCAGTTTTTCCATGTCAGCAGGTTTAAGTGGCTGATTTTGTCCTACCTTTTCATGAAGGGCGACAACATCAGCCCCCTGGTAGCGTTGACCGCTAGTAATTTCGGCCTTAATCTGTTGATTGCTGTAAAAATTATCCACTAGCTCACTGGCTAAGAGAGGAAGCTGGGCATAGAATGTTTCTTCACTGGTAAGTCTTTTTCCAGGGTGTGGTCTAAGTTCCAGAGAAATGCTATCTTTATTTTGTTGTTGTCCCTCTAAGCTAAATAGTGTGCGTCGACACCCTTTCTTATCCATAAAAAGTCGGCAGTCAACAATTTTAATTCCCCATCTTAACTGGAAAGATCGATTCAAATTCATTTCTGGGTAAGGACATTGTAGGTCGGTTCTTCGCAAATATATTTCAGATTGACTATTTAGGACTTGCCATTCTTCCCTCGAAGCGATCAAGGCTCCAATAGAGGCTCTCTCTTTTTCCTCCCACCATATGGCGTTAGGATTTTCTTCTAGGGCTGCTCCCAAGGCGACTATAGCTGCTTCTTTTTGAGCCTCTAAAGCAGAGGATAAAGCTTCAAACATATTTTAAAGATTAATGTTCAAACCGATAGTAAGAGTTGTTTGAGTGTCCGTTTTCTTGCCCTGTATTATGCTGAATTTTTATGCTTGGTTCTTTCTTTTCGCTGTTACGCTGATTGGTTATTTCCATTGGGATCCCATGGCTTTTGCCTTGAACTTCTCGAATTGCATTGACGATTTTGCGAACCCCTTCTTCAAAATCAATTCCCTTAAGACGAAATCCGGCCGCTCTTTTATGCCCCCCGCCGCCGAATATTTCCGCAATTAAACTGGCATCTGCTTGATCTGTCGTGGTGCGCAAACTACAAGAAAGTAGCCCTTCCTGTTTTTCTTTAAATAGAGCGACAATTTCCGCGCCAGGCGCATTATTAAGCAGTTCATCAATAATTGCGCCCGATTCTTCCATTTCCGCTCCGGTTTCTTGTAAATCAGCTTGCGAAATCGTTGACCACACTAGGTGATAGTCTTTTTCAAATTGAATTTTGGACAGCACTTGACCCCAAAGGCGTAGAGTAGATAAACTTTTTGTTTTGTAAATATTTTTAATTATTTCTTGCTGTCTGGCGCCTTGGGCCAAAAGTTGGGCGGCAATGGAAAAAGCTTTTGGGGTGGTGTTAGAATGCTGAAAACTGCCAGTATCTGTGATAATCCCTGCCAAAAGAAGAGTAGCAAGATCTGAATCAATGAATTTTTTATCAACCCTGGTCTCAATTTTAGCAATCAATGGAGTGAGAATCTCAGTAGTGGCTGAGGCCTGGCTATCAACTAAATTTAATACCCCAAAGAGCGTATTGCTGGCGTGATGATCAATATTAATTACTGGTAGTTGTTTAAATAGATCGAGGTGTTTTTCGTAAAAATCGCCTAACTGCTCTAATCCGCCGGTGTCTACGGTTATAATTAGATCGTAGTCCTCGATATTTTGGTTAAAATAAATATTTTCTTCGGAAATAGCCGCTCCTTCTTCTGGCGAAAGAATAATATTTACTTTACCTGGCATAATTTCATGACGAATATCGCGTATATGAGCCTTAATTGTAATTAAAAAATTGCCATCAGACTTAAATTCACCATCCAATTTTTCAATCATTGGTAAAAATTTAAGATCCTTCGGCACCGGTTCGGAAGAAATCACGGTGGCTTTTTTGCCCAATTTGGTCAAAACTTGATAAAGCGCAAGTGCACTACCTAACGAGTCCCCATCAGAAGGCCTAGATGGAAGGATTAGGGCATGTTGACTTTGTAGTAATTGGTCGATGATTTGGTCTTCGAGGGAATGATTCATAAAGTCTCTATGCTATCTAAATATAAGTAATTTCGAGAATTGTTAATCCTTTAATTTTAGAATATTTTACTATATTAGTCAACCAAGGCTTTAGCTTTGAGGAATAGGATTTATTGAGTTCAGGGGTAAAAGTAGGCCAGAACAGAAAAAATAAGCTCATATTATGGTCTGAAATAGAGTTTTTTGCAAGCAAAATTCCTACTCTTTTGCAATTCCCATATCCACCACCCGCATTTCCAGTCGTTCACGCCCATTCCAAGTGCTTTTTCCCAGTTCAAAAACCACATCCACGGCCTGGTTATTCTCAATTGCTTCTTGCAATGTCGCCTGATACTCGCCAAAGCGAAAAGCAATTGCCGAGATAGAATCCCTTTTTAAGGGGATGTAAAATTTTAGATGCCGGTGCTCGCGCCCTACGGTTTGCAGTTGCGTAGGATTGGCATTACTCAGTAAAAAACGAGGTTTCGGATTGTTTGTGCCGTATGGCGCCAATTTATTAAGATGATCTACTAATTTAAAGCTAATTTGAGGTGCTAGAACCTGATAATCAATACTCAGGGTAGGCGTTAATTCCTCGTTAGGTATACATTTTTGGGCGTGATCTTCCAATGCTTTTTTTAATTTCCCCAGATTTTTTTTTGAAATTGAAAAACCGGCTGCTCCAGCATGCCCGCCATAAGTCAACAGCAGTGCTTCATGAGCTTGCAAGGCCTCAATAACATTAAAGTTACTTGAACTGCGACACGAGCCCACTAACTCTTCTCCCCGATCTTCCATAATAATGGCTGGTCTGGCATAACGTTCACTAAGTTTGGAAGCGATTAACCCGATAATCCCGGCTGACCAATTTTCGTCACTCAAAATGATGATTTTTTGTTCCAAAAAATCCACGGCTTGCAATTTTGCTTCCGCCTCTTCGATTGCCTTTTCAACCACAACTTGGCGAGCACTGTTTAAGGATTCCAGTTTAGTGGCGAAGCGATGAGCCATGCCGTTTTCATTAAGTAAGAGCTGCAACGCAAAATAAGGCGTTTCCAGGCGTCCGGAAGCATTGAGCCTGGGGCCGATCCGGAATCCGATTATATCCGTGTCATATCCCTGAATATCTAAAACGCCGGCACTTTGCAGTAAAAGCCTAAGCCCTTCCCACTTTGTTTGGCGCATTTGCGTTAAACCGTTTTTAACAATCCATCTATTTTCGCCCAGTAGTGAGACACAATCCGTAACTGTCCCTAGGCTGGCTAAATCCACCAGGGCTTGTAGCCATTCATTGGCTTCTTTTTCGGAATGGATGGTTCGCATCAGGCCAACAGCTAATTTTAGGGCTACCCCTGACCCTGATAAGTCATTGAAAGGATAAGTTTCTTTCGGATACCGTGGGTGCAAAATAGCATAAGCATCTGTTGGCATTTGTTTGGGGAAAGTGTGGTGATCAGTGACAATTACCTCCATACCACTTAAAGTCGCTTTTTTAATTTCTTTATAATTGGAAATGCCGCAGTCAACTGTAATTAAAATTTTAATTCCCAAATTCGTAAATTCATCAATCCATTTTTGATTTAGACTGTAGCCTTGTTGTCTATTAGGAAGGCGATAAGATACATTTGCATTTAGGGCTCGCAGGGTATGAATCATTATTGCCGTGCCACTTATTCCATCGACATCGTAATCGCCAAAAATCAAAATTCTTTCTTGTTGCTTAATAGCTTTCTTGAGGCGTTCTGTGGCTTTTTGCATGTCCGGCATTAAAAATGGATCATGAAAAATCACGGTCTGATCGTCAAGATTTTTGTTTAATAGAGAAGTGAGGTCAGGATACTTGAGAGCCCATTTTTGGCCGAGAAGTGACATGGCGTTATTATATACCGCGCTTACTTCTAAATTTCAATCTGCTTTGAGGGTTTTTAGTTCATTTTTTTGAAAGGTTTTGGTAATCCAAAGATGATATAATTATATTTGGGGGGCCCCGCATTTTAAATTTTTGTACCATGAAATTAACCATCCTCGGCTCCGGCACCATGATGCCAACCCAAAAACGGCATCCTTCAGCCTATTTGCTCGAAATCGCTCATCATAAAATTTTGCTCGACATAGGGCACACCACCATCGCTCGTCTCATCGAAATGGGTATCGATTTATATTCCATCGACACGATTTTTGTTTCTCATTTCCACACCGACCATTTCGGGGATTTTTTGCCCTTCATCCATTCTTGTTTTGTCGAAGACCTCCATCATCCTGCAAAAAAGCATCAAAAACCATTACTCGTGCTGGGGCCAAAAACATTCCAAAAGCGTTGGGATAAATTGAGGGAGGTTTTTTGGGTAGAGCCTGAAAACTATCCACTCCGATTCATTGAAGGCTCTCAAACGATCACACTCGATTCCTTAAAAATCACCCTTTTCCCAATCGTGCATGTGCCCTGGTTTGAATCGGTCGGAATCAAAATTCAAGACCATGGAAAAACGTTTGTCTATACCGGAGACATCGGCGGAAAACACCCGATGGACGAACTTCAAGAAACAGTGCGTGACGCGGATTTACTCCTCATCGAATCCAGTTATTTAGCCTCAACTCCAAACCATTTTTCGCCCGATCAAATTATTGAATTGTCCCAAGTTGCGCATGTCAAGAAAACCGTGGCCACGCATTTGCGCGACGAATACATCCCGGCCTTAAAGCAGAAATTTAAAAACCATCCGACTATTGTGTTGGCGAAGGATAAGATGAGGATTGAGCTCTGAAAAGCATCCGAGGATCCAGAAAGGCTTGTCAAGTCTACGGATTTGGTATAAAATAAATTTGATAGCAGTCTATGCCTATCTATATTTCTAAAATAATCTCAAATGTCAGAAGCAGCATCGCAAAAGGGGGGGGGAGGACGTCTTATCATTGCTTGAGGGTTTATTAAAAGAAGATGAAGACAAAAGAGTAAGTGGCGCGGCGCAAAATGTCCACTCACATCAAGCGGTCGTCACTGAAGTTGCAAGGATGGTTGAAGGGAATCGTGGACTCAATCAAAGAGCAACGACATATAATGCCGGTAAACGTGAAGGTTTTGTGCTTGATTTTTATAACGAGGTACAGACACAAGAAGATACAATAGAAGGGTTGAAAAGGAAAATTACGGAAAATAGCGAAAAAATTTCTAGATTAGAAGAAGCGCGAGGAAAGGTAGAAGCATTACCAAAAACAGATCAAACGCAGGCCGCAATCGCACGTGCAAAAATAGAAGTAGAGCGACTTATGGATGAGGGAAAAAGCATAGAAGTAGAGCTTGAAGCAGCTAAGGGAGATTTGGTAAGCATGCGCACGAGGCATGCTGTATATGTGGGCGACCAGGAAGCAGCCGCAAAAGATCCCATCGCTTTTGCTATTCAAAATTTTAGGACGATGAAGGATGAATTAGCAGGATTAAAAGCTAATGATCCTATTCGGGAGCACTTATGTAGAGTTGATTTTGACGATGGGGTAGGGGCATTCGGTAAGAAAGTTTCAGATAGAATCCTGGCTCATTCGCAAGGAAGAGAGGCAGCGAGGTGTCAAAGTGAGGATGCAATTACACAAAAGGTTCAGGGTGAATATTTAGAAATTACAAGAGAGGAAATAAAAAAATTAATGAGTGAATCAGGTGCTGTAATAAATCGAATTACTCGAGCTATAGATTCCCTCACCCTAGAAGGCAATGACCTGAGAAATTTCTTAGTAACTTCAAAAACGCGAATCAGAGAACTGCAAGGTAAAAAATATTGGTGGAACAGGGAGAGAAGAGTAGAAAAAGATGGAATAATAATTGAGAAAGTCAAAAATGATATTTCTAGTCGAATCGATCCACTCATGGCCGAACTCAATGATTTGACGGAAAAATTTAGAACGTTTTTCTTCGCCCATTTTCGTTTGGCATACGAAAAAAGTAGGCGTGAAATAAGAACAACATTTGAATTTGATGGGGAAGAGGAGTCATCAGCAGTCATATTCAATGTAGGACTGGATGTGAAAACTTCCTATCACGATCAAGGGACAGAGAATAGGATGGACGTCAAAAGAAGATCATTGGTTTCCGACTGGGAAGTCTCTAGAAGAATTCGGGAAGGTGAGATAGATAAATTTTTAGTGGAATTGCAAGAGCTTAAAACTCTTGACTCTAATAAAAAGGGATGGTGATTATTCCGCGGTGACAACAAATTTATCCTCTCCTTCAAAAACACACCCCTCAGAATCAACGTAAATACAATGCAAGGCATAGCCTTCGTCGTTGAGAGAAGGGATAAAAGTCAATTCATCAGCCGAGGTAGGATCAAATCCTTTTCCGCTCATTAAATAGCCCGAATCATAGGGGTGTGCCAGTCCTAAGGAATGGCCAAATTCATGAGAAAGATATGCCGCACAGGCATCTTCTCCATGTTCGGCACAAGCTTCTCCATTGAGAAAAACAACTCCTGCATAAATAGAGGTATCTCCGCAGCGCTCCGTAGCTGTGCCACCTTTCCCCGCATCTTCCGATTCATTTAAGATGGGATCATTCGGTGCAGGGATTGTAATCACAATGCTGTTAGCGGGGATATCGTCCAGCGAAAGGGTATAATTTGTCTCAAATTCGGGGCTGGAAGAGAGTTGCGCTTGTGGGATGCGGCTATCGACCTCCAAAGCCATAGCATTCCAGGCATCAACGATACGTTCTGATATAGCAAAAAGCTTATTACGATCGATGGCGCTGCCCGAAGGGACAGAACCGATGTAAACTGTTGGGTTTTTCTCCCATCCTCTCAGCCCCTCGAACGTTTCTTTCTCCCTTGTAAAAAGAGCGTGCGCCCCCCAGTTGTCCGCTTGTATTTGATACCAGCCTTCGCAGGGGCGGTCGCTACAGGCACTTGATAATAGTGAACCTCCGAGTAAAGCGAGCGATAGAGAATTTCTCATTTTTAAATTAAAAGTAAAAATAGTATAACAACATTTTTTATGTTATGTCAATTATCAATTTTTTAGGTTTTTTAAAGGGAACAATCGCTCCAGGCACAAAAACACCCACCCTGCGGTAAGACCGCAGGGAAAGCTAGTTTTTCTGGTGGAGCTGAAGGGATTCGAACCCTTGGCCTCCTCGGTGCAAACGAGGCGCTCTAGCCAGCTGAGCTACAGCCCCAGAATGATGAATTTATACCTGAAGCGAAAATGAATTGCAAATCAAAGATTCGATTTTATCTTGCAATCCATTAATATATTCTATATAATTTTAATGTAAAAATTACTAGTATTTTTTAGACGATTATGTATGCCCACCACTTCTATATCTGTTGAAAAAACTATTCGAGATCGGGCTGCGAAAAAGGCTAAAGCTGACATGATTTCTTTTAGTGCGGTTGTTCGTGTTTTATTGATTGATTATGCCAATGGCAGAATTCGTATTGGATCACAATCAGTCGAGGAATATCAGGTTGAAAGGATTGACGTTGATAAAAAAACTCAAAATCTTATGGATGAAGTTGTTTCGGAATGGAATAAATAAGCCTTATGAAAGTTATTGTTAGTAACAAATTAGCGAAAAAAGAGCAGATTCAAAAAGAAAAAATAGAAATTATTCAAGCCTACGCTAAAGGCATTTTTACTAAAATTTATACCACGACGATTCGTGGGGGAGCCGGCAGGATTGTTTTCCTAGTCGACGCAAAATCAAACGATGGTTTTTTTCTATTTTTTCGATCAAAGAATGATCCAATTGGTAAAAATATTACGATCAAAAATTTAAAATTCAAAAATCAGCTTCATAAGTATCTACAAATTCTAAAAGACGACATCGTTGCCAGGAATTATGAAGTGTTTGAGGTGAACTAATCGCGGAACTCATAAGACCCGCTCGTTCGCAGTCGCGCTTTGCGCTCCTGTTAGAGCGCGACAACTTCAACCCAAGTGGAGGATGCTTTCTTGTAAATTCATTTTGGATCCCATTGGAGGTAGGGGTTCCCCCGATTGGCATGAGTGAACAAGAAAGCATCCGAAGCTTCTTGGTGGGCGATGGAAGACTTGAACTTCCGACCTCGACATTATCAGTGTCGCGCAACTTATTTTATAAGCTCACTTCGCGGGATCCACGAGACCCGCTCGTTCGCAGTCGCGCTTTGCGCTCCTGTTAGAGCGCGACAGCTTCAACCCAAGTGGAGGATGCTTTCTTGAGAACTCATTTTGGGTTCCATTGGGGGTAGGGGGTTCCCCCCGATGGGCATGAGTGAACAAGAAAGCATCCGAAGCTTATGGTGGGCGATGGAAGACTTGAACTTCCGACCTCGACATTATCAGTGTCGCGCTCTAACCAGCTGAGCTAATCGCCCGTGAATTGGGATATCTACTTTTCCTCGGGAGGAAGCGCATGTAGTTTAAAAAAATACAGTTGTAAAGTCAATGAAATGTGCGGTTCCATAGTCTCGAGGGCACCCCTGAGATGAGGCGGGATTTGTAGAACAAGTTAAAATATACAGCGATTGGAGGTCTCATATCCAGAGTT
>LBWM01000014.1 GCA_000993615.1 Candidatus Peregrinibacteria bacterium GW2011_GWF2_39_17 | reverse complement strand
GAAACTCTGGATATGAGACCTCCAATCGCTGTATATTTTAACTTGTTCTACAAATCCCGCCTCATCTCAGGGGTGCCCTCGAGACTATGGAACCGCACAGGGGATTGATAAATTTATAAAAAAAGCTAAAATAAATAACAATCTTTGCGAGCGTCCCAATCTTTAAATAAATATATTCAAATATTCAAAATGAAAAACCCACCTGCTGCGCCGACAAGCCCCGAAGCGAGAATTGATGCACCGTTCGCTGACCAGTTAGGTCAATTTATTTCCAGAATTTTACAGGAAAACGTAGAAAATTTTAAAGCGAAAAGAGTCCCCAGGCAAAGAATTTTGGAATGGGTGGCAGAGGGTTTATATATACCTATTGGGGATTTAACAGGTTGCCATAACGTTCTCAGGGTAAAACTAGAAAGCCAAATGAGTATCCAAGCTATTGTAACCACAGTTACCCAATGGCTTAATGACCATGAAATCGCCGAGGAAAAAAGGAGTTCAAATTGCGCATATACAGAAAGCAATCTAAAAAATGCAATAGATTCCCACCTTGAAGAGTTTCATCCTATTGCTAGCGCCAAAGAACCGGAAGTTAATCAAGAAGAAAGGGCGGCAGAGGGAGAAATTACTAGAATTAGAAAATCATTAGCAAACCGGATTGTAAAAGTTATGGGTTTTAAAATTGGTTATAACACTATCTTAGAAGCTACTTTAAGGGGAATGAGAACAACACTACTCCGTGCCCCTTTTATGGAGGCTTGCCTTAAGGAAGCAGTGAAAGCTCCAAATAAAGCCGTAATACATAACCTCCAAGCATTATTAAGTGGCCTGGATAACATTATAGGGGAAACGGCTGTTAAAGAATTTGAGCAGGGCGCAAATAAAGTATTAGATGAAATTGAAGCCGAAAAAGCGCGAAATCCTTTTGATTACAACTTCTAATCTATTCCGCTTATCTTGCAAAATTATAAATAAAACCATGGAATGTAGGGGGCATTCTTATCGTGCACAACATCGCATGTTGTAATATAGTGAGCGCATGGAAAAAATTTGCAAAAAAACGGGTCAGCCCTTCACGATTTCAGAAGCCGAAATGAAGCTTCGGGGAAAAATGGGCATAGAAGGCGAACCTCACTATTCACCAGCTTACCGCTTCATGCAGTTGGGCGCATTTTGGCAGCACTGGCATTTGCATGAACGGCCTTGTGATAAAACGGGGAAAAACATCATTTCTGTGTTTAGCAAAAATTGTCCTTACCCAGTATGGCATCGGGATGAATGGGTCAAAAATGCGAACCCTCCAGGAGCTACTTTTGATCCTGAAAAACCACTCTTTGAGCAAATGTGGGATTTTTTTCAAAAATCACCCATCGCGCACAGCATGGTTGGCGGCAACGACAACTCTGAATACACCGATGACTGGTGGTATTCCAAAAATTGCTACCTGTGTCATTCTGGCCTAGAAAACCAAGATCTAAAATATTGTTATCGAGCTCTCTATTGCAAGGATAGTCATTTTTTGACCTTTAGTAATACTAGTGAACTCTGCGTAGATATTACTTATTGTTTTAACTGTTTCCACCTAATTTACGGCTTCATGTGCCAACAATGTAGTGATAGTTATTTTTTATTTGACTGCCGAAATTGTCAGTATTGCCTCTTTTGCAGCAATCTCCGCAATAAACAATATTGCCTATTCAATCAACAATTAACCAAAGAGGAATGGGAGAAAAAAAGAAAGGAATTCGATTTTGGAAAACGATCTTTTTATGAGAAAGCAAAAAAAATGTTTCAAGCCATGATGCTACAGCAAGCCTGGCTCAGAGCCGCCATTGTGGATAAATGTGATAATGTTTCTGGAAATTTTTTGGAACAATGTAAAAATTGCCATAATTGCTATTTAATAACTGGCCCATCTGAGGATTGCGTCAATGTTGCCCGCCAAGGAGGAGGAGCAAAGGATACTTTGGATTGCCTTAGTGCCGCTATTAACACCGAGCTAGCCTATTATTGCTCTTTGGCACAGGACCAATGTTACGACAACAAATTTTGCTACAATACGATTCAATGTAAATATGCCGAGTACGCTGCTCATTGCTTTCAATGCGATCATATTTGGGGATGCTGCGGTCTTGTGGGAAAGAAATATCACATTTTCAATAAACCGTATTCTCCGCAGGAGTATGAGCAACTCAAAGGCGAAATCATTGCCAAAATGAAACAAACTGGCGAATATGGAGAATTTTTCCCGGGATATTTTGCGGCCAATCCTTACGACGAAAGTTGGGCGTATATGTATTGGCCACTGAGTGATGAAAAACAGCGCGAATACGGCTTTAGGCTCAATCCAAAAAAAGAGAAAAGAGTATCGCATTATCTCGATGTGTCGCACATCCCAGACAGCAGTCACGAGGCAAATGATGCAGTTACTAAAGAAGTGTTTTGGGACGATGTTGCGGAAAAACCTTTTCAAATTCAAAAAAATGACATCACGTTTTGTCAGCGATTGAATGTGCCTCTACCCTATACCCAATATGCCCGCCGATTACAGGAAAATTTTAAATGGATTCCTTTTGATGGCACGATGAGGTCTGTTTTTTGCGCAAAATGCCACATTGCAGTGCAGACAGGCTGGCCAAAAAGTTATGACAAAAGAATTTTATGCGAGAAATGTTACCAGCAGGAGGTATATTAACGTCGGAGCTGGAAAAGAACCTGGGTCAAAAATTTTTAAATATCGTCTTTTAAAAAGAAAACCGTTACCCTAAAATAAAATTAGCCACGCCACAAAGGCGTATTATTTTTTATCCTTGATCTTTATTTATGTCTTTATTTGAAAATACTATCCGCCAAATGCGCCAAGCTGCTGCTTTAATAAAGCTTAATCCCCATATCGAAGATCATCTAAGTTATCCAGAGCGAATTTTGGAAGTAAATATACCAGTTCGTATGGATTCTGGGTCAATAAAAATTTTCCGCGGATTTCGGGTCCAACACAATAATGCCAGAGGCCCCTACAAGGGGGGGATTCGTTTCCATCCCCAGGTTGACATGGAAGAAGTAAAAGCCCTAGCCGCGTGGATGACCATAAAATGCGCTGTAGTTAATATACCGCTAGGTGGAGCCAAAGGAGGTGTAGTGGTTGACCATACAACCCTATCCACTAATGAATTAGAAAAATTAACGCGTGGCTACACCCGCGCCATTGCGCCTTTTATCGGGCCGGAAAAAGATATCCCTGCGCCAGATGTTTACACCAACCCACAAATTATGGCCTGGATTGCAGATGAATATTCGGTATTACAAGGCTATAATAAATTAGGGGTGGTTACGGGAAAACCCCTAGCCGTAGGTGGATCTATCGGCCGCGACCAAGCAACCTCTCAAGGTGGAGTTTATGTTTTATTGGAAGCTCTAAAAAATCGCCAGCAGCACCCGCAACAAACGCGAGTGGTTATTCAAGGTTTTGGAAATGCTGGAGCCAATGTCGCTTTATTATTAGCCAAAGAAGGGTTTAAAGTAATCGGCGTCTCAGACTCAAAAGGAGGACTTTTTTGCGAAAATGGCCTCAAACCCGAAACCGCAATTAGTTGCAAACTAGAAAAGGGAGAAGTGGGAGAATGCTTTGTGGCCGGAATTGAAAGTGGAGAATCTTGCAAAAAAGTAACCAATGAAGAACTTTTGGAATTGGAGTGTGATGTTTTGGTACTTTCCGCTCTTGAGAACCAAATTACGAAAAATAATGCGGCCAAAATTAAGGCTAAGATAATTTTAGAACTGGCCAATGGCCCAACTACTCCTGAAGCAGACACTATTTTGAAAGAAAAAAATGTAATAATTTT
Organism: Candidatus Peregrinibacteria bacterium GW2011_GWF2_39_17; assembly: GCA_000993615.1. GTDB lineage: Bacteria > Patescibacteriota > Gracilibacteria > UBA1369 > UBA12473 > UBA12473. Next base: position 19,357 of record LBWM01000014.1, on the reverse strand, counting down.
ACCGGATATTTTAGCTAATGCGGGGGGAGTAACTGTGAGCTATTTTGAATTAGTGCAAAATGAAATGAATTATTATTGGTCTGCGGAAGAAGTACAGGAACGACTTAGGAAAATCATGATTGACGCCTGGCATCATGTTGATGATTTAGCCAAAAAATATAATTGTACTTATCGTGAAGCGGCTTTCATCGCGGCCTTAAAGAGGCTAGAAGAAACCATGCAACTAAGAGGTTGGTAAAGATAGATTAATTGAGCTAATTCTATTTTTGTTAACCATTCTAGGGTTTCTCTTGTTTAACCTTCTAGGGGGGGGTATTCATTTTTCGTTGTACTTAAATTTAAATTTAGCTAGAGTAGCATTGAATTAATTTTAATATTAGGCCTGTAAATCGCTGTAGAGTCTGGCCTTTCTACTAATTTTAATTTCCTAATTTTATACTTGAAAATTTAATTTTGTCAATAATGAAGTACATTTTTCCTTTTTCTGAGGGGTCTAAAGATATGAAAGAACTTTTGGGTGGCAAGGGAGCCAATTTGGCAGAAATGACCAAATTGGGCTTACCAGTACCACCTGGATTTACCATTACGACTGAAACTTGTAATTATTTTTTGATCAACAAGGGATATCCCAGCGGCTTTCAAGAAGAATTAAAAGAAAATTTAGCCGAATTGGAATTAAATATGAGTAAAAATTTAGGGGATGGACAGAATCCACTGCTCGTTTCGGTCAGATCCGGAGCTAAAATTTCCATGCCCGGGATGATGGATACTGTACTTAACTTAGGACTTAACGATACAACTGTTTTAGGCTTAATTAGCAACACCCAAAACGAACGCTTTTGCTACGATGCCTACCGCCGTTTTGTGCAAATGTTTGGTAATGTAGTACTGGGGGTAGACCATGACCATTTTGAAGAAGCAATTTGCGAACTTAAAGAAAAAAAAGGAATAAAACTGGACACCGAACTCACAGCCGAAAACTTAAAATCATTAGTCCAAATTTACAAAGAAATTATTCAAAAACACACAAACTCACCCTTTCCAGAACAACCTTCAGAACAACTCCGCTTGTCAATTGAGGCAGTTTTTAATTCCTGGAACAACAAACGCGCTTGTACTTATCGTAATCTGCACGGTATTCCTCATAACATCGGCACTGCGGTTAATATTCAGGCCATGGTTTTTGGCAATAAAGGCGAAGATTCTGGTACGGGTGTGGCTTTTACCCGTAATCCCTCCACCGGCGAAAAAATATTTTATGGCGAGTATTTAATCAACGCCCAGGGTGAAGATGTGGTAGCCGGGATTCGCACCCCAGTTCCGCTTGATAAGCTTAAAATCCAGATGCCAACTGTTTATGAAGAATTAGTCAGTATTAAAGATCGACTTGAAAACCACTATCACGACATGCAAGATATTGAATTTACGGTTGAACAAGGCCGCTTATTTATTCTGCAAACCCGTAACGGAAAACGTACTGCCCATGCCGCGGTCCGGATTGCCACGGAAATGGTAAAAGAGGGGCTAATTGATAAACACACCGCACTTTTGCGGGTTGAACCCAATCAACTAAAACAGTTACTACATCCATCCATTGACCCAAAAGCAAAAATTACGGTTATAGCTAAGGGATTACCTGCTTCCCCTGGAGCAGCAACCGGAAAAGTGATTTTTACCGCTGATGAGGCCTATGAAAAAGCTCAAACCGGGGACCAGGTTATTTTAGTGCGTAAGGAGACCAGCCCTGAAGATATTCATGGTATGCACGCGGCCCAAGGAATTTTAACCTCAACAGGAGGAAATACTAGCCATGCGGCCGTGGTTTGTCGCGGAATGGGGAAATGTTGCGTAGCAGGATGCGGCGACATCATTGTCAATGGCAAAGAACGTAAATTTACAGCCGGCGAAATAGTAGTTTACGAAGGAGATATTATCACCCTAAATGGCACAACTGGAGAAGTTATTTTAGGCGAAGCGCCCATGTGTGAACCAGAATTAGACGGCGCCTTTAGAGAATTAATGCAATGGACTGATGATGTTCGTACTTTAAAAGTAAGAGCTAACGCCGACACCCCGGAGGACGCAAAAGTAGCTTTAGAATTTGGAGCAGAAGGAATTGGTTTGTGTCGAACTGAACACATGTTTTTTGCTGAAGAACGTATTCCCTTAATGAGAGAAATGATTCTATCCAAAGATAACCCTGAAGCCAGAAAAAAAGCCCTTGATAAACTTTTGCCAATACAAAAACAAGATTTTGCACAGATTTTTGAGGTTATGAAGGGACTTCCAGTCACTATCCGCCTTTTTGATCCGCCCTTACATGAATTTTTACCGGATATTGATCAGCATAAACGCATTCAAAATTTGGCGACTGAATTGAATTTAACCATTGAGCATCTAAAAGATATTATTACCAATTTACATGAAGTAAATCCCATGTTGGGACATCGAGGGTGTCGCTTAGGAATTACCTACCCTGAACTTTATGCCATGCAAGTAAGGGCTATTTTAACTGCAGCGATTGAATGTCACGACCGCGGCTTAGCTGTTCATCCTGAAATTGAGGTTCCTTTAATTGGCAATGTTTCGGAACTCAAAGCTGTAAAGAAAATTATTCAAGGAGTAATCGAGGAATTGAAAGAGGGAATTAAATTTGAATACAAAATTGGCACCATGATTGAACTACCACGCGCCTGCCTAACCGCAGATGAAATCGCCCCGGAAGCTGATTTTTTTTCCTTTGGGACTAATGATTTAACCCAAATGACTTATGGATTCAGTCGAGACGATGTTGGCACCTTTCTGCCTTATTATTTAGAAAAAGGAATTTTAGTTGAAGATCCAACGTCTAGTATTGATCAGTCCGGAGTAGGATTCTTAATGAAAACCTGCGTTAAATTAGGCCGACAAACCAAGGAAAATTTAGAAATAGGCATTTGCGGAGAGCACGGAGGTGATCCAAAATCTATTGAATTTTGCCATGAAATAGGCCTCAACTATGTAAGTTGCTCTCCTTATCGAGTGCCTATTGCCCGCTTGGCAGCAGCTCAAGCCACCTTAAAACATTAGCTCTACACAAATAGCTTGACCTTATGCCTCCTTTTTCCTACAATGCCCACGCTCAATTTTGTTAACCTACTAGGCTATCGCCAAGTTTCTACGAGTTAACGATCAGATTAAAGCCCGTACCGTCCGGCTCATTGATGATGAGCAAGAACAATTAGGCATTAAATCCATTGAAGATGCTATTAGGCTTGCGAGAGAAAGAGAATTGGATTTGGTTGAAGTAGCGCCTAATCTGCATCCTCCGGTTTGCAAAGTAATGGATTATGGGAAATACCTTTACCGTCAAAAAAAACTAGACCAGAAACAGCGCTCTAAACAGAAAAAAAGTGAGGTAAAAGGGATCAGACTAAGCCTCCGCACCGACATTCATGATCTGGAAACTAAAACCAAGAAGGCTCGCCAATTTTTAACAGACGGACACAGTATTAAAATCGCTTTAATTTTTAAAGGCCGTGAACTCTCCCATTTTGATCTCGCGATTGAAAAAATGCAGAAAATGATTAATGCCTTAACAGATATTGCCAAAGTCGATCAAGCCCCTAAAAAACAAGGTTACAATTTATTTGCCATTCTTTCTCCTCTTCGTTAAAAAACCATATTCTATGAAACAAAAAACTCACAGTGGTGCCAAAAAACGCTTTCGCTTGACCGCTAACAACAAGGTTGTTGGTCGCAAAGCTGCAACTCGTCACCTTCTTACCAATAAAAATAAGCGCCAAACCAAGCTGCAAAAAAAAGCATTTATTTTAAGTAGCAGCGACACAAAAACGGCAAAAGCCTTACTTAAGGTTTAATTTTTTACTTATTCATTCCTAATTTTAAATTTTATGACTCGCGTTAAAAGAGGAACAACCCAACTCAGGCGTCACAAAAAGATACTCAAAGCAGCTAAAGGCTATCGCGGACAACGCGGAAATCTCTTCCGCCAAGCCAAACAAGCTGTTATGAAGGCTGGCCAATATGCTTATACTCATAGACGCAATAAAAAACGCGAATTTCGAGCACTTTGGATTATTCGTATTTCTGCTGCTTTAAAGGAACGTGGAACATCTTATAGTCGTTTTATCCAAGCTTTAGCTAAAAAGAAAATCCTACTTGATCGCAAAATTCTCGCTAATTTGGCAGCGACAGAGCCTGAAGTTTTTGGAGAAATAGTAAAAGTAGTACAGTAAACATCGTTGCAAATAGAGCATGTGCTTTGTTGCAATATAATTGGCTACAAATGAACACCTTTTACTGGTTATTTTAACTTTTAGAAATCTCGAATAAAAAATCCCTTCTCGGTGGCCTCATAACACCTGGAAATTTCTATCTTCTCTACTTTTGCCCTCTCTGGCCCAAGGTGGCACCATTTAATAAAATCATCTAAGGCAAATTTTTTGCCTTCAACTTGAATTAAAACTGTTCCATCTGGCTCATTTCGAACCCAACCCCTAATCCCTAATTTTTCGGCCAATTTTTTAGCTTCGACCCTAAACCAAACTCCTTGCACTTTGCCGCTAATTTTAATTTGGCAACAATTCATTTGTGTTAAAATAAAATCCACTTAAAGATCATACCAATTCGCAATAAAAACAACATAGATACTTTTGATTATCTCTCTAACCACAAAATTAAACTAATGATCGCTCTTAAAAAGATTCCCAAAGCCATTATTCTTTTCTTATTAGAAAAATTGGTCCAATGGCGCCTACGTAAAATCAATCCTAAAATTGTGGCTATTACCGGGTCAGTAGGTAAAACCAGCACCAAAGAAGCAATTTATACTGTAGTTTCTGCAAAAAAAACGACTCATTGCGCAAAAAAAAATTACAATAGTGATTTTGGTACTTTTTTGGCCATTTTAGAACAGGAAACTGGTTATTCTAACCCCATAAAGTGGCTAGGTATTCTTTTTAATTCTTTTCTACAGACCTGGAATCTTAATAAAGCTAACCCCCCTTACCAAATTTTAATTTTAGAGATGGGCGCCGATAAACCAGGTGACATTCAATATTTAATAAAAGCACTACGACCGTTTATTGGCGTATTTACAACTATCAAGCCTGTTCATTTGGCAAAAGGTCAATTCACCAATCTTGAAAGTATTTTCCAAGAAAAATCTCATTTGGTTAAATCTGTACCGGAAAATGGCTGGGCGATTTTAAATTGTGATGATCCCAATATAATTCGCTTAGAACATGAACTTACTTGCAATCTCATTCTATTCGGGACATCTCCGAAAGCTGATTTACGAGCAGAAAATATACGCCACGGTAAAAATGGTCTTTCCTTTACCATTACCTACGAAAAACAATCTCATGATTTGCATTTTCCTCATCTTTTGGGGCGTCATCAAGTTTATGTTCTGCTGCCAGCTATTGCGGTTGGCTTTTTAATAGGAATGCCACTTAAAGCTATTCTGGACGCACTACAAACTTTCGAGCTCCCACCCGGAAGATTAAATTTAATTGAAGCAATTAATGATTCAATAATTATTGATAGCTCCTACAACGCTTCTCCGGATACCATGGTTTCGGCTTTGGAAACCTTAAATGATTTACAGGGAAGGAAGATCGCTGTTCTGGGCTCCATGAACGAATTAGGCGATTATTCCAAGCAAGAACATCTACGCATTGGGAAATTTGTTTCCAAGATAGCTACGATTTTAATTACTATAGGCCAGGATGCGCGCTATTATGCAGATGGTGCTCGGTCTGCTGGTATGCCAAAAGAAAATATTTATTGTTTTGAGGCCGCGGCTGAGGCGGCTCAATTTTTTAAACCACATCTGCGTAAAAATGATCTTATCCTAGTAAAAGGTTCGCAAAATAAAATTTGCTTAGAAAATTTTATAAAACCACTAATGCGCTATCCAGAAAAAGCTTCCTCGCTCTTAGTGCGACAAGAAGATCATTGGACAAAAACCGCCTTTTAGGTCTAATCTAGCCTTACTTATGCTTTATAAATGGCCTATTGTCGGGCATACCAAACCCATTACGCAGCTTGAAAACGATTTGAGGCAAAATCATCTTAGCCATGCTTATTTGTTTTCAGGTCCTAGCCAAATTGGGAAATTACTTATTGCCAGAACCCTATCCCAAATTTTGCAATGTCCAAATAATTTTTGCCGGGTTTGTCCGAGCTGTAAACAAATTGAAAAAGGTCAGCATATTAATACTTTTGAATTTTTAGACAATGGGGAATCACTAAAAATCGAAGAGGTTCGCGAACTACTAAGTCATCTTTCCACTACTTCGAATAGTGATTATAAAATTGTTATTATGCAAAACATTGAACGCCTAACTCTTGAAGCTGCCAATGCCCTTTTGAAAAACATTGAAGAGCCGATTTCGCAGGTTTTATTTCTATTAACAACAACTTGCAAACAAAAACTTTTACCAACGCTTGTTTCCAGAACAAGAAATGTCTCATTTGCTTCTCTTTCAGAAAGCCTCATTAAAGATTATTTGTTGCAAATTCGACCTGATTTAGATTCTAAAACACTAGAAATGATTACGGTTTTTTCCATGGGAAAACCAGGAAGAGCAAAAATTTTATTGCAAGACACTGATTATTTGCGTTTTTTCCAGGATTTTTATGATCAAATTATTAAATTGTTTGAACATTCAAATACAACAGATCGATTCATGTTTGTGGAAAATTTTTACAAAAATCAAAATGAAATTAAAATATTTTTAGAACTTTTTCTTTATATGACACGCGGCTTGCTTTATAAAAAGATGGAAGGAAAAATCGTAACCTATACCTATTCCGAATTATTCCAAATGATCGACGCGCTTGCCAAAACCAGGTTTGACCTTGAACGCAATATTAACACCAGGCTTTCCCTTGAAAATTTATTACTTTTTATGCCCCAGCGAGAGGAAATATTATCTTAATTTTTGACTATTGCTTATTATGCTTTATTGGATTTTATTTATTATCAGCTTAATTATTTTATTTTGGATTTTTTGGAAACGTTGGAAATTAACTAAACGTAGTCTTGTTTTTGAACAAGAACTCGAAAAAAAAGCCAAACCTGATTTCGAAGAAATATCTTCAAAGGAATCAATTTCTCATCCCCCTGCCTTTGAGGAGATACGGCTTAAAAGAAAAGAAGAGCAACGGGCTCGTGACGAAAAAACACGTCGCATCCAAGAATCTAAAAAAGCCTTTAAACAAGCTGAGCTTTATTTTTCAAAAAAAGATTACGCCGTGGCGGAAAAATATCTACTTCAGGTCCTTTCTTTTGATAACGACCACCTGGACGCTAATTTTAAATTGGGGCTTTTATATTTACAACAAGAAAATCTTCCTAGGGCAGAATTTTTCTTTCAAAAATTGACCGATTTAAAGCCCCATCCCTTATACTACAGCAATTTAGCCTTAACTCTTTATCAACAAAACCGCCTTTTAGAAGCTTCTAGGCTATACGAAAAAGCCATAGAATTGGACAATAAAGAAGCTAGTCGTTTTGTTAACCTAGCGCATATCTATAAAGAATTGGGCGAAAAAGAAAAAGCACTTTTGGCCTTTGAGGAAGCTTCGCGCTTGGATTCACGTAATTTGGATTATTTATGGACACTAGCTGATTATTATCAACATTTTTCTAAATGGACGAATTTAAAAGATGTTTTTCGAAAAATTATTGAATTAGATCCCTACAACGAAAAAGCAAAAAATCAATTAGCTTACTTGGAAGAACAGACTAAATAAAAAAATACACAGTGAGGAATTTTATTCTATCCCCCGTATTTTTGGCCTTCCTCCGCTGAGCCCTACATATTCTTTACCCGTTTTAGTAAGCAATAAAACAAACATTCCAACCGACAGCAAAGAAATAGTACCACCGCTTAATCCTGCCAAAATATGTCCGCCCAAAACCACTAACGTAATATACGTTAACCTTTTTTCCCTACGCTGAATTGCCATTAATGCTAAAATTGACGCAGCCATACCAAGCAATGGGGAAGCGGCGATAGCTCCGGCAATTTGAAAATTGTATTCCTTGATTCCCTGGGAGGCTAATTGACTTAAAAAGCCTTGCTTAAAGGAGAGCCAGACTTCGTTTTTAATTTCGAGGCCAGCCACTGCTATCAATAATCCCACTAAAAGAAAGCTTAAAATTACCTGTAAAATAGCAAATCGTTTTATCCAAAGAATGCTTTTTGGTTTTTCCATATCTTTTTGCAGTAAAGACCGTTAACTAATAAATTATACTCTTTCTCCTAAATAATTTCGACTAAAGTAAGCCCAAAAAGGTATTTAGGCTTATGGCCTATTATACGTAATTATAAAAACGAAGGTGTATAATTATTAACATTAATACTTTTGTACTATGGACTGGGATCAAATGTCAATTTAAAGAACCCCTTATAGAAAATTTTTGTTTTTGATGAAACTTTTCTTAAAAGCTTTTGTCTATTATAGTGGAATTCCACCTAACCAATGAAATTCCTTGAAAGAAAACCCTGATCTTAATTTAATTAAACTTTACCTTGATACCCAGGATGAAATAGCTCTCCGTACGCTTCTCGATAAATATGTCCAGCTAGGTTTCTCGGTAATTTACCGCATTGTCGGCAACAAAGAAGATGCCGAAGATGCTTTACAAGAAGCCCTTATCAAGGTGATAAATGGCCTAAAAAACTTCAAAATGGAGTCCAGCTTTAAAACCTGGTTCTGTAAAATTTGTTACCATGAAGGCATTAATCATTATCAAAAATTTAAAAATAAACAAACTATCGATCTTGAGGATGTGGCGTATGAACTAAAAGACAGCCAATCTGTAGCAGATGACGTGGAACAAAATATGGAAAAAAATCATATCTGGGGTTGCGTGGATCAACTCGATGAAAAATACCGAACCGTCCTACTTGCTTTCTACCAAAATGAATTTTCAATCAAAGAAATAGCGGAAATGATGGGTCTCAACGAAAATACTATTAAAACTCATCTCTCAAGGGCAAAAGATCAATTAAAAGAAAAATTAAATACCTAAAAATCCTTTTTAGCCCACCTAATCTTTCGCACAGTTATTATCTCCTAACCGCCACACCATGTCGCTTCCTAAAAATATTTCCTTGGCGCTAAAAAACTATCCTGCGCCCAAAGCTAACCCCTTGATTTTGGATCGAGCCATAAAAATGGCTTTGCAACCTAAATTCAATTTAGTACCGCTGTTAATGGGCGGTTTAGTCGGTTTTTCTATGTTTGGGATTGCACTCCTTAGAATAATTGAAAGTTACTCAACCGGTGTTTCGGCCTTATTCTCTTACGTGTCCTTACCATTAACTATTGTCGGCACTTCGTTGGCTACTCTGCTTTCTTTGTTTATGCAATATGGAGACTTTATGATTGTCGGTACTTTATTTTTCATGGGTATCGAAGTACTATCTAATCAAAAATTACTGCGTTTTAAACTTAACGAAACTTATTAGCATTTTTGTCTCCTATGCCTAACCGCTTTAAACTTCTTGCTCTGATTGTAATCCTGGGGACCGTGTTTTTAGGCCAATTTTTAATAATAAAAACAGTCAACGCTTTTAATTATCAAATTGGAGAAACTATTTCCACGACAAATTCTTTGCCTGACGATTTTTATACGGCAGCCGGAAATCTTAATATTAAAAATCCGGTTAATGGCGACTTAAACGCGCTAGGAGGTAAGGTAAAAATTGATGACACGATTGCAGGTGATTTATTCTTAATTGCTGGACAAGCGGAAATTAATGGCAATATTCAAGACGATGCCCGCATTGCCGGTGGGCAAATAGTGATTAATGGGAATATTGGCGATGATTTGATTGTCCGAGCTGGTAAAGTCATTATTAATAAAACAGCTATAATTGGCGGCGATGTAATCATTAGGGGAGGGATTGTAGAAATTAATGGTGTTGTCAAAGGCAATGTGTCTGCCCGCGGGGCCAAATTGCATCTAAACGGAGAAGTGGATGGGGATCTAAATTTAAGAGGCACTACTATTAATCTAAGAGGAGACGTAAAAGGGAATACTAATGTTGCGGCCATTAGAGATATTTCGATTGATCAATCCGCGGTTTTTGGAGGCAACATAGTTTATTGGCAACCTTTGGATAAAAATAATTTTAAAGATAGCTCTCACGTTGGAACCATTCAATTTGATCCGCGGTTAAGATTTAGAGTGCAAGATTTGACTACGCTTGGCCCCATTACTAGTCAAACTTATTTAGTTAGTCGTTTCCAGCTAATTGCCTTGCTTGCTAGTATTTTAATTTTGTTTCTCATTATTTTATTTACGCACCATCCTTTCAAAGAAGCCCTAAAATCACTCAATCAATCGTGGCCAACGAACTTTTTTTACGGATTACTTTATTTTATTATTACTCCTTTGATGGCCTTATTATTACTTATTAGCCTTATCGGTATACCGCTTGGGATAGTTTTAATTGGGTTTTATTTAGGTAGTCTTTATTTAGCTAAAATTCTTGTTTCTCTAATAATAACCAGATGGGGCGCAGAACGTTATCATAAAAATTGGACTAAGTTACAATTCTTTTTAGCGAGCGCTTTGATTTTGACTATTTTTACGGTTTCAAATTGGTTTCTTCCTATATTAAGCTCCGTGATAACCAGCATTTTGGCTTGTGTAATTTTTGGGACACTTAGTAAAATTTATTTACACAAATTAAAAAATAGCTTCATTTAAGCTTTTAATAATTTTATCAGCGCTTTTAAATTGAACTAAGGGAGTTTTACTGAATGGATCAGGACAAATAACACACTTCATTCCAGCAGCTTTGGCGGCTTTTAAACCAGCCGGGGAATCCTCTAAAACCAAACATTCACTGGGCTCAAACCCCATGACTTTAGCGGCACGCAAAAAAACATCCGGATGAGGCTTACCTCGTTTTACTTCTTCATCTGGAATAATTTTCTTAAATTTGGAAGTGAGGTGAAATTTCCCTAAACAGGCCTCAATTGTTTCGCGGCGTGAAGCCGAAGCAATGCAGAGTGGATATTTTTTTGATAAGCGCATAACTGCGTTTTTGGCTCCAGGCATTAATTCCATTTCTTGCCAGATAAGTTGATCAAAAATAATCTTTTTTTGGGCACGAATTTTTTCAGCATCAAGGGGAAGGTTGTTTTTCTGAATCCATTCCGGTGCCCCATAGGAATTACGAATCCACTCACGCCACTCTTTGGGAGAAATGGGATAACCATATTCAGAAAAGACCTGATTATAAGCTTTGTATTGTAGGGGCTGCGAGTTTACGAGCAGCCCGTCTAAGTCAAAAATAATACAAAAAGGCTTGTCCATGCCCTAATTCTATCAATATTTTAAAAAACCTGTTAGTATAAATCAGCTTTAATCTCTACTAATTATTTTTATGCGCCTTCTTTTTATTGGCGATATTGTAGGACAACCCGGGCGCGAAGCAACAATAAAAATTCTCCCCAAATTAAAAAAAGATTTAAGAATTAATTTCACCATAGCTAACGGCGAGAATGTTACGCACGGAAAAGGCTTAAACACCACGCACGCCCACGAACTTCACCAGGCTGGAATAGATTTTTTTACCAGCGGTAATCATATCTGGAATCATCCACCTGTTTTTGAATTAATGAATGCTAAAAACCCATTTATTATCAGGCCAGCTAATTATCCTGACTCTAACCCCGGAATGGGATACAGTATCGTAAAAACCGCACAATTAGAAAAAATCCTAATTATTAATTTAATGGGGCGCGTTTTTATGAAACAAGATCTTGATTGTCCTTTTCGCACTTTGGATAAAATCTTAAAAAAGACCGTTGGCGAACGACCTGATGTTATCTTAGTTGATTTTCACGCTGAGGCAACATCGGAAAAAATGTGTTTTGGTTTATATGCGACTAATCGTGTTGGGGCCGTAATCGGCACACATACCCATATCCAAACTGCTGATGAAACTATTTTAAAAAATCATACCGCCTATATTACCGATGTGGGTTTTGTGGGGCTAAGTCAATCAGCTATTGGCGTAAACGCTCAACCAATTATTGAGCAATTTCTTTCTCAGATGCCAACCAAGCATGAAATTACTTTTGGCGATCCGGCAACTTTTAATGCGGTTTTTTTGGAATTTCGCAATGGAAAAGCCACCAAAATAGAAAGAATCACGAAAGAAATTAAATTCTAATTTACCAAAAATTCCTGTATCTTCTTTATGTTTTTTCTTTAACTTAATTTTCATGCGTTTTTCTCGCAATGCTCGCTCCGGACTGTCTATTATTTTTATTTTTGGTTTAGGAATTTTCCTTGGCTGGGGAATAACTCTTTATTACGTCCAAGATCAATTACAAAAACCATTACCAACTTCATCTTCAGGGGACAATGAGCTTACCCCCTTAAAAATGGATCTTTTTTGGGAAGTTTATGATCAAATCGCGAATCAATATTTTGACAAAAGTAGCATTAATTCCGAAAATCAACTTTATGGTTCGATTAAAGGACTAGTTAATTCCTTACAAGATCCCCACAGCACTTTTATGACACCTCAAGAAAATCAAGATTTTCAAAATAATTTAGAAGGCACACTCAAGGGAATTGGAGCTGAATTAACCATGGAAAATGACAATTTAACAGTCATGGCTCCCTTAAAAGGATCTCCTGCGGAATTAGCCGGATTAAAAGCTGAGGACGTAATTTATAAAATCGACAATACATTTGTAGCTGATTTAAATTTATTTGAAGCTATTATGAAAATTAGAGGTGAAGCCGGGACAAAAGTTACCTTAACAATTATCAGGGAAGGCATCGCTGACCCTTTTGAACTTACAATTGAACGAGCTGAAATTAATGTTCCCAGTGTTGAGATCAAATATTATGGCGCCAACGAAAATCTCGCCTACGTTAGCATTTATCAATTTAATGAAAATACAGCCAGCGAATTTGATAAAGTAATTCAGGAATTACTTTTAAAGCCAGTTCAGGGCTTAATTTTGGATTTACGCTACAACGGCGGAGGGTATTTGGATGTTTCCATTGATATCCTTTCCGAGTTTTTAGAAGGGAAAAAAGTGGCTGTAGTGACAAAACATCGCCATGAAAGTGATAATGAAATTTTCTATACTAACGAATCAGCGCGATTGGTGAATTTACCTTTAGTTGTTTTAGTCAATGAAGGATCAGCTTCGGCTTCCGAAATCGTAGCCGGGGCAATTCAAGATTACAAGAGAGGCATAATTATGGGAACACAAACTTTTGGCAAAGGCAGCGTACAAACTGTGGAGGTCTTAGAAGATGGTTCTAGTTTACGCTTAACCATTGCAAAATGGCATACCCCGAATGATCGCTCCATTGATGAAGTAGGGATTACCCCAGATACTATTGTGAAAATTTCAGACGAAGATGCAGCTAATAATATAGACACGCAATTAAATAGCGCCGTGGATTATTTGGAAAAATTACGAAAGCGCTTTCTTGAAAGGTGAAGCTTGGCCATGAATTTTCATAGCTTTAATTCCCACTTTCCACACATAAATTACCAGAATAGGAGCAAACAAAATAAGCCAAACAATTTTACTAGAAACCAGGAAATTAAAAGTGCCGTGAAATAAAATCGCCACCATTAAACCTTTTATAAGATATTGATTCTTGCCTGGAACCCGAGGATATTTTGCGAGTCCAATATAATAACCCATAATAGCTGCGGTTAAGGCATGAACTGGAACGGTTAAAAAAGCTCGCAACAGACCAACTGTGGCCCCAGAACTAAAAACGTAAAGAATATTTTCAAAAGTAGCAAACCCCAAAGAAGCCATTACTGTATAAATAATCCCATCATAAGGTTCGTTAAAATCTTTTTTATTCCAAATATAAAACCGGACCACGCTAAATTTCACTACTTCCTCAATTAAGGCTACAAAAAAAATCATACTTAAAAATAGGGTTGGTAAATTATTAATTTGATAAAGATCGAGGCCAAATAATGAAAACAATATGCCCTCTAAAATTGCCGCCGGCACAATTGTTAATGTGCCTAAAATAAATGTTTTTAGTAATAGCTTAAGAGGTTCCTTTTCGTATTTATCCTTGATATAAAAAAATATCCCGAGAGCAAAAGATGGAGCGATGGCGAGCAAGAGGAGATTCATATTTTATACTAAATAAGAAAACCGCTACTTGTGCAAGTATATACCTCCGTTTTTGTAATTCCTTAAACTAATGAGCGAAGATAAAATTTTGAGCTCTTAAAATAATCTGTTATAAAATAACAGAGTCATTATTAACCCCTCCCTATGCAAAAGGAATATATTAATTTAAAATTGAAAAATCCCGAATCAGGCGAATATTTATTGTCTGTATTTCACCTTATCCCGGAAAAAGGACGTGATATTTTAGACGCGGCTTCCGAGGTAGCGGCTGAATCTAGCACGGGGTCGAATGTTAAAGTGACTGCGACAAAATTCGCTTCCAGCCTGGATGCCCAGGTGTATAAAGTCGATCGCAAAAAAAATCTTGTGTGGATTGCTTTCCCTTTGCGAATTTTTGATCGAGGAGGAAATGTGCAAAATATTTTAACGTATATCGCGGGGAATATTTTTGGAATGGCTCAAGTTCAAGCGCTGAGACTTCTCGATGTTTGGTTTCCGAAAGCGATGTTGAAAAAATACGATGGCCCTAAAACTTCCATCAAAGAATTACGAAAATATTTGAATGTTTATGATCGGCCTATTTTGGGAACTATTATTAAGCCAAAAATCGGACTCAAAACTCATGAATTTGCTGAAAAAGCATATCAATTTTGGGCAGGTGGCGGTGATTTTGTAAAGCACGACGAACCGCAAGCGGATCAAGATTTTTGTCCTTATATGAAAACCGTTGATGCGATTCGGAAAGCTATGAATCGCGCCGAAGATGAAACTGGTCGGCACAAAATGCATTCGTTCAATATTTCATCGTCTGATTTTGACACCATGAAGCGTCGCGCTGAATATATTATTAAAAAAATGCGACCAGGAAGTTTTTGCTTTTTGGTGGATGGCATTACCGCGGGCTGGATGGCATTACAAACCGCTCGTCGGCTTTGGCCCAATGTTTTTTTACATTTCCATCGTGCTGGTCATGGAGCGATGACACGTCTTGAAAATCCCATTGGATATTCGGTATTGGTCATGACAAAATTTGGCAGACTGGCTGGTTCTTCGGGGATTCATACCGGGACTGCGGGCATTGGAAAAATGGCGGGGACAAAAGAAGAAGATGTAACTGCGGCACACATGGCGCTTTTGCCTAAAGTGAAAGGATTATTTTTTGAACAAGATTGGTATGGCATGAAGGGCACGGTTTCGATTGCCTCGGGTGGACTCAATCCCACTAAATTAAAAGCCTATATTGAAGCGATTGGACACACGGATTTCATCACGACCATGGGGGGCGGCGTCCATGCTCATCCCGGAGGCACTAAGATGGGAGCTCGCGCCCTAATTCAAGCCTGTGAAGCCTGGCAGAAAAAAGTGAGCATCCAAAAATACGCCAAAGATCATCTAGAGCTTGCTCAGGCCATTGAATTTTATACCAAAAAGGGGGAGTAAATTTAAACAGCGGCTACAAAATTCCTAATTCCAAAGCTCCCATTAAAGCCATAACTGCATGTTGATTGCGATCCACCTGCATTAAGGTATCTTGCGGGCTGCCAATAAACCCTCCCATTGCCCGTGGATCAAACTCGGTAATCCCAAAACTATTTTGGGGTGTAAATTGCAAAGTCAGCAAATAAGCGACACCTTCCTTAATAAATTGACGATAACAATTGGCTCTTTTGTAATTATTGGCTTGTTTGGCCAATTCATAAGCCTTATTAATCCCTTCGATATAAACCGCATTTACAATTCCTTGCGAAAAATTAAAATTTTTACATTCATCTTTAGGGGCGTGCTGTTCTAATAAATAATCATTCATATTAAAAATAAAATCTTTAGCCAGCTCACTTTTTGTAGCTTGATAAAATTTAAAATAAGCCTGACTTTGCCAGGAGACAAAAGCGGTATTGGGATTCTCCTTCCAATAGTTACGGTAATAGGGCAAAGCTTTTTCCACGGCATTCAGGTACCGTTGATCCGCACCTTGCTCGTACAAGGTCATTAAGGCAAGCAAAGCCTCTCCTGGATAATAATCTTCGCCACCAGATTGATCTTGGTAAAAAAAAGTTTTAAATTGGCCGGAATCTTCTTGTTGAAACAAAAGACCGTTCGCAAATTTTTCTAAATAAAATTCTTCCTTTGGATAATCCGTATTCAATAAAGATAAAATTATAAAAGCGTTATAACCCAACTTAATTTGACTAGGGGTAATATTAAGATAAGAAAAATCATTATTCTGATCATAAACAAAAAAGGGCTCAAAATATTTTAAACCTTTTTGGGCTAAAACTTGATAGTCAGAATCTTTTAGAAACTTATTAAGCTCTGTTATTGACCAAAGAGCCGCTAATTCTCTAAGTTCTTGGTGCTTGGCCGGGTATTCCTTAGTAGCTGGATTGTATTGATAATAAATAAACTGACTATCCTGATTGTTAAGAAACCACTCGCCTCCCTGTTTGACAGCTTGCAAATATTTATTAGGAAACACCAAGGTTAAACTAACGACTAAGATACCGATTATGATTCCCATTGATAATAAATATCGAACAAATTTTAATAATTTGGCCATGATTTTTTAATGTTCTTGCAAGGTTTTGGTCACATTTAATGTGCTATGATAAGGATGGGGCGAAGCCTAATATTAATCGCATAATATATTCGCATGGTCAGTTACTACTCCATCGTTTACTTCATACCAGCGATCGCAAGCTCGCAGAGGATAAGGCGCACATTTCCCATTCCCAAGATTATCATCAGGTGATTCAATGGTGCAAAACCCCTGGCATTGATTTGAATTTTCACATGATTTTCCGGCGTCCTGATACACCAAATCACAATAATGACTAGCAAAAGGCGCACATTTCCCATAACAAATCCAATGCCCACTTAAATTTTCGCAAGCTTTTTTAAATTCCTCATTTTTATCCTCAAATTGAGAATAAGATGTGCCTTTTTCTTCGGTTAAAACACAATCCCAGCCCGTTTCCGTGGCCTGGCATAATTTAGGATCAGGAAAACCAACATCTGAAATAGGCGCAGGAGTGCAAGCTTCAAAAAAAAGACCAACTAAAATCAGTGACACTCCTAGACTAAGACGATTTAAAATCATAATAAAAAATTACAGGCTGGCGGTGTGCGTTCGAAAAAATTCGAACAGATTTAGCCCAAAATTTGTAGGGCGGGCGGAATTCCCCCCAAACCCCCCTTCCGCCCGCCGCACCTGTCCGCCTCTGGCGGAGAAGCGGCCCTTTTGGATTGGACGATTCCAAGTTTTTCATTCCGCTTTTGGCGGAACTCCAAGCCTCGCTCGGCTTGGCGGCAAATTCTTTTATATTTTAGCAATTTTTATCTTTTTTTCCAAAACAACAAACAAAAAAGCAGAAATTGCCGCCATGATACTTCCAAAAATAAATGGCGCGCTAACGCCAATATAAGTCCAAAGCAATCCGGCTATAAGAGAAGCAAAAAAAGTGCAGAGGCCGATTGTAGTCTGATAAATACCAAAAGCCGTACCAGTCTTTTCTTGTGGAACTAAATTAGAAATATAGGCTTTCCCTACTCCTTCGGTGAGGGCCATATACATTCCGTAAAATGGAAATAGAAGCCAGAGAAAAAGACTAACTTTTGTAAGACCGAAAAAAAGATAAATAAAGGAGAAAAGCAAGAAGCCAGAAAAAAGCACTTTTTTGGGTCCAATTTTATCAGAAATGATACCGGCAGGCATTGAAAAAATAGTATAGGTAAAATTGAAAAGAACATAAGCCAACACAACCAAAGTTACTGACAAGCCCAGATTTTGTGCTCGCAAGATTAAAAAAGCATCCGAACTATTGCCTAAAGCAAAAACGAAACTAATCAATAAAAAAATCTTAAAAGATGGGTCAAGATTGCGCCAACTTAAATTAAGGGCAGGAGAAAGATTTGCTTCTTTCTTCCTTTCTTTCACAAAAAAGAGCAACAAGAGAATTCCAATACAAGCCGGTATAAAGGCGAGAAAGAAAATCAAACGAAAATTATTATCCAAAAAATGAATTGCCAAAAGAGCAATTAGTGGACCAACTACCGCTCCTAAGGTATCAAGGGCACGATGAAAACCAAATGATTTTCCCCGAGTCGAAGTGTCCGAACTTTCGGCAATTAAAGCATCCCGGGCTGAAGTTCGCACTCCTTTACCAAAGCGGTCGATAAAACGGGCAAACAGAACAAATGGCCAACTAAAAGCCAAGCTTAAAAGTATTTTAGAAATGGCTGAAAATGAGTAACCGGCGACAACAAAGGGTTTTCTCTTTTGAAGTTTATCAGAGAGCCAGCCGGAAACAACTTTTAAGACGCTAGCGGTTGATTCGGCAATGCCTTCTATCAAACCGACAATCGCTACTGGCGCACCTAAAACACTGGTGAGAAAAATCGGAACAATGGGATAAATCATCTCCGAGGCCACATCATTAAAAAAACTTACCAGCCCCAAGACAAAAACATTTTTAGAAATTCCGAATTTATTTTCCATAGTTTTATTTCATTAAGTCATCAATACTAATTCCCAAGCCCTTGGCAATCTTCATAACCGTTTGAATAGAGGGTTTAGTGATGACATTTGTTTCTATTTTGGTCAGTGTTGTATAGGGAAGGCCGGATTTTCTCGCCAATTCGTCCTGTGTTAATCCTTGCTTATTTCTAAGCTGTTTTATCTTATCCCCTATTGTTTGATTATTGTTTTGACTTTTCATAGTTTCCTTAGTATGATAGTATTAGTATGGGTGCTTATCTAACCCTTCATAAATATGATAACAAATAAAATGAAAATAGTCCAATTAAAAATGAGGGAAGCCCGCTTTTGGCCCAAAATGAAGTTCGAGCCGATATTTTTTCAGGTTCTTTGGCAGTTTTTCAATCCAAAAGGGCCGCTTCTCCGCCAGAGGCGGACAGGTGCGGCGGGCGGAAGGGGGGTTTGGGGGGAATTCCGCCCGCCCTACAAATTTTGGGCGAAATCTGTTCGAATTTTTTCGAACGCACACCGCCAGTTAGGAAATGTCTTTGTTGGCTCGCCCTCTGCGAGGGCTCGCCAGCCGATTTTAAGCGCAAATTGGAATTTTTTATCTTTGCCCCGCTACTGCGGGGCTGGCCAAAAGCGGGCTTCCCGAATTTTCATTTTTAATTTTTAAGGAGGAACTATGAAATATTTTATCTACACTCGAAAATCAAC
>LBWM01000013.1 GCA_000993615.1 Candidatus Peregrinibacteria bacterium GW2011_GWF2_39_17 | reverse complement strand
AACTCTGGATATGAGACCTCCAATCGCTGTATATTTTAACTTGTTCTACAAATCCCGCCTCATCTCAGGGGTGCCCTCGAGACTATGGAACCGCACAAATTTTTGACTCAATCTCAATATCCGCCTAAAATAAAAAAGCATTCCTAAAAAACCTATCCCTAAAAACCTACCCCATGTCCTCTCTCCCGTTGTCTCAAAAAAAAATCTTGATTTTTTTAGCGGGATTAATGCTTACCTTAACCCCTTTTTTCCCTCGTTTCATTCAAGCCGCCACCTTTCCTGACGTTGAGGCCTTACATAAAAATTTCTCAGCCGTAGAATATTTAGCCGCCATCGGCACCTTAAAAGGTTATCCGGATGGCACTTTTAAACCTGATAATACTATTAATAGAGCGGAACTTATGAAAGTGCTGGTTGCAGGACAAGGATATACTCCCCAAGTTAATACCTATCACGACTGTTTCCCGGATGTACAAAAAGATTGGTATGCACCCTATGTGTGTTTTGCCAAAGAAAAAGGCTGGGTCTCTGGTTATCCAGATGGCACTTTTCTACCAGGCAATCCGGTCAATCGCGTAGAAGCCCTTAAAATGGCCATCAACGCTCTAGGCCTATCTTCCTTACTCCCAGAAAAAATCACAACCGCCCTTTTCGATGATACTAATAATGCTGAATGGTATGCTCCCTATTTATACGTTTCCAAAGATTTAAATTTAATTGAAGAACAAAGCGGCAATTATTACCCCTCCAATGGCATGGCGCGCAGCGTGGTCGCGGAAAATTTATTTCGAACTGATGTAGTAGCCAGTGAAGCCGAAGATGACTGCAACAACGACTCAAATAATAATGGAGACTGTTCAGAACCTTCGGGATGGACAACATACGCCAGAGATTTTCTCGAAGAAGCCGCTGAACAATTCCTAGAAGACAATAACCTAGGTGATGTCATCGACGAAATCAAGCAAGCGCAGCAAGAAGCTGAAAACGAAAACAATAACGACGATACCCCCAACACCGGAGATGATGACGATTCAACCGGAGGAAGCAGCACCAGCGGAACAACCATAGACTGGGATACAGGAGAAGAAAGTGCCGATGACTTTCTGGATATGGGCGATGGATTCAATCTCGACACCAATGGCGAAGGACGAGTCTGGTATGGTTGGGCTCAAACCTCCTATGTCAACTATACCGAAGACGACGAAAAAGGACGCAGCGATGAAACCGACGTCGAATACGTTAATTTCAGGCTGGATGAAGGAGGCAACAATCATTGGCTTTACCTAACTGAATTACAAGCCACAGCCAATCCTGCTTCCCTATACATGGATAACGAACTGTACAATATTACGGCTAGTAGCGATGTCCAATACGATTATTCAACAGACGAAGCCATCAAAAAATTAACCCACGCAGGTACTATTTATACGGATGACCAGCGCTATACAGTTGGTGTTGGATTAGATGCAGAAGATGTTCAATATACGGACGAACGAGGCAACGTCATCTATTATTTCCCCTTTCGCGTAGGGAGCACTTATTCAGATATCAGTTGTACCGACGAACAAAGCCCTAGCGCTTGTACCTTCTACGTCAAAAATGGCATGATGGAAGGCTCATTCATCTACAATGATGTCACCAATCCTACCCAAGGGTTAGAAGACGGGACCTCGATTACCGTCAATTGGAAAATCTATGCCACCACCTGTTCCGCGTTTTCTGATTGTGTGCGTCCCGCCTCAGCAAAACCACCTTTTGGTTTACCCAATGAACCGATTGAAACCGTCACCGAACCCTATTAGGAGCTGATCTTCGAATCATCCAAACCATCCACCTTCTTTTGACATGAACAAAAGGTCACTTGTGAAACATCTTCCCCTCATACCGCACCAATTGAAGCTCGTGCTGCTGGCCTAAAATTTCTTTGGACAACGGATCGTCGTAATCACTGTCATAAACCACTTTTTGAATCCCAACATTGAGGATCATCTTGGTACAAATCACGCAGGGGAACGTATTACAATACAAGGTACTTCCTTCAATATTAATCCCAAATTTAGCAGCCTGAGTGATGGCATTTTGTTCTGCATGAGTCCCCCGACAAATTTCGTGACGCTGACCTGAAGGAATGCCCATTTTTTCGCGCAAACACCCTCCCATCTCCGCACAGTGAGGCACGCCACGAGGAGCCCCATTATAACCCGCCGTGAGCTGCTGACCATCCTTAGCAATCACCGCCCCGACCTGCCGCCTCAAACAAGTCGCTCTTTTAGCCCAGGTATAAGCAATTTCCATAAAAATTTCATCAAAAGTAGGTCGATCTTCTCCGCGAGACAGCTTTAAAAAATGATCAAACTTTCCTTGTAAATCTTCCAAACTACCTTCATTCAAAATAAAATAATCAGCTAATTCCAAACACCTTTTTACCTGTTGTCCCGCAGGTGACTCCCCTATGCCTTGCTCACATTTTAAACGATTTAAAAAATCCTCCCTTTTTAAATTATTACCACCTTCTCTTCCTCTTTTTAACATCCGTTCTATCAGAATTTCCATATCCGCACTAACCCCAACAAGCTGAAACCCAGACAATTTTCGAAGTTCTTCAATACACGACGGATTGCGAATCCCATCTATCACCCAATTCGACATTAAATCCTGCTCAATAACTTCACGAGCCTTCATTCCCAATACACCCGCCCCATACTGAATCCTCAAATCATTGCCCACCCCCTGTAAATTCTCTCGAGTATATTCCAATCCACGAACCGTTGCCTCTTTTCGAACCATATCCGAAAGAGAAACATATTTAAATCCCTGGTTTTGCAAAATTCGTGCCAATTCTCCCTTGCCACTTGCCATATAACCGGTTAAACCAACAAATTCAACCATTTAACAACAATTAAAGTGACTCCATTATAACATCACCTTAAAAAAAGCAACTCCCCAACAAAAAGAACTATTTCGATAAAAATCAAAAGAATAATAATGATCTCCAAAACCACTGACCGCCTGGCATCCAAAAAATTTAAAATAAATTCCACATTATGAAAAAGACCTTTTATTTTTTGACTTAAAACAGAATAACGATCCTCAATCTCATATTCCTCTTCCAATAAATGATAAAATCGATCCAAAGCAGGATCATCCCAAGTCAAATCCGGCTTATCCAACATCGCCATTTGACTCACGGTCAAATGCTGAATTTTCATGGCCGCACCCACTTTTTGTAATAGCATCCGGCTAGAAAAAGAAGTCCGTCCCTTTTGTGAAAAAGATTGAATCACAGAGTCAAATTCATCCAAAATTTTCTCCACTTCCTTTTCAAAATAATCCAAAACTACTGATCTGGCCAAAATAATCGACAGCACCGCCACTCGCTCAATAGACAAAGGCCCAAGTTTAATCATATTAAGTGTAATCTTATCTCGTTTGCATTTTAATAAAACCGAAACCTCGTCACGACTAGGATGAGCTAATGGCTCCAAAATTGAATTGGAAATCTGCAGTAAAAAAGATTGAATTTCATCTAAGCTAAATCCCCAAAAAACCACCACACCGTATTTTAAAATAACAACAAAACGTCCCTTTTTAGGGTATTCGATAACTAAAGGGTCCCGTAACTTAAAATTAAATTTTAAATCAGCCAATAATCCCCTAATATTAATTCGCTTCCCGACATGTATAGCTTGAACAATCATAAAAATATTATACCATAAAATAAAATAACAAAAAAGCAAATCGAATAAAAAGACTTTTGTTGCCGAAAACGAAGTAGGTTAAAATAACCCTAGCCATAATTTCTCCATCAAAATTCACCTTGAGACTTAAAATTTTTAAAATCCATCGCCAAAAAATCAGAAAATTTCTATTAAGCATTTTGGTGATATTTTTACTCATCCCGGCTATTTATATCCAGTTAGAAAAAAGAAACATCTACTCTGACATTACGCTCATCCCCGAATATCATGTGGGAATTGTTTTCGGAGCTGGAGTGAAAGGCAACAATACCCCTACCGACATCCTTAAAGATCGATTAATTACCGCAGCCGAACTCTATCAAAACGGCACTATCCAAAAAATCCTAGTTTCCGGAGACAACCGAGTCGAAAATTATAATGAACCCCAAGTTATGAAAAATTATCTGGTTAATACTTACCAAATTCCTGAAAAAAATATTGTCACTGATTTTGCTGGTCGCCGTACTTATGATACCTGCGCCAGGGCGCACAAAATTTGGGATATTAAGAAAGCTATTTTAATTACCCAGGGATACCATTTGCCCCGTGCCCTTTTCACCTGCAATTCATTAGGAATTGATAGCACCGGCTACTCTTCCACGCGCCAGCTCTATCGCAACGAAATAAAATTCAAACTACGGGAAATCGCGGCTATCTATGTTTCAATCTGGGATATCTACATCTGGCACCCGAGCTATATCGGCGGAGAAAAAGAAAATATTTGACAAAACGAAAAAATATAAAGAAAATGAAACAGGTAAAACTAAAAATACCAATTTATCCTTAACCAGGAATAACATGGCAGAAGGATTAGAACAAAACACAACGCAATCAAAACAACCTCTTGCTATTATTCAAGCCCTATTAGAGGAATCCCCAGAAGAAGCAGTACATAAATTAGGAGATATTACTGGTCTTCAAACACAAGAATATCCTGGAACTACCCACACATTAGCTGAAAAACCTACTTCAGATTGCCCAGATTTAAGTATTGCCCAACAAGAGTTTCAAGTAAAACTAAGTAGTTATGGATTAAACGTAATTGCTACTGGTGGTTATAGGTTAAAAAATTAATCCCCAAAACCAGCCACCACGAATAAGCTAAATCGTTTTTCCAAAACGGCACATCGAAAAAACCGTGTACCAGAATCATCACCAGCACAGCTAAGCCCATTAGCCCAAAAGGGAAATGGGCTTTTTGTTTTAAAACTCCTATTCGATAACAAACCAGCTTTTTTATAAAAACAATCAGCACTAACCAACTCATCGCCAGAACCCCCAAAAGACCGGTATTCAACCAAAAAGCCAAAAATAAATTATGCGGATGCAGCATAACCCATTCGTAAGGAGCATGCTCCAAAATCAACGGCGCGTTTAATTGATATTGCGTTTCAAATTGACCAAGCCCAATACCTAAAATGGGATGTTCTTTTATTAATCCCAAAGCCACCTTATAAACTTCAATCCGCACACTACTGGAAGTGCGCTCCTCAAAATTCAAAAACTGCTTAAATTTAAGAGTATTAGCCTGTGTTCCCACAAAAATCATTACGAAAAATATAACTAGCAAACCAGCCTTCAATTTCAAATTTCTGGAAATTCCCGGGTGACCTAAAGCGTAAGAAATTAATCCCGCCCCCAGCGCGATAAAAGAAGCATAAGATTGTGTTCCCCATAAAGCTAAAAGCATTAAACCCAGCCCAATTATTTGAGGAAAAACCAGGCGCGAAATTCTTTTCTCCCTTCGCCAGTGTTCAATTACCAAAATAATCCCTAAAAACACAATTGGCCCCAAATAAAGCGCTAAATAATTGGCTGAAACAAAAGGGCCAGAAGCCCTCCCATCCATAGTTACATAATGGCCAGTAATCATTTGCCAAAGAGCCCAAAAAGCCAAAATTAATCCGGAAAAACCCAACATCTGCAAAGTACGAGTCCACCACGCCTTATCCCTTGGTATCACATAAATCATCCCAAAATAGACCAACGGCATAAAAATCCAAGCCTTCCATATTCCTTGCGCAACACGAGCAGTTTGCACCACATTTCCATCAATATCTAGGGTTTCCTTAGGCACAATGAGAACAGAAATAGTAGCGGCTATCAAAAAAAGGCATACAAACCACAAGGGATTTTTCCATCCAATACCAAGCTGATCCTTAACCCAAATCTTAATTTTCCCACAACGCAAAAAGGTTAAACTAAAGAGCGCAGTTAGCCCCACTAAAATTTCCAACAAAGTTGTAGGAACCCCTCCCACCTCAAACCGCACTAAATAAAGAGGAAAAAAGAGGGGAAGAAACGAAAGCCAGAATTGAAAAAATTTAAAAACCAATGGCCTCAAGGTTAAACAAATTTTGACCAACCCCACCCACCCGGGGGGAGCCACCCGCCCTGCTCATTTTAGCATATTCCCCATTACAAAAACCTAACAAATTTATTAAAAAACCACCTCACTTTTCCCCAAAAACTCAACCCTAACGATCTTCACCCCAAAATCCCCTTTGCCAAATCCCGCAAAACTAATCCTGGATTTTTCGCTTTTGTCACTCCGGAAGCCAATAAAACTCCTGATGCTCCTAATTTTAGGGCAATCTTAACATCCTCGGCATTCTTTACCCCTGCACCAACCAAAGTTTTACCAGCGCCAATCAGCCCCACAGCAGTACTAATCACCTTCGGCTTAGCTGTAGAGACCGAAATATCCCCACCAATAAGTTCAGGAGGTTCCACGGCCACTAAATCCGGCCCCATAAACGCTATCTCTGCACCTTCCTGCGGGTCTTTAGCACACGCCACCACATATAAACCAGCTTCCTTAGCCCTTTTAATTGATAGTTTAAGAACCTCCATCGAGAGCCTACGCTCCGAATGATTTAACAAAGTACCAAATGCCCCTGCCGCCTTCGCCGCCTCTGGCAAAATATATCCAGTATAAGACCCGTATTCCACCGCATCCACATGCTGGGCAAAAACCGGAATATCCACCATGGAAGCCACCTGAAAAAGATCAGTAGCTTGTACTGCCACAGCCATCGATACGCCGGTATCATTCATTACCCTAGCGTGCAAAATAGCTAAATCCACGGCCGCATCACCAGAAGCGGACTTGTAAGCCTTAAAATTTGTAATAATAACAGGTAACTTCACTTTCTAAATTTAACGCCATCAGCGCTAAATTGCATCTAAAGCACCTTGATAAGGAATAAATTATGTGTTAAAATTATTAGATTTTTATTTAATCCAAAAAAACCTTAACAAACCTCCCAATGGAAAATTCCTTCCTGAAAAACCTACTTTATAACTCAATCATAAAAAAATCTTCCCCTAATTCTCCCTTCAAGAACCAAAGATTTATTTTTGTAATGGGAGAAGGATTTTCCGCAGGGACAAATCGTAATAAAGACCGCGAAGACTTAGCCAAATCCAAATACGAGGCTAAAGAAAAAGCTCAAAAAGAACTCAAACAAAAAGAAACCGAAACCCTCTCCCGTTATGGGAAAGACGAAAACAGTAGAGAAAAAGTCGGCGAAGCATTTCAAAAAGCCGGTCAAGAAGTTCAAGGAAAAATCGATCAAGGCCAAGGCCTAACTAACGAAGCACGAGAATTGTTAATCCGACAAACCACAGAACAGCTGGATGCCCAATTAGCCCATGAAGAAATGCCGGAATACATTATCCTAAAAGGAAAAGACGTAGCCAATTGGATGGAAAAAATCGCTCAAAAATATCAAACTACGGTTGAAGCTCTAATCGAAGCTAATCCTGGTAAAATTCATGTGATTACGGAAAAACAAATAGGAAAAGGCCAAATTCAAAAACGCCATCTTGGCCTACATTATGTGCATCCCAACACCGAGCTTCGCATCCCCAATCCCAATAAAATAACTAAACAAATTACCCTTGATGAAGAAGTAAGATCATTAATCAGCGAAAGTGGCGCTAAAATGCAAGAAGATGCCCAAAAAGATCGCGCCGAACGCTACCAATCACAAGTTGAACTTAGTCAAAAAAACCAATCCCTAGAGCAA
Organism: Candidatus Peregrinibacteria bacterium GW2011_GWF2_39_17; assembly: GCA_000993615.1. Classification (GTDB taxonomy): domain Bacteria; phylum Patescibacteriota; class Gracilibacteria; order UBA1369; family UBA12473; genus UBA12473. The sequence goes on along the minus strand of LBWM01000013.1, from coordinate 23,563 downwards.
AGCGCCCTACTCAAAGAAGTCAGCACCAACTATCAAACTCTGCTAATCGGACAATCAATTCCTCTACCAAAATTCCTAAAAGAGGCGCAATCCCAAGGCTACGACGCTTGGTCCAGGGCTCTTGGTAACGCTGGCCAAAAGCAAGAAGCACAATACAAACGAGTTTTTGATTTAATCGACGATGCTCCGCTAGTTTGGCTTCCTGGTAAATTTTTAGATACCATCTTACGGGGGAAAAACACCTTACAATTTAAAGATTTTACTAAAGAACAATTTGGCGAAAATGAAACCTCCTTTATAAAACGCTATGAATCACTAGACGGATTAATTAAAAAAACAATCGATAATGACCTCCGAAATGAACTTTACGCTGAAAAAAGTTTTCGTGAAGCAGTCATGATGCAAGCCTTTCAAATCATGCAAGCCCTTAAAGAGATTCAACAAGGAGAAACCTCTCTGTCTAGCAACCCAAAACAGGCCTCGGAAAATGTCAATTTAGAAGAACTAAAAACCACAAATCCCGAAGCTTATACCCGCGAATTAGCTTCCCAAGCTTTCCGCAACAGGGACCAGGCGATTAGCCTCGAAAGAGCCTCTAGTGAAAGCCAGCTCTACCGTGAAACCACTGGCCTTTTGCGTGCTGACGGCCGCTCCGCGCTAAATGCTATTCTACGTGACCCTGAAATTAGCACTTTAGAAAAAGGAAAAACAAAAATCGACCACCAAAAACTCCTCGAAAAAATCAATTACTTTCTCAAAAGAGGGATTGAGGCTTATAGCGCTGATAAACGCTTAAATATTCTTACTGAACTGCAAGTTGCCCATATTCCAGTAGCACCCCAAGTTTCCTTAGTTATTACCCAATTAGATGAACAAATCGCCAAGCACGCCAAAACCGCTAACTCTTTAAAAAACAAAAATCTCAGGATTAAAGAAAGGGCTGAAAATGCTACCGGGAAAAGAAAAGAAGAACTCCTTACCGAAATTAAAGAAAACCAACAAACCATTGAATCTCTAGAAAAAACCATCGTAACTGCGCAAAACCAAAAAATGGGTCTACTGGAGCCGTCGGTTACAGCCCTAAGCGAAATCCTTGCCATTCATATTGAAGCCAGTGATCCTGCTCAATCAGTCACAGATCAACAAGCTCGCTTTATCCAAAATGGTTATCATTTGGCCATGGCTAGTGGAGATAGCAAAATCGCGCGCCTAAAAGAAGTTTACAACTTCAAAACAGAACTCGATAAAAATCAACAGCAAGCAATTGAAAAATATCAAAACAATCCACTCATTAGCGAAGTTTTTGAAGAATTAGGCCAAAGCGGACGCTTAACAAACATCTCGCCGGAACAACTAAACGAAATTGCGCAAACTATTGAGCAAGCTTTAAGACAAGACTTTGAATTACAACCTTTAGATCAAATTTTGTTGAAGAAATCCCCGCTAAATTTAGCGATTTTCAGAGACGGAGAAGCTCGAAATACAGTCTTTGGGGCTTTCCGCACCGTTAACCTACCCGGAGTTAATATGGACTTAACATTAGGAGCTGGTGCAATTTACAAAACCGGCCAAACTGAAGTCCAGGCAGGTGTAAGCGGCTCCAGTTCTGTTGAATTACGTCCTCATGTTATACTAATTAGTAGCTTGGAAGCTGGTGTCAGTGCTGGGACACGTGGCACAAGCGCTGGCGTCGCCAAATCCTTTACCCGAATTCACGAAATTCAAGGTGGAGACTGGCAAATTTCACAAGGATTAGATGTAGGTGTTGGCGTAAAAAACAACCGTCTCCAAATTGGCGTCAATGCCCGCCTGGGAGTTCAACGCACCCCTGAATCTTACCTAAGGCAAGCTCAACAAACTACCTCTTTTGAGGCAGGTACGAATTTTATATCTGATGAGAACATCCCTCGTCTCGAAAAGGTTACCCGTCTAAAAGAAATGGCTCAATTTCGAAATCTTTCCCTAGAAATCGCCAATTTCCCTCAAACAATGCAAGAAGAAATTCTTCTTCATGAGGCTCAACTATACGATCAACAAGCCAGAGAAGCAGGAGAAGCAAATATGCCTAAAGGGCCAAAACTATTGGGAGCCGGCCTTAATTTACCCAGCATGATTCCTTATGTGGTCATCGGCCTATTTGGAGAAACCAGAATCTACTGCGCTGTTCAACCGGAACAACTCAAAAAAACGCAAGACGGTTCAGACAAAAAACTACAAGCTCAACTCAATCAGCTAGCTTCAGAAACAGGGCAAAAAACAGAAATCCGTTTCATAGGTGATTCAAACGCGACTCAAACGGCCCAAAATCTCAGTCGCCTTAGCTATAATCTTGAAGGCCAACAAATGATCACGCCTAGAAGTAGCGTTGAATACCAACGAAGCCTCAATGATCTTCTTAACCAAAAAGTTGAGGTCCACGATAAAAACCTCAATCAAATCGGTCTAAATTTAGCCAAAGGCCAAAAATGGGCCAAAGGCCTCCTTAAGTTAGAAATTGATGGCCTTCAAAACCCAGAATTACCAGCCGATACTAAACCTCGAGTCGAAGTCCGAATTGATCCTTGGCTTAAAGGTAAACTGGTTTTTGGTGATCCACCTAGCGTTGATAATCTCCATTTAGCCATAGATCAAATGCAAGGTGAAAATTTAATTATTACCAGAGAAGAATTTATAATGCCTAAACAATATTTGGGAGCTTATACCCATACTCGCATCACCATTAAAGCCAACCCCGATCCCCAGGTTAATTTCCGCTATCTTGAGGATCAAAAAAGCGACCTTTTGATTATAAATCCAGATGGAAACATTATTATTGCCGGTAAAAACAACGGAGATATTCTCACGAAAGCAGAATACGAAAAAGGAAAAGAAGACTTCGAAGCCTTAGGCTACACCACCGAAAAACTAGAAGCTTATTTCGCTTCAGCTACAGAAATTACAAATACACAACTTCCAGAAATTATAGCTGGTAACGAAGCAATCGCCATTAACACCAAAGAACAAATAAAATTCGCCCAAGATTTCTTTAAGTCCAATAAAAAAATGGTTCTTGCTTCCACCCTTTTTGATAAAGATATGGGGACAGATTACGCCAAATTGGCCAAATCCATACGAGAAAACTGGAAAGGAAGTCCTCTTACTGATCAACAAATGGACTTTATCTTAAGCATATTGCGCAAACAAACCTATGTAGCGAAAGAACGCAATGATCAAGAAGCTCAAAATTATCTTAGAACTCATCGTGAACTTTTCCGCATCCCGTTAATCGAAGAATTTGGAGCCCAAGCTGCGCCCGCAATTGACCAAATCCTAAATGATCTCATTAATACTACCCAGACTCAAACCTTCACCGTACCGGCTGATGCGCAAATATTTACCACTGTAGCCAGAAATGGAATCCGTGGAATAAGAGCTGATCTTTTAGGAGATATCCCCCTGGAACGAGTCACGGTAATTTCAGGTCAAGCCCGCCTACTAATTATCAAAAAATTACATGAACTTCCGGCTGAAAATACGGAATTTCTGCAATCCGCTTTAGCTTTAAAAACTTTCGCTCTTTACGGCCTACTCAAAGGGAAAGAAGCCACGGAAAAAATAACTGCCATCTACAAAAATCCAGCGTTGATCGAAAATGCTGACTACACCTCAGTTTTCAATGATTTTAAAAAACTTGTTGAGCAAGTACGAGCCGCCGAACTAAGTGAAAAAGCCATCGTAGTGACCACCGATTACGGTATGCAATTTGCGATAGAAGTCAAAACACATTTAATTGCAGGGGTAAATCCAGCCTGTGATAATCCCACTTTTGTACCTTTAACCGAAATCATTCCATCCCAAGAACAAACCACCATTGGCGCTAAAAACCTAGAAATCATCCAAGCGCAAACTAAAATTATTACTCCTTATCGTTTATTCCTGGCTGCTTATCATCCAGGCAAAAACCAACCGGCACCACAACCCAGTGGACAGCCAGACGAAACGCTAAATGCCGACACCGGACAACAAGGTCATCCCACCGAAGGGGATCCAGCACCAGGAGACGGCAGTGACACAGGAGGTTCTCCTTCATAAAAATAAAAAAAGGCTGTACAAAAAATAAAAAATATTGTATAAAGATTTACTAGCTTAGCTCTAAAATGAGTACTTTCTATGATCTCAAGTAAAAACATTTTAACCCGCCTCATATTCATTGGCCTAGGAGGAGTCATCCTCTTGACTTTCATCCCAGTTAGTTTAGCGCTTTTGGGTTATAAAACCGATGTTGTTTCCACTGAATTCAGTTACGACATTATCCCCATCATTAAAAACAAAGTTTGGAGTCAAACAGATTTGGCGTGCGACACCGGCTATATGCAACATAAATACGAACTTTTATCCATCAACGATGCCAATCATAAATATTACAGCACCATTCATGCGACCGCCATTATTCTAGATACAGACTATGACGCCACCTACATGCCAAAAGCAGGAACTCCTTCCACCAATGACTTCCTCACAAACATCAAAACCGAAACCATGACTTGCTCATTGGGAGACGACGTTTATCATCCTTGTGGTTTTGATAAAGATAAAGATTTAGGAAAAATCATCGCCCAAGGATCAGCCTGGAACGGGACCACGATCACCTATGAACGTGCCAATTTCCTTCCCGGAAATCCACGCGCCTTAATTTGGCGTTATTCAGCTAATGATTTTGGAAACACGGATGAAACACCTTGGTTATATGGAAGAGATAGCTCTTCTGCAAAACCCCCAAAGTTAGTTGAAACAATCTGGATGGAACCCATCGATTACACTATCGCCCGAACCGCAACCGCAGAATCCTATTTCCTCGTAGAACACTGGTATAAAGACTCCAAAGGGGCATATCACCATATATTCACGGTAGATGCTGACGCGGATCAAGATGGAAAAACCAACGATGAATCGTTTGATATCGATCCTGATAAAGACTACGCGTATTGGTTTGGACTTTCAGGCACACGCTTAACTTTTGATGCCTGCGTCATTCCTCCTCCACCCGAAACCCTGGCCTGCAAAAACCTGCAAATTACTTCCCCTAGCACTATCACCGCTGAAGATGCTGCTGGAATTATCACTCTAACTATTGCCCCCAAAGATCAACACGGAGATAATTGGAATGGGACTTATGATTATGCGGGTTATAACTCTTCTGGCCAATTATCCAGCACTTGTCGTTTTAGTAGCTCTTATCGAACTATTTCCAATAAAGGAGGCACTAATCCTCTGCAAAGTAGTAGTGAAACTGTTTATGTAGCCGGTTGTACACCTAGTGATACGATCAAAGTTCAGGACATTAATTATCCTAGTGTTTGCGCTGACTCATTACAAATTGAAAATGCTTGTAAAAATCTCAGCATTATTTCCCCAACAGAAATAACCGTGGATGATCTTAATGGAATTGTTACCTTAGAGCTTGCAGTTAATGCCGCCAGTGGCACAGCCTGGGATGGACAATACACTTTTACGGCCGAGAGTGCCGGAAGCACTTCCTTATCTCAAGGCAAATTTACTTCCTCCTATACCTGGGCATTGTTAAATCAAGGTTCAAACCCTTATACCACCAATTCGGAAATCGTTTACTATATCGATGGGGAGCCTGGAGATCGAATTATGGTCAATGACAACCAATACCCTACTGTTTGTATTGACTCGATTACTGCGGAAACCGTAACTCCACCCGCCCCTTTTTGTGGCGATGGCATAATTCAACCAAACGGCACTGACAACATCCCAAATACCGCTGATGATGAGTTATGTGATGACGGCGCTCTCAACGGCACCAACCAAAGCTCTTGCTCCTTAATCTGCCAACCAGTCGAAATCCCACCTACCCCTGCTTGTTTAAGCCTAACTATTTCACCTGAAACCACCACTTCTTCAACTCAAGTTGTTTTTACAATTAGCCCTAATCCTAGTAATTGGCCGGGTCCCTGGACATGGGGTAGCTCTAATCCCCAAGGAAAATTTACGGCTGAAAACGGCATTTTAATTGGTAATCCAATTACCACCACCGATATATCTGTTGAATATAATGGGGCCATTAATGATGTAATTACTGTCCACGAAGCCACAAATTACGCTGAAATTTGTAAAGCCCAGGCTCAAATTATACCTCCAGGAGCGGGAGACGATGATGATGTCAATCCTCCAACACCACCCGGAGGCGGAACTAGTGGCGGTGGCACAACAGGAGGAGGAGGCGCTTCAACCTATTGTGGAGATGGAATTATTCAGCAACCAAATACCCTTGGCACCTATGAAGAATGCGATGATGGTAATTCTGTTAATAATGACGGCTGCTCCAATGTTTGCCAAACTGAATTAGTTTGCAGCAAGCTTGAAATTCTAGAACCAACCATTGATCCCATAACCTATTTACCAGTTACTTTAAAGGTTAAAGCCTATGACTCTAATGGAAACCCCTGGGTTAATCCTGATGGCTCCGGTACCTATCATTGGACTACCACTGGACAAGGAGTCTTTGATGATGGCTGGAAATATCACGAACTTGATACCGACCAAACTACAGTTATCTACTCGGATAATAGCGGACAACAAACCACTACCTTAACAGTACAAGCAGGCGGCGCCAATTCCGTGCCAGCCTGCACCAAACAAGTGCATATTTATCTGCCAAAAGCACCAGGCGACACTCTGGAAAAAACTGTGGATACCTACAACTTCGGTTTTTATCGTATCGGCAGCAGCGTTACAACAGCCAATGGGTTTGAAGATAATTATGGACACAACTATGATTATGCTTTTTATGAACTTCGTTATACTCCAGACCCCCAAACAATTTCTTCAATCGTACTTACCGACGATATCGCTAAAGGAATAAAAGGGATTCCAGCCGAAAACCCATCCTCCACTACTGGCTCAATTAATTTTTATACAGCCAAAGCTTCTGACAAAGAACCAATGCGCTGCTGGGTTGATAACGCCAATGCCAACGGAGTCTGTGGTTACGGAGGTAGTTATCGGGATTTTAGTATTAAATATACCGATGGTACCGAAATCCCAGCTTGCAGCCTTAATCCAAACGAACCATCTACTGAAACTTGCTACACTGGACATATTAATGAACTAACCGGCCTTACCTTCCAAAATCTAAATGCTGCTGCTCCTTCTAAGCAAATCATTATTCACTATTTAGGTCGCATTGATAACGGCACCTTTGACTGCACGACTCAAACCGGCAGTTGTCCAATTCTAGCCTTTACCAATATTGCCAAAATAGACAATGGTCGCTTAATGGACTCAGCGGATGTTAGTGTTATTTGTCCTTATTTACTTACTCGCAATGCCGGAGACGTTTATTTTGAAAATGATCCAACCGCGGGCTTTGATCTCTCCTGCTATTATCCTAACAATTACAACAGTGACGGTCTGGTTTTTAGTAAATTAGTTACTACTACCAAAAACCAAGTCTGCAAAGTCGGCGAAAACAATAACAACCAACTCATTAAACGATTTTCCAGCTACATTTGCGAAATGCTAACTGATGTGCAAACCATATCTCAAAAATGGAACATCCACAGTATTCAATCAAGCCAAAATAAAAACTTAATAGCTATCAGTCGCTACAACGAAGATAATCTTTCTTCTTTAGCCTCCACCAATAAAGCATGGGGAGATTACGTTAAAATAACCAATTTTAGCGATTTACAAGATTCAACCCTAATTACTAAAACCAACAAAAGCCAAAATGTTTACACCCTCAAAAATAAAAATCTTGTTTTTGCCTTAACCCAAGGTATTCCATCTGGGGCTCACACCTTTATCGTGGAGAATGGAACCATTTTTATTGAAAAAGACGTCGTTTATCAGGATTCCCAAAGTTTAGAAAATATTTCTAACCCTAATGATATCCCCTCAATTGCCTTTATTGTTCTGGGTGGTGATGTTTACGTGGATTCCAATGTTAAAAAAATGGTCGGGGTTTATTACGTTCAAAAAAACGACCAAGGACAAGGAGGAAGCCTTACCGGCAGATTAACTGATCCATTTACCCCGCTAGAAATTTTAGGCTCAGTCTATGGTGACATTACCCCTTTAGCTCAAAAGAGAACCTTTTCCGGTCCGGCCCAATACGATCACGGCAATATCGTAATTCGTTATGATGAAAGAATTCTGCTTAATCCTCCACCTGGATTAGAGAAATATGTGGATATTGAAAGCGAACGCGTGGCACGATAGAATCAAGGCATGTCCAAACAAAATATTGTTTTACTTTACGGCGAAAACACTTTTAATCTTCATGAAAAAATACGCTTCTGGAAACAAGCCTTTATTGAGAAATATAACGGCGACATTAATATTGACGAATTTGATGGTCAAACTGAACCGCACCTAATTGTAGAGGCAGCCAGCGCCATGCCTTTTCTAAGCGAAAAAAGACTTGTTGTGGTTAAAAATTTTCTAGAGCTGCAAAAGCCAGAAACACTTAAAAAAATGGCTGATCACCTGGATCTAATTTCCGAAAACACGGTCTTAATTTTTATCGAATCCACTCCTCCCGATAAACGCACTACCCTTTTTAAAAAAATCCAAAAAATAGCCAGAATCGAAGAATTTAAACCTCTATCAAGCGAATTACTCCTCACTTGGACACTTAAAAAAATAGCTGATACTGGCGGGATAATAAACAAAACCGCTGCTATTCATCTTCTTAATGTTATGGGCAATACCCCCACCCTCTGGAATCTTGATAACGAAATAAAAAAACTGGTGGCTTATGCGGAAAATACCCCGATAACCGCAGAAATGATTGACCAAATTAGTAGCGGCGGTAATATAACAACCTCTATTTTTGAATTAACAGATGCTCTTGGTCAAAAAAACGCTCCGAAATGCTTAAAAATATTACACCATCTAGTCGATAATGGGGAAGAACTACCCATGATTTTTGGCATGCTAATCCGTCAATTAAGGCTTCTGCTCCAGATAGAAGAGTTGCACCGTCTAAAACAATCACCAGCGCAAATTGCCCTCAAACTCAAGCAACATCCGTATGTGATTTCCACTGTTCTACCCCAATGTCAAAATTTCAATCAAAAAGAACTCCAAGCTCTTTATAAAAAGCTACTAAGCATTGATCGCAGCTTGAAAACCGGCGAGATAAAATACCAAGCCTCGGAAATTAACGAATACCTTTTGCAAATCGAAAAATTTATCATCGAAACCTGCTACTGAAATTTACCTAATCTCAAAAAAAATTCTTCACGCCTTTATCCTTTTTTCTAAGGCATCCCCTACCAAAAGCACCCGCCCTTCCTCAAATTGTGGCCCCATGATCTGCAAACCAATAGGTAAACCCGATTTAGTTTCCCCACAAGGTACAGCTAAAGCGGGGATCCCAGCTGTATTAATGGGAATAGTCATTGCATCCGCCAAATACATGGCCAAGGGATCTTGCGTTTTTTCTCCAATTTTAAACGCCGGCATCGGAGCCACCGGAGAACAAATTACATCTACCTCCTTAAACGCCTCATCAAATTCCTGAATAATTTTAGTTCGAACCTTCTGGGCTTTGGAATAATACGCGTCGTAATAACCTGCGGAAAGCACATAGGTTCCAATCATGATCCTCCTCTTAATTTCATCCCCAAATCCTTGAGCGCGCTGCTTAAAATAATAATCAACTAAATCGTCCGCCTCATTCGTCGGTTTTGACCCAAAACGAATCCCGTCAAATCGCGCCAAATTCGCAGAAAGCTCAGCCGGAGTTAAAATATAATAAAGAGCAACAGCATATCGAGTCATGGGTAAACTGATTTCTTGAACCAAAGCCCCCATGGTTTCCAACTGACGAATAGCCCGCCACACCGTTTCCTTAACCTCGGGATCAATCGCACCTTCAAAATATTCTTTAGGAACACCAATGCGCAAACCAGAAACACTCCCCGTCAACAAAGCCGTATAATCAGGAACTTTAACTTGAGAAGTAGTCGAATCATAAACATCGTGGCCAGCAATCTCTTTTAAAACATGAGCTAAATCTTCAACAGTACGAGCAAAATGGCCAACTGTATCCCAAGAAGACGCCATGGCCGTTACCCCAAACCGGGAAACTCTTCCATAGGTCACTTTAAGTCCGGGAATCCCACAAAATGAAGCCGGTTCACGAATCGAACCACCGGTGTCTGTACCCAAGGCATAAAAAGCCATATTTTTAGCCACAGCGGCCGCAGAACCACCAGAAGATCCACCAGCAACTCGCGTCTCATCACGTGGATTTCGAGTAGGCCCAAAACAAGAATGCTCTGTCGAGCTTCCACATGCAAATTCATCACAATTGGTCTTCCCTAAAAGCACCATTCCGGCGTGTTTTAATTTCGAAACCACGGTTGCATCGTAAGGTGAAACAAAATCACGTAAACCCGGCGAACCACAAGTAGTGCGTATGCCTTGAACATTAATAATATCCTTAATAGCCATGGGAATTCCTTCCAACATGCCGATCGATTCGCCGCTAGCGATTTTTTTATCCACCTGACGTGCAGATTCCAAAGCATCTTTCTTTGTCACCGTCACATAGGCATTAATTCTAGAATTATGTCCCTCAATTTCTCGTAAACATGCTTCCGTCAATTCCAGAGCGGAAAATTTTTTGGCCTTTAACCCAGAATTAGCCTGCACAATACTTTGATTAACAAGAGACATAAAAAAATTATTTAAAAAACCTAAAACACGGACTTAACTTTAATCTGGTCATCCTGTACAGGCAAAGGACTACACTTCAAAAGATCATTAGGCTCACAACCTAAAAATTTTATCTCATCCACCCGATCCACATTTTTTAGCCCGGTAACTTGCGAAGTAGGCGCAACTCCTTCAGTATCCACTTCATTCAAAATCGCCATATAGTCCAAAACAGCGGATAATTGTTTGGAAAATTTAACCACTTCAACTTCAGAAAGCGCCAAACGCGCCAATTTGGCCACATGCCGGACTTGATCCCCTGAAAGAGACATATATCAATAAAATATTCGTATCCCTAGTGTACACAAAACCAAAAAAGAAGAAAACAGCGAAATAACTATCACCTACCTGCACCGCAGCTATGACATTTTCAAATTGAACCTAATCATAAAAACCGCAATTGTCAACAAAAACTACCTCAAATCTCCCCAATTCGCTCACTTTCGAGTAAACTAAAAAAGATGAATACTATCCTCAATGTCAAAAAAGTCTCTTTGCTCTTTTTCTTAGTCCTAACTGGTACGCATATTTTCTCCAGCATCATGCTAACCAAAGGCTACAGCAATCAAACCATTCTCCTTTTAAACGAAACACTCGATATCCCGACGATTTTATCCGGGCTGATTTACGCTTTTACCAGCCTGCGCATTTATCGCGAACAACTCCAAAAATCAACCCACTGGTTCGATATTGTGGCTGGCTTAATTGCCGGTATAATTCTAGCTCTAACGCTTTATTTTAACTTTTTCTTTACTTCTGCCTCATGAAAACAACGGTTTTAGCTTTTGGTACCTTTGATTATGTCCATGCCGGGCATGAATATTTCCTAAAAAAAGCCGCTGAACTAGGCACTGAACTATTTGTGGTCGTAGCCAGAGATCGCACAGCCAAAAGTATTCGTAACTACGCCCCAGATCACCCTGAAAAACAACGTCTAAAAGCCATTAACGCTCTTCCGTATGTTACTAAGGCCTTGCTTGGCAATCACCAAGATAAATATCAAGTGATTCGCAAAATCAAACCCCAAATCATTGCCTTGGGATATGACCAAATGGTTTTTACACAGCAACTTCATAAGATCCTAATCGAATTAAAACTTAACACTAAAATTATTCGCCTCGAGGCTTATCATCCTGAAATTCATAAAAGCTCGCTTATCAGACGCTCCCTAAAATCACAACCACCACTTGAACTTCCTCTAATCCCCCATTTAGAATCCTAAAATATGCCCCTCCCCAGCCTAAAAATAGCTCTAACAAACCTCAAAAGAAATAAAATTCTCACCCTGGCCACGGTTTTAGTGATCAGCTTAATCCTCTTTATTTTTAATATAATTTTTTCCGTTAACCTACTAGCGCAAGAAACCCTCCAAAATCTCAAAAACAAAGTTGACCTTATCCTTTATCTTAAAGACGACGCCGATATTTTAACAGTGAATCGCTTAGTGGAAGAACTCAAAACCAGACCGGACATTCAAGAAGTGCACTACATTTCCAAAGAAGAAGCCCTGCAAAGCCTTTTAGAAAAATACCCCCAAGAAATAAACCCTTTTTCTAATTACGACCTTGATAACCCCCTGCCAGGCAGCATTCAAATCATCACCCAAAATCCCCAAGACCACCAAACAGTTCAAGATAGCCTCCAAAATTCATCCTATGCCTCTCTTTTTTCAGACATCAATACCAATCTGGAAAATCAACAAATCACCAATCAACTCATTGATATCACCTATTTTAGCGAAAAATTATTATGGGGAATTTTATTTGCTTTTATCATGGGAAGCGGACTGGTTATCGCCAACGCCATTCACATCAACATATTTTATCGTCGAAAAGAAATCGAAATCATGAAATTAGTAGGAGCTACCCCAACCTCAATTCGAGCACCCTTTATACTTGAAGGAGCCTTTTACGGACTAGGCTCAAGCTTTTTAAGCTTAATTTTACTCCTCATTTTTATGCAAACCTTAGAATTTAAAACTGTTTCCTTTACCCATTTGGACTTTCCCTATTTCTACTTATTTGTAGTGGAGTTAATCACTGCCATTGCCATTGGTGTAGCTAGCAGCCTGGCTGCGCTTCACCCCATGCTCAAAAAACCTTAATGTCCTTAAAATTGCTATGCGCTCTTTTACCTCATCAGGAATCATCCTACGTCTCAAATCACTAGGGGAAGCTGACCGCTTCGTTACCATTTATACCCGAGATCGAGGTAAAATCACCTGCATTGCCAAAGGCCTACGCTCTATAAAAAGCCGCCGCAATCCCCACGTTGAACTCCTTAATTTACTACGCTTTCAACATTGGAAAAGCGCTCATCATTATTATTTAACAGAATGCACAACCGAAGAATCTTTTAGAGAATTAAAAAAAGATCTAGCGGCCTTATCTTCTGCGACTTTTATGATCGAAATTTTGGACCGCTTAACAGAAGAAGATCAAAATGACGAATCCATATTTAATTTACTTGAAAATAGCCTCTCTATTATTGAATTTTATCCACAAAACCACGAACTAATTCGAGAAATTTTTCTCATCAAATTACTAGGTCATCTAGGGCACATCAATAATTTTCGCACCTGTAGCTATTGCCGAGAAAAATTACCAGCAACCTTGGCCTATTTTAATAAAAAAGACTATGCCCTAAGTTGCGAATCTTGTTTTAAAAATAAACAATCCTTTCTAAATCTGGATTTGGAAATTATCACCCTTGAGAATTTAAAATTAATGCACTTTATTCTCAAAACCCCGCTCACAAAATTACTAAAAATCAACACTCGCCCTCATCATCTGCAAAATATCCAACAATGGGGACGTGTTTTCCTTTATAAAAATTTATCCTATCCTCTCAATTCCGAACCAGCCCTAAGTATTTATTGAGGCCCAAGTGGCGTCCAAAATACGTGCTGGATCTAGCTTTTGTAATTCCCGACAATCGGCCCGATGAACCCGAACCGTTCGACCTCGAGTCACATGACCTAAAATTCGACTCGGAAAACGCGGTTGACAACAAGAAGCTCGCGTTACCGGTACTTGCGATTCACCAGTAATAAGTACCTCGTTTTCATCTGCCTTAACAGGAGCTATTGGCTTAACTAAAACCCGATGAGCATATTTATTTTTAGGGAGAGGGTTACTTTCCGTAAATGCTTCCTTGAAAACATTCGCCGCAGTCATTGTTCCTCCACCCACCAATTCCACAATATGCTCCCGATCCGCAAAACCAAGCGTTTTCCCCCCATAATTAGCTAAAACTCGATATTCCGGATCCAACAAAGCCTTTCCTGATGTTTTTAGCTCCTTATTTAATAATTCCCGACCAACCCGAATATTGTTTTCTCGATCATTACGGCGAAACCAAGCCTTAATATTATCCCGTGCTTGTTCGGTTTTAGTAAAAGAAAGCCAATAACGATTAGGCTGAGGATGATTGCGCGTCATTATTTCTACCATATCCCCGTTCTGTAATTGATAATCCAATCGAACAATATGACCATTGACTTTAGCTTGCAAACAACAATGCCCCACTTCACTGTGAATTGAATAAGCAAAATCAATTGGAGTAGATCCAACTGGAAAATCCTTAACATCCCCATCCGGAGTCAAAACAAAAATATGATCTCTAAAAAGATTTAATTCCGCATTTTTAGAAAACTCAGAATTATTTTCAGCATAAAACTGTTCCAAACCATAAAGCCAATCAACCTGATGTTGAAGAGATTTAGTTTGCTCAGATTGAGAACCAGAAGAATGCAAAGTGTTCTCCAGTGAAGCAATATCCTTAACGGAAAACCCTTCCTGCTTCAAAAAATCAACGAACTCTAAGGGAAAACCAACTACCAAAGGATTTTCACCAGAAATTAAAGATTCCAAATAAGCCCTTTGCTCCGGCAATTTTCGAACTAATTCATGAAATTTAGCTAACAAACGACGTTGATTAAGAAGATCCTGCAATTCTTCCCTGGGGACTTTTACTGATGCCCGCCGTGAATCCTCATAAAACCAATGCGAAGCAATACCATACTCTGATTCATGATGCATACCATTAGTCCTAACCTGAATCTCAATTGGCCAATGCTTTGCCCGATCAACCAAACCCAAAACCGTAGTATGCAAACTTCGATAACCATTAAGCTTTGGGACCGCAATATAATCCTTAAATCGCTTCGCCATAGGAATCCAGCGACTATGAATAGCCCCGATTATATGATAACAATGCCCAAAAAATTCTCGCCCAGATCTTTGCTGATCAGGTAAAACAATACGCAAAGCAAAAAAATCAACAATATCATCCAATAAAACTACGTTATTTTTCCTCATTTTTCGATAAATACTGTAACTATGCTTAATGCGTCCCGTAACCTCTCCTTCAAGTTCTTCCTCTTTTAACATTTGAGTTAAGATAGACTGAGCTTCTTCTAAGAAGAATTTATTCTCCGAAAGGCGAGCTTCAATTTGTCCGGAAATTTCCCTAAAAGCTTCCGGATACAAAACCTGAAAACAAAGATCTTCCAATTCGCTTTTAAAAGAATAAAGACCTAAACGAGAAGCAATTGGGGCATAAACATAAAGAGTTTCGTGCGCAATTCTTTTCTGGCGATCAGGAGACAAAAATGAGATCGTCCTCATATTATGAAGCCGATCTGCCAATCGGATAAAAATCACTCGCAAATCCTTAGCAATGGCCATAAACATCCGTCGCCAACATTCAAGATCAGAAGAACGATCATCTTTAACCTTAATCAAACTTAATTTCTCATTAGCTCTTATAAGACGAGCCACGGCCCCACCAAACTGTCTCTCAATAATTTTTAAGGTAACTTCAGTATTAGGGGGAACATCATGCAATAAAGCAGCCACCAAAGTATCTTCATCTGGTTTTAAAGAAAGCAATAAAGCGGTAGTTTCAAGCTCATGCACAATATATGGCTTACCTGATAATCGAATTTGCCCATGATGAGCTTTATCAGCAAATTCATAAGCAGCTCTTACCCGCCCGGCATTTAAGTTGGGGATAAAAGTTTTCGCCCTTTCCAAAATAGTTTCAATCGTTACTCCCACTGTAAAATGGGCTAAAAATTAATTCCCCCTCAACCTAAAGAGAATTAACTCTAGCATATTTTAGTCAAAAGCTCAAAAACTTACTCTTGGGTTAAATCAGGATTAGTTAACTGTTCCTCTGTTAAGATCAAATCTAAATCAGATCCATAAATATCAACTACCTGTACTCCAGCAATTAAAGCTTCCCGATTAAGATCAATATCCTTAAGACGCTGCGCGCTTTTTTCCAAAAAAGATTTATACCTCTCTTCTACTTTACCAAAAGCAAGATATTTTGCCTTAATAGCGACCTGGGCTTGCGAAATATCAATAAACCGCAGTAAAGCTTGTTCCGCATTATCTCCATCAAAATCTTTGACCAAAGCAAAAAACTCAGCTTGACGAGTCACTTTTATCGGCTCGTTTTCCTTAAATTGAGCTAAAAATATAGCCCTTATATCTTGAACTTCCTTATAATGTGCCACTCCAGAATTATAGGTATCCTTAAATTGATTGTAATAATCATCCAAAGTCGCCACTCGATCACCAGAAGCATTAAGCAACTCATTCAAATCAGTATAATAAAAATTATAAATAAGTTCCTGCTCAGTCACAAATTGCTGAAATTTTGTTGAAAAATCAACCAAAATATTCTCCATCCCCAACTGCAAACCAATTTCCAAACCAGTTACTACCAATGACTTAGTTTGAGCTAATTCTCCAAGTAGCAAGCCACTATACACCGAAGGATCAACCCAAACCGGGCCACTATTGGGCGGTAGTAAATCCGGCTCATTATTATCATCCGGATTTTCGGTAGAAGGCGCACTTACCTCCTGCTCCTGCTCCTGCTCCTGCTCAACATGATTACTATTTCCCTTCAAAAAAGAAGTTCCCTGCCTAAGCACCCAAGGAATCATCACCATTCCAATAATAATCACTAAAATAACTACCACCACACCACCGCAACAAAACTTTAAATGACGCGTAGTAAGATTAGCTTCCTGTAATAATTGCCTCACTTTTTGAATAATTCCACCACTTAAAGACAAATCTTCAATTCCAGATTCAACCTTAATTTGATCATCCTTAGGACTCTGCGGACTAGGTGGCTCCATTAACTCTCCTTCAAGAGGTTCCTCAACAGAAAAATCCGGTGTCGGTTCATGAGAGATAGTTGAAGTTAAATCTTTTTCTGGAAATTTTGATTCAGGCTCCAAATGATATTCCGGCGTAACCGAAGAGTTAGGGTTAAATTCAGCAGCCATAGAAAAAGGATCGTCGTTAATTTTATTATTAAATTCGGATGAGGGCTGTGGTTGTGACTGTGACTCTGAATTAGAAATTGCCTGTGATTCAAAGTTTGCTTGAGATTTCATCTGGGCAGTATCTATTGACTCATCAGGATTAGCCCATGGATCAAATTGTGAATTCTGATCTGATTCAGAATTAGGAGCACCAAAAGTTGGAGCATAATCAAAATTATTTTCAGGTTGTAAGCTTGGTTCAGGTTGTAGGCTTGGTTCAGGTTGTAAGCTTGGTTCAGGTTGTAGGCTTGGTTCAGGTTGTAGGCTTGGTTCAGGTTGTAAGCTTGGTTCAGGTTGCAGGCTTGGTTCAGGTTGTAGGCTTGGTTCAGGTTGTGAACTTGGTTCACAGGTTGTAAGCTTGGTTCAGGTTGCAGGCTTGGTTCAGGTTGTAGGCTTGGTTCAGGTTGTGAACTTGGTTCAGGTTGTAAGCTTGGTTCAGGTTGTAGGCTTGGTTCAGGTTGTAGGCTTGGTTCAGGTTGCTGCCCAAAATTTAATTGTGAATCTGACTCTGTTTGTAAATCAAGAGGTAAAACCAAATCAGATTCCGGTTGTGACGGTTCAATAGTTTGCGATTGCGAATTTAAAGAACTTTTATAATCGCTCGATGAGTCATCCGACGAATAAACCGCTGGCATATCAGAAACAGGCTTAGAAAATGATCTTTGCTTAGCCTTAATTGCAGCTTGCCTTTTCTCTTTTGCTAAAACATCCACACTTGGCCTCTTTAACTGATCCCTTAATTCGCCTTCCATCACCGAAAGATCCCCTACTGGTGGATTAAAAACAGGAGGAGGATTTACTTGCTTAATCTTTGGCCTTCGACGTCTACGTCGCGATCTTGGCTTTTTCGAATCCTGCCCAGTCCCACCAAACCCACCTACATTTAACGGCTGATCATCTGCCATGATTAGCTTATTAAAATTAATCTTTAAATTATACCTCAAAATTTAATATTAAGCAATCTCATAAACCTAAAAACCCCACCTCTAACTAAACACCTAAACGGTCAAATATTAATGAACTTAAAGCAAATTTATCCAAAAAAACAATTTCATTATGATTTTTTTCAAAAATTATAAATTGCCCCTGCTCCTGTCCAATTACCCCAGGCTCATTGGCCACTAAGTAATCAATTCCGCTGGACATGAATTTCTTTTTAGCATTTTTAAACACTTCATCAGTCTCCAAAGCAAAAGCGACTATCTTTTGACCAGACTTCTTTTTTTGCAAAACTTTTCCTAAAATATTAGGATTTTCTTTTAAAAATAGATTCCAAATCATACCCTTATTTTTGGATTTTTTATGCTTAGAAAGCAAAGTCTGAACCGGAGCATAATCACAAACCGCAGCCGCAGAAATAAACATATCTGTCTTAGGAAAATACTTCAAAATCGCAACATTCATCTCCTGTGTTGACTCCACGAAAAACACCTCTAAATTTGGAACCTCCGGATATTTAATCTCAACTGCGCCGGAGATTACAATCACCTTAGCTCCACGCAAAAAAGCAGTTTTTGCAAAAGCCAATCCCATTTTGCCGCTAGATCGATTAGTTAAAATTCTAACCGGATCAATAGATTCCACGGTTCGCCCAGCGGAGATAAGCACTTTTTTACCCTTTAAATCTTGAATAGTTAAAAGTTTTTTAGCATAAAGAAGAATCGTTTCAAGATTAGCCAAATGACCCCATCCATAACTACCACACGCCAAAAATCCTAGTCCTGGCTCAACCACTGTCACTCCTATTAATCGCAATTTAGCAATATTCTCCTGGACAATTGGATGCTGATACATTTGATCATTCATAGCCGGAGCAAGTAAAACAGGTGCCTTTGTGGCTAAAAAAGCAGTGGAAATTAAATCGTCAGCCAAACCAATGGCCAATTTACCAATTAAATTAGCTGTAGCCGGAGCAAGTAGCATTAAATCCACTTGCTGTGAGCTAATAAGATGCGGCATAGAATCATGCCCATGAGCCGCAAACAACTCAACCTGCACCGGATGACCAGAAATCGCCTGAAAAAGCTGAGGGGAAATCAACTTAGTAGCATTTAAAGTCATCATAACCTGAACATCCGCACCTTGCTTTTTTAAAAGGCGAATTAATTCCAAGGCTTTATAAATAGCCACACTGCTGGAAACGCCGAGGAGAATTTTTTTATTGGTCAGCATAACCTAATCATTTCAATTTAAATTTTTAATCCTTGCCTCCACGCACTTCCCCTCCCACCCAGGGGGGAGGGCGCCACCCGCTTCATTTTAGCATACTGCGCATGAATAAAACCTTTCAAAATTATTAAAAAAATATGAACAAAAAATTACAAAAAAAGCTCAACATTATCGATCAACCGAGTTTTTCCCATACGCACTGCTCCAAAAACCACAGCTGATCGATCAACAATCGAGATGGATTTCAAATAATTCGCTTCCAGAATTTCGGCATAAATCACCTCCATCAACGGATCGTTTTGCAAAACTTCAAAAGCTTCGAGCAAAACACTCACTCGTCGTTCCCCACTTTCAAAACGCTTTTTGACCTCACTCAATGTTTGATAAAGCAAAACAGCGTGTTTGCGTTCCTCCCCTGAGAGATGAACATTTCGCGAACTCATAGCCAAACCATCCGCTTCTCTCACCGTAGGAAGAACATGCAATCGAATCCCCTTAAAATAACGATCGATGAGCCAATCCACAACTCGTGTTTGTTGAAAATCCTTTTGCCCAAAATAAACATCGGTGGGTTGGACATGTTCAAATAATCGCTTAACCACCGTCGCTACTCCGGAAAAATGATGTGGCCGATCACGCCCACACAGCACCGATGTCAACGCATCAGGCGGCTCAATGCGCTCAGCATTCACAAATCCCTCCGGGTAAATATCAAAAACAGTTGGACACCAGATCTCATCCACTCCAAGTCCTTCCAACATTTTCCGATCACGCTCCTCATCACGAGGATACCGCTTAAAATCTTCACCCGGTTCGAATTGAGTAGGATTCACAAAAATACTCACCACCACTCGATCGCAATATTGACGAGCCGCACGCACCAAGCTCAAATGCCCTTCATGAAGATACCCCATCGTGGGGACAAACCCAATACTATTCATAGCCTTTTTTGGGTGCAAAAATATTGACAAAATAAATCCCATAAATGACCAAGATCAATCCAAAAACCGTCAACATCGTCGGCCTTTCCTGTAAAAAAATCATCGCATAAACAATGGACGCAACAGGAGAAAGTAAATTGATGGTGCTGGCCATTGAAGCACGAATGATTTTCAAAGAAGCATTGAACAATGTATGACCAAACAACGTTCCCAAAATACCCATGACCACTAAATAATAAAAATCATTCCAGTCAGGGTGATCCCACAAAGGACTCCTCATCAAAACACTTTCGATCAATCCGAATAAACCGCCCCAGCCGAAAACCCAAAACATCGATGTCAAATAAGAATAGGACTGACGCAATTTTCGCCCCACAACAATATAAATAGCAAAACTAATGGCAGACAACAGCGCATAAAAATTCCCAAAAAAATCAGCAGACGTTAACGAAATCTCATGAGACGAAAAAATAGAAAAAATACCCAAGAAAGTGAGCCCAATCCCCATCCATTCCTTTGAACTCGTTTTTTCTTTAAGGATCCACCAAGCAAAAAACGTAACATAAATAGGAGTCGTATTGCTGACGATGGCCGCATTGGCCACCGTCGTTAAACGAAAAGCATGCATGGCCCACAAAACATTCACATTCATAATAAATCCAAGTCCGAAAAAGGGGAAAAAATCTTTTAAGGAAACTTTAATTTCACTCCAACGACGTTGGTACGTGATGAGAAAAACGATGCCCAAAAATCCAAACAAAAGACGAAAAGAGGTGATCCCCAACGGCGTAATGCCCACAATTTTTTTAACAAAAATTCCATTAGTCCCCCATAAAAGAGCAGCAAGGACGCAAAGCGCAATACCCATATGATGAGAACGTTTCAACATGAAAACGACTTAAGAATGATGGACATCCCCAGGAAAAACGCCTGATTTTACTTCGCCCACAAACCCGCGCACCGCCTTTTCGATACTCTGCCGCACATTCCCATACTGTTTCACAAATTTCGGTTGAAAATCCGTAAATAAACCCAAAATATCGTGCGTCACTAAAATCTGCCCATCACAATCAGGCCCAGCGCCAATCCCAATCGTCGGGATGCTCAATTTTTCCGTAATACGCTTGGCCAAAGACGAGGGCACACACTCCAAAACAAGCGCAAAACACCCGGCTTTTTCAAGCGCAATCGCTTCATCAAAAATCGCTTGAGCTTCTTTGGTTTGTTTCCCACAAATCCCCATCTTTTGAGCCGTTTGAGGCTTCAATCCGGTATGCCCCATTACCGCAATTCCACTGTCTATCACCACTTTGCACACCTCAGCGTTCCCTTCAATTTTAACAGCTTTTACCTCAGTCTCCGCCACCATTCGCCTACAATGCTTAAGCGCTGATTTTGGCGTATCACAAGTCCCAATCGGCATATCCGCAACCACTAAACTCGAGCCCGAAGCTTTAGCCTCACCCCTCATCACCGCTTGGGTATGCCGAATCATATCCTCTATAGTCACAAAATGCGTACTGTTATACCCCAAAACCACCATTCCCAACGAATCCCCGACCAAAAGCACATCCACTCCACAATCGGGTAAAATTTGCGCCATCGAATAATCATAAGCCGTGAGCGCTACGATTTTGCGTTGCCCCTTAAGAAATCGAAGTATATCAACCATATTTGCGATTAAAATAAACCAGGTTAAGGACTTGTTGGCATCACATACAATCCTCCATAAAGATCACCGGGATTCAAATTTCCCCAAAGCATGCCAAAAAAAACACCCAAAACCATGAGGATCACCAAAGTAAAAACAGCGTTGCGCGGCGTCAATTCTTTAACATAAATTAAGATTTTCCATAAAAGAATCAACATCCAAATCCCCACGGCAAAATTCAATACAGGAAAAAGGTTTAAAATCCCCACCACATACCCATAACCAACCACTCTAAAAAACATAAGAAAAGTTCCTTTTCCTTGGAAAAAACGATCCGCAATAAAATTCAATACATACAAAACAAGACCCACAAAAAAAATGGCGGAAATCGCATTAAAAAGCGCATCAAAAAAAGTAGGGACATAAATCACTTCCCCATAGCGAATCGGGAAAATGAGTGAACCCGCTGCCCCGGCAAGCGACGATAAAATGATGAAAAACAATGCCGGACGTGTGAGTGCTCGATCATGAGCCACGGCACGCATGACCTTTTGATCAAATTTCGCGACTATAATGGCGCGTTTAAATTCGGTTTTCAAGTCAAGGTCTAAAATTTTTTCCATATAAAATATTTACAAAAAAAATCAAAATCAACACAACGATGATACAACATTAGCGATTAAGTACAATATCGATCTAAGGGACTTTTGATGTGAGTTAAGGCCGCATGAGTCACGTGAGTATAACGTTGTGTGGTACGAATATTTTGATGTCCAAGAAGCGTCTGAATGTACCGCAAATCAACCCCATTTTCCAAAAGGTGTGTGGCAAAACTATGGCGCAGAGAATGGAAAGTAGCTTGCTTTTGAATCCCGGATTTTTCAAAAGCCAAAGTGAAAATTTTTTGAGCCGTTCTAGTGGTTAATATCCCTCCTCTTTCACTTTCAAACAGGTATTGATCTTTCTTTTTGCCCCAAATGATTTTTTGAACTTCTTCTTTTAATTTATCAGGCAATAGGGCGAGACGATCTCGTTGCCCCTTGGCTTGCCGGATATAAAGAAAACCTTCTTCGATTTGCACATCTTTTATTTTAAGATGAATAACTTCACTAACCCTCAATCCCGCTCCATAAGCCAAAGAAATAAGGAGCCGATGTTTAAAATTGGAAATGGTGTTTATGATTTTCTGAATCTCATTACGCGATAAAACGAAAGGAAGCCTCGTTGGTTTTTTAGCAAATTTTAAATGAAAATCTTGTTTAATTTGCTGAATTTCTCTATAAAAAAATTTAATACTGCATAAATAAAGATTTAAAGTTTGAGAAGCGCATCCTTGTTGTTGTTTTTTTAAAAGAAATTCCTTAATATTTTCAATATCGAGTTTAGGCGACTTTTTTACAAATAAAAAATATTCTCGCAAACAGGCGATATAACTTTTCACGGTTCGTGGACTATAATTCCTGAGCTTCAATTCCTCGGTAACTGATTGTAAATAAGGTTTCATAACCAATAAGGATTAAGGATAATTTGATATAGACTTTCTCTAATCCTTTATTTTACAATACCTATATTACAAAAATGTTAAATTTTTATTAACTTTTCCTGAAATACGTCGCCTAAACTCGAGTTAGCTGAAATCGAGAAAGACCAGAAAGGTTGATTTTTCAAAATTAATAATCTATTTTAACAAACCTAAAAATATATAATTATGGAAAAACGTGACTA
>LBWM01000012.1 GCA_000993615.1 Candidatus Peregrinibacteria bacterium GW2011_GWF2_39_17 | reverse complement strand
AAAACCGTTAGATTGGCAGTCAACCACGCCCTCGATTTGTGGCCAAAACATGATTCAGTGTTTTATCCCCATGCCAGGCACCGGTAGCGCTGGAGAAAATTGCAATTTCGAAGACCCCAACCAAACTCTTTGGTATAATATATATATTTATAATGCTACCTTTACGAGAGATATTGTGGATAAAACCTTAATCCATGAAATAGAACATTGGGCGAATGATGTTTCATCTTGGTTTGGGAATTCTAATCCAGATTTAAGTGAATATAAAGAAATTGTAAGTATATATAATGACTCTATCAAAAATCCACTCATGGCATTACATGGGTATTATGGCTATATGTCTCAAATAATTTTATATGGAAAATTGTAATTTAAAAATTCAAATTATGGGAAAATTACTTTTTTTGATAGTGATTGTTTTTATAAGTTCATTTTTGATTTATTGGGTCAATTTTGCATATGTTAATCGATTTATTTTATATAAAGGCGACAAGAAAATTTTTTTTTATATTCCTAAATCATACGTCGAAAAACAAATCGAAGGAGATAAACTTTATGTATTTATAGGTCTTGGATATGAAAAACTTTTTTCATTTGAGCATTTATACGGCACTCATTGGTGGGAGGGAACGACAGGGACTTATTTAATCATTGAGAACGAAAAAGTTATTCAATCGGTAACATATATTCAAGTAGGGAAAGGCGACCCCGTTAACAATGACAAAGAAATATTTCCCTCTAATGTTTTTGCCGAGGTAGATAAAAATAATATTAATAATTTTCACCTTATTTCAGAAGAGAGAGATGGAAAAAAATTGAATACTATTTAGAAAAAATTGATTTAATAAAAGCTAAATCTAATGGGCACATTATTGAGAATTTTAATTCTCTACTAGCACCATTCTTAATTCAATAAGTTAATTACAAGATTAGCTATTCAGGATTAAAAGAAAATTAATGGTGGTCACTCAAAAAAAGGATAAATTTAAGTAATAAATGCACCACCCAGTAGAACTTTTTTAGGGGGGTGGGTATTTAATTTTAAGTTTATATTATTAAAAAAGGCGGGGCTTTTTTAATAAATGTGCCTCCAAGTCCTAAATTTTAATAAAATTTGTCGTAGTGATGGGAAAGCATTTGCGTGTTAACTTGGCGAACTAGGTCAAGTACTACGCCGACAACGATAATTAATCCTGCGCCACTAATGATAACTGGTATACTGCCGGTCCCAACTTGGGAAAAAATTCCTTGAATGAGAATTGGTGATACGGCAATGATCCCAATAAATAATCCTCCCCATAGATTGAGGTGATTGGAAACTTTCCCTAAATATTCAGCTGTTTCTTTGCCTGGGCGGAGGCCAGGAATAAAGCCACCTCTTTTTTGAATATTTTCTGCTACATTATTAGGATTAAAGGTAACGCTAACATAGAAATAGGTGAAGGCGATAATTAAAAGAAAATACATAATAAGATAAAGGGGGCTTTGACTTTGAAAATTGTTAATGAAAAAATTTCCTAAATATTGGACCCAAGCTGATTTCGCATTAACAAAAAATTGGCCTAAGACAGAAGGAAAAGTAACCACTGATACGGCGAAAATGATAGGGATCATGCCGGCCTGATTAACTCGAATGGGAAGAGAAGATTCTTCTCCTTTAGAGTTGCGATGTCTTCCTGCATAGGTAATGGGGATACGCCGTTGTCCTTCAGTAATGAGGATAACGATTATAGTGAATAAAATAGTAATTAAAATTGTGGCGACAAAAGGAATTAGTTTATTGGTTTCTTGTTGCGCTAAAGCAAAGATGGAAGCCAGCATGGAAGGTATGCCTGCCATGATTCCGGCGAAAATTAGAAGAGAAATTCCGTTTCCGATGCCTCGTTCTGAAATTAGTTCGCCGAGCCACATAAGGATGATGGTGCCAGCTGAAATAGTAATCATGATTGGAAGCACCACAAAAGGATCAGAGAGGTTTTCAATAATCGGTACCGGAGCAGAAGCATTCACTAAACTAATCATGCCGTATGATTGCAAAAAGGCTAGTGGGAAAGTTAGCCAGCGGGTATAGCGATTTATTGTTCTTCTTCCTTGCTCTCCTTCCTTGTTAATGGTTTCCAGTTTTGTGGATATGACGGTGAGTAATTGCATGATGATCGAGGCATTAATGTAAGGCGAAAGCCCCATTAAAATAATGGAGAAATTATTGGCACTACCGCCGGTCATCGCGCTAAAAATGCCTAGCAATTTGTTTTGTTCAAAAACGACTTTGAGAGCTTCTAAATTAACACCAGGGATGGTGATGTGGGTCATTAACCTAAAAAGAACTAAAATAAAAAAGGTAAATAGAATTTTTTTCCTTAAATCTTTTGCGTTCCAAATTTGGAGGATGTATTTTATCATATTCCAGAGTAGGAAGTACTTATATATTATTCAATTTTTCCTTTTGCTTGTGTTATTTTCTCACCTGCTATTTTGGAAATTTTGTCCACTTTTACAGTAAGGGCGATACTAAGATTTCCATTTCCTAAAATTTTAATAGGATATTTTGTGGAATTTATTAAGCCTTTGGCAAGTAGGGAATTTTTGTCTACGGTTTCATTAGCTGTAAATTTTTTCTCGAGAGTATCGACATTAACAACCGTGTATTCAACGCGATTGTGATTTTTAAAACCTCCCAATTTAGGCATGCGCATCATTAGGGTGGTTTGGCCTCCCGAGAATCCAGGTCGTCTTTTTCCGCCAGTGCGGGCACTTTGTCCTTTTCTCCCTCTCCCGGCATAGGTTCCTTTACCAGAGCCATTACCTCGACCTAGTCTTTTTTTGGGCTTACTTAATCCTTTTGAACGCGTAATAGTGTGAATTTGCATGTGTCTTTTTATGATTACAAATTATTAAGATACTGGAGTTGATTTTTTGGCTACCTCATCTTTATCTTTTGGGGTTGGGGCGCTAATTTCTTTTTCATGATCTATCCTAGTACGGAGACTTTGGAGAGCCTTAAAGGTAGCCTTGGCGTTATTTACTCGATTTGAAGCGCCAATGGTTTTACTTAAAATATTTTTTATGCCACTAAGTTCAATTATTTTGCGCGTAGCTCCACCAGCAATAATTCCGGTACCAGGTCCGGCTGGAATTAACAGGATTTTAGAAGCCTTAAATTTACATTGGATTCGATGAGGTATGGTTGTTCGATAAATCGGTACTTGGATAATATGTTTTTTAGCCATGGTGACGGCTTTTTTAATCGCCCCTACTACTTCCGCTGATTTGCCGATACCTAATCCTATTCTTCCTTTACGGTTTCCAATAGCAACTGTTGCCCTAAAGCGAAGTCTTCTTCCCCCTTTAACCACACGAGTAACTCGATCAAGCTGGATAACTTCTTCGTCAAATTCTTTTGGTTCCTGATTTTTGTGGGGTCTTTTTTGATTCTTTGGTGGGGCCATAGGAATTTAGTTTGTAGTTTAGGTGATAATTAAGATAAGGGTTTAAAATTTTAGTCCTCCTTGGCGTGCTCCTTCAGCCAAGGCCTTAACTCGTCCATGGTATTTATACCCATTACGGTCAAAGACACAAGTCGTAATATCCATAGCGAGAGCTTTTTCGGCTAATTCTTTTCCTGTTTGAAGGGCGCGATCCAGTGCTTTCCCTTTTTTATTTTTAAGGTCAGAATTTGCTAGTAAGGTTTTACCTTGGGTATCATCAACTAATTGGGCATAGGTACATTTGAGACTGCGGTAGACAACTAATCTTGGGCAGGTCGTTGTTCCTTGCATTTTTTTTCTAATTTTGAGATGGCGACGTTTTCTTAGAATGTCCTTTTTTTGCATGATTAATTAGTTATTATGATGATGATTTGGCTGCTGTTTTTCCAGCTTTGCGACGGAGAGTTTCTGCTTCGTATTTAATCCCTTTCCCTTTGTACGGTTCTGGCTTTCTGAATGATCTAATTTCAGCGGCAACTTGTCCGACTTTTTGTTTATCTATGCCGGTAATAACAATGATGTTCTTTTTTTCTTCATCTGCTTTAATTTCGATTTCTTCTGGTGGGTTATATTCAATTGGATGAGAATAGCCTAAGGCTAAAACAAGTTTTTTGCCTTGAATCTGAAAACGATAGCCCACGCCATTAACTTCTAGGCGTTTGGTAAATCCTTTGGAAACGCCGATTACCATATTCTGTATTAGGCTGCGAGTCATACCATGAAGGCTTTTTTGAATACGGTCATTACCAATTCTTCTTATAGCAATATCTTTTTCGTTTATAGTGACTTTGATGTCAGGAGATATAGTGAAGTTAAGTTCACCCTTAGGCCCTTTAATGCTTATTGAATTATTTTCTAGAGTTGCGATGACTCCACTAGGGATAATGACGAGTTGTTTTCCTATTCGAGACATGATAGTTGGTTAATATTGGATTGTTAATAAATTTCGCAAAGAATTTCTCCTCCTAATTTTTGTTTTTTGGCTTCAAGTCCAGACATAATCCCTTTAGGCGTAGAAAGAATGGCGATTCCCAGACCATTAAGTACAGCTGGGATTTGAGATGCCTTTATGTAAATGCGTTGACCTGGTTTAGAGATTCTTTTTAGCGCCAGGGATTTAGCTTTTGGCAGTGAGATTTTTATTTCACTGAATTTTCCAGATTTTTCAATAGTGAGTTTTTCGATAAATCTATTGGCTTCCATCACTTGAAGTAGGGCATATTTCATTTTGGAGTAAGGTACTCTTGTTTCTTGATGCCCGACTTTAGCGGCATTTCTAATTCTGGTGAGAAGGTCTGCTATGGGATCAGTTTTCATAAGATTTAATAGTCAGAAAGTTAGGTGAATGATTAAAGTGTTAAATTTTTACCAGGAAGACTTTTTAAGACCCATAATCATTCCTTGGCTCGCTAATTCTCTTACGCATATTCGACAGAGGCCAAATCTTCTCATGTAGCTGCGAACTTTACCGCATCTCTGGCAACGATTGTAGACTTGAGTGGGGCGATGGGGCGCTTTTCCGGATTGTAAAGATTTCATGAATTCTTTTTTCTTTCTTTCCGTTTTGACGATAAGGGCAGTACGAGCCATAGAATAAATTGTTTTAAAGTTAGCTTTGGGAAATTAATAATTAGGCCTTTTTCGAAGGTTGTTCTGAAACTTCGTCTCGAAAAGGGAAACCCATTCCCTTTAGAAGTTCATATCCTTGACGGTTTGTTTTTGCTGTAGTTTGAATAGTAATTTGCAGGCCATGATTGCGATTGATATTATCAGGATTTACCTCGGGGAAAACAGTTACTTCTTTGATTCCAAGAGTATAGTTTCCTTTCCCGTCAAAACCCCTTACTGATATTCCTCTAAAGTCTCTGATTCGAGGTAAAGCGATATTTATTAATCGACTAAGAAAATCTTTCAGGCGTTTACCTCTTAGGGTTACGGTTACCCCAACTGGCATTCCAATTCTAAGTTTAAAATTGGAAATAGCTTTTCGGGCTTTGGCAACGACTGGTTTTTGCCCAGTTAAGG
Source organism: Candidatus Peregrinibacteria bacterium GW2011_GWF2_39_17 (assembly GCA_000993615.1). Lineage (GTDB taxonomy): Bacteria > Patescibacteriota > Gracilibacteria > UBA1369 > UBA12473 > UBA12473. The sequence continues at coordinate 36,536 of LBWM01000012.1, read as the reverse complement.
CCGCAACGTTAGAAAGGATGGGTTCAAAATTTTTGTCACCAGTTTGAACGTAACTGCCAATGCCAATATTAATTGTCACTTTGGAGATTTTGGGATTAGCCATGGAACTTTTGCCTTGATTGTTTTTTGAGCTTTTCATGATAACAGGATGATTATTTCTTTTTAGAAGGAGTTTGATCTAAGGATTGTTGGCATTTTTTGCAAATGCGTTGCTTTTTTTTATCAGCCAGGAAGGTATAGCCAACGCGTGCGGGTTTATTGCAATTGGGACATACGACTTTAACGTTGGAAACATGGATAGGAGCTTCGTAGCTAATAATTTCTCCGGCTTTAGCACTGGTTTTCTTAATATGTTTTTTGCGGATATTTACTTTTTCAACGACAATTCGTTGCTGCTTTTGAAGCACACGCATTACTTTATTTTTAGCGTTTTTATTCTTGCCGCTGATAATAAGGACTGTGTCGCCTGTTTTAATTTTCATGATTAATTATGAGATTAGATAACATCTGGAGCTAATGAAATAATTTTACCGAAACCTTTAGCGCGGAGTTCTCTGGCAACCGGACCAAAGACGCGTGTTCCCTTAGGAAGTTTATCTTTGTTGATAATGACTGCTGCATTTTCATCGAAGCGAACATAAGTTCCATCGGCTCTTCCTAATTCTTTTTTTTGTCTGACTACTACGGCCTGTTGGACACTTTTTTTCTTAACAATTCCCCTGGGGGTAGCTTCTTTAACTGAGACCACAATGATATCTCCTATTTTGGCGTAGCGTTTTTTTGATCCTCCTAATACCTTGATGCACATTACTTCTTTGGCACCTGTATTGTCAGCGACTTTTAAGCGAGTTTGATTCTGAATCATTTTGGCTAGATTCTAGTGAATAAAAGATTAAATAGTTTTAGTAGCAGGTTTTTCGATGGTCCATCTTTTTAGTTTACTAATTGGTCTGGATTCATAAATTGTGACTGTATCGCCAACATTATGGGTATTTTGAGCATCATGGGCGTGAAATTTTTTGGAAACGCGATATCTTTTTTTATACTTGGGATGCGTTTTATAGCTGTCAACTTGGACAACAATAGTCTTATCATTCTTAGAGGCAACAACTGTTCCGGTTTTACTTCTCATTAGATTAGAAGTTAGAAATTAGAGGAGAATTAATTATGAGGTACTTTCTTTTGTCCTATTAGCCAGAGTTAGCAGAGTCATAATTTGGCCGATGTAATGCTTGTATTGATCATTGATATGGGTTTTTTTATCTTGCTTCATTTTTAGTGCCATTTCAATCTTAATTTTCTCTTTTTTGGCTTTTGTAAGCTCCTCTCGGAGATTTTTTGGATCTAAATTTATTAATTCTTGAAGGGATAGCATGATTTTTGGGTAACGTAATTAATTTTAAAGGATAGCGCTGGTGACAAATTTTGTTTTTAACGGAAGTTTGTGTCCTGCTAGGCGCATTGCTTCGCGGGCAATTTCTTCAGTTACTCCGTCCATTTCAAACAGAATAGCTCCTGGGCGTACGCGGCACACATAATGATCTACAGCTCCTTTACCGCTTCCCATTCTAACTTCTGCTGGTTTTTTAGTGAGTGGTGTGTGCGGAAATACTCTGATCCAAATTGTACCCCCTCTTTTGACGTGATGGGTAATTGCGCGGCGGGCTGATTCAATTTGACGAGAAGTAATTTCATTAGCATTGATGGCTTTTAGGCCATAGGCGCCGAAGCTTAAACTATTTCCTCTTTGGGCTTTGCCTTTTAGGGCACTTCTGCCTCTAAATGTTTTTCGATATTTTTGCTTTTTTGGCAGTAACATTTTAAGAAAGATGAATTAAATAATAGCAATTATAGTTTTTGATTTAACGGGATGTTCCAGATTTGGTTTCTTCCGATACCATTTCGGTGATTTTATTAAATATTTCTCCTTTGAAAATCCAAATTTTAACACCGATAACACCGTAGGTCGTTTGAGCTGGGTAATAGGCATAATCAATATCCGCCCTAAAAGTATGTAAGGGTATTTTACCTTCGGTTACTGTCTCAGAGCGAGCAATTTCTACTCCGTTTAACCTTCCTTTTACAATAATTTTAATTCCTTTGGCGCCATTTTCCATGGCTCGTTGGATAGCGGTTTTAACTGCTCGACGATAGGAAACACGTCTGGAAATTTGTTTACCGATGTTTTCGGCAACAATATAGGCATCTAGATCTGGATTTTTAATTTCTTTAATAGTAACTTCGAATTTTTGGCCATGGAATTTTTTTCCAAGGGCTTCTTGGAATTTTTCGATTCCCTCGCCTTGTCGCCCGATAATTACTCCTGGCCTGGAGGTATGGATTACAAGATTAGTTTTATTGGCATCTCTTAAAATTTCTACTTTAGAAATAAAACCTTCTTGAAAGTATTTTTTAATATATTCTCTAATTTCAATATCACGATAAAGCAGAGTGCGATATTGGTGTTTGTTTGCGAACCAATTTGAATCCCAGTTGCGGATAATGCCGATTCTTAGACTTTTTGGATTAACTTTTTGTCCCATAATTTTTTAGGTTGTAACTTGTAGAGAGTGAGATTAGGTAGAAAATAATTATTTTGCTGAGGTTTTTGTTTTCTTTTTAGTGGTTTTTTCTTTGGCTTCCTTCTTGGGTTTTTCTTCGATACTATTGGTAGTTTCTGTTAGCGAGGGCGCAGATTTTTTTTCGGCACGATTCACAAGCGAAGGGTCAGTTTCAACTTTAACGGTAATATGGCTAGTTCTTTTTAGGATTGGGTGTGACCTACCCCTGGAAACTGGTTGGAATCTTTTATAGGTTGGACCTTCAGTAACAATTATTTCCTTAATAATTAAGGATGCAGTCGATTGTTTGAAATTATTGGTTGCATTAGCGCTAGCTGAACGGATAACCTTTTCCAGTATTTTAGCTCCTTTTTTAGGAGTTATTTGGAGGACGGTTAAGGCTTCATTTACAGGTTTTCTTCGGACCAAGCCAGCAACAAGATTTGCTTTTTTGGGAGAGATTCGAATTTTTCTTAGATGAGCTATCATGAATATTAGATAGGGAAATAATTATTTTCTTTCTTCACTGCCCGAAGTGGAACTTTTGGCTAGTTTACCGCCATGTCCTTTGAATTTACGAGTGGGAGCGAATTCACCAAGGCGATGTCCAACCATTTCTTCGCTGACAAATACCGGAAGATGATCTTTGCCATTATGGACACCAAAGGTATGTCCAACAAATTCTGGTGAAATCACACAATCACGAGCCCAGGTCTTGATAATTCTTTTTTGATTAATCGCATTTAGTTTTTGAACCTTTTTGAGAAGTTTTGGGTCAATGTAAGGTCCTTTTTTTGAGCTTCTAGACATAATTTAGATTAGTAGAAAGTGAATTAAAATAGCAATTAAGTGGTTTTGATGAAATTTTTTCCATGACGATCACGGATGCGATAAATATTAGTCTTCGATTTCCTCTTTCTGGTTTTTACCCCAAGGGCTGGAAGACCCCACGGGGTTTTAGGAAATTTTAGACCGATAGAAGTATTTCCTTCACCTCCGCCATGGGGATGATCGCAGGGGTTCATAGCTTTCCCTCTAACTTGTGGCCTTTTTCCTTTCCAGCGATTGCGTCCAGCTTTCCCCCAAGAAATATTAGAATGGTCAAGGTTACTAACTACGCCAATCGAAGCAAAATTAGTTTTCGGTATAAAGCGAATTTCCCCAGATGGTAATTGTACTTGCGCCATAGCACCTTCTACTGAAATAAGTTTGGCATTTGCTCCAGCACTTCTTACAATTTGACCGCCTCTTCCTGGCTGTAGTTCTATGTTATAGATCGTGAAGCCCACAGGGATATTCCCTATAAGGCATCGATTTCCGGAACGAATCTTGGTTTTATCGTTGGCCATAATTTTATCTCCAACCTTTATTTTTTCCGGAGCAAGGTGGTATTTTTTGTCCCCATTTTTGTAAACAACCAGCATAATGTAGGAATTGCGATTAGGGTCGTATTCAACCGAAGCTACTGCCCCTTCGACTCCTTTATTGTCTGTTTGTTTGAAATCTATCAGGCGGTATGATCTTTTGACTCCGCCTCCGCGGTGACGAATAGTAATGCGACCAGTATTATTTCTGCCGGATCGTCTTTTTTGCGAAACAACGAGTGATTTTAGGGGTTTTTTAGTGGTAACTTCCTCAAAAGTAGAGACACTCATTTGTCTTCTTGCAGGAGTTGTATTTTTTACGATCTTAATAGGCATTTTAATTTAATTGAGAAAGTACGTTATTTTTTAAATTTGTGAATATCTAGCTTTTGTCCCTTTTCAAGGGTAATAGTTGCTCTTTTGGTTAATGGTCTTTTGCTAATACTTCTACCTCGACCCACAATTCTGGTTTTTTTAGGAAGGCTATGAATGTTTACTTTAAGAATTTTGATGCCGTATAAATCTTCGATAATTTTTTTAATAACCACTTTATTAGTCTTATTTCTAACAATAAAAGAATATTTACTTTCAGCTTCTCCTTTAACTGCTTTTTCAGTGATAACCGGTTTAATGAGAATGGAATATGAATCCATGATTGGAGTGATAATTTAAATTAAAAGGATTAAACTTTGACTGCTTTAGGTTTTAAAAAGATTTCTTCGGTTTTATTTAGCGCATCTTTGAAAAAGAGCAAAGAATGATATTTTAGAAGATCTTTTGGGTTTAAATAATTGGCGAGAATGGTTTTAGCTTCGGATAAATTTCTGGTTGATTTTTGGATTAGGTCATTTTTTTCAGAAATAACAATAAGGGTGTTGCGCTTGATTGGTAATTGCTTAAGTACTTGATCAAATAGCTTGGTTTGAATTTTATCGGCCTGATATGAATCTAAAATTATAACTTGATTGTTTTTAGCCTTAGAGGATAAAAGTGAAAATAAGGCTTTGCGTCTTTGTTGTTTTGGCATAGATATCGTGAAATTGCGGGTATTACGAGGACCAAAAGTGCTTCCTCCTCCTCTTTGTTGATTAGTCCTAATAGAACCCAAGCGAGCTCGGCCGGTTCCCTTTTGGCGATGTGGTTTACGGCCTCCTCCTCTTATTTCTCCTCTTCTTTTGGTGTGCGCAATTGGTTGGCGAAGATTGCTTTGTTGAAGAATTAAATATTCATGAATCAAACCTTCGTTAATTTCATTTTCAAATAAGGCAGGATTTAAAGTAAAATCTTCTATTTTTTCTCCCTTCTGGTTGTAAACTGGTGCTTTCATAATTTAGGATAACAATTATTTTTTCTTGATAATAATAAGGCTACCATTGGCGCCAGGAACGCTACCTTTAATTCCAAGTAGATTCTTTATTGGATCAACGTAGGCGATTTGGGTATTGGTTAGAGTGACCCTTTCATTACCCATTTGACCTGGCATTCTTTTCCCTTTTAGCACGCGACCTGGTTTTGCGCACATTCCAATTGAGCCTGGCTCACGATGATGATGAGAACCATGGGCGCCAGGGCCGCTACTAAAGTGATGACGCTTAATAACACCAGCAAATCCTTTTCCTTTAGACTGACCAGTAACTTTTACGACATCTCCGTTTTTAAAAATATCAACTTTAATTTTATCGTTGAGGTTAAAGGTGCTGTTTTCATTTTCAATGAGCTTAAACTCGCGTAGATAGCGAAAACTTTGGGTTTTTTTCTTTTTTGGCAACGAGTCAAATCCCAGAACTAACGCCGGATATCCGTCCTTTTCAGTAGTTTTAATTTGAGTGACTATGTTTGGAGTGCACTCAATTACTGTTAGTGGGATCACGCGGCCATCGTCTTGAATGAGACGGGTCATGCCAATTTTTTTGCCTAGAATACCTGTCATTATAAGGTAGAGGTTAAAAGGGATAATTCCCTGGAAAGTGTTGACCAATTGGCCTCGACTTTCTTTCCTGGCTGGCAGGAAAATAACAAAGCCCGCTTAGATTAGCGGGCTTGGGTGGTGTAGTCAAGTAATTTTTTCCCGTCATGGTAATTATTTTGATTTTTTTTAGGCCGTAATCATTTTAATTTCGATATCAACACCCGCTGGTAGGCCTAGATTTGTTAGAGCCTCGATTGTTTTAGCAGAGCTTTCCGTGATGTCAATTAGTCGGCTATGGGTTCTGATTTCAAATTGTTCTCTGGATTTTTTGTGAACAAAGGTGGATTTATTTACTGTGAATTTTTCAATTTTAGTTGGTAAGGGAATTGGGCCAGCAATTAAGGCGCCGGTTCTTTCGGCCGCTTCGATAATGGTTTTGGTGGCATTATCAATAACTTTGTGGTCAAAGGATTTAATTTTAATGCGGATAAATTGTTTTCCGGCTTTTGGTTCGGATTTTTTGGCCATGGTTTTTGGTTAAGAATAAAACAACCGAGTTGACCTCGATTTAGGTGATAGTGTTCCATTAATGAAAATGGAATTAATCGAGGATGTCCCGCTCCCAATTTTAGGGGCGAGAAAAACACTAAAAGCAGTGTTTTTTATTTTGTTGTAATTGTCTTTTATAGGAAAAGGGTATCGGAAGTCAATGTTATTTTGAGGATAGATCTATATTTAAGTTTTTTTTAAAGTTTCACATAGCGGTTTTACGAAATTTTATGATTTAGCGTCTGTGATTTAGTTTTTGAAGTAAAAAAACAGCCCCAGAAGAGAATAGGGGCTGTTTTAGGAGGGGAAAATTTAGATAGTCAAGTGACTATTATTTGAGAATTTTGGTGACCACTCCAGCTCCAACCGTGCGTCCACCTTCGCGGATAGCAAAGCGGGTACCTTCGTCAAGAGCGATTTTAGAACCCAACATTACTTTCATTTTAATGCTATCTCCAGGCATAACCATTTCAACTCCGTCTGGTAATTCAATTGTGCCGGTTACGTCAGTAGTTCGAATATAGAATTGAGGCTTATATCCTTTAAAGAAAGGAGTGTGTCTGCCGCCTTCTTCTTTGGTAAGAACGTAAACTTCCGAATCAAATTCAGTGTGAGGAGTAATGGTTCCTGGTTTAGCAATAACTTGTCCTCTTTCGATTTCTTCTCTTTCAATGCCTCGTAGAAGGAGCCCTACATTATCTCCGGCTTGTCCTTGATCTAAGGTCTTTTTGAACATTTCAACTCCAGTAACTACGACTTTTCTAGTGTCGTGAATGCCGACGATTTCTACTTCTTCATTTACTTTAACAATTCCTTGTTCAATACGGCCGGTGGCTACTGTCCCTCTTCCCTTGATAGAAAAAACGTCTTCAACTGGCATAAGCATTGGCTTATCAAGTTCACGAATTGGGTCAGGGATGTAGCTATCTAAGGCATCAAGAAGTTCTTTGATTGGCTTAAGAGCTTCTTCGTTGTCAGGATTTTCAACAGCTTTAAGAGCTGATCCTTTAATGATTGGTACTTCGTCTCCAGGGAAACCATATTTAGTAAGTAGTTCTCTGATTTCCATCTCTGATAATTCGGCAATTTCAGGATCTGCCATGTCCATTTTATTCATAAACACCACAATTGAGGGTACCATCACTTGATGAGCTAAAAGAATGTGTTCTCTGGTTTGAGGCATGGGGCCATCTGCAGCTGAGACCACTAAAATAGCGCCATCCATTTGAGCTGCTCCGGTAATCATATTTTTAATATAGTCAGCATGTCCAGGACAGTCTACGTGAGCATAGTGACGTTTGGCTGTTTCGTATTCTTGGTGGGAAGTAGCGATAGTAATTCCACGTTCGCGTTCTTCGGGTGCATTATCTATTTGGTCATAGCTTACTATTTTGTTAACTCCGCCTGGATAGAATTTTGCAGCTCCGATAGTGATTGCGGCGGTTAGAGTGGTTTTTCCATGGTCAACGTGTCCAATGGTCCCGACGTTCACGTGTGGTTTTGTGCGTTGAAAGGTGTCTGCCATTTTAGATAGGTTAGGATTATAATAAATTGAAATGGGACATCTGAATGTGATGCTCGGAAAATATACTGGAATTAAATGGGCTATGCAAGGGATTTTATACTACTTTGCTTCGCGAAGCGGAGCTCCGTAGTAGACCTGTTGTCCTAGTTTAAAATTGGTATTATTTACCCATGCCTCGTTCGGTTTTGATTCTTTCGATAACACTGTTTGGAGCTTTGGCGTAATGACTAAATTCCATGCTGTAGCTAGCTCTACCTTGAGTCATAGAACGTAGATCAGTAGCATAGCCAAACATTTCGGCGAGAGGGACTTTAGCTTTGACGAATTTTACTGTTCCTCGGTCGCCCATTTCTTGAATTTGGCCTCTTTTTGAATTAAGGTCGCCCATGACATCACCCATATAATTTTCAGGTGTGATTGATTCTACGGTCATAATTGGCTCTAAGATAACGGGGTTTGCTTTTTTAGCAGCAGCTTGATAACAAATCGAGCCAGCAATTTTAAAGGCCATTTCTGAAGAATCTACATCATGATAAGAGCCGTCATAGAGTTCGACTTTAATATCAACCATGGGATATCCAGCTACTACCCCTCTGGTCATGGCTTCTACTACACCTTTTTCAACAGCAGGAATATATTCTCTGGGGATTTTTCCTCCAACAACTGAGTTAATAAATTCAAATCCTTTTCCACTTTCATTAGGCATAATGCGCATCAGGACGTGACCATATTGTCCGCGTCCACCTGTCTGTTTGGCGTATTTTTCCTCTTCTTCCACTTCTTTTTGAATTGTCTCCCGGTACGCGACTTGCGGTTGGCCAACATTGGCTTCAACTTTGAATTCGCGTTTCATTCGATCCACAATAATGTCGAGATGTAATTCGCCCATGCCGGAAATAATGGTTTGAGCCGTTTCTTCATCGCTTCTTACTTGGAAGGTAGGATCTTCCTCAGCTAATTTTTGAAGGGCAATTCCCATTTTTTCTTGATCTGCTTTGGTCTTTGGTTCAATAGCAATGGAGATGACTGGTTCAGGGAAATCGATTGATTCCAGTAAAATTGGTTTATTGTCGTCACAAAGGGTATGCCCAGTGAAAGTGCTTTTTAAGCCTACGGCTGCGGCAATATCTCCGGCGTGAACTTTTTTTATTTCTTCTCTTGAATTAGCGTGCATTTGAACTAGTCGTCCAATACGTTCTTTTTGCCCATTGCTGGCGTTATAAACATAACTGCCGGCTTCTAATGTGCCGGAATAAACTCGGAAAAAGCATAATTTCCCGATAAATGGGTCAGCGGCAATTTTAAAGGCCAAGGCAGAGAAAGGTGCATCGTTTTTAGCTTCTCTGGTTTCTTCTTGGTCGGTTTTGGGATTAATACCTTTGACTGCCGCGATATCTAAAGGTGAGGGAAGATAATCAATAACAGCATTAAGAACCAATTGGACACCTTTATTTTGGAGGGCAGTGCCACACAGTACTGGTATTAATTCGACTTTAATTGTAGCTTTGCGAAGTGCTTTTTTTAATTCCTCAATACTAATTTCTTCATCTCCGATATATTTTTCCATTAAGGTATCGTCTGTTTCAGAAATTTTTTCTACAAGAGTATGTCGGTAGCTTTCCACTTTTTCTTTCATTTCTTCTGGTATTGCTATTTCAATAATTTGTTCCCCGTGTTTTCCCTCAAACCCATAGGCTTTTCTAGCTAATAGGTCGATAATGCCCTGAAAATTATTTTCTTCACCAATTGGTAATTGAATGGCAACGGCGTTTTTATTCAGACGTTGGTGAATAGATTTTAAGGTCATATAAAAATCGCCGCCAGTTTTGTCTAGCTTATTAGCAAAAGCGATTCTTGGAACATTGTATTTATCAGCTTGTCTCCAGACTGTTTCTGATTGGGGTTCGACTCCCTGGGAGCCGTCAAAGACAACTACGGCGCCGTCTAATACGCGCAATGATCTTTCCACTTCTACGGTAAAATCAACGTGGCCAGGAGTATCAATAATGTTAATACGATGGATGTTACCGCCTTCATAAGTTGGTTTCCAAAAACAGGTTGTACATGCTGAAGTGATGGTAATTCCCCGTTCTCGTTCTTGTTCCATCCAATCCATCGTAGCTGCTCCTTCGTGTACCTCGCCGATTTTATGGCTTTTGCCGGTATAAAATAAGACGCGTTCCGTCATGGTTGTTTTTCCGGCGTCAATGTGGGCGCAAATTCCAATATTGCGAAGAAAAGATAAGTCTGTAATGGGGTCCGACATAAAGTTTTATTAGTAATTAATAATAAAATGAAGATTACCAATTTCGCTTTTTCTTAGGTAGCTTTAAAAAGCTAGCGAATCGCGGTGTTTATTGGCGGAGAAATTATAGGGATTTGCTTCTTAAAGTCAAGGTACGCTTTTTCGTTAGCTTACATACTGAGCTAGAATATCAACTAATCTATTATTGGAGGTAATAAAATCATTATATTGTTGGTGGAGTTGATTATCGTATTCCGTGACTTTGTCTAGGTTTTCTGCGAATGATTTGTCTGAATAATATTGCATCATGGTTTCGTAGGTAGCTAAATAATTTTTGCCTAGGGTGATGTAATTTGTAAATTCCGGTTGAACGTTTTGTATTTGTTCAACGTTTTTACTTTTAAGGGTGGTAAGTGTTGTTTCGGCTGCAATTATTTCTTTTTTGGCGGCTTCGTAACTAGCAGTTAAAGCTAAACTATCAATGATTGCTTCTTCGGTTACAACATTCGGAACTGTGGAATCATATATTTGGGTGGTGGTTTCAATAGCTGCTGATGTTTTATTAAGGGTCTCAACAATTTTATTGTTGTATTCTACGGTTGATAATTTACCGCTATTAAGGCATCCGGCGAACCCTAAAATAACGATTAACAGACTTATCAAAAGCGTTACTAGCAGAGTAAAGCGAAGTTTTAACATGGGGAGGGAAGTTAGTGGATCTTTTGTCTGGTCGATTTTAACTAAAAATGATCTTAAGGTAAAGTTAATTTTTACTTTTTAAATTAATAATCAAGGAGGGGAGTTGCCATATTGTTTTTAAAATAGCCTTTTTGATAAGTGAATAATTTTTAATGATTTTTTTGGTTGGATATATTTTCCCTATTTCCAAGAAACCATTTGAGTTTTGGGCAATAGTTTGGTCCAGTTTTTTTAAAAAAAGGAGACTCCATTTTAGGCCAGCCACCTGGCAATATTTTTCTCTTTTTTGATGGCATTGTTGACAGAGAAAGTCACGTGTACTAGTGATTCTTACATTTTTTATTTTTTCAGTTAAAAGATCGTCCATGGTTTGGATTAAATGGGTTGAAAATTGATTCCCATTTTTATAACCACAAAGAGTCAATTTTAAATTTTTGCTAAATTTAGCAAACGGTTTTAAAAATTTAGGCAGACGTTGATAACTCAACAAGGTGTATAAATGGTGGGCTCTTAATTCAATTATTTTAGTAGCGGGCATAGTGCGCGAATGCCTTATTTGATTCTGCCATACGGTGTGTATCTTCTTTTTTCTTCATTGAATAGCCGGTTCCTTCAGCGGCTTCCATTAATTCACGACTAAGGCGAATGGCCATGCGGGAACCTTTACTTTTTCTGGCGGCTTCTAGGATCCATCTAAAAGAAAGCATAAGACGTCTTCCTGGTTTTACTTCCATGGGTATTTGGTAAACAGCACCGCCAATTCTTTTTGGTCTTACTTCCATATTTGGTTGGACGTTTTCAATCGCTTTTTCGAAAATTAATTCAGGGTTGTTATTTCCCTTTTTTTGAATTTCGACTAGGGTCTCCCCGAAAATTTTGCGGGCAATACTTTTTTTACCACTTTTCATGATGTAATTAATGAATTTTTCCTGAAGGGGATTGGAGCCTTCGGGAATATATTTGGTGATATGTTTTTTGGGCATAAAAAGCTAAAAAGGAAAAAATTAAAAATTGTTGTAGGCTTTATTAGGCCTTTTTGGGTTTCTTTGCTCCATATAATGAACGACCTTGTTTGCGGTTAGCAACGCCTTGAGTATCTAAGCTGCCACGAATAATGTGATATCTTACGCCAGGGAGATCTTTGACTCGACCACCACGAATTATGACAACCGAGTGTTCTTGAAGATTATGGCCTTCACCAGGGATATAAGCATTAACTTCCATGCCATTTGTTAAGCGAACACGAGCGATTTTACGTAAAGCCGAGTTAGGTTTTTTAGGCGTCATGGTTGTTACTTTAACGCAAACACCTCTTTTTTGGGGACAACCTAGGCTAACGGAATGATTTTTAAGAGTATTAAAAATTCTTTGTAAGGCTGGTGATTTGCTTTTCTTGGTTTTATTTTTGCGAGGGGCGCGTATTAATTGGTTGATGGTTGGCATTGTGAGATTTAGTTGAGGTTGTGATGAGAATGAAATTAAGACAGTCGAGATTGGACTTTAATTGATTTTTAAGGCCTGCGCAAGTTTTTAATTCTCATTTTCTTTTTCTTCCTTGTGGATACCATGCGTTTTGCGGTAAGTGGCTCCGGCTGGGATTAATTTACCGATAATTACGTTTTCCTTAAGACCTTCAAGATAATCTATTTTTTTGGTAGTGGCAGCTTCAACCAAAACGCGAATGGTTTCTTGGAAGGAAGCGGCTGATAGCCAGCTATCGGTTTGGAGGGATATCCTGGTGAGTCCTAGCAATAAACGTTCTCCGGTTGATTCTTTTTTATGAGCTTTTTTGAGGGTTCCATTGGTTTTTTCAAAAATGATAAGATCGACAATTTCTCCTGGTAGGAAATTGCTGTCGCCAGCTTCTTGAATTCTGACTTTAGAGAACATTTGGCGAACAATAATTTCAATATGTTTGTCATTAATTTTTTGACCTTGAGAGGCATAAATACTTTGTACTTCACTTAAAATATAATGTTGGGCCGCATGGATATCGGCTAGACCCATTAATTCTCTTAAATTTTTATGTCCGCCACTGAGAGCTTGCCCAGGGCTAACCAAGTCTCCATTTTTAACAAGGACTGATCGTTCAGCTGGGATTTTATAAATTTCTTCAACCGCTTCATCGCTTATGATGATGATTCTATCTTTCTGAATTTTGACAACCCTTCCGCTTTCTTCTGCTTTGACAGTCATTTTAGTTTCTTTATTTTCGGCTAAAGTATCCTTAGCTTTAAAGGCTTGATTTACTTTTACTTTGACTGTGGCTTTTTCTGGTAGAAGATAGCTTTTTTCTTGTACTTCATCGCTTAAAATAACTATTTCACTATATTTACCTTTGCGAGAAATTTTGACATGTCCTTTAGTTTTGGCTAGTAGAGCTGGAATTTTAGGAGGTCTGGCTTCTAATAATTCTTCAACCCGAGTTAAACCTTGGGTAATATCGCTGCCTTCAGCTACACCTCCCATGTGGAAGGTTCTCATGGTAAGCTGAGTTCCTGGTTCCCCAATACTTTGCGCCGCAATAATTCCGACAGCTGTACCTAAATCTACAGGAAGATTTGTGCCTAGATCTCGGCCATAGCACATTTGGCAAATGCCATTTTGGGTTTGACAGGTAATAACATTGCGAACTTGAACCGTAGTAATACCCATTTCTTTAATGGTGGCAATAAGTTTATGATCGATTTCGGTATTACGTTTAGCTAGCACTTTTCCGGCTGGTGATTTGAGGTCAGAAGCAAGGACACGTCCAAAAATGCGTTTTTCAAAATCTTCTCCTATTTTTTCACTTTGTTCTACGGTAATTTCGTGTTCTCGTTTTGAGCCGCATTCTTTTTCTTTGACCACTATATCTTGAACCGCATCAACAAGGCGACGGGTAAGGTAGCCGGCTTCAGCGGTTTTTAGAGCCGTATCAGATTTTCCTTTTCTTCCTCCGTGTGTGGCAATGAAGTATTCCAAGATGGTGAATCCTTCTTTTAGATTGGAGCGAATAGGTAACTCGATTGTTTCTCCGGCCGGATTGGCAACTAATCCTTTAATCCCGCATAATTGGGTGATTTGTCCCCAATTACCTCTAGCTCCAGAGGCCACGCTATATAAAATATCATTTTCTTCAGGGAAACTTTCGAATAAAGATTTGGTAATATCGGATTTAGCTTGTGCCCAGACTTTAATGGTTTGGTGGTATCGTTCCCGGTCAGTGACAAGGCCTTTCCAGTATTGATTATTTATTTTTTTGACCACTTCGGAAGCTGCTTCAATTGTTTTTTCTTTGCTTTTTGGAACAATCATATCAGCGGCGCTGATGGAAATACCGGACTTGGTAGCAAATTCAAACCCCATTTTTTTAATTGCATCGCAAACTTGAGCTGTTATTTCATAGCTGAATTGGTTGTAACAGCTGGCAATTATATTTAAAAGAGATTTTTTGGTCAGGGCTTCATTAATATAGGCCATGCCATCAGGAAGAATTTCGTTAAAGATCAAGCGGCCAACAGAGGTTTCAATGATTTCCCCTTTTATTCTTACTTTGATAATGGCTTGTAAATTAAGATGTTCTAGTTCGTAGGCCATAAAGGCTTCTTTGGGATCAGCAAAGATCATGCCTTCTCCTTTTTTGCCAGCATGGGTTTGAGTTAGGAAGTAGCAACCAAGTACCATGTCTTGAGTTGGGTTGACAATTGGTTCTCCGGCTGATGGCTTAAGAAGGTTATTAGCGGAAAGCATTAGGCCTTTGGCTTCTTCTTGGGCTCTTCTGGATAGGGGGACATGGACAGCCATTTGGTCACCGTCGAAGTCAGCGTTAAAGGCGGCGCAAACAAGAGGATGAATCATAATAGCTTTGCCTTCTACTAGGATGGCTTGGAAGGATTGAATACCAAGACGATGCAAAGTTGGAGCGCGATTAAGGAGGACATAGTGATCTTTAGTGATTTTTTCTAAAATATCCCAGACTTCTCGTTTATTACTTAGGATTAGTCTTTCGGCGTTTTTGATGTTGTGAGCATATCCTTCGCCAATTAGTTGTCCAATAACAAATGGTTTGAAAAGCTCTAGGGCCATTGTTTTTGGTAAACCACATTGGTGTAATTTAAGATGGGGGCCAACTACGATAACGGAACGTCCGGAATAATCAACTCGTTTCCCAAGTAAATTTTGGCGAAAGCGTCCTTGTTTCCCCTTAAGCATATCAGATAGAGAGCGTAGTTTTCGTTTGTCGCCGGTATTAAAAACGGCGCGGCTTTGGCGGGCGCTATTATTCAAAAGAGCATCGACTGCTTCTTGAAGCATTCTTTTTTCATTTCGACAGATAACTTCCGGGGCGCCAATGGAGAGTAAGCGTTTTAAACGGTTGTTACGATTAATGACTCTGCGGTAAAGATCGTTTAAGTCAGAGGCGGCAAAGCGTCCGCCGTCAAGTTGAACCATAGGTCTTAAATCAGGCGGAATTACTGGTAAAATAGTAATAATCATCCATTCAGGATTGATTGTTGCCTTTAGGAAGCTACCTACTAATTTGAGGCGTTTAGTGAGCTTTTTATGTTTTTGCCCACTGGCTTTTTTGAGTTGTTCTTCAAGGTTGGTCTTTAGTTGGGTTAGGTCAGTATTTTTTATTACTTCTCTTAGGGATTCAGCGCCAGTGCCAGCCTTAAAGACATGTCCGAATTTCATAGACATATCGCGATAAGATAATTCTGTTAAAATATGCCCTGGTTTGATATTTTGCAGTTCTTCTCTGGCGGTGTTATGTTGCATGGTTAATTCTTCGATTTTTGCGGCCATTTCTTTCTCAAGTTTTTCAGGGGTAGGTGATTTTTCCACTTGGTCATTTTTTTCTTTAAATTCCTTTTGAATTTTAATTCTGTAATTTTTGAATTCCTCTTTGAGTTGTTCAAATGTTTCTTCTTTGGCTTTTTCATCTACTTCGGTAATAACGTAAGCTGCAAAGTAGACTACTTGTTCAAGAGTTTTAACTGGTAAATTTAGCAATAAACCGATTCGACTTGGCGTTGAACGTAGAAACCAGATGTGTGTCACTGGTACGGCTAATTTGATATGCCCCATTCGTTCGCGTCGGACAATAGAGCGGGTGACTTCTACTCCGCATTTTTCGCAAATAACTCCTTTGTATCGAATCCTTTTGTATTTTCCACAGTAACATTCCCAGTTTTTAGTTGGACCGAATATTTTTTCGCAAAACAAGCCATCTCTTTCCGGCTTTTGTGTTCGGTAGTTGATGGTTTCTGGTTTTTTTACTTCGCCATGCGACCAGGACAAGATTTCTTCTGGAGAGGCAACAGACAGGGCTATTCCCTTAAAAGTGAGTGGTAAATTATCTTTTGACATCATAACAAACGGGTAGAAATTAAAAGCCTAAAAAATAGAATTTTGTTTTTACAGACCTAAATCTTTATCAATGAGATTTTCTTCTTTTGATGAATTTCTGGCTGGTGACTGGTCTGTTTGTTCAACTGGTTCGGAATTGTCCATTAGGTGATCTTCTTCTTCGGAAAAATCTTCGGCTTGTGGTTGAGCATCCATTACTTCTTGTTCGAAGGAACTTTCTTCTCCAGAGCGTTCTGGTTTGTCGAGAAGAATTAAATCCTGAATAACCACTTCTGTCTTAAAACGGCGAGTGCCGTCTGCTGTATCCCAGTTCCTTGTTTTTAAATAACCTTCAATGTAAACCAATTTTCCTTTGTGGATATATTTTTCGCAAATTTCAGCGAGCTTAGCCCAAGCAACGACTTCATGAAATTCAGCGGATTCGTGGTCTGCGCCACCGGCTGTTTTCCAGGAACGATTAGTTGCTACTCCGAAAGTACAAACTAATTGGCCGTTTTGAGTAGTGCGTGTTTGTGGTTCACGGGTTACATTTCCGATGATAATAACTTTATTGACACTGCGCATGGGTATTGGGTTAGGATTTAATAATTTATGAATTTGAAATCAAGGAGAATTTAGGATTTTTAAAGAATGTTATTTTTCCATTTTTCCAATTTCTTCCAAGGGCGGTTCTTCTTCTGTGAAAGCGTCTTCTTCTATGGTCACGGCACCATCTATTGCTGGAGTTTCTGTTTCTTCAGAGGCTAAAATAACTTCATCTTCTTCTGGTGCAATATATTCATCATTTTCCATGGCTTCATCTTCTTCGATTTTTTCTGTTTCAATAAGGTCAACATTAAGACAAAGGCTTTGTAGTTCCTTCATAAGTACATTAAATGATTCAGGGGTGCGTGGTTTGCGGATTGGTTCACTTTTAACAATTGATTCATAAGCTTTAGCGCGGCCGTAAACATCATCTGATTTAATGGTAAGCATTTCTTGAAGAGTGTGAGCCGCTCCGTAAGCTTCTAATGCCCATACTTCCATTTCTCCGAAACGTTGTCCGCCATGTTGCGCTTTACCGCCGAGTGGTTGTTGGGTAACTAGGGAGTAAGGGCCAACGGAACGGGCGTGAATTTTGTCTTCAATTAAGTGGTTTAGTTTCATGATGTAGGCAATGCCCACAGTGGTTTTATGATCAAAGGGTTCTCCGGTGAGGCCGTCATAAAGTTGGATTTTTCCATCTGGGGGGAGATTAGCTTCGGTTAATAATTCAGTAATTCGCTCATGATTTGTTCCATTAAGAGCCGGGGTGGCTACCTTGATATTAAGTTTTTGACAGGCCCAGCCTAGATGAGTTTCTAGAATCTGACCAATATTCATACGACTGGTGACACCAAGAGGATTTAAGATAATATCTACTGGTGTGCCATCTGGTAGATAGGGCATATCTTCTTTGGGGACAATAATGGAAATAACACCTTTGTTTCCGTGTCTTCCTGCAACCTTATCTCCTTTTTCTATTTTTCTGGTTTGGGCAACACTGACTCGGATTTGCTGAATAACGCCGGTTGATAATTCGTCACCCTTATCTCTTTCAAAGATTTCTACCTTAACTACTTTTCCTCCTTCGCCACCTGGTAAGCGTAGGGAAGTATCTTTAACATCACGAGCTTTGTCGCCAAAAATAGCGCGAAGTAATCTTTCTTCAGGGGTTAATTCAGTTTCCCCTTTTGGGGTAATTTTCCCAACTAGGATATCTCCTTCGCGAACTGTGGCTCCAATGCGCACAATGCCGTTGACATCTAGATCTTTAAGTCGAGATTCTCCTACATTGGGAATATCTTGGGTAACAATTTCTGGTCCCAATTTAGTATCTCGGACATCTACGGTAAAGGTTTCGATATGTACTGAGCTAAAAGCATCTTTTTGAATTAACCTTTCGGAAATAATAACGGCATCTTCGAAGTTGTAACCCCTCCAACTGATATAAGCGACAAAGAGGTTTTGACCCAATGATAATTCGCCTTCATCGGTTGAGGCGCCGTCTGCCAAAAGATCTCCTTTTTTGACTCGCTGACCTTTGACGGCTTTGGCTCGTTGGTGGTAGCAAGTAGCTTGATTGGAGCGATAATAATTTGTGAGGCGATAAGTTTTCTTGCTGCCGTTATCGTAAATTACAGTGATTTCGTCGGCTGACACATAAGAAACTTCACCATTGTTTTCCGCTAAAATCACTTGTCCGGAATTTTCGGCCGCTACTCTTTCCATACCAGTCCCAACTAGGGGACAGTCTGGTTTTAATAGCGGAACAGCTTGGCGTTGCATATTAGACCCCATGGAGGCGCGAGTGTTATCGTCATGTTCCAAGAAAGGGATTAGAGAAGTGGTGACGGAAATAATTTGTTGAGGCGAAATATCAACATGAGTAATGTCGCGAACATGCGCCATGGAAGGTTCCATTTTGGCTCTGGCTGCAACTCGATTGCTGGTAAATTCCCGGTAGTCATTTAAGGGGGAATTAGCTTGAGCGATAACCAGTTCTTTCTCATCTTCGGCGTCGAAATAGCTAACTTCATCTGTCAGAAAAGCTCGCACCTTAATTTCGGCTTTTCCTTTAGTCTCTTTTTCAATTTTTTCCGCTAGTTTTTCGTCAATGGAATTTCCTAATTTTGCCAAGATTACTCCTTTAGTATTTTTAATGTCTTGGTCTAAGGTGTGATGAACAATTTCTTCTTTATTGGAAAGAGTAGTGTGACTTAGGCGCCGAAAGGGAGTTTCAATGAATCCATATTTATTAAGTCGAGCATAGGTCGCTAAGTGAACAACTAATCCAATATTTGGTCCTTCTGGTGTAGCAATTGGACAAATACGGCCATAATGAGAGGGGTGCACGTCACGAACATCAAAGGAAGCTCGTTCTCTGGAAAGTCCACCTGGACCCATAGCGGAAAGGCGTCTTTTATGCGCAAGTTCAGCTAAGGGGTTAGTTTGATCCATAAATTGCGATAATTGCGAGCTAGCGAAAAATTCACGTAAGGCAGCGGTAATTGGTCGTGAATTAATTAACTGCGTAGGGGTAATAGTTTCTAGTTCCATGACAGTCATGCGATCTTTGGCGATACGTTCAGTTCGAAGTAGACCAACTCTAAATTTGTTTTGGACTAATTCGCCAACTGGGCGAATACGACGATTACTCAAATGGTCAATATCGTCTGGTTCAAGCTCTTCGTTGTTAAGTTTAATGAGGTGTTTTAAGATACGGATAAGATCTTCTACTTGAAAGGTATGGTATTTTTTATTATTGGGGGTATCAAGGCCAAAGCGGCGATTAATTTTATAGCGAGCAACAGCGCCCATATCGTATTTTTTGTAATCAAAAAACATGGAATCAATAAGTGATTTTGCGTTTTCAGGAGTGGCTAGATCCCCGGGTCTAATTTTGCGATAGATGGATTTGTAGGCTTCGTCTACGGTTTTTGCCGGGTCTTTTTCTAGGGTGAGCAAGATGTAATCTTTGGTTTTGTCTGTAATAACATCCTTGCAAAGTGCTAAGATATCTTTATCTTTTTCGTAGCCAAAAACACGGAGTAGGCTTGTAATTGGGATTTTGCGTTTACGATCTATTTTAACGGAAATAATCCCCTTTTTATCAGTTTCAATTTCGAGCCAAGCGCCTCTTTTTGGGATAATTTTAGCATTGCAATAGGCTGGCGCAGCTTGGTTACGGGAAAAGAAAACACCAGGTGATCGGACTATTTGGCTAACTACTACGCGTTCAATCCCGTTAACAATAAAGCTTCCCTGTTTGGTCATTAAGGGGATTCCTCCTAGGAAAACGTCTTGTTCTTTAATTTCGCCGGTTTCTTTATTGATAAGTTGGACGTGTACTTTAAGTGGAGCCTCGAAGGTTAAATTTTTTTGTTTAGCGGTTTCAGGGTCGTATTTTGCTTCTTCAATCGAGTGTTCTAAAAAATGAAGTTCCAGTTTTTTGCCAGAGAAATCACTTAGCGGAGATATCTCCTCCAGTAATTCTCTAATGCCTTCATCGAGAAACCATTTGTAGGAGTTGGTTTGTACTTCAATTAAGTTGGGTAAGGCAAAATTTTCCTGTTTAGTTAGGAAAAGGCGTGATTTTGTGACTGGATTTTTGACGGAGGTTGAGCTAGTTTTTTTATTGGTATTGGTATCCTTTTTTGGGGATTTTTTTTGGCTCATGTACAATTATTAAGGTAGAGGAAGGCTAAGGAATTGGGCTCCTTCGCAGGTAAATGCGTTTCTTGTTTATTCCTCCTCAACACATTCATTTTTGAAGAAAGCGCATCGACTATTTTACTGGTGGATTAGGTTGTGTCAAAAATAAAGTCGGCTTTGCCTGGAAAATGTGTTGCTTAAAAAATAATATATTTTATTGTGTTATTGGGTAAATATGATCTATTTCTCGTTTGGAAACCAAGTAGGTCGTGTTTTTTGGTGCCTTGCAGGGTTGGTTTTTAGCCATTATGAGGCGGCTGTTCTAGTTCGTAATATTCGGTAGGTATCAGCAAAAGGAAAATCACCTAGTTGGTCTATGTTTGCAGGGGTTAAATAAGCTAATAGTCGTTTGTTTTTGTTGGACGTTTTTTATTGCAGATATTTTCTGCAATAAAAAAGGCTGCTCTTGAGAGTTTGAAGGAGTTTTTCTTGATTTTCGATATTAAGATTTTTGGGCTTAATTTTGAGGGAAATTGCGCCTTGAAAATCATCTTGTTTTAATTTGGAAAGAAAACTTTCAATAGGTAGGATGCCAGTTTCGGGGAGAGCGTATGGTTTATTGTGATAAACATTGGATAAATGAACGTGTACTAGAAATTTTTTAAGAATAGTGTAGACGCGAATTAGATCTTCTTTTTTTTGAGCCACACGAGAGGTATCAAGGCAAGCATGTTTGAATTTTTTGAGCTCGTTGAGGCTATTCATGCTGAATTCGGGAATAAAACCCAGCATGGTTTTGGAAGGGGCGTTTTCAAGAGCAATCGAAATTTCTTCTTTTTGGCGAATTTTGGGAATTTCTGATTTGAGCCAACGGGCTAATTTAAGGTCGAGAATTTTAGGCGGTTGAATGACGATAACGCGGGTGTTGAGTTTTTTAGCCATGCGAACTGCATCTTCAATTTTCCCTTTGGAAGTGTTTTTGGGAGCCTGGATGGCGACTATAGGCAAGCCGGTTTCATCGCTTAATTCTTTAATATAGTCAGTATCCATGCTGTCGTATTCTTCCGGATCCATGGCTAAGTCGAGGCCGTCAAACCCTGTTTCTTTAGCAAAACCAAAGATTCTATTTAGGCCATATCCTTTGAGCGAATCAGTGGAGAGGGCAATAAGCATGAGGAGGAGATTATTAAATTCTATCTTAAATATTATACCCCTTGTTGCAGGAAGGGGGCAAGGTCAGGCAGAATGGCTTTCTGTGTAATGTTATTTAATGTTTGACAGATTTTAAATATAGTTTTATGTTTTAGCTGAGGGAAGGGTAATTCTATATTTATGAAACCAACTTCATTTGAGGCACTATTGTTGGCGGCACCGGTTTTTTTATCAGGTTGTTCTTTTGAGACAGGAGTAGAATATCAAGAGCGACGATATTTTGGCGCGATTACAGATGAGACGGATCGAATAGTTGATAGATGTCTCAGGGTTATTAATGATCCTTTATCACCTGTTTTAGAAGAGAACATAAATTGGTCGCAACAGCTGTGGCTCTTAAATAGTGGCCATGATGAGAGCTATGATTGTAGGTGTGATTATTATATAAATCATTGGGTAGGATGTGGGTTATCTGGGGATAATGGGTCGATATCCATTAGTGAATCTCCTGGTTCTGAAAGTTTAGTTTATAATTTTTCAAAAAAAGATGGATCAAGAGATGACAAATATTTTACTGTGACTCAGCACGGGCGCGAATTAGCAGATGGAAGTGTAATGTTTTTGAAAGATACATGCCAGAGCAGTCACGAAACTGGATTTGGGGTTCGAGGGCCTCTCTTTTATAAAGTAGATAGAAATGAATTGTTGTGTAATAAGACGCTGGACTATATTCGAAAGCGAATTGGTGAAGTTTTAGATAAAATTCGGTGGATAAAAAGATCAGAGCCAGATAGAGTGACTGAAAAGAATTTTTTCATGTCGACAAGGTAGTGATTTTTGTGAGGCCGTCCATGAATGGGCGTAGCGCTTTTGGGACTTCGATGCTGCCATTAGCCTGTTGGTAGTTTTCTAAAATGGCCACGATGGTGCGGCCCATGGCGCAGGCGGTTCCGTTGAGAGTGTGGATGAATTCGTTTTTACCTGTTTTTGTGGATTTGTAGCGGATTTTGGCGCGGCGGGCTTGATAATCCGTGCAGTTGGAACAACTCGTGAGTTCACGATATTTTTGTTGGGTGGGGATCCAAGCTTCGATGTCGTATTTTTTGGAGGCCGGATAGCCGAGATCGCCGGAACAGATATTGAGTACTTGATAAGCGAGACCGAGATCTTGCATGATTTCTTCTTCAATCGAACGGATGAAATCGTGTTCTTGCCACGATTTTTCAGGATGGCAAAAACTGAACATTTCTATTTTGTCGAATTGGTGGACGCGGATAATGCCTTGCGTATCTTTGCCGTAAGAGCCGGCTTCGCGGCGGAAGCAAGTTGAAAAGCCGACGTAGCGGAGGGGCAGTTTTTCTTCGTCGAGGATTTTATCCGCGTGAAGCATAGTAAGGGGCACTTCGGAGGTGCCGACTAAATAAAGGTCATCGTTTTCCTTGTCGTCTTCGTTGAGTTTGGGATTGACGTGATAGATTTCGTTGCGGTCCGCAGGGAAAAAGCCGGTGGCGATCATGGCGTGTTCGCGGACGAGGACAGGTGGGATAACGGGGGTGAATCCTTTGCTTACGAGTTTTTGCATGACGAATTGAAGCAGGGCAAATTCGAGCAGTGCTCCTTCCTTTAATAAATAAGCAAAGCGGGTGCCGGACATGCGAGTGGCGTCTTCGAGATTGAGGATGTTGAGGCTGGTGCCGAGTTCGATGTGGTCTTTAGGTTTAAAGTCAAATTGGCGGGGTTCGCCGTGTTTTTTTTCAACAACATTTCCGGATTCGTCCGGACCTTCTGGGGTAGAGGAGTGGGTGATGTTGGGGAAGGTGAGGAGGATGTCCAGAAGTTTTTTTTCAATTTGTTGTTGGTTCCCTTTTGCTACCTTTTCTTGTGATGCATGTAATTGCATCACTTCAATATTGTGTTTTTTTTCGTCGCCTTCCATTTTTGCGATGCCGGTACTGGCATTATTTTTTATAGCTCTTTCGTTTTCAATTTCCTGCAAAAGTTCTCGATTTTCTTTGTCGAGTTGGATGAGTTGATCTACTTTGGCGCAGTCCATCCCGCGTTTTTTTAAGTCGGCACGGATGCGATCGGGATTTTCACGAAATAAGTTTAGGTCAAGCATGAACCTACTTTAGCTTTAGGCCGTTCATTGGGCAAGAGGCGGATGTTATTAAAAGTTATTTTCAGTAAGCCCGAGATCGCTTATTCTTCTTTTTTCTTATCTTCATCCACCACCTCGGCATCCACGACATTGTCGTCTTTCCCTTCTTTGTCTTCATTCATATCTTTTACATTTACTCCATTTTCCGGTTCGGATTGGTTGGTGTTTTGGTACATGGCGGCTCCAATTTTTTGAATTTCTTCGCCTAGGGCATCGCTGGCAGTTTTAATTTCTTCAGTAGTGGCACCTTCTTTGGCAAGAACATCCTTAACGGCTTGAATTTTTTCTTCGACTGGTTTTTTAATATCATCCGCTACTTTTTCGCCAGCATCTTTAAGGGTGCGTTCGGCTTGAGAGGCAAGGGTCTCAGCATGATTCCTAATTTCAATTTGTTCTTTTTTGCGCTTATCTTCTTCGGCGTGCAGTTCGGCTTCCTTTTTCATGGTTTCGATTTCTGTTTCGGAAAGGCCGCTTGAGCCGGTAATGGTGATGTGTTGCGATTTATTGGTCGCTTTATCAAGGGCTTTAACATTAAGGATACCGTTGGCATCAATGTCAAAAGTTACTTCAATTTGAGGGACGCCACGGGGGGAAGGAGGAATACCATCAAGAATAAATTTACCAAGTGATTTGTTGTCAGCGGCCAATGGCCTTTCTCCTTGTACAATATGTACTTCGACTGAGGTTTGGGTATCGGCCGCAGTTGAAAATATTTGTGATTTTGAAGTAGGAATAGTGGTATTGCGCTCAATAAGAGGAGTGGCTACTCCGCCTAGAGTTTCAATACCCAAAGTAAGAGGCGTGACATCCAAAAGAAGAACGTCTTTAACATCACCTTGTAAAACGCCACCTTGAATAGCGGCTCCTAAGGCTACGACTTCATCCGGATTAATACCTTGGTGCGGTTCTTTCCCAAAGATTTCTTTTACTTTTTCCTGGACTGCTGGCATACGGGTCATACCACCAACCAGAATTACTTCGTCAAGGTCGCTGGCATAGGTTTTAGCATCATCCATGGCTTTGCGGCAGGGGTCAACACAGCGGTTCAAGAGATCCATCACTAAATCTTCTAATTTTGAGCGATTGAGTTTTATATTAAAATGTTTGGGGCCACTGGCATCAGCGGTAATAAAAGGTAAGTTGATTTCAGTTTCGTGAGTGGATGAAAGTTCGATTTTTGCTTTTTCGGCAGCTTCTTTTAGGCGTTGTAAAGCCATTTTATCGTTTTTGAGGTCAATGCCTTGATCTTTTTTAAATTCGGTAATAAGCCATTCTAAAATAATTTCGTCAAAATCATCACCGCCTAATTGGGTGTCACCATTGGTTGATAATACTTCAAAGACTCCATCACCTAATTCAAGGATTGAAATATCGAATGTCCCGCCTCCAAGATCAAAAACCGCAATTTTTTTATCTCCACCTTTTTTGTCAATGCCATAGGCTAGAGCGGCGGCGGTTGGTTCATTAATGATACGTTTTACTTCAAGTCCGGCAATTTTACCTGCGTCTTTGGTGGCTTGGCGTTGAGAATCGTTAAAGTAGGCTGGTACCGTAATTACTGCTTCTGTAACCTTTTCACCGAGGTATTTTTCGGCATCAGCTTTAAGCTTTTGGAGAATCATGGCGGAAATTTCTGCTGGACGGAGTGTTTTATTATTAAGGGTAATTTCCGCTTCTCCTTTGGACCCTTTGCTAACCTTGAAGGGCATGCGTTTGGCAGTTTCTTCGATTTCTTTATAGGTACGACCAATAAAACGTTTAGCGGAGAAAATAGTGTTTTCGGCATTGGTGACTGCTTGTCGTTTGGCGGGGATGCCGACTAATCTTTCTTTGTCTTTGTAGGCTACAATGGATGGAGTGGTTCGTTGTCCCTCGGCATTGGGAATTACTTCGGCATCCCCGCCCATCATAACGGCTACACAAGAATTAGTTGTTCCAAGATCAATTCCAATAATTTTTGACATGAGTTATGAGGTTTAAAAGAGTAAATATTAGCAGTCTCAATTATAGAGTGCCAATTTTAGGGAGTCAAGATAATTTCCGTAAGAGCCGAGTTAAGCGAAATACATTTTTACCTATTCCCTTTTTGCCACTCCGCTTTTCGGACTTTTAATAAGGAATGGGCGAATTGATTCTTTTTTATAAAGGGGAGGGGCTGTCTGGTTATCGCCAGCCAGTTCGGATGTTTTCTCCGCCCCCTTCGGTCGCTCCGAAAACACTTTTATTTAACGAATTCCGCAAGACGGAGCGTAACTATTCCGAATTGCTCCTTCAAGCTGAAGTCGGTACTGTTCATTTTGATTTAAATGAACATACAACTGCTTGTCGGGACAGCTATTTCTAATCCAGCATTGCTTCCGATCATGATTTGGCAAACGATCGTTGACACTTTCTGTTTGCCCGACATCGACCAATTGCCCATTGGTATTCACTAAAATATAAACACATCCAAAATCCCTTTGGAAACCAGAGTTATAGTCATATGGCCACTGAAACTGATGATTCAATACATCCATAAAAGTAAAATTAAAAAATAACAGCTCCTATTATGATAAGCGTCATTTTGCCTGTCAAGAAAAAATACACTAAATACAGTTTGACCAAAAAAGACAAACCTGATACAATCAGAACACCTCAATAAAATTATTATGTCATCAATACAAAATAAACTTCTGGCATTACTTCGTGATCAAGGATCAGTGCCTTTGAAGTACCGAGAAATCGGTCGTCGCATTGGTGAAAAGTATCCGCAAACAGTAAAACACCACATTGAAATTTTAAAAAACAAACAGTTGATCCAGGAGAAAAACGGCTTGCTGGTTTTAAATAAAAAAGATCTCACTAGTGAAGATTTTTTTAATTTTCCTTTTTATGGCATAGCAAATTGTGGCCCCGCAACAGCTTTTGCGGAAGATCGAATCGAGGGATTTATTAAAATATCAAAAAATGCTTTTCCAAAGGGGAACGTTAAGGATTTTTACTTAATTCAAGCCTCAGGAAATTCCATGAATCAAGCACAAGTTGGACAAGGCAAAAAAAACATTGAAGACGGAGATATTGTTATTGTAAATGCAAAAAATCAAAATCCGCAAAATGGTGATTATGTTGTTTCCATAATAGAGGGATGTGCAAATATCAAAAAATTTAGCTATAATCCAAATGATAAACAGGTTGTTTTAATTTCAGAATCTACCGATAAGTATTTCCCTATCGTGCTTCACGAAAACGACAATCTGAATATTGCAGGAAAAATTATCGATGTCTTAAAAATTTCTAATTAAAATATTATGGCGAACGAAAGAAAAACCGAAATAATCACTAGAGATCACTTTTCCATTTTTTCGGATTCTATTTATATTGAAGAACAACGCTCTGATAATCCAAAAATTGATAAGTTATTAAAAAGCGCTTCAAAAAAAGGCGGAGGGAAAGGTTATCCTGAATTTATTATTAGTTACAAAACTAATCCTGATTTATTGATTGTTATTGAATGTAAGGCAGATGTAACCAAACATGAAAGCAAAGATCGCGATAAATATGCCGATTTTTCGGTTGATGGTGCTTTGCTTTACGCTTCTTATCTATCCAAAGGCTTTGATGTATTAGCAATCGCAGTTAGCGGAGAAACAAAACAATCATTAAAAGTTTCTCACTTTTTGCATTTAAAGGATGAGAAAAAAGCAACGCCGATTTTTGGTGATAAATTCTTGCCCGTTGAAGATTATCTTAACGGATATTTAAAAAGTCCGGAAAAATTTAGACAAGACTATAACTCACTTTTGGATTTTACTAAAAAGTTAAACGAAAAATTACATACTTATAAAATCCTTGAGAGTCAAAGAAGTTTATTGATTAGTTCAATTTTGATTGCTTTAGAAAATCCAGCATTCAAAAGATCTTATGCTTCACAGAGTAGACCGGAAGACCTGGCAACTTCTTTAATTCAAACAGTTTCAAATGAACTAGAAAAAGCAAATATCACAGGCAAAAAATTAGAAAATTTAAACACTCAATTTAGTTTTATCAAAACTGACACTTCTTTATCAAAAAAAGAAAATGTTTTGAAGGAAATAATTGACGAGATAGACGAAAACATAAACGTTTTTATTAAAACTCACAGATACTTTGATGTTTTAGGTCAGCTTTATATTGAATTTTTGAGATACGCAAACAGCGATAAAGGTTTAGGAATTGTTTTAACACCTCCACATATCACAGAGCTTTTTGCGGACTTAGCACAAGTCAATAAAAACTCTATTGCTTACGATAACTGTACTGGAACAGGCGGATTTTTGATTAGTGCAATGAAAAAAATGATCGCAGACGCAAAAGGTGATGAAACAAAGATTAAAGAAATAAAATCAAAACAACTTATTGGAACGGAATATCAATCACATATTTTCGCTTTGGCGGTTTCAAATATGTATATCCACCAAGACGGAAAAACAAATATCATAAACGGCAGTTGTTTTGATGAAGAAGTTATTGAAGAAGTGAAAGCAAAAAAGCCAACAGTTGGTTTTTTGAATCCGCCTTACAAATCAAACAAAAAAACTGATACCGACGAATTAGAATTTATTTTAAATAATTTAGAGTGTTTAGTTGACGGCGGAACTTGTGTTGCTATTGTGCCAATGCAAAGTGCTTTAGCAACAAGTGGTAAAGTTTTGGAATTAAAAAAGAAACTTCTTGAAAAACACACATTACAAGCGGTTTTATCAATGCCAGACGAATTGTTTTTTAATTCAAAAGTCGGTGTTGTTTCTTGTGTTATGGTTTTTACAGCACACAGACCACACCCAAATCACAAAGAAACATATTTCGGCTATTACAAAGATGACGGTTTTGTGAAAAGAAAAAATAAAGGAAGAATTGACGCTTATGACAAGTGGGAAATCCTAGATGATCAAAAAAATCTAATTGGTGGAATAAAGAAAAAATGGCTTACATATTTTGAAAATAGAAAAGAAGAAGCTGGATTTAGTGTTAATCAAATAATCACTGCAGACATGGAATGGGCGACGGAAGCTTACATGGAAACGGATTATTCAAACTTGAAAGATGAAAATTTTGAGGACACTATTTTAAACTATGTAACTTTTTTACATAGCAACAAACTTTTTAACAAAGAAAATTATGATAACTAAACAAGAAGAAGGAAAAATTTATTTGGCAAAATTAAGAGATGATTATGGACCGGGAATCAATGATTTTGTGATAAAAACTTTAGAAATTACAATGGACGAAAAGGATATTTATTTTGTCAGAGATGAAAATGGTGTTGCAGCTTGGCATTGCGGAAGTTTGCCAAAAACAGATCATAGAATTTTAGAAATTACGGAAAAAACCCATGAATAATTTAGTAAAAGTATCGGATTTATTTACCATTAAGTATGGTAATAGTTTAGAACTAATAAATTTAGTTCAGTGTAAAAGTACAGATAAAAAATCTGTTCCTTTTGTTTCTCGTACTGAAAAAAATAATGGTATTTCCGCTTATGTTGAAACCGAATTAGATGTTGAACCGAATCCAGGTCATACCTTGTCTGTTGCAGGGGGGGGATCTGTTTTATCTACTTTTTATCAACCTTTACCATTTTACACAGGGTTTCATGTTTTAGTACTTGAACCTAAAATAAAAATGAGCATTATTGAAATGCTTTTTTATGCAAAATGTATTAGTGCGAACAAATATAAATATAATTACGGAAGACAGGCAAACAAGACACTTAAAAATATTTTAATTCCTTCTCAGATCCCCGAAGAATTAAAAAAGAAGCTCATCGCTTATCATAAAGAATTAGAAAAAAGCATTTTTCAAAAACCCTTGGTCGATAAAAAAATAAAATTAGAATTTGATAAATGGGAAGAATTTATTGTTGGAAAATTATTTAAAGTTACCTTGGGTTTTCCTATTCATGGTCTTGAAATTGAGGAAATAATTGCCGACAAAAGCAATAAAAACATACCATATGTTACAAGAACAGCAACAAATAATGGAGTTGAGTTATTTGTAGAAAACAATATTTCTATTGAAGAAAAAATTAATCCTGAAAATTGTATTTCTGTTGGAGCGGAAGGATTTAAGGCGTTTTTTCAGCCTTTAAATTTTATCAATGGAAATAAGATAAACATAATTAGACATGGCAAATTGAATAAATATATAGCCTTATTTATAAACACCTTACTAAATTTAGAAATCGAAAAGAAATTTAATTACGGAAGAGGTGCTACAAAAGAAAGAATAAGTCATTTAAAATTAAAATTGCCAGTAAAAAACGGAAACCCCGATTTTGAGTATATGGAAAATTACATCAAATCATTGTCTTATTCCTCGAGTTTATAATTTAATCAAACTTTATTATGAAAAAAAGTACAGTTTCGAAAACAGCAATAAAGTAAGAGCGTGATTCCAAAAAAGCTGAGAAAGTTTTTAAGCAAAAAGGATACGACATGGTAAATTGTCAAAAGGAAAAATTATACCATGTAAAACCAGTAGTAGAAGGCGGGAAAACTACTCCAAAAAATACAAGAGTAGTAACAGAAGCTAAGAATCAACAAATTCACAAAAACAGAGCAAAAAAGGAAAGATACAACAGGTTCGACTCTTGCATGACATAACCCAAATTGCTCGTTTGCTTAGGCGGTTTTTCCGCAACAGCGTTGGTGTGTAGTTCTTGGGTTTATTTAGCCATTGGTGGAGGTGGCGCTTCCCCGCTTCCGACCATTATTTTTGAAGGACGAATGACTTGATTTTTAAATAAATAGCCTTTTTCAAAGCACTGTAGAATCAGATCTTTTTCGCCTGGGCATTGGCTAATTGCTTCGTGTAAATTGGGGTCAAATTTACTACCTGGTTCGCAGGGGATTTCCTGAAGTCCCAAATTGGTTAGAGTGGATATAAACTGTTTTTCCATGGCAAAAATTCCTTTGATCCATTCTTCGTTAATTAGATTTTCCGGAATGTGTTGAAAAGCACGTTGGAAATTATCAATAACCGGAAATATGGCTTGTAGGAAATGAAAATTGGCAAAAAGGGTTAGATTGTTGCGATCTTCGTCAGTATGGCGTTTGAAATTTTGAAGATCTGCCATTGTCCTTTGGGCAATGGTTGTCATGTTTTCGAGATCTTTTTGAGCGGTGGTCAGGGCAATTTTTAGTTCTTCCAGTGAGGGTTCAGTTTGTGGATTTACGCGGCCTTGAGTGTTGTTGGGGTGAGAGTCATCTTGTTGGTTGCCGGCAGGGCTAGTGCTATTATCAGTTTGAGCGGCATTTTGTTGACTGGATGCGGAATTATCTTGCGAAAATAGGGACATCGGAATTGATATTAATAAATTTAGAAGTTAGCACTCTTGACAAAGAAGTTCGCATACTTCTTTAAGAGTGGCTAGATTGTAGGCATATGGCATCCTGGTTGGACCTAGAAGGCCTAAATATCCTTTAAATTCGGCGAATTCGTAGGAGCAAACAATAAGGCTACAGCTCTCAATTTGAGACAAAATGTTTTCTTTGCCAATAAAAATTTTAGGATTTTCGGTGATTTCCAGTTGGTCAAGAGTTTTGAGAAAATGAGTGCCTTCTTCTAAAACTTCGACAACATGACTGGCCTGGAGCGGACTTTTAAGAAATTCCGGTTGTTTAAGTAGATTAGAAACTCCCAGATAAAAGGCATGTTCATTATTAGGCAGGCTGGCAAAACTGATGTTGGGGATGGCTTGAGCAAGAAGTGCCACTGCTTCGTAGACTTGTTGTTGAGCGTGTTGTTGGGCGTGATGTTTTCGTAGTTTTTTAAGGTTTTCTTTGGCCATTTTTTTAGCTTTCTGGTGATCCGCAAATTCGTCGATGTAGAGGCGATAACCTTTTTGGGTTGGAATGCGACCGGCTGAGGTAAATGGCTGATAGATAAATCCTTCGGTTTCTAAAAAAGCCATATCGTTGCGAATGGTAGCCGGGCTAACGGAAAGTTGGTATTTGACAAGAATAGATTTTGAGCCTACCGGTTCAGCGGTGTTAATAAAATCTTGAATAATGGCGGCGAGAATTTTGCCTTTACGGGGATCGAGGGGGAGCATGAAGAAATTTTAGCGGATAGTGCGTAATTGGAATTATAGAATGAGGAAGAAAATTTTACAATTTGACAAGTTTTTTGTTTTGTGTAATATAAAAGGCCTTTCAGGGTTTTAATATTTAAAATTTAAACTATATGGGTATTGGAAATTCAGAAAATTCAGATTTTGATTTGGACAATTTTATACAGGAGCTTAAATCATTGTGTGGGGGTTATTCTGGAGATGTAAGCACCGATCCGGTCAGCGTAAAAGGTAATGACTGGCTTACTGCCTGTTTAGATAGCGTGGACGTAGCATTTTTTCAATTTCCTGGGGAATCTCTAATAACACAAATACACCAAGATATGGTGGCATTTTCTTCCCGGATTACCAAGGGGAGGCGTGAAGAAGGTGCTCTTCCACCTACAATGTCAGAAATAGATACTGCTAATAGCCTGCTTAGTAGATTAATTATAGTTTTAGAAAATATGAAATAAGATGTTAATTTTACATCCTTTCTCCCATATATTTGACTAAATCAACTACTCGGTTGGAGTAACCCCATTCGTTGTCGTACCAGGCTAAGACTTTGATCAGGTTGTTGCCAATAACCATGGTGGAAAGCGCATCAACAATGGCGGAATGAGAATCACCTTTGAAATCCATGGAAACGAGAGGTTTTTCTGTATAAGCCAAATAATCCTTGATAGTACTTTCGGAAGCTTTTTTAAGGGCTTGATTTACGTCTTGGGCAGAGGTTTCTTTTTCAGTTTCTATGACCAAGTCAACAATCGAGACTGTTGGGATGGGAACACGCATGGCTAGACCTGTTAGTTTTCCTTTTAATTCGGGTAGAACGAGGCCCACGGCTTCGGCTGCTCCGGTAGTGGTGGGGATAATGGAAAGCGCGGCGGCCCTAGCTCGTCTTAGGTCTTTATGGGGAAGATCCAGGATTTGTTGGTCATTAGTGTAGGCGTGGGTAGTGGTCATTAGGCCTTTTTTTATTTTGAAATTCTCGTGTAGGATTTTGGCAATTGGGGCTAAACAATTAGTGGTGCAGGAGGCATTAGAAATAATGTGGTGGTCGTCGTTGTCGTATTGGTCTTCGTTAACGCCTAGAACCACAGTAAGATCCATTTCTTTGCCAGGGGCGCTGACGATTACTTTTTTGGCTCCGGCTTGAATGTGTTTGACCGCGTCATTGCGATGAGTGAAAAAGCCGGTACATTCAAGAACAATATCAATTTTTTCTTCTAACCAAGGAAGTTGCTCGGGGTCTCTTTGAGAAAACATTTTAATTTCTTGGCCATTTACGTTTAGGATGCCTTGTTTGGTGGTGATGGAAATATTCAAGGGGCCATAAAGCGAGTCGTATTGCAAAAGATGAGCCATGGTATTGACATCACCAAGATCATTGATAGCTACGATGTCAAAGGCGTTTTTTTTGAGATTGGCACGAAACACATTGCGGCCGATACGGCCAAATCCATTAATAGCAACGCGAGGTCTCATAGGGTAGAAGGTTAATTTTTAGAGATGTTGCGCCAAGATAAGCGAAGCATAGTATACGGGTGGCTTAGGCGAAATTCAATTGTAATGTTTTTGGGGTTATGGTAAAAAGAAAGCTCGTGTTTAGTTTTTTTTATATTTATCTTAAATGGCAGAGGAAAAACGAATAAGCGAAATTATACCAGGTATACCTGTGCCGGAAATTCCGATTGTTTTGCCAAATGGTATTGATGGAGTAACTGATAAATTGCCAGATGTTTTGGAAAATGGGCTAGGTAATGCAACCAGTAGAGTTGCCAAAACAATTTCGAGAGTTTTGAATCGTATAGGAAGGGAACCATCTGTTAGGGATTCGTGGGGGGAATCCTAAGCGGATTTTTGAAAATGGTTTGCTGGTTTTTTGTCGCGAATTGTTATGAATGTAAAAATGATTTTATCCGCGGTAAAGGTCTTGCGACAAGGTGGGGTGGTGGCGCATCCCACGGATACTTGTTATGGATTGGCTGTGGATATTTTTAATAAAGCGGCTTTGGAGCGGTTATATGAGTTAAAGGGAATGTCGCAAGAGAAGCCAGTGAGTATTTTGGTGCGATCTTTAAAGGAGGCGAAGGAGTATGGAGAATTTTCGAAAATTGCTTTGGATTTGGCGGCACGTTATTGGCCTGGGAGTTTGACTTTGGTGGTTCCGCGAACCGAAAAAGCGCCTGTATTTTTAAATTCTAAGCAGGATACGATTGGGATTCGGGTGATAGTCGAAGATTGGACGAAGAATTTACTTGAGGCTTTTGGGAGTCCTCTGAGTACGACCAGTGCGAATAAACATGGGCAGGCTTCGCCGTATTCTGTAGCTGAAATTTTGGTGCAGCCAGATTTTTTGATTGATGGAGGAAATTTGGATCCTAAAAATCAACCTTCAACTATTGTGGAAGTGATTGGGGCGCAGAAAAGAATTTTGCGGCAGGGAAATATCGTGGTATAGGTTAAGCTTGTTTTTTGTAAAGGCATGTTTACGGGAAAAAAGTCGAGGTGTTGCGCTTAGGAGAAAATTCGCACCAAGGCGCTAATTGATTCAAACCCGAGGCTAACTAAGACTCCGGCGCAAAGGATGCCAATGGAAATCAAAATAAAGGCTTTTTTTGGGGAAACCCCAAACAGAAAGGAGATTAAAGCTCCTGTCCAGGCTCCGGTAATAGGTAAGGGGACTGCTACAAAGCTGATTAAGAAAATTGCCCCGATTTCATTAAAACGTTTACTGTGTTTATGACGAGTTTTATGGAATAAGGCGGTTAGATATTTGTTGATAAAGGGAGAATTTTTCATTAGGAAGTTACTCACGGGGTTTAAATATTTTAAAATAATGACTACAGCTAACATATTTCCAAGGACGGCAGCAAGAAAAGCTTGCCAGGTTGGTAAATGTAAAACACCAATAGCAAAAGGAATAGCTCCTCTTAGTTCCAGAATTGGAGACATGCCAATTCCAAAAGTTATAAGCATTTTTACGATAGTTTCTTGCATGATTTTGATTGTAGAGAGGTAAGTTTAAAAATACAACTTGATTCTTTGAAGGGTAGTGGTTTGGGATGGATCTGGGTGAAAATTTGGGTATGAAATAATAGCATATTTTTGCAATATTTTAATTTAAAATAGAATTAGGGTCGGTTTTCAGGTTTAGGTTGCGGTGATTAGCTAATTTGTGAGTACAAAAATTGTACTTAAAAAATGAAAATTAGGAAAAATTTTAAAAATGCATATTGACAATGTGCATGTAGCAGCCTAAAAGTTGATTTGTATTAATGATCAAAAAAGTTATACACAGGTTGCACACAAGTTTTGCACAAAACATCAATTAAATGTCTCAAAATAAACCTGTTCACGTCCCCGTTCTTTTAAAAGAAGTTGTGAATTATTTGGCTCTCTTGCCTGGAAGGAGTGTAGTGGATGGTACTTTAGGGCTTGGTGGGCATGCGCTTTCTTGTCTAAAGGAGATTGGTGTTAAAGGAAAATATTATGGATTTGATCTTGATGAAAATAATTTAAAAATTGCTAAAAAACGTCTTCAACTTTTTTCTTCGGAGTGTCAATTTTTTCAGGATTCTTTTGTTCATTGTCATGATCGGCTTCAGGAACTAGGAATAACAGCAGTAGATGCTATTCTTCTTGACTTAGGGCTTTCTTCTCCTCATGTGGATGACGCCTCACGCGGGTTTTCTTTTCAGAAAAAAGCACCTTTGGATATGAGATTTGATCGTTCTAAAGGTTTAACAGCGGCTCATGTCTTGAATAATTATACAGAGTATGATTTAAAGACAATTTTTTACAGGTATGGGGAAGAGAAATATGCACCTAAGTTGGCAAGAATGATTGTTGCCAGAAGGAGGGAAAAGGCATTGGGAATTACAGAAGACTTGATGAACTTGATTCAAGAAATTATGCGATCACCTAAGGATCAAAATCGAATGGCGTCTAGAGTTTTTCAGGCTTTAAGGATCGAGGTAAATGATGAGCTTAATGTTTTAAGAGAGGCCATTCCGTCGCTTTTGTCTCTGTTAAAGTCCGGGGGAAGAATGGTGGTGATTAGTTATCATTCTTTGGAGGATCGAATTGTGAAGCAGGGGTTTAAACAGGCTGCGTTAAATGACTGTGATTATCAAATTTTAACTAAAAAACCAATTGTTCCTTCTGAAGCTGAATTACAAAAAAATCCCAGAAGTCGAAGTGCTAAATTGCGTGCCATTTTTAAATCTTAACCCCTCCCTTTGTGTCATCTTCTTCCTTTAGTCCCACTTTTCATTCTGATTTTTCATCTTCCAGGTTAGGTAAGGGGACAAATGTAAAATTGAAGTTAGGACCTGTGACGGTTCTAGTTTTAATAATGGCTTTGGTGGCTGGAATGGGAGTTTTATCATTGACTCAGCTTAATTCGATGTCCACGCAGGGATATTTAATTAAGGAATTGGAGGATAAAAATAAGGGTTTAGTTGAGGATAGCGAAATTAATTCGATGCTGATTTTGCAGGCACGGTCTTTAGAGAGTATTGCGAAAAGTGATATCGTACTTTCCATGCAAGAACCAAGTAATGTTTATTATTTGGGAAATTTGACTGGTCTTGCTTCGGCGGATGGGAGTTAAAAAATAGGAAAGATTTTTTTAATGGGTAATGTGCTATCCTGGGAGTGGTGGTGGCCCCCCAGACCGACTATGGTCAAGAGGAAATAGGGTTAACCTGATAGAGGCGGTTTTGGGAAACGACCGCGTAGATACGGTGGAGTAGTTTTCTAGAGATCATGC
>LBWM01000011.1 GCA_000993615.1 Candidatus Peregrinibacteria bacterium GW2011_GWF2_39_17 | reverse complement strand
CCAAGCCAAAATTCTTTTGTCGCAAAGCGACAATCAAGAAATCCGAGCATTCCTAAAAAATATCGGCTCGAACTTCATTTTGAAAGATAAAAAATTCCAATTTGCGCTTAAAATCGGCTGGCGAGCCCTCGCAGAGGGCGAGCCAACAAAGACATTTCCTAACTGGCGGAGAGGGGGGGATTCGAACCCCCGCGGGGACATACATCCCCCTACAGGTTTAGCAAACCCGCCTCTTCAGCCACTTGAGTACCTCTCCGCAATTAAAAGGGGAAATAGCCAGACCCCTTACATCAAAAGGAAATCATAAATTCTAAAAGAGCATTAAACGCAGTGATTGTATTGGATTTGTGCGATATTTACAACTAGTTTAATATTGATCTTGCTGCTTAATAACACCTTTTAAAATGCAAACATATAATTTTTTAAAACAAATTTTAGCCCTGAGCCTTTTAGCATCTTTTGTTTTGCTAATTAATGGCTGCTCCTATAAGCCTAAAAACCTAGATCCCAGCCTCTTGCAGGAATCCTTATCTTTGGGTACCCAATTTTTACTGCAAAATCAAACGCCAAAAGGAAATTTTAATTATGAATATAATTTCGTTACGAAAACTTATAGCTCTACCGATAATGATGTTCGCCAGGCAGGCGCTTTATGGGGACTAGCTTTAATTCATCAGGTTAACCCAACCCCAGAAACCAAAGCTGCGATTCTTAAGGGTCTGGATTTTTTTGAACAAATTTCCAAAACCTCAACTGATAATATCCGCTATATTGTTTATGATGATGCCGAAAAAGGCTCAACCGGTACTGTAGCCTTAGTTTCTCTAGCTCTAATTGATTTTTTACGAACTGAAGAAGATTTTCCAAATAGGGAACATTACGTTGTTCTTCTAGACCAGTATCTTAATTTTCTTTATTCTTTAAGAACAATCGATGATCAATTTTATTCTCAATACACCTATGCCGAAGGTGAGGGGGTGAATTATCCTTCTCCTTATTTTGACGGAGAGACCTTATTGGCCTTAGTTAAGGCGGTAAAATATCTAGGCTATGATGGCTGGAGGCCATTTGTGCTTTCATCTGCTAATGCCATGTATAATTCCCATGTAACTAAGGCACTCTTGGAAGATCCAGACAGCGCTAAGACGAAAGGTTTTTATCAATGGGGTTCTATGGCTTTTTATGAAATTTACAATAGTAGTTGGGGGAAGGTTACCAAATACGCTACATGGCCGATTCAAATGGCAAACTGGATGATTGATACGCATCAAGTTTTAGCACGCACTCTAAACACTTCCTATGCTTACGAAGGCCTAATTTCAGCCTGGGAATTAGCTAGACTTACTAACGACCTGGAAACTGCTAATAAATTAGCAAAGGTGATTGACGAAGGATTATATCGATTAACTACCTGGCAAGTTGACCATTCTCTCCAAAATAGCTTTCTAAAAGAGCACCCTACGAAAGACGCTCAAGCAATTGGCGGCATTATGAATAGCGCCGATGACCCTAATTTACGCATTGATGTCACTCAGCATCAAATGCATGCGGTTATTTTGGCGCTTAAATTTTTA
The DNA here is from genome assembly GCA_000993615.1 of Candidatus Peregrinibacteria bacterium GW2011_GWF2_39_17. Classification (GTDB taxonomy): domain Bacteria; phylum Patescibacteriota; class Gracilibacteria; order UBA1369; family UBA12473; genus UBA12473. The sequence continues at coordinate 40,708 of LBWM01000011.1, read as the reverse complement.
TTTTAATCTCTATGCCTCAGCTCATTCAAAAATTAGATATTTTAGAAAAAGAAATCACCCATGCTTTGTTGTTTTTAAAAATGCCTCAATTGAAACAACGATTGCATGAATTGGAAACTCTGATGCAAAGTCCTAATTTCTGGAATGACGCCAAGGAGGCTCAAAAAATTTCTCAAGAACAGGGGGGGTTGATGCAAAAAATTACGGCGTGGGAATCCTTACAAAAAAATCTTATGGATTCCAAAGAACTTCTCGAAGTTCTTCCAGCAGAAGAAGGAACTGCCGACTTTGAAGAACAGCAACACACTGTGGATGACTTAGAACGTCGTTATCAATCGCTTGAAATTCAACTTTATCTTAGTGGCAAACATGATGAATGTCCGACCATTATGTCTTTTCACGCTGGCGCTGGCGGCACTGATGCACAAGACTGGGCAGAAATGCTCCTTCGAATGTATATGCGCTATGCTGACGCCAAAAACTGGAAAACCACCTTGCTCGAAAAATCCGAAGGTGAAACCGCTGGCATTAAAAGCGCTAGTTTACGTATTGAAGGTGAATTTACTTATGGATTCCTAAAAGAAGAAGCTGGAGTACACCGCCTAGTTCGTCTTTCGCCTTTTAATATTAAACATACCCGAGAGACTTCTTTTTGTTTAATTGAAGTGACACCGGAGATCGAAGAAATAGATCTAAAAATTGCTGAAGATGATTTAAAAATTGATGTTTTCCGAGCTGGCGGACACGGCGGACAATCAGTTAATACGACTGATTCAGCGGTTCGTATTACGCATCTTCCCACTGGCATTGTAGCCAAATGCCAAAATGAACGCAGCCAATTACAAAACAGGCAGCAAGCTATGAAATCGCTACTTTCAAAGCTACTAGTCTTACAAGAAAAAACCAGAATTAAAGAATTGCGAGACCTAAAAGGAGAACATATTGAAGGAGCCTGGGGAAATCAAATTCGCTCCTATGTTTTACACCCTTACCAGATGGTTAAGGACCATCGTACTAATTATGAGACTTCTAAGGTTCTAGCCATACTGGAAGGTGACCCAAATGAGCTGGACGTTTTTATTGAAAAATCGTTAAAATCAGATCGTCGCAATTCGTAATACCAATCATCTAAAAACCAATTTATCTATGCTTTCTCTTGAAAAAGGCGCAACTAACAGTATTTTGCGCAGCCAATCAAAACCAATTAAAAAATTTGATAAAAAATTAAAAAAACTCGTGCAAGAAATGATCGAAACCATGTTTAAGGAAAATGGCGTGGGACTGGCAGCTCCTCAAATCGGTTTAAATTTACAATTAGCAGTGGTGCGGCTGAATGTGGAAACCCAGCAAGAAATTGTTTTAGCTTTGATTAATCCCCAAATTAACCATCTTTCTGAGGAATTAGTGGAAATGGAAGAAGGTTGCTTAAGCCTGCCTGGGAAATGGGGTCATGTAAAACGTCATAAATCACTTGTTGTTACCTTTCAAAACGAAAAAGGTGAAAAGCAAACCTTAGCTTTAGAGGGATTTAATGCTCGAGTTATTCAGCACGAATTTGATCATCTCAAAGCTACTCTTTACCTTGATAAGGCGACCGAGGTACGCGATGCTTGATTTTTGTTCTAATTTAAGGTAAAATTAAAAGATTTGCGGATCTAAAAAATAAAAATCAAAAAATGACTACTCCTACTAAAACCTCAAAAAAAGGTTTTACCCAAAGAACCAAGATGGTTTTTGGTGACCCAGTAGCTCTTTTGGGAGATTTAATTAAGAACTCAATGGCTGTCAAAACTTTACCTTTAGCCCTAAGAAAAAAGTTTTTTTCAAAAATTAAAAATCTTCCCAAGGATAAGAAACTTCCAGTAATTCATGTTTTACAAAAAGAGCAAAGTCGCCAAGCCGACCTAAAGAAAAAAGCCCAAGAAACCACCGAAGAAATGCTTCTAAAATTAAAAGCAATTAAGCGTCAATATGAGCGCTTAGCGCGCGAAAACCAGGAAAACCAGGATGCGATTTCAAACTATATTTAATAAAAGCTTATTACATGGCGCAAAATTTTTCCGGCGACAAAGGCCCACTTAAAAATTTTGATAATGTGTCAATAGGTAAAGTTTTGTCCAAGAACCCAGGACAAATGGCCGAATTAACGCTTTCTCAAATGAAAGAGGCTTTCCGCCAAACGAAAGAGGAATTAATAAACACTTTAAGAGCCGCAAAATCTAACCCGTCAGCCACTAATGAAATGGCTTTAGCTATTGATAATCTCTGGGAAGCTTACGTGGCTGCAATGCAAACCTTTGAAGATGATCGAGGCACAATAAACAAGGATACTCTTGATGCTTTGATTGATTTGGTGGGAGTTGATATCACTTGGTATAAAGATAATAATAATGCCCCGGGAATTTCGGCGGAACAATGGACACGGCCAGGAAACCTAGAAAACGAAATTTTTCAAGCTAAAGAGAATCAAGAAAAAATTAATGCCGCCATTGAGCAATTAGCCGGAGAATCAATTGGTAAAATGAACCGGATGAAAGCGATCAATGAATTATTTAATTTTATAAAAGGACATCCAGCCTTAAAAGGATTTTCTCCCTTATCTGGCTTGGGGTTTTTATATGGGGAAAAATCAGCAATTACGGATATTTTAAAAAGTTATTCTCGTTTCCTAGAAGATCCCTATTACCTAAAAGCTTCAGAAGTAGCACAAGCAGCTTACCGTCAAGCTTGGAGTAATCAATTAAGTGATAATTTATATATTTTAGATAGCAGTGAGGACTATCTAAATGCCGCCGACGAAGAAGATTTAGATTATATGGTAAAAGGCAAAATGGAAAATAATATAATTGGAAATGGCTATAAGCCTCCTTTTGCCTATAAAAAAGATTTGGATGGCGAAATTAAAGTGATTCAACCTAAAACCGATCCCGCGAATAATCAATCTTATTACCAACTTGAACCGTTTACTGATTTTCGTACCTGGAATGAAAAAATGGCTAAAATCGCTAACCCTGACTTCGATCTTGATACTTATTTCAAAAGTATACTTCCATCTGCGCTTAAAACAGCAGATGACGAAATTTTTTATTTGGATCAAACAATACCGATTTTCCAAGATTTCGGATTGGAAATTGAAAATTTCACATCAAATAAAAATAGCTTTTTTGAAAGCAGACAAATTTTAAGTGCCGTTCTTAATCAGGGGATGATTTATCATGAGGATTTCGGCAACATTGAAGAAACTCGTCTAAAGATTAACACGTTATATGACCAGAATAACGAACATCTAAAAACCGCTCGTTCACAGTGTAAAGAAATTGCTCAATCGAAATTTGCCGAGCTAGAAACTGATTTAGCCAAATATCCAAGCGAAGAAACTCTAAAATCACTTGGTATTGAAACTGCCCAACTAGTGCAGATAAAAAAAGAATTTGACTTCTCGGCAACAAAAAAACAGATAGAAGATTTTAATCCAACCTTAAACTGGCAACTCCCCCCTTTAAGGGATATATCTAATAATCTTAAGCGGGCTAAAGAAAACAGCGAAAAGATAAAAGGGTTTTATAGCTTACAAGGACTGAGTATAGCCAACAAAAGCCAAGAAATGGCTCAAGGGATTGAGGGGTTTTTGTCCCCCTTGGATGAAGCGCTTGATAAAAAAATCACAACCAGGGGGCAAAATATTGCCGCTTTAAAAGACCAAAAGGGAAATCTAGCAAAGATGAAAATAGATCTTGACAATTTTGTTCCCAAATTTCTCATCGCGTTCGACCCTGAAACTTTTCAAAATTTTTTAAATATTAAAACCAGCCTCGAGGGGTCGGATTCTCCTAAAAAAGTTTTATTGCAAGCCTACCAAGAAAAAGGTCGTGATATTTTAAACCAGCATTTTGCCACTTTTAAGGCGCTTGAAGCCAATCCTAAATATGCAGATTTTGATAAAAGAAGGACAGCTATTTTTGTGAATTTAAATAACAGGGATATTACCCCCAAAGACCTTAGAGTCACTTTTGATAATCTTTTTAAGCTTGTGGATGAAGTAGAAAAAGCCAACAATGATAGAATTAAGGATGAACAAACGAAACGTGATCGACAAAAAAAAGAAGAAATTGAAAAAGCTAGGGCAGAAACTAAAAAGCAATATTCATCACGCATAAGTAAACCTTCTGTCGCCGCTTCTAGTTCTATTAAAAAACCGGCGGAAAGCTCTACAACAACTGAAACACTGCGAAGATCAATAGATCAAAACCGTGTTTCGGCACTAAAAATCTCGAACGCTCAAATTGACAGGTTAGATATTTTAATTCAGGCGTCTTTAACAGAGTTACTGGGAGGAGCTTATTCCCGAGACAAAGATCTAGCCTGGAAAGCTTTGGGTGTTTTAAAGAATGCTTCGCCTCAAACCTTAAGCCAATATTTACTAATTACCAATGAAGCGGGGTATATTTTATCTAAAATACCAAACAAGCCAACGAGTGGTAATGTTTTTGAATGGATGGCTTTAATTACGCAAAAAGGTTCTATCCAAATCAAAGCTAATCTTGGGCTAGCGGCTCAAAATGCGAATAATCTTAATATTGGCGCTTTGAAATCCGAAAAAGAGGCTTTTGCCAACCATCTAAATACTCCTAGCCAAACTAATGGCATACGCGTCACTCCACCAAGACGTACTAGAGAGTAAAAATTTCAAGAAAACCTTACGCTTTCCTGGAAAAAAGCCTTCTTGTGCTACCACGGATCCATTTCAAGAGACGAAAATAATAATATTCTATTGGTCTAAAAATTAATTCTTTAGCTAAAGGATAATTCACAATTTCCCCGCCAAATTTTTCTTTAAACCTGGTAATACCTTGCCACGGATGATTTGGTTCATCTGGCGGTGCAATCCCTAATAAATCATATTTTTTTAATCCTCTCTTTTTAGCTGCCAAAATGGCGTTCCACTGCAATAAATAAGGCGCCATTAATGAGCGATTTTCGTAATCCGAAGCGCCGTAATAATAAGTAGCTGTATCGCTGTAAAAAGTAACCATGATGCCTCCAATAATTTTCCCTTGATATTCGGCTACTAAAAACTCGCCCCAGTTATCTTGATTGGCAGCGTGAATTAAAGCCTGATAATAAGCTTCTTCGTGAATTGAAAATCCATCCCTGCCACCGGTTTGCTTAAGAATTTCGTAAAAATCATGAATGTCTTTTTCTTTTGCTGTCACTCGTATCTCTACGGCTTTTTGGGCAATTTTAATATTATAACGTCCTTTTGACTTCATTTGTTTTAAAAGATTTTCCTCGGATAAGGTAAGATCAATTTTAATACTCCACTCCGGGAAATAATGAGCATGAGCTTTCCGCCACCCTTTCCCGCTTAATTTAAGATGAGAATTAATTGGTAATTCCAGCCGCAAAAAAATAGCCTTTTCTTTTTTGGCAATTACCCGAATTTTTTCTAAAAATAATCCCCAGATTTGCGCCTGATCTTCTAAAGAGTTATTAGTTATAATTGGCCCACGGGCTACAGAAAACCAAGATCTCCCGAACGGCAACCTGTACTTTATGAGTAAAATTGTCCCAAGCCATTTTTGCTTATTTTGGGCTACTAGAATCCAAAATTGGCGGTTATTAGGTGAATTTTGCTGAAATTTAACCCACGGCAAGGACTGATATAATTCCGCATTATGATTTTCTAAAAAATTTTCATAATTTTCATAATCAGATTCTTGAAAATCTAAAATTTGCATAGGTTATAACTTTTTTGATTTAACTATTATAAAAAGCTTAACATATCCTTCTTTCGGCGCCTATGCTTACCTGTAAAGTCAACGAAGTAATTCCGGGGGATTCTTTCCCTATTTTGACATACTTTTTCGTATAAAAGCCGGTATATCCAATTCATTTTCGGTTGATTTAATTGGCCCGCTTAATTCTTCCATGGAAAAATTACCCTTTTTTTTGGAATTATTGCCAGTATTTAATCTGTTTTCTATACCACCTCTAAACATTGCAGCTCCGCCACGACGACTTTCATCAAAACCGGTGGCCACAACCGTAATTTTAATTTCACCGGTGTAAGAATCATTAACTGCTGCTCCAAAGATAATATTAGCATCTGGATCAGCCGCTTCAGTAATAATACGAGCTGCTTCATCAACCTCAAACATTGAAAGATCATTTCCACCCACAATATTGAATAGAATTCCTTTGGCTCCATCAATAGACATTTCCAATAAAGGACTTTCTATCGCAGCCTTAGCGGCTTCAGTAGCTCTATTTTCTCCAGTACCATAACCAATGCCCATTAAGGCTGACCCAGCATTTTCCATAATGGCACGCACATCGGCAAAGTCCACATTAACCATACCTGGAATCGTGATTAAATCGGAAATACCCTGAACTCCTTGACGTAAAACCTCATCCACGACGGTAAAGGCTTCAGTTAGAGGTGTTTTCTTATCAATTAAAGAAAGGATTTTATCGTTTGGAATAGTGATTAAGGTATCTACTTTATTTTTTAGATTTTCCAACCCTTCTTCCGCTTGAATACGTCGCCTCGAACCTTCAAAGGCAAACGGCTTGGTAACCACACCAACTGTTAGAATACCTAATTCTTTGGCAACTTCGGCAATAACCGGAGCAGCTCCTGTCCCGGTACCTCCACCCAAGCCACAAGTGATAAAAACCATATCAGCACCTTGTAATGAAGATTTTAGTTCTTCAGAAGCTTCTTCGGCTGCTCTCTTCCCTAATTCTGGATTAGCTCCGGCGCCAAGTCCACGAGTAGAAGCTTTACCAATATTAATTTTAGTAGGAGCTTCTGAGTAATAAAGAGCCTGCGAATCAGTATTAATAGCGATAAACTCAATACCGTGAATCCCACTTTTAATCATCCGATTTAAAGCATTACAACCACCTCCGCCTAATCCAAAAACTTTGATTTTAGCCAAAGGAGTAATGTCAGGAGTAATTTCGGTCATTACTTTTCGTCTTGGAGATTGTGAAGAAAAAAGGTTGCGAAGTGCTGCATCTGCAGGGTCTTTAGCTGTTGCCATGAGAAAAATTTTTAAAGAAGTAAATGAATTTTGGGAGAGTGATAAAAAAATAAATCAGTTAAGGCATTAGGCTTTTAGCCCAATTTTTTAAGCCCTGAAACATTTTGCCAATATTTAAGCTTCGGAAATCAAACTGATATCCTCTCCCCTCAAAGCGAGATCCCCAGATAGCCAATCCAATTGCAGTGGCGTAGGCAGGATCATCGATTTTGTCCACTACTCCCTCAAAATTTTGAGGAAATCCAATCTGTACTGGCAAACTTAAAACCTCTCTAGCCAAATCAATTACTCCGGGCATTTTTACTCCAGCACCAGTGAGCACTACTCCGGCTGGTAACATCCCGTCTCGATTAATTTTTGCTAATTCATCCTTACCGAGAACAAAAATTTCGTGGTAGCGAGCCTGAATAATTTCAGCCATTAAACGCTTAGAAACACTCTGGTCATCTAATTTACTAATTAAAGAAAGATCAATGGTTTCACGTTCGTTCACTTCGTCAATATTACAAGTTCCGTATTCAATTTTAATTTTCTCAGCAGTATCAATTGAAGTTCTTAAACCAATAGCAATATCATTGGTAACGCTTTCCCCGCCAATTGGGATCATGGCCGTATGCAAAGTAGTCCCTTCTTCAAAAACAACTAAAGAAGAACCGCCTGAGCCAATATTAATTAAAACCACACCTAATTCTTTTTGTCGCTTAGAAAGCACAGATTCTGCTGCCGCCAAACTGGTTGGGATAATGTCATCGATATCAACCCCGGCCTGATGAACACATTTTTCAATATTGTTAACGGCTGGGACTAAACCGGTAATTAAATGCGCTTCAACCTCTAACCTAATCCCAGTCATGCCAACCGGATATTTAATTCCTTTTTGTTCATCAACCGTAAAAGACTTAGGAATAATGCGAAGAATACGTCGATTAGAAGGGATGGAAATAGCCTGGGCTGCTTCCAACACACGATTAACGTCTGCCTCGGTAATCTCGTTTCCACCCGGAATCGCAATTACCCCCTTGGAATCCATAGATTCCAAATGAATTCCCCCAATACCTAAAAATACATGATTAATTGGCTCACCCGACATTCTTTCAGCATCTTCCAAAGCAGATGAAATACTGGTAATCGCTTCTTCGACATCAATAACATTACCTTTGCGTAGCCCCATTGAAGGAGCTACTCCAACTCCAATAACATTAAGTTGAGTACTCTTTTCTTCCAAAGTGCCAACTACGACCCGGATTTTTGAGCTACCAATATCGAGGCCCGCAATAATGTGATTTTTGGACATAGTGTTTAGGTGAAAGTTTGAAATCCCGACAAGTGCAGACCGGAATATAAATTCCGTATCCAAAAAGCACTATAGTCAATGATTTTAGGTTATGCAAGCATTTTTGGCTTACAAATGGCTTATTTAAGCCAAATGTATAAATTTTTGATACAGATTTTAAGACGATTACAAGCCAAAAAATCGCTTTGCCCTCTATCGCAAAAAATGTTTTAAAAAAGCCAATTTTTCAGTTTTTTGGTCTTGAAAAATGACTATTTATTGCGCCCAAAGAAAAACCCTTCTTAATCTTTGAATAAAAAAATTATTCATTAAATCTGTTATTATCCTTTTTGGGAATAAAAATTCGCATCTTTTTATAATTCAAGCTATTTTATAAAAGTTCATTTTTTTGTTAAGTTTATATGTCTGTGGCACGTAAAATTTTATCCAATACTTTTATTCAAGTGTCCGGTAAAATTATGGCTGCATTATTGAGCGTAATAGTTGTTAAATTTATTACTAATTTTCTAAGTGTTGATGGTTATGGACAGTATGTCTCAGTGTATGAATTTTTAGCTTTTTTCGGAATTTTGGCTGACTTGGGACTTTTTACAATTTCCGTCCGTGAAATAGCCCGAGATGAAAGCAAGGCTGATTTTATTTTAGGAAATACAATCACCATGCGAACCCTTCTTGCCTTTGGAGCAATGTTGTTAGCAATTTTGATAGTTTTTATAATTCCCCAATACCAAGGAACCTATATTCCAGTAGGTGTGGCGGTTGCTTCTATCTCCGTCTTTTTTTCCATTTTAAGCGGTACTGTGTCTAGCATTCTCCAGGTAAATTTAAAAATGCAATATCCGACTATTGGGCTTTTAGGTAGTAAAATTATTAGTTTAGGATACGTTGCTTACATTATTTTTTTCGCCTTTTCTTCACCTTCGCCTACGGCTTTTTACCAATTGTTGTGGGCCGGAGTGATTGGCAATACGTTTATGCTCGGCTTTACCTGGTTTTACGCTGCTAAGTATGCCAAAATTAAATTTTTGTTTGATTTTACCTATTGGAAAGACACCCTTTGGAAGGCCTTACCCTATGGTTTTGCCCTAGTTTTAAATATGATTTACTTTCGAATTGATTCCATTTTACTACTTCTTTTAAAAAACCCGACCGAAGTAGGCCTTTATGGCGTACCAATGAAAATTTTAGATATTTTATCGGTAATACCGGTTTACCTCATGAATTCTGTCCTCCCCACCCTAACCATTCGCCTTAAAACTGACTTGGCCGCGGCATGCCGCATAATTCAACATGCTTTTGATTTTTTGCTAGCCATGGCAATGCCTATTTTAGTTGGTGTCCAAGTTTTGGCTTATCCGTTAATCTTTATTATTAGTAGTCCGGAATTTTTAAGTCGCCTTGATGAAGGATTTTATGGCTCCGATATTGCGCTCCGCATTTTAGTAATGGCTATGACCTTTGCTTTTTTAAGTTCGGTTTTTATTTTTACCTTAATTGCCATCGGTTATCAGGGAAAATTATTATTTATTAGTCTTACTGGAGCATTATTTAATATCATTTCCAATTTTTTTGTTATTCCTGTTTGGGGTTTTCGGGGTGCTGCGTTTACAAGTGTTTTAAGTGAGTTGATTATTTTAATTTGCTCTTTCTTGATGCTTAATCATTACCTTAAAATTCAACTTAGGCTGAAAGGACCTTTAAAAATCGTTTTTTCCGCGGCTTTTATGGGAGTTATCATTTGGGTCTTACGAGAACCTTCTTATCACATTATGCAAAATTTCAACATTCTCGTTCTTATTCCCCTGGGAGGCATTATTTACGGCGGCATGCTTTGGATAACCGGGGTAATTAATAAAGATATTTTGCGTTTATTAAAAAACCCATCCTAGATTCCTTTGTGAAATAATTTTTTGAATTTTTCGCCCCTAATTTTATAATTAGCAAATTCTTCAAAACTAGCGCAAGCTGGTGATAGTAAAATCACATCTCCTTTTTTAGCTTTGGTAATAGCTAAAGCCATGGCTTGTTTTAGTTTATTTTCCCTGAAAATCTGGAGATCTGATTTTTGCTTTTCGAGAGCTGTTTTTAGATTATCAGCCATCCGATTGGCCGCAGCTTTTCCAGTTAAAATAACGACTTTTAAATTTTTTTGAGTTGCGCAAACTTTAGCCCAATCCTTAAAATTACTATGTTTTTCTGAACCCCCGGCAATCAAAATAAGCGGCTTTTGAAAAGCCTGAATAGCGGCAATAGAAGTTTCCGGAGTGGTGGAGAAGGAGTCATTATAATAATCTACTCCTTTTTTTACCCCCAAGGGCTCTAAACGATGAGGAAGTCCCTTAAAATCGCTGATAACCTTACGCATTGTTGACGGCGAAACATCTAACAAACTAGCCACTGCAATTGCCGGCAAAATATTTTCAAGATTGTGTTTACCCAAAAGCCCAACTTTTTTAATAGGGATAATTTTCAAACTCTTATTAAAAGATTGTCGGCCATTCGAGTTAATAATTTCAGGCTTTAAAATTAAATCATCGCCCTTAATTTGAGCACCATATTTAATATTTTTACGCGTACTTATTTGCAAAAAAGTTCCTTTGGATTTTCTCCCTAGAGAGTTTGAAACCTGATAGTCAGCATTAGCAATCACAAAATCATCTTTGGTTTGATATTTTATAATATTAGCTTTAGCGTCTCGGTACTCCTTGATCGAAGCATGATAATCTAAGTGATCAGAAGTAATATTTAAAATAACAGCAAGATGCGGGCTTTTTTTCAAGGTTTGCAACTGGAAACTGGACAATTCTAAAACGACCAGAGATTTAGCGCTAAGTTTATGCCAAAAATCCAGCGGTGGCGTTCCAATATTTCCCCCTAAATAAACATCCAAATGGGCAGCCTTAAGCAAGCGGTAAATTAAAGTAGCAGTAGTCCCCTTACCTTTTGTTCCCGTTACCCCGATAATCGGGCAAGGACAATTATCAAAAAACCAAGATGTCAAACTTGTAGCTTTGGGGAAATTGTTTATTTTACCTGGATAAATACCAGGGCTTTTAAAAATCAGATCATATCCTTTTAGATTTTTAAAAGCCTTTTGTCCTAATTTTAGGTTAACTGATTTTAAATCAGTAGGAATTTTCAGGGTTTCATTTTCGTCACACAAAGTTATCTTAGCCCCTCTCTTTTGCCAAAATTTTAAAAGCGATTTACCCTCAATCCCAAGCCCTAAGATGGCAATATGTTCCATAAGCTTACTTGTAAATAAATCGGTTTTAGGGTAAAATAATACTAAGATGATTTTATCATACAATTTTTATTTTACTTCATTAGATGAATCCAACTTCAGAGGGGGAAGAAGAGAATACCTTTAGAAAACAATTACAAAATATCGATAAGTGGCTCTCTAATGTAACTCCTGTCCAAGGAGACTCTATTTTGAAAAATTCATCAAACCCTCCCAACCAACCCATTACTCCTAACTCTAATTTTAATACTATGGATAAGAGACTTTTTAAAAAACCACGTTTTCCTTTTAAGCGCCGTTTTCAACCATCATCTAACCAAAATCATATTACAACTTCTTCACCTTCCAGTGCTGGCAATTTAAGAATTATTCCCATCGGGGGATTCGAGGAAGTAGGTAAAAACATGACTGTTTTTGAATACAATAACGACATTGTGGTCGTAGACATGGGATTTCAATTTCCAGAAGAAGATATGCTCGGCATTGACTATGTTCTGCCTGATCCCACCTACCTAAAAGAACATAAAAACAAAATACGGGGAATTTTTTTAACCCATGGTCATTTGGATCATATTGGAGGTATCCCGTATTTATTGCCCCAATTAGGGTTTCCGCAAGTTTACGGCACATCTCTTACGATGGGATTTGTCAAGAAACAACTAGAAGAATTTAAGTTACTTAACCAAGCTAGGTTGCATATTTTTGATCCCAAGGATCAATTTCGAGTTGGCGCCTTCAATATTTCCTTTTTTAGGGTTAATCATAGTATCCCTGACTCTGTGGGCATTGTGATTGAATGCCCAGCTGGACGGATTGTCCATACCGGTGATTTTAAATTTGATTTTACCCCATTAGGTCAATTGCCTGCTGATTTTCAAACCATTGCGGCCATTGGCAAAAAGGGGGTAGATATTTTAATTTCAGACAGTACTAATTCTACTGAACCAGGACATACCACTTCGGAAAAAGTAATTGCTGACAATTTAAGTGAAATTATTCGAACGGCTCCTGGCCGATTAATTATTACTTCTTTTTCTTCCCTGATTGGTCGTTTACAGCAAATAATGGATTCTGCCATTGAGCATAATCGCAAAATATTCTTAAGCGGCCGCAGTATGGAAACGAATATTCGCATTGCTCAACATTTAGGATATATCAAGGTGCCGCGAGGTCTTTTTATTAACAATAAAGAACTCAAAAAATTCCCAGAAGATCGCCTTATTATTTTAACAACTGGGAGCCAAGGAGAAGATGTTTCTGCCTTAGCGAGAATGTCGATGGACACTCATTCCTTTGTACGCATTCAAAAAGGAGATACGGTGGTTTTATCTTCTTCGCCAATTATTGGTAATGAGGGAGCAATTATCAAAGTAATTAATCGGTTGTGTAAACGTGGTGCAAAAGTAATGACTAATAATGATATTGATATTCATACTTCGGGGCATGGAAAACAAGAAGATTTAAAGTTAATGATCAAATTAATTAATCCTCATTATTTAATTCCAGCTCATGGAAATTGTTATATGAGGGTCGCACACAAAGAATTAGGTGAAATTTGCGGCATACCCGAAAATAAAATTTTCCTTTTAGATAATGGGGAAGTTGTTCAGGGTAATTTCAAGAATGGCTACCAAAAAACAAACGAAAAAATCCCAGCTGAATATATTATGGTTGAAGGACCAGAGCGCTCACCAGTCGAAGGAGCTATTTTAATGGATCGACAACTAATGGCTAAAAACGGAGTCGTAATGGTACTTTTTAAGATTACAAAATCGCCATTAGGGCTTATTTCTCCTCCAATAATTTTACATCGGGGCTTTGTGTATATGGATTTTTCAAAAATCATCTTAGATAAAATCATCCAAGTTAGCGCCAATGCTTTCCACGAATTTACCCAAAGGAATCAAAATCAACAAAACTTTTCAGAAAAAGAACTAGAAAATTACCTCCAAAGCAGTATTGATCGTGAATTAGTACGCTTATTAGATAAAAGACCATTAGTGGTTCCGGTTTTAATAAGTGGGTAAGAAGTTTAAAAAAATAATTCACTGGGTACTATTTCAAACGGATTATTTGGGATTATTTTAGGCTATGGAGGCACAAGTTATGCACAAGATGTGCACATTTATTTTACCTAATGCAGATCTAATTTTTTGATTATTTGGTTTTGCTTTTTGTTTTGCGGTTTTGGGCTAATTCTGGTTTGCAGATTTTATTGAAATTTAAGTATTAAGGAGGGGGGGATTATATAAATCAAATAATTTATACAAGTAGGTAAATTTTGTTACTAGTAACGTAATTCAAGGAAAGATTAAAAAAACACTGTTTATTTAAAAATCAACCTATCTCAATAATAACTAATCTTTATTAAATATAATTTATAATTAATTTGTAATTTTATAGTTTATGTGTAAAAACTTATATTAAGTTTATTGTAAAAATGTTTAAAATCATTATATGAAAGTAAAATGTCACCAAAAAGATTTAGCCCTAGCTTTAAATTTAGTAAATAGAGCAGTAAGTACCAATACCACCTTACCAGTTTTAAATAATATTTTAATTAAGGCTCAAGGAAAAAAAATATATTTTTCAGCAACAAACCTTGAAGTTGCCATTACTTATTTTATTGAAGCGGATATCTTAAATGAGGGTGCAATAACTGTTCCAGCAAAGTTAATAACTAATTATATCTCTTTAATAAAGGAAGATGAAATAAATCTAAAATTAGATGAGAGAGGAACTACTTTAGATATTAAGACAGCTTTTTCACACACTAAAATTAAGGGAATTGATAGTTCTGAATTTCCGGTTATTCCCGAAATCCAAAAAGGAGAACAATTTACGATTAAATCTTCACTTTTTTTACAGGCTATAAACCAAACCAGTTTTAGTGCTTCTATGAATCTCGCTCGACCAATATTAACTGGAATTTTATTCCAATTTGAAAAGGATAAGGTTGTGATGGTGGCTACGGATAGTTATCGTCTTTCTGAAAAAAAGGTTCCGATTTTGACCAATGTTAGTAAGGATTCAAATTATATTATTCCAGTAAAAACAATTATTGAGTTGGGGAAAATCTTAGGGGGTTTTGAGAATGATGATGTTGAATGTCAGCTTTCGAAAAATCAAATTGCTTTCTCGGTGCAAAACCTTAGGATTCTTTCGAGGCTTATTGAAGGGGTTTTTCCTGATTATAAAAAAATTATCCCCGATGATGGGAAGACAAATGTTACTTTAAATACTCAAGATTTTATCATGGCAGTTAAAAAGGTTAGTTTGTTTGCAGAAGAAACCAATAATAATATTAAAATAAATGTTACAAATGATGGTAAATTAATTCTTTCCACTAGTGAAACGCAAATCGGAGAAGGTGTAACTGAAATTGAAGCAATTGTAAAAGGGGAAAATAATCAAGTAGCGGTTAATGCCCAATATTTATTAGATATTTTAGCGCACATTAATGATGAAAATATACAATTAATCATTGACAATAAGCTTTCTCCTATTACAATTCATCCTGCTCAAAAAGCAAAGGATTATACACATGTAATTATGCCCCTTAAGTTTTAATTTAGTTAATGTTTATTTCAAAATAAACAAAAGGTTTTAAACTATCCTGTTTTTTTTATTTAAACTAAGTAGATTTATTTCAAATTTTTGTAGGAATATGAAATTTCCTCATCCTCGAAATCAAAAAGTATTAGAACTTTTTGAGAATAATTGTTATGTGACGTTGTCCGGGTCTGGTAATTTTTCATCCAAGGCTTTTGTTGTTTCAGATATTTTGGAGCAGTTTGATAATCTTAAAAAGTTGGTTTGGGTGGTTAATGATTTTGGACAAAGAGATAGTATTGTTAGTGCTTTGGCGGATTGGAGTGATTTTAGTATTGAAATTATAGATCACGATCAAGGGTATTTGTCGTTAATAAAGTCCTTGGCTAATTTAATGAATCATAAGAAGATTGCTCTGGTTATTACGTGCGAACAATTAATGACAAAAATTCCATCCCAAAAAGATATTTTGGATTCTATTCTGAAGTTAAAAATTAAAGAGGAAATTGACCCTATTCAATTATTTGAAAAATTTATTCAAATGGGTTATTTGGTTTCAGAAGATTCTTATTTGAATCCTGGAACTTATTTAAGGCATGGCGATGTGTTTGATTTTTTTCCTATTAATTTTTCTCACCCTTGTCGGCTGGAGTTGGATTATGAAACTATTTCCGAGATTTATACTTTTGATCAAATTAGTCATCAAAAAATTGAATCTTTTTCTGAGGTTACAATTTTTCCCTTAAAAGAATTGGAAGGTACAGCGGTGATTTTGGATTATTTAAGTAAGGGATCTTTGTTGGTTGAAGATGAACTGGATTTGAATGAAAATTTTTATGCTGAAATTGAAGCCGTGATTCAAGCTAAAAATAATGAAGTGGGATATGTTTTATTTACTTCTTTTTTGGAAGAAGATAGTTATCATGAGCATTTGCACTATTTGTCAGTTTTAAAATATCAAAACCGATTGGATTTTGTGGAAAATATGCGTGAAAAAATGATAAATCATTGGCGTGTTTATCTGTTTACAAAAAACGCGACTGAAATTAAATCTTTATTGGATGATCGAAAATTAATTTATGTGGATTCTCCGCAAAAGGCACAAGCCAAAAAAGGAAATATTGTTATTTTTGACCTAAAGAAGGAAGATCATTTTCCGTATGCTTTTCAAAATCCTCATTTAAAATTTACTGTTATTACAGATCGGGAAATTTTAGGTTTACGAGAAAATGGACATAAGCAAGAAGCGCAGCATGCGGTTTATTTGGATTTTTTAACTGGTTTAAAAAAGGGTGATTATGTAGTGCATTCAGAGCACGGGATCGCACTTTTTAATGGTTTAGATAAAAGGACAATTGATGATGTCACTAGAGAGTATTTGCAGTTATTTTATGCTGAAAATGATAAATTGTTTGTGCCGATTGATCAGGCTGATAAGGTTAGTAAATTTATCGGAATTGGAGATCAAGTGCCGAAATTAACCCGCTTGGGATCATCTGAATGGGCAACGATTACTAATCGCGTCAAAAAAGAAACTCAAGAAATTGCGAAGGAATTGTTGCAGTTATATGCAGAGCGAGAACAAGCAAAAGGAGTTGCCTATAAAAAGGACACCAAGGTGCAGGAATTATTTGAGCAATCTTTTCTGTATGAGGAGACGCCAGGACAAATTAAAGCCATTCGTGATGTTAAGTCTGATATGGAACGACCTAAGCCAATGGACCGCCTTATTTGTGGAGATGTGGGGTTTGGTAAAACAGAAATAGCCATGAGAGCAGCTTTTAAAGCGATTCAAAATGGCCGACAAGTGGCTCTGGTTTCGCCGATTACGATTTTAGCGGATCAACATTATCATTCTTTTAAAAAGAGAATGGATGATTTTAACGTGCGCGTGGCTATGATGAGCAGGTTTAAAACCGCAGGAGAGCAAAAAAAGATCATTAAACAGTTAAAAAATGGGGAAGTGGATATTGTTATTGGGACGCATCGTTTATTTCAACCGGACGTGGAATTTAAAAATTTAGGATTAGTAATTATTGATGAAGAACAACGCTTTGGGGTAAAACAAAAAGAGCACCTTAAGGAATTAAGAAAAGAAGTAGATATTTTAACCCTGACCGCGACTCCAATTCCCCGGACTTTAAATATTAGCTTACATGGCTTAAGAGATATTACGACCATTACTACTCCTCCTCCGGGGCGATTACCAGTTATTACGGAAGTGCGACGTTTTTCTTTTGGTTTAATTCAGGAAGCAATTCAGCGAGAAATTGATCGAGGAGGGCAGGTCTATTTTTTACATAACAGAGTGGAGACAATTGAAGAAATGGCGCAAAGATTACGGACGTTGCTTCCCAAGGTGCGATTTATTGTGGCGCATGGCAAACTGAACAGTTCGGATTTAGAAGGAAGAATTTTAGCTTTTAAAGATAAAAAATTTGATGTCTTAGTGAGTTCAACCATTATTGAAAACGGAATTGATTTACCAAATGCTAATACATTAATTGTGAATAAGGCGGAGAAATTTGGGTTGGCTCAATTATATCAATTAAGGGGCCGTGTGGGGCGGGCTAGGATTCAGGCTTATGCTTATTTTTTATATCATTCGCAGCGATTACCGATTGACGCTAAAAAGCGATTAAGAGCTATTGTGGAGGCTTCTGAATTGGGTGCTGGTTTTCAAATTGCGATGAAGGATTTGGAAATTAGAGGGGCTGGTGATATTTTGGGTGCCAACCAGCATGGGGCAATTAATGTGGTGGGAGTTAGTCATTTTATTCGAATGTTAAATCGGGCAGTTGATGATTTAAAGGAGGGAAGATTGACTAAGATGAGTGAAATTCCACCAGAGGTTTCTATCGAAATTCCTTTGCCGGCGTTTATCCCAGATGATTATATCGTTAGTTCTAAGGATAAAATTGGAGTTTATCAGCGTTTGGCTTCGGCGGATAACTTTGATTATTTGGAAGAATTGGAACAAGATTTGATTGAAGATTACGGACGAATGCCTAAGGAAGTGGCGAACCTATTTCATGTTTTGGCCTTAAAATTGTTAGCCAAAAAAGCAAGGTTGGTGAATGTGAGGGCTGAAAATATTCATGGTAAGGGTGAAAGACAAATCGTTTTAACTGTTTCTAATCAAGTTAAGCCGGAGAATATTTTAAATTTACTAGAATATAATTCAAAATGGTTGGTGAGTGGTAATAAATTGAAGATTTCTTTTGAAGAATTAGGGGTAAGCTGGGTGGATGAATTAAAAATTGCTTTAAAGAAATTGAGCGAGAAAATGAAAAATATGCCAGGAAGGGTTTGCGAAAAGGCTTAATTAAGTCACAAAATAAAAGTGAGGAGGATTTCTTAAGATGAAAATGGGGGTTGCTATTTTGGGTAAGATGTTTTATTATAAATAATGTTTTTTGCTCTTTAATAATTTGGGTTAGGTCTATATTTTGGGGATGTACTGGTTTTGACAGGAATTGCTCTGTCTTTTTGTGGCCGTCACGGGGTCGCGCTGGTCCCCCGGATTCTGTTTGATTTCGCTTTTTGCGAGATTTTGCAGGAGAAATCCGTTCAGCGCAATTTTAAGTGCAGATTCTTCTGTATCTGAAACTGAATATTCTTTCAACTTTTTGAGCGCCATGCGCCTAGCGTCTGTTGCTTAATCAGTTAGAAATTCAGTTTTTGCGCCTGCCTTTTCGCGGGTCCGTCTTGATACGCCAGGCTTCATAACGTATCAGGGCGTAACCTCATGAAGCTCGATGATTTTGTGGTGGTAGTTGCATGAAATCATTCAAATTTATTAATTCCACTTGTGAAAGTTTTTTGTTCATTTTTTACTTTCATAAGTACCAAAATGAACTATGTCGGTAGAGGCGAAAGGCAACGTTTCTGGACGCGGGTTCGACTCCCGCCATCTCCACCATTTTACTTCACTCACTTAAAATAAACATGGAATCTTATGGTCGGGTTGTAAGTTACGAGGGGGATAATTTACTTGGACGAATTGCGCCAACACCGGAAAGATTTTTGCAGCGAGTTCGAGAAAGCGATTTCCAGGATTGTTGTCCGTGGGGAGATTTAACAAACATGACGAGCGATAGATTGGTAGTTCCTTTGGCTTTAGAGATAGGAGCAGGTGGCTATGAAATTTGGCCACCGATTGATCAATTATCCTTAGCAGGAGTTACCTTAGAGCATGTTATTGCCTCTAATTTAAGAAGGCCACAAATATTTCACCCTAGTATTGTGGCTAATTTAAAAATGGATGCAACAAAACCGGAGGATATTAATTTAGCTGGGGCCAGGGTGCATTGTATTTTTGCAAGAAATGTTTTTACTAATGACAGGGTAGGCTTAATTTGGCCATCGTCGCAAGCTCGAACCGAAGGCACTAGGGCGTTAGGTAATTTGCTTGTCCCCGGTGGGATTATTTGCCTAATGGGACTTCTAAATAGGGATCTTGATTGGGAGGTTTTGAAAAATGAATTTGGCACCAAGCCTTTTTTGATTCCGGGAAAGGCTAATGGTGGGGTTTCTATGTGGCAAATTGGTCATTTTTAAGCCCTTTCGCAGTATTCTCCGGTATCGGTGTTAACCCGGATAACATCACCTTCATTAATAAAAAGTGGAACTAAAATAGTAATGCCGGTTTCGACAGTGATGGGTTTAGTGACGCGCCCTTGGGCTGTATCGCCTTTAATACTTGGTTCAGCGTGGGTGACTTTTAAATTAATTTTAGGAGGAAGCTGCACATTGATTGGTTTACCCTCAAAATTTTGCATATCAACTTCCATGCCATCAATTAAATAATCAGTTTTATCACCGAGGTCGGTTTTGGAAAAACTAAATTGTTCGTAGTTTTCATTGTCCATAAAAAAATAATCTTGACCTTGGGCATAAAGAAATTGAGCTTTAGTATAGTTGATATTAGCTGGTTCAATTTTTTCATTTCCTTGAAACGTCATAGGGCGTGTTACCCCGGTTAGCAAACTTTTAACAGTTGTTTTCATGACCCCTCCGCCGCGAGCTTGTTTCGAAAATTGTGAATTAGTAATTAAATATGGGTGGCCATCAACCTGAATAGCAACGCCTACTTTGAGTTGAGCAATGGAATACATAAGAAAATGTTAAAAATAAAATTTTTAGTGATTAGGGGTTTTTAAAAGGGCCTTTATAGGTTATGAAATTATTTTTTGTTTCACCTAGTTTAATTTCATGCAGGTTAATATTAGGGGGGCTAGTAATTTTGAAATGAGGTTTTCCTGTTAAATAATTTTTTAGGGCAATTTTTAGTTGAGGATCCTGATTAGCATTTTTTAATAATTTTTTTAAATCGTAGAGTTGATCCCAAATCCAAATGGCAATTAATTCTGTGGTGGGATTAGAAAATAAGTCGTTTAAATTAGAATGATCAAGTTTATCCAAAATTTGAGTAGTAACAATCCTTTTTAAGACGATAAAATCAATCAATAATCCGTTGCTAGCTGGTTCTCCTTCGACTGTAACTTCTAACCAGTAAGTATGACCGTGAAGACGTTCACATTTTCCGTAGTATTGTGTCAAAAAATGCGCCGCATCAAATGTAAATCGGGTAGTTAAGAGCATGCAAATTGTGTTTACAGGGTATAGCGGCGATCAATCTCAAGAGCGAAAAGTAATTGACAAATACCAGGAACACCCTTTTTCCAAATGACATTTTTTTGCAAAATACTGCGACTAAAATCAAATAAAATGTGCGCCATGTTTTTGACATCTTGTTCAGAATTTTCGCCGGTAACTGTAAAGGCATTTCCTTCTAGGGCAGCATACATTTGGCATTCATGAAATAATTTTTGCATGAGTCGTAAGTCCGCTTTCGGATAACCGTGGTAAATAAAGCTAGCCCCGAGTTGACCATCTAGCGCTTTTCCATGGATGTCTCCAAGGGCAAAATAATTAACAACCAAGTCGGCATATTGTTCTTGGGCGCGAATATATCCCACTGAATCAGGTTTGCGTTGCGCTAAAATTTTTATAACTTGGTCGCGCGTATAGCCTCGCTTGTTTGTGTCTCGATAAATTTTCCATTCCTTACGAATATCTTCATCCGGCGAAACGAATAATTTAAGATCAAAAAGATCGCGCATTTCAGGTAAATGATAGGGATGTAACCCCATAATTAGGATGAATTTTCGAGGGATGGTTTCTAGGGGTTCGGTGAATTGACCAGTGGCATGATCGTATATTACACGCCAAATAGTTTTGCCAGCCTTAAGTTGCTTGGCATGCTCAGAGGCGAGGTGTAAATGATTAGCTTCGGGATTGAGATGGGTGATGGTTTTTAATTTCATTTCTTCGCGATTCCATTTGTGGTAACCGTCCATGCTAATTACTAAGAGATTTTCTTCTCCTACCACAGAAGCTAAAGCCTCAGATACGGTTTTTTTCCCTGAGCCGCTATCACCGCCAAGGCCAATAAGAAAGGGACGAATAAGGGTTTCTGCCATTCGGTATTTTTTAGATGAACAACGATTTTTAATTTATCATTCCCTTTTTAACTTCGCAATAAAATTGAGGGTTTGCACAGTTTCGCAAACATCATGTACCCTAAGAATGGAGGCGTTATTTAGGGCAGCTATGGCAGCTGCAATTAAGGATTCGAGAAGGCGGTTTTTGGGAATTTTGGAATCAAGGGAATCAACCAAAAAGCTTTTTCGAGAAGCCCCGATAAGTAAGGGGCATCCTAAATCGGTAAAATTTTTCAAATGTGCGAGGATTTCAAAACTGTATTTAGGAATGGTGCTAATAAAGGCACCCATGCCAGGGTCAAGGATGATGTGAGATTTTTTGATGCCTAAATTTTGGGCCATTTCAATTCTGGTTTCGAGAAAATAATGAATAGTTTTTAGTACATTGGAATAAGATTTTTTTTTAAGGGTAGTGCGTGGCGTGGCGTCTTTGGCGTACATTAAAACAAGAGGAACTTTTTTTTCTGCAATTAATGGTCCCATTTGGGGGTCACCGCGAAGAGCTGTAACGTCATTAACCATGTTCGCACCTGCGTTTAGGGCCGCTTCGGCAATTGGTGCTTTCCAAGTATCAATTGAAATCCAGGTAGCTTTATTTTTTTTTCGAAGTCCTTGAATTACGGGGATAACGCGGCGATATTCTTCCTCAATCGAAACATCTTTGGATTTAGGGCCGGTTGATTCACCACCAATATCAATTATTTGAGCTCCCTCTTTAATTAATTTTAAACTTTTAGAAATTGCGTTTTTAGTTGAAAAATAGTCACCCCCATCCGAGAAAGAATCTGGTGTAGCGTTTAAAATACCCATGACAACCGTTTTATCCAGATGTAATTTTGCATGATGACTTTTGAGAATGTAATTCATAAGGTGTTATTGAGGGACTCCCAGATGATTTTAGTTAGGTGGCCTATTTGGCCATGATTGATTAGGTGATTATCTACTTTTGTAACTGGAATAATGCCGCGTGGTGCATTGCAAATAAAAATTTCATCAGCTTGGTAAAAATCGGCGGGGCGATTGTTTTTGGCAATAATTTTCCAGTTTTTAGTTTTGGCTAGTTGGATAATGCGTTTTTGAGTGGTGCCAGGTAAATTTTGGCTGGCGGCAATGATTAGTTGGTTGTTTTTAACAATAAAGAAATTGGAAATTGAACCTTCGGTAACAAAGCCGCGATGATCTATCAAAAAGACTTCGTAGGCTTTTTTTTGGCGCATGAATTGGCGAGCCAGGAGAGTTGGAATTAGGTTGGTAGTTTTGGCCTGTGGGATTGGGCGATCAATTTGAAAAGTTACAACCGAAACACCGCTAAGGAAAACCCGAGCTGAGATTTTAGGTAATGGCGAGACGGTAATGAGAATAGTTGGGTTTTTGGCTTTAGAGTCATACGTATGAATTCCGCCGCTAATTGTTAAACGAATCCGAGATTCTTTTTTTTGTTTCCAAAGATTATTTTTATGTACGGTTTCTTGAAGCCAGGTTTCGATATTTTTTAGTGGTGGTAAAGGAATATTAACAATTTTGGCCGAGGCTTTTAGCCTTTTGAGGTGGTTTTTAAGATTGATAATTTGTCCTTCTTTGGTACGTAGGGTTTCGTAAATACTTTCGCCGTAGAGAAAACCGGCATCAAAAATAGAAATTTTGCCTTTTTGGGCGGGTAAATAGCGATTATTTAAAAATATTGTGGCCATAAGGTGGAAGTTTAAATTTTGCGTCACTCAAGAACTATAGATATAATAAATTACAATAATTTTAACTCCAAATTTAATATGCTCGTACCAATTCTTATGGGTTCAACTTCGGATCAAGCTTATGCTGATAAAATTGCTGAGCATTTAAAAACTTTTGAAGTAGAGACGGAATTTCATGTTTGTTCGGCGCATAAGGTGCCGGAAAAAGTGATCGAAATTATTAGCAAATTTAATATTAGTGAGAAGAAAATTGTCTATATCACGATTGCGGGTCGGAGTAATGGGCTTTCGGGGGTGGTGGCTGGGAGCGCGATTCATCCGGTAATTGCTTGTCCTCCTTTCGCTGATAAAGTTGATTATTTGATTAATATTCATTCTAGTACCATGATGCCTTCCAATACACCCAGTATGACGGTTGTTGATCCGCAAAATGCAGCTATGGCCGCGATTCGGATTTTGGCTTTAACAAATAAAAATTTGCAACAAAAAGTAGTGGCGCATATTAAGAGTGTGAAGGAGTCCAGCTAGAAAATGACGGAGATAATTTTAGTAAGTGATATTTTTTAATGAATTTGTTAGGATTTGTTCATGGCAAATATGCTATAAGGAGGGCGCGGGTGGTCAGCCCCCGGGTGGGAGGGGATAGGGATTTTCTGGTAGGTTATTTTGTTTGTTTAATGGCTTCGAATAAAGCCGCGGCCTTATCTAGGGTTTCTTGGTATTCTTCTTCGGCTTTGGAATCCACGACTATTGCTCCGCCGGCATGATAACTGAGGCGTTGGGATTTACGATTGACAGCAATAGTTCGGATTAGAATATTGAATTCAAATTGTCCGTTAAAGCTAATATAGCCTGCGGATCCGGTATAAACGCCACGGCGGCAAGGTTCCAGTTTAGTAATGATTTCCATGGTGCGTTTTTTTGGTGCACCGGTGATAGATCCACCGGGGAAAACAGCTTTTAGTACATCAAGCCAATCTAATTTTTTTTTAAGAATACCTTGAACATTAGACATGGTGTGGTGGACATGCGAATACGATTCAAGGATGCGATGTTGCGTAACTTTGACAGACCCCGTTTTGCAAATTTTTCCTAAATCATTTCGTGCTAAATCTACAATCATATTGAGTTCGGCTTCGTCTTTTTGACTACTTAGAAGATTTTGAATTGCTTTTTGATTTTTAGTTGGTGTTTTTTCTTTGGCTATGGTCCCTTTGATTGGGCGAGTATCGATAAGCATTGATTTGTCTTTTTGGAATTGTCCACGAATTAGACATTCTGGGGA
The DNA here is from genome assembly GCA_000993615.1 of Candidatus Peregrinibacteria bacterium GW2011_GWF2_39_17. Taxonomy (GTDB): domain Bacteria; phylum Patescibacteriota; class Gracilibacteria; order UBA1369; family UBA12473; genus UBA12473. Next base: position 16,090 of record LBWM01000011.1, on the reverse strand, counting down.
GCAACTAACCACAGTAATTGGGTAAAAATTTAGATAGCAGGCATAGGGCGAAGGATTTAATTGGGCTAAGCGAGAGTAAAGAGTAAAAGGATCTCCTTGAAAGTTGGCTTGGAAGCGTTGAGCAAAATTGACTTCGTAAGTCTCTCCTTGGCGCAGAAATTGATGAACTAGATTGATTTTGGAAAGGTATTCTTTCGGTGATAAATCGGGATGAGGTAAAGTTGCCTGAAAAGAATTTGCTTTTTGGGTGGGGGGTTTTAGAAGGGTAAAATTAAAATTTTCTGAGGTATATAAATTTTTTTTCAAATGGTCATATACCAGGATATTTTTGGGTATAATAAAATGCAGGTAAGGAGTAGGGAAATCGTTATTATCCGGTAAGGGGGTTTTTGCGGTTTTAGTACCAAAATCGTAGCTCAAATAGCCAACTGCACCACCTAGGAACGGCGGTAAACTGGAATTAAAAGTTTGATGATTGTTTTTTAAAAATTGCTGAATTTTTTTGAGCATAATTAAACCCGAGTCAGGGTTTGTAGCGCGCCATTCGCGTTTAGCTCCGTATCCTAAAATAGAGTAGCGACCGGTTTGGCTGGTTTTTCGGCCGCTGTGGAGAAGGAAGGAGGGAATAGGTTTTGATGATTTTTTACTGATGAAGTGGCAGAGCTGCTGGTAAGCCTGCACAGGATTAAAATTCGGAGCAGGGATGGGATGGGACATTAAAGGGAGGAGGGATTAATTTTTTAAAAAATATAATCTCTTAATTGGCGGCGTGGTTGACCTAGCTTCTAGAGGGGAATTAATATTTATAATAAGCCAGGCTCCCTCTGTGGTAATCTCGGTGATTTCCCCGGTAAAAGTATGTGCCCCCATAGTAAAAGTAATATTAGTTTTGTCTGCAATTCGGGTTTCGTTGCCATTTGTAACCGGAAATTTGTATTTAATAAATGTTGGCTTATTGTCGCATGGATGCAAAAGCATTAGCCCTTCTGAGGGTATTTTATGACCATCTGGATGGATTTTTTCGTCAGCAGAAGGATACCCTAATTGTAGAGGGTAATACGTGACGCTTAAATCAGGATAATCGATGATATGTAGGATATAAGGTTGTTCACCTTTCGCAAAATTAATTTGATATCTAATGATAGGTGTTGCTGAATTATTGGGGTTTATTATTGGGCATAAACCGGCTATCGGTGGTGTTTCCCCAGATGGCCACAAAGTTAAAGGGTCGCCAATTTTGATGTTCCTGTTAGCTATGCCACGATAGCATGCTAAGGAGCCCCCAGATGGTGTTGATATGGTAACAGGCTGTCCAGTGAGAGTTAATTGATTTAGAGGGGTTCCTAATATTTCTTGTGATGCAGAAGGTTCTTTAGGAGGTTCATCTGTTGATGGGTTTAAGCTTAAAGAAATAGGGTCAGAGGGCGTATTTGTTGATATCGGGGAGTCGTTTGTTTGGGTAACTTCTGTCCTATCTGTATCATCTAAAGAGCTTTCCATATAGTTGTGGGCTAAATTTGAAGATAATTAAATTATCTCAAAAACCCCTTTTATGTCAACCATTCTATGATTCCAGAGGTTACAGCTACTAGCGGCATAGTTACTAAAAAGGCAAATTGCAGGTTTTGGATGGCTTTAAATTTTAGATGGGTGTGAGTTTCACCATGATTTAGTCCCAAAAAAGAACCAATAAAAACGCCGGTAATTGAAAGCGGATATCCAAATGCGGAGGCGATTAAAATAATGGTGGCGGTGCTGCTTTGGATGATAAATCCCCTTAAGGGGTTTAGCTTAATAAGAGAAGTGGCCAGAAAATCGCCGAGACGATGGCCATAAGTGACAATGCCTAAAATTACACCTCCTAGTACAATTAATTTGATGAGCCAGAGATTATTTAAAAATTGGGGTCCGGACAAAATTATCCCGGAATAGACTAGCCCAGTAGTGGAAGCTACGGTATTAGCGCCCAGCGCCAAAGCGAGATAGCCAGAAGAAATTAAAAGAATTCCCTTAAAGATCATTTCGCGACGTTTTAATTTGCCGGAAAACCATTCAATGATGGTGCGGAAGGGATGGGTGATTAAGTCAAAAAGTTTGTCGCTTAAGTATAGATGGCGATGGCGTACGAAAGTGTGCATTAACTTGAAGCTTAGCCAGGAGACCAGAAAGCCGATAAGAGGTGATAATAGCCAGACTATGGTCAAGCTCAAGATTTTTTCCCAATGAATAAAATTAGTGTTTTGACTAAGGCTTTGTGCTAGTCCAATGCCGAAGATGGCACTAACAATGGCTTGCCCAGTGGAAACCGGCCATTTTTTCCAGGTTGAAAAGTGTACCCAAATCGCGGTAATCAGTAAGGCGATAATCGCTTCTTTGATGGTAATAACCTCGTTTTGAACTAGGCCAGATTGGATGGTGGTAATAATTTCTTTAGAAAAGAAAAGAGCACCAAGAATTAGGCAGATTAGTAAAAAAGTAAGAGCTTGCCTAAAAGAAAGTATTTTAGCACCAATGGCAGTACTGACAATATTGGCGGTGTCATTAGCGCCCAGGCTCCAGGCAAGATAAATTCCGGCCATAATCAAAATAATTTCAGGCAACATAGGGGAGGAAGGAGAAAATTAGGTACGTTCATCTTCGCCGTAGACGTGTTCAAATTCGCTTTTTTGGTAATCAAAAAGCTCATCGGGTTTAAAAAAACGTTTTACTTCTTGGATTGCATTTTCGATGGAATCCGAGGCATGGATAACATTACAAGAAACACTCATGGCAAAATCGCCGCGAATAGAACCGGCTTCGGCCGATCGAGCCTTAGTAATGCCGGTTAAAAGCCTAACCGTATTCACCACCTCGTAGCCTTCGACGCACATGGCTATAACCGGTGAACTCATCATCCATTTTTCTAAGCCCGGGTAAAAATTTTTGTCAGCAATATGAGTATAATGTTCTCTTAAAATAGCTTCATCAAGAGAAATCATTTTTAAGGCCACGATTTTAAGGCCTTTTCGTTCAAAGCGGTTAATAATTTCGCCAACTAAGCTACGCTGGATAGCGTCTGGTTTGATTAAAATAAGAGTGCGTTCCATAAGGGGGAAAAGTTTAGAGGGGTTGATAGAAAAGGTGAATCAGAATGGGGTAATTTATTTGGTAAGTTCTTTTTCTGGTTCAGGGATGGCGTCTTCTGGATGGGTAGGGGCGGGGGTTAAGGAAGATCTGCTTGGTCGTTTGTTAGGGTCGGTTATGCTTTGAAGCATTCTATCAACTTCCTTCATTTCTTCTGGGTTGGCTAAGTTGCCCATTATCATGGGTCGGCTTGTTCTTTCGCGAAAAGGACTAACTTTTCGTTTTCTTGTTTTCAGGGGGGGGGTTATTTTCTTCGACAGCAGCTTTTAAGCGGTCATTAAGTCTTGTTATTTTACCATGGCCAATGAAATTCGCAGTGTGTAAACGTGGCTCAGGTAGATATTTTTCATCTTTCGGAGGAACAGTTTCAAACTCGGGAATGTCTGGATTGCCCATGATAGAAGTAGTTAATAAGTTTAATGGCTTAACTATAGCTTTTTTTGGGATAAAGGCAAGATGACCGAGGTAAAAAGGCCATAGGGGGAAGAGGAGGTAAAAAAGATGAAGTGGGTTAAATTTTAACTAAAAGAATGCTCATGAGCATTATAAAAAATCCACTAAAAATCCAGCCCATTATTTGAGCGGTGCGAATTAGGGTTAAGTCAAAAAAGAGAGTTTTTAGGCGATAAAAGCCATGAAATAAGGTAGTGCCGATGAGTAGAAATAAATAAATTTTGATGAGCCAGAAATTAGGGGTAAGAGTAAAGCCTTGTTGTGTTGCCAAAAAGTGAGCTGGTAAAATAACGGCTGATAGCGTAGCGGAAGAGGAAAAAAGCAGCCACATTATAATTTTAAGGTAAGCTGGTTTAAAATTTTCCATATAGATTGGAAATAAGGAGATAGGAAATAAGAATCCAGCCCGAAATTAATCCTGTAAATTTCAAAAAGAGAAATGATTTGGAAGGTGAGGGTGGGGTGGTTATTTTTAGTCCGACCCAAAACCAAGAAATAGAGTGGCCAAGGGCAGAAATAAAACCAAACCAAAAGATGAAATTGGTCAGGGATTGGAGGTTGGTAAAAAGCGGCGGAAAGCTTAAATTAAGTACGTAAAAAATAGCCCATAGGGTAATGCCAATGGCGCTTAATTCTCTTAAAAAGTAGCCAAGAGTGGTTTTGTTTTGGAGCCACCAGCTAGCAGTGGGGTTGTTAATTGGCAGGGATGAATTAAGTGAGGTGCAGGTAAAGATTTTTTTAAGCGGTTTAATAGCAGCATGAATCGACCCTTTTATTTTAAGAAGTTGTAGGGCTTTGGCCGGGTCAACTTGTTTTGGACAGACCGAAGAACAATCACCCACAAAACTACATCCCCAAATCCCATTTTCTTCACTGGTGATTTTATCCAGGCGTTGTTGTTTTTCTGTGCTGTTTATTCCTCTGGAGTCCGCTTCGTAGCGGTAAGCCAGGGTTCCGGCTCCTGGCCCTATAAAGTTTTTATCTTGGCCGTAAACTGGGCAGGCGGAATAGCAAAGCATACATTTAATGCAACCGGTGGCTTCATCGATTCGAGCTTTTTCTTTTGGGGTTTGAGGACATGCTTTTTTCGGTTCATTGTTTGTTTTTGATTTTTGATCCCAGTAGGGCATAACGGATCTCATTTTATTTAGGGGGTCATCAATATCCGTGACTAAATCCTTAATAATCGGCATGTTTTGTAAGGGTTCAATTGTAATGGTTTTGTCTTTTTTGATCACATCATGACAATAAATAGAGCAAGCTAAAACCGGTTTTCCGTTAACAATCATGCCACAACTGCCACACATACCCATTTCGCAGGCCGAGCGAAAAGTGAGGCTTCCATCTTCTAAAGCTTTGAGTTTTTTTAGGGCTTCTAAAACGGTGGTATTTTTATCTACTTCCAATTTAAAGTTTTCAAAGTAGGGCGCTTTGAGGAATTTTTCATCAGCGGTTTTTTTGTAGCGTTTAATTTTGAAAGTAATTTTTAGGGTAGTGGCCATTTGGTGATAGTTACTGGTTTTAGAGAGATTTTTAGACCATCTGGGGCACGAGTAATTAAGTGGTGATGATGAAATTGGCGATTGTTTTGCTTTGGAAAATCGGTTCGAAAATGCGCGCCACGGCTTTCTTCTCTGGCTAGCGCGGAGATTAAAATAGTTTCGGCTACATCCAGTAAATTACTTAATTCCAAATAAGCTAAAAATTCCGTGTTGAAAATTTCTTCATGGTCGCTAAGGCCTATTTTTTGGTAACGTTGTTTTAACTTTGTAAGTTTAGTAAGGCCGATTTCTAGGTTTTTCTTGTCACGAATTAGGCCAGCTGCTTGTTCCATCATTTCCCCTAAATCTTTTTTTAAGGGGGCGACGCGTTCTGGGCCAGAAACAGATCGCAGTTTAGCTAGGCGGTCACTTTCTTTTTTTAATTGAGTTTGATCGAGGGTAGGGTTTTGGGGTTGGGTGTCAACAAATTTGGCTGTGGTTTTACCGGCAATATTGCCAAAGACCAGGCATTCGGCGAGGGAGTTTGAGCCCAAGCGATTGGCGCCGTGAATGGAAAGGCAAGCTGTTTCTCCGGCAGAGAAAAGTCCTTTTAGGGGTGTGGCGGTTTTTAGATCAACATCAATTCCGCCCATGAAATAGTGAGCCACTGGCCTGACTGGGATTAAGTCATAAACCGGGTCAACGCCTTGATAAGTTTTGGCTACTTCTCGGACTAGGGGTAATTTTTCTTTGATTAAGGATTCACCTAAATGCCTTAGGTCTAAATGGACACATTGTCCATAGGGGGTTTCAATACCTCGGCCGGCTTTAATTTCCGAAATAATAGCCTGAGAGACAAGGTCACGGGGGCTCATTTCCATGGTTTTTGGAGCGTAGTTTTTTAAAAAGCGGTCATTGTTTTTGTTGAGTAAATATCCTCCTTCGCTGCGGGCTGCTTCGGTAATTAAAATTCCGGTACGGGCTAAACCAGTGGGATGAAATTGGATAAACTCCATATCTTTGAGTGCCACGCCTGCTTGTAGGGCAAGTGCCATGCCATCGCCTGTTTTAATGTTGCTATTCGTGGTGAATTGATAGAGATAACCAGCTCCGCCGGTGGCTAAAATGATGGCTTTAGCACTGAAAGCAAAAATTTGGCCAGTGCGTTGTTGAATAGCAATAATTCCGGTGGCTTGATTTTCGCAGGTGAGAATTTTAGTCACAAACCATTCATCGTAGCGAGTTATTTGTTTGTATTTTAAGCTGCGCTCAAAAAGACTGTGTAAAAGATAAAAACCGGTTTTGTCTGCGGCGTAGGCGGTACGCGGTTTTGACATACCACCGAAATTACGAGTTGCGATTTTCCCTTCTTTAGTCCGACTCCAAGGGCATCCCCAGTTTTCTATTTGGATGATTTCTAGTGGAGCTTTTTTGACAAAAAGCTCCACTGCATCCTGGTCTGCTAGATAATTGCTGCCTTTAATGGTGTCGTAGGCATGGGCTTCAAGGCTATCTTCGGGGTTAATTACCCCGGCAACTCCTCCTTCTGCAGATACGGTATGGCTGCGAATGGGGTAAACTTTAGAAATTAAGGCAATACTTAGCTTGGGATTAGTTTCTACGGCAGCTAAAGCGGCTCGCAGTCCGGCGGCCCCTCCTCCAATAATTAAAATATCGTGCTGGGTGATGGTTTCCATTGCAAAGATTATAGCAATAGAATTCTTTATTGACGAGTGCTTAGAGATGCTTATAATGAGCCCTTATTTTAATATTAAAAAATTCAAATATTATGTCAGATTTAGATCGTCCTTTAGTGTTAGGAATGCCGCAGTTAGGCTCTTTGGAAATAGGATTACCGCAGATGGGATTTGGCGAGATAAGCGAAGATAATGTTGATTCGCCGATTCAAGATGGTCGATTCGCTGTTTACCGTAAAATGGTTGGAGTTTTGCCTGTTGTATTAGTTGCAGCCGGTGTTTCGGTATTGTCTGCCCAAAGTGGTTGTCCTTCTTTTGATAATGATGGAGATGGTTTTACAACAGAACAAGGAGATTGTGATGATTCAAAGGCGCAAGTTTATTTAGGTGCACCTGAATTCTGTGACGGTCTTGATAATGATTGTGATGGTACGGTTGATGATGGTGCGATGCAAGTTTTATATGCGGATGTGGATGGAGATGGATTTGGGGTTATGGGTACGGGTAAAGGTGGTCAAGCTTGTATGTGGCCACTCCCAACAGGTAAGGCGATGAAGCGAGGAGATTGTGATGACGCCAATGCCAAACGGTATCCAGGAGCGACTGATGGCGCAGAAGATGGAACAGATGATGATTGCGGAGGCAGTGATGACCCTGATCCAAATGTTGGGCTTTCTAAAAAATCAGTTGAAGGTTTGCAGCTCGCTTTAGATGGGGTCGGCCAAGACACAAGAACGATTTGGGTTGGAGCAGGAACATATCTTGAACATAATTTAGATTTTGCAGGGAAAGCCGTGAAGTTGGTTTCTGTTGATGGGGCAGAGCAAACCGTGGTTGATGCTGAAGAACAAGGGACAGTGGTTGTGTTTGATCAGGGAGAGGGGGCAGATGCAGGGTTAGATGGATTTACTTTAACTGGTGGTTTGGGTTCATTGGGAGGAGGAGGATGTATCCAAGGATCTAGCCCAAGTATTAGTAACTCTATAATTACGGGCAATAGCGCTACTTATGGAGGTGGAGTATATATTAGTGGAAATAGTTATCCCTTTTTCGAACGGGTTTCTGTAAATGGAAATGAAGCGACTGATAGTGGCGGGGGATTGTTTATGGGAAATGGGACAATGATGAATTTTAAGGGGGGTGAAGTTAATTATAATACAGCATTGATTGAAGGTGGTGGAGTTATGGTAGATGGCGGGACTGCGATGTTGACAACTATAGTTTTAAATTGGAATAGAGCTCTGAGGGGGTCGGCGGTGTATGCCATTGGGGCCGTAGCTAATTTGAATACTTGTGAAATTAAAGGCAATATTCCTACTGAAGGAGGAGCTCTTGAGGGTGGTGTTGGAGCATATTTTTCCTTGGATCAAGCCATTGTAGACGACAATGGTGATCCTGGTTCATTGGCTGGTCTTTTCTTTGCAGATTCTAGTGCTAGTGCGAATATTAAAAATTCAATTTTAGTTAATAATGCTATTTATAATTTATATGTCCTATCTGGGTCTGTACGTCTTGGGTATACTGATTTATATCAGGCAACTGGGGCTTATATAAATTATTCAGCTCCATTAGGCGCAGAGGCTACTTGGGTAGGTCTTTCCAGTGTTGACCCTGGTTTTTTGACTGCAAATGATTATCATTTACTTGAGTTTTCCCCCTTGGTTGATTTGGGTGATTCGAATGTTGTGGATATTGATGGTTCGAGATCAGATATGGGAATTTATGGCGGATTAAACGGCGGAAGTTGGGATAGAGATGGGGATGGATTTAAGGATTATTTTTGGCCAGGAGGTCATTATGACGCGCCAACTGGTTTTATGGCCGCAGAATATGATGCAAATGATTATGATTCGACTGTACATTAAGTTTTTTTGGGGAAGTATTTTAAAATAAATGTCTTTGCTTTCCAATGATTTTTTGACGTTCTTTTTCTGTAAAAATTTTAATGGTGCCGAATTCGCCGTCATAGCCGCCGGCAATATGAACTTTTCCTTGGCGGATGCGGTCAATAGCTTCGGCTAAAAGTGGTGAGGAATGGGTTTTAATATTTTTTAAGGAAACATGAAGAAGAATAGAAAATTCGTTTCCTAAATTATTTAATAAATCGTAGTAAATTTTCTGTACTTTTTTACTACTGGTTCCAACTTGTTCATTTTCTGCGATAATTTCGATTAAAGGAATGATGCTTTGAAAGGGGCGGATATTTTCGGGGATAAAGTTGATTTTGCGATCCGCCAGTTTTTCTACGCGATGCAAGACTCCCACAGTCACTTTTTTGTGGCATTTGGGACAAATAAAATTGTGGCCTTTGGTTTCTTCTGGAGTCATTCGCATCTGGCAATCACGATGACCGTCTAAATGATATTTTCCTTCTTCCGGGAAAAATTCAATGGTTTCGAGAAAGGATTTTGGGTTATTGGTTTTGAGGGCTTTAATAACGGCTGGATAGGAAAATTCGGTTTCGAAAATATTGGCCTCGCGTCCAAGTTTGGCCGGAGAATGGGCATCGGAATTGGAAATAAGAGCCAAATGATCTAGCTCTGATAAACGCCAATTCATTTTTGGATCGGAAGAAAGGCCGGTTTCAAGGGCATAAATATAGGGTGTAAGTTCGTCAAAAGCTTCTTTTAACGAATCAAATCCTGACTCAGAGCCAAAAATAGAAAAATGCGGGGTCCAGGCGTGCGCTGGCACAAAAAGGCATTTTTCGGAAATATTGAGCATGATTTGAAGTAGTTTTTTTGAATCTAACCCGAGAATAGGGCGGCCATCCGCCTTTAAATTTCCGATTTTTTGAAGCTCGGCATTGAGGTGGGCAACAACCTGAAAGGAAGGAGCGAAAATAAGATTATGTACTTTGCGAACACGGTCATTTTTTTTGTAAATGCTGCTAATTTCGGAAGTAAGTATGAAGCGCATAGAATGTCGACAGGATTCAGGAACTTGGGCTTGGATTTCTTGCTCATAGGTTGGTTTAAGTTTAAAAAATCCTGGCTCAGCGGGTTCCAATTTTTCTTGTAATTCTTCAAACCAGCGGGGATGGGTGAAATCCCCGGTTCCGATTAGTTGAATTCCTTTGAGTTGTCCCCATTTGGTTAAACTGACAATATTCATCTCTTTGGAGGTGGCACGAGAATAATGCGAATGAACATGGAAATCAGCGATGAAGCGCATAATTTCAGATTACTTGATTTTATGATTTTGCGAAATAATTTTTGTTGTTTTGGCTTTTTTTTGCTATAAATAAAGCCTTGGTTAAATTTAATTTATTTTTTATGAAAAATGTTCATCGATTTCTCCTTTATTTTTTAGTAATGGCGTTGTTGTTGGTTGTGGTAGCAGGATGTGGGGGGGGTAAGATCTCAAATGAAAATGATTCCGGTAATGAGATTTTTGGTTCTTTAGCGCCAGGAACAGAATGTTTACAGCAGTTGCACGGCGGTTGTGTGCCTTCGGATTATCGTTTGTATGATGGTAATGTTCTTGGTATTCATTTTTCCTATCCTAAGGATTGGAATAATGTAAGCGCCGCCGAAGCACATCTTGAATTTGTACCCAGAGAGCGATCGGGGGATGATGATATAACGCGACTTTTTATTTGGCGGCAAAGCGCTGTTGATGCTAAATACGAGGAGGTTAAAAAAGAATTAGTGCAATCCGGAATAGCGGAAAATTCTCCTTGGGATTCAGTAAATTGGTCTATTTATAAGGGAACTTGGAATAATCAGCCAGTCCAGGCGGAATGGGTGGAATTTATTACGGATCCCAATAATCCATGGGTGAATTATGTAGTATTTATGATTACGGAAGCAGAAAATTTCCAAGAAGATCAAATGGTATTAAGAGGGGTAGCTAGCTCAATTCAGGCTATTGCTACTACTCTTTAGGCGTAAAATTAAAATATCAGGAACTTTAAAAAATTTATTTTGCGGATTTTGAGCAAAACAGGATGGTGGGCAGGGAGGGATTCGAACCCCCGAAGGCGTAAGCCAGCGGATTTACAGTCCGCCCCAGTTGGCCACTTTGGTACCTACCCAGGTTGATTTTTCTGGAGCCGACACTCGGATTCGAACCGAGGACCCACGGTTTACAAAACCGTTGCTCTACCAGCTGAGCTATGTCGGCAAATATTGCATAATTTTTTTAAAGGAGCACGTAAAAGGCAGAGGCATAAAATCATATTTGAGGTGTTCTTTCAAGCGTTTGTGCAAAAGGTGTTTCTAGTTAATTGACAAAATATTTAGTTTTCGGGTACGAGTTAGATATGAAATTAAGTGATTTTCCTGGAATAAAGCAGCAGGTCCCTTTAAAGCCCTATTCTACTTTTGGAGTTGGGGGGTTGGCGGATTATTTTTGTGAAATTACGGATGTTTTGAGTTTGCCTGATTTAGTGCAGGTGGCTATTCAGGATAAAGTTCCTTATTTTGTTTTGGGGGGCGGTAGTAATATTCTTTTTTCTGATAAAGGTTTCAGAGGTTTGGTTATTAAAATAGCGGCTAAACAGTGTCAAATTGTGGATAATACAATTTTGGTAGATGCGGGAGTTAGGTGGCGAGAATTAATGGACATTGTTCATAAAGCGGGATTTGGTGGATTTGAAGTTTTGGGTTCACTCCCTGGTACAATAGGTGGGGCTGTGGCCGGGAATGCGGGTTGTTTTGGGAAAGAAACTAGTGATTTTGTGGAGCGAGTTTTTGTTTACGATCCCCTTGGGCAGAAAATAAAAGATCTAGGGAAAAAAGATTTAGGGTTTGCGTATCGAAACAGTATTATTAAACAGGGGAAATTAGTAGTCTTAAGGGTGGTTTTGAATCTATCTAAAGTGGAGTTAAGTGGGGTTGATTTTCAGGGAAAGGAAATTTCCAGGTATGAAAAGCAGCCACCTGGGAAAAGTGGCGGGTCATTTTTTAAAAATCCTTCTTTGGATAAAGCGGCTGGATGGTTAATAGACCAGTGTGGTTTAAAGGGATTAAAAATAGGAGGAGCTCAAATTTCTAATAAACATGCCAATTTTTTCTTAAACGTAGGTGGGGCAAGTGCTAATGATTTGTTGGAACTGAGTAATCGGGTAAAGGAAGATGTTAAAAAGCGTTTTGGGGTTAATTTAGAGGAAGAAGTGGTTATTGTAGGAGAATCATTGTAGGTTATGTCAAATCTTTTTCGTATGGTTTAAGGATTTTTTAGATATAATTCAGGTACAAGGTTTGCATATTCGGTATTTTCAGGGTATAATCTTAAGAAGTTTTAGAATTTAACTTTTCCTCCCATATGAACTCTACTTTTCTCTTTCAGAGACATGTTAAGCAAGGCCTAATCGTATTAGGTTTAATGGCTGCTGGACTTTTTGCAATTCGCTATTTGGGGGTTGATTTAGCTCATGCTCAGCTTATTTCTCCTGAAGATTCTCCTGATAATATTACCTCAGCTACAGGAGGTGAGGGTAGTTTTAAAAGTTTAGCCAGAACAATTGTTAATTTTGCGCTTTATTTCTTGGGTTTTATTGCTACAGTAATGATTATTTACGGAGGTTTACTGTATGTTACAGCTGCTGGGAATGAAGAAAATGCTCAAAAAGCAAAGAAAATTTTAATGTATGCCATTATTGGTATTGTTATTATTTTACTTTCCTTCGCCATCGTAAATACGGTGCTTACAGCCGGAACAGGAAGCGTGGCTACAACTTAGAAAAATTGATTACGAATTAAGTATTAATAGAAAAGCCCTACTTAAGAAAGTGGGGCTTTTTTTGTGCAATTTCGTTTTAATAATTTCGGATAATATCCAATATAGTCTAAATATCTTTTGGGCTTATGTTAATCGAAATTCTTTTTTTGATTAATTATCAAGGTTTTCGGGTTTATTAGTTGCCGGATAAGCTTGTAATGACATGGCACGACCGGGTTGGGGTGGGGCGTATTTGATTTTAAAGTAATCCTCGAGAGGGTTTTTGTGCAGGGTGTTTTTGTTTTTAACAATTATTTCGGATTTGGTTATTTTAATAATATCTTCTCGGTCAAAAAATTGTTTTTTAATTGGATAAATTCGCCATATTTTTTTAGTGACAAAGATCTTTTTAAGAATAAGATTGTCCATATCTAAGGTATAATTCGCGACTCTTCCCAGGTAATTTCCCGTTGTGTCTTGAACTTTTTTTCCTATAATTATCCATTTTTTCTTTTCAATTTTGTTCAGGCGAGCTAGATCCTGTTCTTCAATAAAAACATCTTTATGGGAGACTTCCAGGTATGTTCCCTGGAAAGGTAATAAGTCCACAGGCGCAATCACGCCGTGCGTTGTTAAAACGGCTATGAGTGTTCCGGTATTGGGATCTAGGACAAGATGAAAAACCCGAGCTAATTTTTGGTGGTTTGATCTCCAAATAATCGGTAAACCGATAATTTGAGAATACAGTTTAATGGTCATTTGTAAAAAGAAAGAGTCAATTTTGTTATACTCTTTTTACAAGATTTGGGTAACGCGTTGTACTTCTTCTAGGGTGGTTTTATCTTGGAGGACTTTAAGCAGGCCGTCTTCGCGCATGGTCAACATGCCCTGCTCTCTGGCTTTGAGGATAATGTCATTTGACGATTTTTGATCCATTATTAAGCGCTTAATTGGTTCATCAATGATTAAAATTTCATGAATTCCCAATCGTCCTAAATAACCAGTATGACTGCATTGGTCACATCCTACCGGGTGCCATAATTCATTTGGTGTTTGACAGGCAATTTCAGTGGTAATCTTTTGAATAGCTTGACATATTTCGTCAAAAATCCTTTTTTCAATTTCGGTAATGGGCTGTTTTTGTCGACAATTAGGGCAAAGTTGGCGAACTAAGCGTTGAGCCACGATCATATGGAGAGCCGGAGCAATCATAAAGGATTGAAGGCCGATATTAACCAATCTCGGGATGCTTTCGATGGCGCTATTGGTGTGTAGGGTGGAGAGTAAAACATGTCCGGTTAAAGAGGCCTGGGCAGCAGTTTCGGCAGTCGCAAAATCGCGAATTTCCCCAACCATGACTACGTCTGGGTCTTGTCTTAAAATAGACCTTAAACCGTCCGCAAAATCATAGCCGCGTTTAACATTAATTTGGCTTTGTGAAATACCAGAGAGGTGATATTCAATTGGATCTTCTAAGGTAATTACTTTTTTTTCAGGGGTATTGAATTTATCGAGCAGGGAATAGAGCGTAGTCGTTTTCCCTGAACCAGTGGGGCCCGTGATTAAAATCATGCCGTGGGCTATTTTTACGGCGTGTTCCATTAATTTTAAATTGCGCCCAATAAAACCGGCTTCTTCAAAATTTAAAAATCCTTTTTTGTTATCTAGTAATCGACAAACAAAAGTTTCCCCAAATTCAGTAGGTAATGAAGAGACGCGGACATCAATTTTTCTCCCGTTAACAATAAAACGATAACGCCCATCTTGGGGGATATTATCAATATTTAATTTTAGACCGGATTTATATTTGAGTTGATTGGCTAAATTAGCGAAAATTTTGGGATCCATTTCGAAAATTGTTTGAAGTACGCCATCGATACGAAATCGAACAATTACACGTCCCTCTTCAGGTTGATAATGGATGTCCGAGGCATTGGTTTTTATGGCACCGAGATTGATTAGGTTAAGGCCTTCTTCGGCAGTAATGGATTTGAGTTTTCCTTGAAGCTCGGAAAGATTTTGAATTTCTTTTTCGTAAGTTTGAATATCAGCTTCGTTAATTTGGGTGATAATTTGAGAAGTTGTTTTTTCGGCTGCTTTATATAGACGATCAATGGCTGAGATAATGCCTTGGTCCGAAGCCAGGTTGATATTAAGAAGGTAATCTTGGGTTTTTAGCTCTTCAATTAAGGCGATAGCGGTTTGGTTTTGGGGATCTTGGATGGCAATTCTTAATTTTTTCCCAATGCGAAAGAAGGGAATTAAAAGGCCGGCAGTTGCTTGTTCTTTGGTAAGAATAGAGCTTAAATCCGGGTTTATGGGCGTTTTTTCAATATTGATATAACTTAGGCCGAGTTGTTTAGCTTGTTCGTTAACTGCTTTTTCTTTTAAATCGCGATTTACTTTAGTGACAGCGTCTGAAAAGGAAGGACTTTGAGGTAATTGAGGATCTGTAATGGGTTGAGGTTGATTTTCGGGAATTGATTGAGCTTGTGGGGTTGAGGCGGCAGTAGTATGGCTAAAATCGCCAGCCGAAGATGAATTGTTTGGTGGCGTAGATGAAATTATTGAGGGCTTGGGGTTGGTTGCAGAATTTTGATCAGGCATTGGTGCTCATTTGTGGCTTAAATTTATCTATCTATTTTATCATAAAAAGGCTTAAAATAAAAGATTTTGACCCAAAGGGGCTTAAGGGGTAATATTAAGATAATCTTCTGTGTTTGTGGTTGGTTTTGAAATACTATCTCGACCCTATACGTTAAGGGAATCCAATATTTTTTGAGACTGGGGTCTCAAAGTGAGGGAGCCCACCTGGTTTTCCAGGAGTACGTATTAGAAATCAACTGCGACACCGAGGATTTTTTTGTTGTTTCGAGGGGAAGCTTATGTTAGAGTTTTTTGGCTTTTTTAGGTTCAGGTTAGGCCGCGATAGCTCAGATGGTAGAGCGCATCCATGGTAAGGATGAGGTCCCGGGTTCGATTCCCGGTCGCGGCTCCAGGTGCCTATTGACAAATATAAATAAATAGTATATTTTTACTCCTTGGTTTGCCGCAATGCGGCTTTTCTATAAATAATAAAATTATTCAATGGCAGAACTAGGTGGTCGTGATTACTATGCCGGCCCTGGCGTGCCAGAGCCAACGAAAGATAATATTGTTGACCTAAAAGGCGGAAGAAATGTTTCTAGTCGAGAACAAGGTAATGGTGTTACTTCTTCGGCGTCCCGGTCTTTAGAATCTGAACGATTAACGAGGTTAGAAGTAAATAGAGTATATATGTTCTTTGTAATGGATGCATCGATTAGAGGAATTGCCCCCGATCGTGACCCGCATCAGACAAAGGGGCCGATTTTAGATCAAGTGATTCAAGCTAGGCGGGGTAGAGTAATGCATTGTTATGAAAAGGGTGATGATACAATATATGTTATTGAAATTGAGCAACGTGTTCCCTTTCCCAAAGGAAGTTTTTCCATTACGGTTGATTTGCCTGGTAAATATTTAGAAAGTGGTCAGGTGCTAGCTGCTGATTTGTTGAAGTCAGTGAAAAGGTCTTAGGGTCTTGTTTTTCTCTTCCCTACGTAGTTTCACGAATCTCGAGGGCACTCTTGGGAAAGAGAGGGATGTAGAATAGGTATGCTTAATATCTAAACCACATCCCATGAAACTATATCA
>LBWM01000010.1 GCA_000993615.1 Candidatus Peregrinibacteria bacterium GW2011_GWF2_39_17 | reverse complement strand
ATGATATAGTTTCATGGGATGTGGTTTAGATATTAAGCATACCTATTCTACATCCCTCTCTTTCCCAAGAGTGCCCTCGAGATTCGTGAAACTACGTAGACTGGGAAGTGACATTTTACAAGTGCTTGATTTCTATTTATTATTAGATCAATACTTTTCCCTTCCAAGAATATGTTTGTTAACTTGTTTTATCGGTCATACCTTAATCCGGGTGAACGAATTAATTATGTTGCCCATGTTCATCCTTTGGTAATTTATAAATCTTTTGTGCAGATTGTCTTTTTAGGATTGCTCTTGCCCTCGTTATTTTATGTATTAATGCCCCCTTTGTGGATTTTATGGGCTATTTGGGCTGGCTTGGGTTGTGTTAAACTTTTTTTATGGGGTGCGGATTGGTATTATGATGCTTTGTTAATTACCAACCAAACTTTAATTGATTTGCAGTGGGATGGGATTTTCAAAAGATCAGCTACGAGAATCGAATATCATACCATTGAGGGAATTTCTTATGAGGTTAGTGGATTTTGGCCTACAATTTTGAATTATGGCGATATTTCTATTGAAAGAATTGGATCTGGTAAAATTGTTGGTTTGAAATCGGTGATGTTTCCTAAATCTGTTGAACGAGAAATTTTGCAGGCCCAAAATGAATTTATTAAAAATAAAAGTTTTAAGGATAACCAGACTTTAAAGGATTTATTGGCTAATATGCTGCAGGATTATTCTAACTTTAATTAAGACATGATGTGGTTATATTTTATTATAGGGGGTGTGGTTTTTTTTGGTTTAATTTTTTGGGTTAATGGTCGAAGAGGTAAGATTTCGATTGAGGATCAGCAAAAAATGCAAATTTATTGGGCTAAAGTTGTAAATTTGGTAGAGATTAACCCAAAAGAAGCTTTGCTTGAAGCTGATAAACTTTTGGATGTTGCGCTTAAAATAAAAGGGTTTCATGGTTCTTTGGGTGAAAAACTAAAAAGGGCTGGTCCTCTTTTTAGTCATCGTAACGAGGTATGGCAGGCTCATAAAATGCGTAATCGTTTGGCGCATGAACTTGATGTTAAGGTTTCTTTGGTGGAGGTTAAGGTGTTTTTGAGTTATTTTAAGCAAGCTTTAAATGATTTAGGAATTAGGTTGTGATTTTTTTATAAAATAATGATCTTATGTCGATTTTATTTCCGAATTTGATGGTGGTTGGAATAACTGGAAAAATTGGGGCAGGAAAAAGTACGGTAGCTCAAATTTTGCAAAAAGAAGCGCAGGCTGTTTGGCTTGATTGTGATAAAATTACGCATGAGTTATATCAGTCTGGAGGGGGAGGAGCAAAAAAAATAGCCACTTTTTTTGGTGAAACTTATCTTAAAAAGGATGGTAGTGTTAGTCGTTCGAAATTAAGGCAAACTTTATTGAAAAACTCCAAGAAGTGGGAAATTTTAGATCGTATGATTCATCCTTTAGTGGTGGAAATGTTGCGACGTAAATTAGCCAAAATTACGCGGGGTATGGTTGTTTTAGAAATTCCGATTTATAATTCTAAATTATTTGGACCGTTTATTGATAAATTATGGGTGGTAAGAGCTTCTTTGAAAACCAGAGAAATATATTTACAGGATCGAAAAATGGCAAGGAAGGATATTGAAATTTTTAGTAATCAGCAAATTGATGAGTTTGAAGGGTATTATCAAGTTATTGAGAATGAGGGGAATGTATTATCCTTGGAGCAAAAAATTAGAGCTTTGCTCGACTAAATTTTTTGTCTGTTTTATACTTGTTTTGATATGACTTCTTATGAAACGATTATTGGCTTAGAGATTCATGCGCAAATCTCTACAAAAACAAAAATGTTTTGCGCCTGTGATAACGACTCTTTTAATAGAAATCCTAATTCTAATGTTTGTCCGATTTGCATGGGTTTTCCTGGGGTTTTACCAGTAATAAATCGTGAAGCTATTTATAAGGGAATTAAAACAGCTTTGGCTTTGAATTGTACAATTCCTTTATTTTCAAAATTTGATCGCAAGAATTATTTTTATCCCGATTTGCCGTATGGTTATCAAATTTCACAATATGATGACCCTATTTCAAAAAAGGGGGCAATTGAGATTGAATTGGCTGATGGTAAGCTAAAAACCATTGGTATTACGCGCTTACATCTTGAAAATGATGCTGGTAAATTGACTCATGTTTTAGGTGGCAGTTTGGTTGATTATAATCGTGCTGGAACTCCTTTGATGGAAATTGTAAGTGAGCCGGATTTGCGGTCTGGTGTTGAGGCCTGTCTTTTCGCAAAAATGGTTCAGGCTATTTTACGAACCATTGGTTCTTCTGATGCTGATATGGAAAAGGGAATGATGCGTTTTGATGCCAGTGTTTCAACTCGTCCTCTAGGTGAGGAGAAACTTTACCCGCGAGCGGAAATTAAGAATTTAAATTCTTTTAAGGCTTTGGAAAATGCAATAGATTTTGAATCTAAACGCCAAATTATTTTGTGGGAAAAGGGTGAGCCTCAGGATCAGCAAATTACAGTAGGTTGGTTGGATGATCGTCAGGAAACAAAACTTTTAAGAACTAAGGAGGATGCGGCTGATTATCGATATTTCCCGGAACCAGATTTACCACCTTTGCATTTGGATAAAGCCTGGATTGAGACTTTGCGGAGTGAATTACCAGAATTGCCTTTGGCTAAAAATAAGCGTTTTATCAAAGAATATAAAATTTCCCAAGGGGAAGCGTTGTTTTTTTCACAGGATCCCTTTTTGGGAAATTATTTCGAAGAAGTGGCTCAGGTAGGTGGGGATCCTAAGCTTGCGGCTTCGTTTATAGGAACGATATTAGGTGGACGTTTGAATCGAGAGGGACTAGCTTTTGATCAATGTAAAATTACAACTTCTAATTTTGGTCAATTAATTAAGCTTATAAAGGCCGGCACTATTTCTAATACGGTGGCTAAAAGTACAGTTTTTGATGCGATGTATGAAACTGGGGAATCGCCGGAAGTTATTGTGGAAAAAAATGGTTTAAAACAGGTCTCCAATGTTGATGCCTTGGAGGAGATTATAAAAAAGGTCATTAGTGAAAATAGTTCGGTTGTGGCTGATTTTCGATCAGGGAAACAGAAAGCGTTTGGATTTCTGATGGGGCAAATTATGAAGTCCTCCAATGGTCAGGCTAATCCTCAACTGGTTAATGAAATTTTACAAAAAGAACTACAGGTTTAGTTGGGGAAAATTAGCGATTAAACGTTGACTTTAGGTGTTTTTAAGTTTCAAATGTAAGAAGACCTGAAAATAGATTTTATATTAATTTTTAACCTCCTTCAGTATGCTTACTTCTCTTGATATCCTTTACGTTATTTTAGCTATCGGAATTGCCCTAATGAGTATTTTTTTATCAATTCTTTTGGTGTATTTGATTATGATTTTGCGTGATATTAATAAGGCGACTGAAGCAATTAAGGATTCCGCTGAGCGAGTAAATGAAATGATTTTAAAACCGATTCGAATGGCTCACGAAGTGCTTAAATATGCTAAGCCTGTAGTTGATATTGTTGAAGAAAAAATAAGAGAGCGGGGAGAAGAAAAATCGAGGAAGAAAAATAATTCCAAAAAGTAGTATTTTAATTTATGGCAACTTTTTGTTATGCCTGAACTTCCTGAGGTTGAGACAATAAAGAACGATTTGAGTGCTGAAATTTTGCATAAAAAAATTTTGTTTATTGAGTTGCGTTTGAAAAAAATTGTTAAGAATGATCCTTCTTTTTTTAAAAAGGTTTTAATTGGGGCAAAATTTAGGGCTTTGGAGCGGTGTGGAAAATTAATGATTTTTAGTCTGGGGAATGGTCAATTTTTGCTTATTCATTTAAAGATGACGGGGCAGCTTATTTTTAGGAATAAAAAGCAGGTGATAGCTGGTGGACATAGTGATACTGTGTTTAATTTTGATTTACCCAATAAATATTCTCACTTGGTATTTGTTTTTGAAGATAAAAGTAAGTTGTTTTTTAATGATTTACGCCAATTTGGTTATGCTAGAATAGTTGATAAAAACCAATTAGAGCAAATTAAGCAGCGTTTTGGAATGGATCCTTTGGATTCGCGATTTACTTTGAAATATTTCAGGAATCTTTTAAAAAAGCGCACTGGTAATCTTAAAGCTTTTCTTTTGAATCAAAGTATAATTGCTGGGTTGGGGAATATTTATGCAGATGAAATTTTATTTGAAGCGAAAATTTTACCAATGCGAAAGGTTACGAATTTGACTATTGGGGAGATTTCATTGCTTCATAAAAGTATCCGGAAAATTATTATGAAGGCGATTAAATATCGCGGAACCACCTTTAATACTTATGTTGATTCTGCTGGTCGGCGGGGTGATTTTTTGAAATTTCTAAGGGTTTATAAAAAAGAAAAAAAGCTTTGTCAGCGCTGCGCACATGTAATTAAAAAAATAAAAGTGGCTGGTCGAGGGACTAGATTTTGTGAATATTGTCAGAAGTGAAAATTATTTTTAGAGGGAATTTTATGGTAGCATTCCAAATTCGCTTAATCCTACGAGGTTCTTGGCTTAGGCGCCAGGCCCATTCTAGGCCTAATTTTTGTATCCATAATGGTGCTCTTTGGCTAATCCCAGCTACAAAATCAAACGCGCCTCCGACCCCAAAGGCTACTTTTATAAGGGGCATTTTTTTTAGATTGCGTGCAATCCATTCTTCTTGTTTGGGCGCACCAAAGGCCACAAAAAGTAAAGTAGCGCCTGATTTATTGATGAGTTGAATAATTTTTTTTTCATCTCGCACGTGAG
Source organism: Candidatus Peregrinibacteria bacterium GW2011_GWF2_39_17 (assembly GCA_000993615.1). GTDB lineage: Bacteria > Patescibacteriota > Gracilibacteria > UBA1369 > UBA12473 > UBA12473. Next base: position 82,846 of record LBWM01000010.1, on the reverse strand, counting down.
GTGAGCCGGAAAAAGTTCCAACAATTTTATCTAAACGCCATTTTTGAGCTACCTTTTCGGCTACGCCGGGAGCTGCTCCCAGTAAAAAAATTTTTGCTTTCCAGGGGTAGCTTTGGTGTATTATTTTTTCCATTAAATCTACTCCTGTTACTCGTTCGGGTAGAGCAGAATGCAATCTTTCCGAAGTAATTAATAAGAAAAAGAATCCCAAAATTCCTTTTATGAGACGCAAGAAACGTAATTTTATTTTAACCAGAGAGGCGGCCCAAATAATGCCTATTCCGTCCGGGATTTTTAAGGAGGCATTATTTAGAATAATTCGATAGGAAGGTGATTTTGCAGCTTTAAGTATAATTTCCGGATTAGGGGTTACTACATAATGTTGCGAAGCGGAATTATGAAGGTTGTGAACTATTTTTACAGCTTCATCTAGCGTAATTCCATCGATATCAACTCCTAAAATAGTAGTACCGCGAGAGGCTAAAAATGGTCTGGCTATGATTAAATAATTACCTTTGGTTGTTTGGCTGGCCATGATTTCAAACCCGGCTTTTTCTAGTAATTTATGTAATTCCAAGTAGCGGAACGCATAGCAGTAACGCCATTTTTTATTTTTTTTGCCCCAAGGGATTTTTAAATCTTGCCAGGAATAATCATTAAAAGTTAGTATTGATTTTAAGACAGCCTTGATAAAATAAGGCACATATCGCCACTGGAAAAGATTCCAGACACTTAAATATAGGTAGCCATCTTTATCTAAATTATTTTGTAAATTTTGCAGAGCGGTTAGTTGAAGCTGACGTGAAGGAAGGTGGTGTAAAAGGGCGATTGAAAAAATCATTTTGGATGATCTTTTGTTGAAATTTAAGTTTAGAATGTCACCTTCTTTGAAATTAATATTTAGGCCAGAGTGCTGTTTTTTGGCCAAATTCAGAATTTTTTTTGAATTATCAATACCAAGATAAGTCATTTTTTTATTGAATTGTTGTTTTGGGAAGATCGTGAAAAAGTAATTTAATAAACGGCCATTTCCGCAGCCTATATCTAAAATTTGACCATTTTGTTTTAGATAGGGAGTAAAAAAATCAAAATCGGCCCATAATCGCTGACGTGAGCAATCAAATTCAGGCGCAACAGAATTGTAGAAATCTCGGACGTGTTTCCTAAGCTGCATTGCTGTTTTGGAGTGCATGCGATAAAGTTTTATAGTCATGCTTATTTTAACTTAATATGTCTAAAATCGCTAAAAATATCGCCTTAGGGGCATCTAAGGTTGACCAGGATGCCATAATTGAATTGTTTATCCGTGAAATTGCAAAAAATCCCCTTAAATCAGAAGAAAAATTTGCGCAATTAAAGAAAAAATTTGCTTCAAAATATAGCATTGATACATTTTCCAATGTGCGAATTGTGACTAAATATTTGAATTTAGTGAAATCCGGGGAAATTATAAAAAATCCATATTTGTTAAGAATTTTTCAAAAAAGAAAGATTCGAAGTTTAGCCGGTGTCAGTGTGATTACCGTACTTATGAAGCCTTATTATTGTCCAGGGAAATGTATTTTTTGTCCAAGCGAGAAGGATATGCCTAAAAGTTATCTTTCTAATGAACCTGGAGCCATGCGAGCGGTTTTAAATGATTTCGAGCCATATCGGCAGGTTGAGGCACGTTTAAAAAGTTTACAAAATCAGGGACACTCCACTGATAAAATTGAATTAATTGTATTAGGTGGTACGTTTTCGGCTTATCCAAAAGCTTATCAAACTGCGTTTATTCGGCAACTTTACAATGCCCTCAATGGCACTAAGTTTAGAAGCTTAAAGGAAGCACAGGTTTATAACGAAAGTGCAAAGCATCGTTGCGTGGGGTTGAGTTTAGAAACCAGGCCGGATAAAATTACTAAGCAGGAATTACATCGATTTCGGCAATTAGGATGCACTAAAATTCAGATGGGGTTGCAAAGCTTAGATGATCGAATTTTAAAGTTGAATAAGCGGGGTGAAGTTGTGGCGCAGGGGATAAAGGCTTTAAAATTGGCACGTGATGCTGGTTTTAAAATTTCAGTACACATGATGCCTAATTTACTCGGGAGTACCCCGGAAAGTGATTATTTGATGGCAAAAAAACTTTTTGAAGATGAGGCTTATAAACCTGATTTTCTCAAACTTTATCCTTGCATTGTGGTTCCTTATTCAGAGTTGGAAAAAATTTGGAAGCAGGGAGGATATCAACCGTATGATGATCAAACTTTGCGCGAATTGATTGTTCGTATTAAGAAAATTGTTCCGGAGTTTGTTCGGATTGATCGTTTGGTTCGTGATATTCCAGGTGATAGTATTTTGGCTGGTTCTTTGGTGACTAATTTGCGACAAATGGTTTACGAAAAAAGAAACCATGATAGCCCTTGGATTTGTCGGTGTATTCGGTGTCGAGAAATTGGGGGGAGAGAAATAGAAGCTAAAAATATTCATTATAAAATTCAGGAGTTTAGGGCTTCCGAAGGTAAAGATTTTTTTTTAGCCTTTGAGGATCAAAAAAACGATAAACTTTTGTCGCTCCTACGCTTGCGATTTCCTTCTTATTTATTTAATGGTAAACGACATTTTAGGCCTGAATTACAGGATGCGGCTGTTATTCGAGAAGTTCATACTTATGGGTTTCAGGTTGAAATAGGCCAAACCAATCAAGCGGCTACTCAGCATTTGGGATTGGGAAGACGTTTAATCCAAGAGGCTGAAGTGATTACCAAAAAGGCTGGGATTAAAAAAATAGCGGTTATTGCTGCCGTTGGAACGCGAGAATACTATCGAAAATGGGGGTATAAAAGCGTGGGCACTTATTTAGTAAAAAATTTATGAACTGGCTAGGTGTTCCATTTCTTGGCTAAATTTTAGGATAAGAAGGTCTCTTTTGCGATTTGCAGTGGCGAAAATCCGTTGTTGGGCTTCATTGTCGGCTTTTAAAATTTGAGCTAGATTTTGAATTTGAGCTAGAGATAGAGTTGGTAGAATTTTTAGGATTGCGATTTGATCCACCGCGTTTAGGGTAGAATTTTTCAGTAAATGGGCGAATTGTGAAGGTGAAATCATAATTTTACATTTTAGTTAGATCTTCAAGGTTAATTTCGTGATCTAGATTAGGATAAATTTCATTTGGAATTTCGATTTCTTCTTTGTCTAAACCATAATAAAAATTCACGCCAGTAGCAGTAAGTCCGGCAACCATTCCAGTGGTTTCGACCCGGTGAAGAGTGCGTACGATTTTGGTAACATCTCCGGCTAAATAGCGACGGAAGGAATTAAGGAATGGTATCCATCCCCCCATTTTATCGGCAATTTTTTCAAACCGACTCCATTCTTTAATTAACGTGGCCGCGGTTTTAGCACGATGGCCGGTTGTTCCAGCTATAGCACTCAATTTAGCTAAGACAACGGCTCCAAAAGATTCAGCCCCAAGTCCGGCTGTTCCTACAGTAGCGAGAACACTAGCTAGGTCACCAGCAAGACTGACAGTGCCCCAAAGATAGTTTTGGTAACGATCCCAGCCTACTAACTCTTTCCCTTGAGGATTGTAACGTTGTTTACCTGTTCGGGCAGTCTCAACCATAAGGTAAGCACCATAGAAAGGAGTTAATTCCCAAAGTAATTGAGTTAATTCCGGTCCCATTTCGTCTAAAATTTGGAAAAATTCTTTTTCTGGATCGCTATGGGTAAGATATTCGATGCTAAATAACGCGGAGGCCATAATAACAGCCATTTTCCCTCTACCTTTAATACTTTTAACCATACGGGTTAGAAAAGTGCTTTCACAGGCTAATTCGATTTGGGCAGCGAGGCGTCCATTTTTCAGAACACGCGGAAGATTTTTGTAGGCTTTATTTAATTTTTTGAGAATGTCTTTTTTGCGAGTGGCAAATGGTTCAATCCATTCCTGATCAATTCTTGCTAATTCTTGCCTTATGGCTGGAGAATCCATGCTTTGGCCTAATGATTTTAATTCATTAAGACGTTTAATAATTTTAGCGCTAAGTCCTTTTTCAGTGGCTTCTAGTTCAGCGGCTAGGCTTTCAATGGCTTTGGCTCTTTCTCCAGCATCGGTTATACTTTCAAGATTCGCGTTCACAAGGAGAATGCCATGTTTAATATTTTCCGGATGGAGATAACTTTCGATAGCTTTAATTTTTTTTAAAATTTCTAAATCTTCTCTGGTGCCGGGAATCATGGCTACGCGAACTTTTTTTAGTTTTTCTAGTTCATTTTCTAAAACATTGGTTGATTTGTTTTCCAGTAATTCTGGGACTTTAAGTTCAGGTGGTTTTAATAGATTTGGTGTATCTGCGAAGTCTTTGAACCATTCTCGAAGTTTAAGTCGGCCTTTTTCTGACAAGGCATCGCCAATATTAAAAATTTTAGCAAAGCGAGTCTCACTTTGTTTGATTTGAGTTGCTAATCTAAGTAATTTTGTTTCTTCAAGTTTTGTCCCCTCCATTAAGATTGCTTCATCTTTGACAAGATTGCATACTTCTTTAATCTCCCGAAGGGCAGCTTTTACGCGGATGTCTTGTAGTAGGAGTAAATCTTCTTGGATTTTTCCGCCAAATAAATTGTTGGTAAATAGTTTATTATAAGCCTTTTCTAAATGATGCATTAAGGCTTGAATTTGGGTGCTGCGAGTTTCGGTTAACCCTGCTCCGAAGCTACGAGGATCTCGTTTACATAATTCCAGAATTCTTTTGGCGTTATGAGTAACATCTGCAATGGTTCTAGCTTGAAGGATTTTAGTAAATTGTCCAAAAGATAAAGAATCTCCTAATTGGCGTACCATACTTCGATAAATGAACCGACCTTCTTTAGAAAGGGGATTATACATTGATCGAGCAGCAGAGAAAAAACCACTGCGACTGGTGTTATCAAGAAGGGTCAAAGCAAAATAACCTTTTCCTGCTCCCCAGGCTAAAGAACCAATAATATAACTTTCAACGCCTGCAGCTAACAGGACACCTACTTTTTGATTTGATTGGCCTTCAAATAATTCTTCTAGGAAGCTCTCCATGATGTGTTTTTCAAGCCTGATGATATGCCAGATGGGATTTGCTGCGGCGTAAAAAGCAATACCAATATCTAAGCCTTCTTTGCCCAGGGCAATTGCAACATTGCCGTTTTCTATTTCCTTTTTTAATTCGGCAGCTTTTTCGGGATTACCGAAAAATTTAATTGGATCATCAATAAGGTCTCGATAAAGAGGTTTTGTAATTCTTTCACCAAGGGAGGGTTCTGCGTTGGGATCTATTTCAAAAATATTGAATGCGGCTTGCTGAAATTGGTTGCGCCTGATTGGATCATCAAAAAATAGGGTAGAAATGCGCTTTAAAAGATCTTGGCGGTTGTAATAGGATACTGTTGCGCTGATTCCTAAGGTAATAGCAGTTTTAGGATGATTAGCTACAAATTGGCCAACATTAAGTAAGCTCTTCCCTAGAAATCCTTTAAATTTCCAGGTTATATAAAGAATCAAATACAGAAATAGACCGCTGGCATTGACGGTAATCATATTGGCTAGTTGAGGGTGAGCCTTGGTAAATTCCAGAGAGTAATCAACAGCTTCGTCCACGGAAATCATTAGACTTTTTAGTCCAATATTTTCAGGGTTTAAGCCAAAAAGATCGATAAAATTTGTCAGTTTTTCTTGTGTCCTTGTTTTGAATTCTTCGACAAATTCTTCGTCTATAAGCGGACTTTCGATATGGTAGTACCTCATTAGAGCCATAAATCCCAAATTTAGGCCACTTATAGCAGTAAACCCAATGGCCCACTTTTTACCAATTAGCCGATTTAGAAGATATGCGCCAGTGACTATAGATGTTCCAGTTAAGCCTTTTTCAAGAGTGGAAATTTGATTGTCATTATTAAAATCAATTCCCAAAAATTTAATTACCTCTTCAGTGTTTTCTAATTGCAGGAAAGGAGCCATATCCGGATTTTGGCGCCAAGTTGGAAAATGTTTGTCCAGTAGGCTGGTCATTTCGCCGGTGGTTGATTTAATTTTTGTTTTTACAGCTTCCCATCTTGCCGGGAGGGCTTCTTGTGCTTTATTAAGTAAGGATGCGGGATTTATTAGTGGTGTGTCTGTGGTTTCGTTAAAATCGCGTAGGGTAAGTGGAATTTTTAAGTTTTCCCATAATTCTTTCGAGATTTTTAAATTTCCTGATTCCAATAACTCCTTTAAGGCCGCGGGGATGCCTCCTGGTTTATTTTTGGATTCGAGAAGAGTGTTGAGTCCTCCTTGGGCGCCTAGCGCTGTTGTTAAGCCTAACAATAGGGCTCCTTGTTGAAGCCCGGATGGTAAAAATGGTTTCAAAATGTCAGTGATGGTTTTGGCTTGAGTTTGTTCAAGAGTTTGCTGAACTTCATCAAATAATTTAAAGCTTTTACCAAGGACGCTGTTTTGAAAGTATTCTTTAATTGGTTTTATTTTCGTCTCAATTTCTTGCTTGATTTTTCCAATACCGCGATCGATGCTTTCTCCGGCAGCGGCTGTAATATCATCACAAACCTTATTAAACAAGTAAATAATAATGCCTTTAAATCCTTTTTCCCTGTAAAGACGAATAGTTTCCGAAAGCCATTTTAGGGCACGCGAGATAATATTGGTTGAGTCTTCAGGGGATTTGAGGTATTCACTGGTCGTTTCTTTGGCGTATTTTTCAGGACTGATTTGCCCTATTTCATTAGCATTTTCAGCTATGGGTTGAAGTGCCGTGCTTTGACCAGGAGAATAGTTCATAAAAAGAGATTTATTTCAAATGTAATCTGTTAAGTATACCTTATTTTTTTCACAAAAGCAATATTCAGAGGTGGAGCTTACCAGTATTAAAAATTTTGTTGGGTTTAGGGTTGACATGATTCATTTTTTCTCTTATGATTCCATCCATTTGAAATTATTATATAAAAATTCTATGTCCAAATTTGATCAGGAAATTCTTCAAAAAGTGCTCGAAGATTTATTTTTAGTTCTGACTGAGAAAGAAAAGTGGGTTATAATTAAGAGATTCGCGCTTGATAATGAGCCGCGGTGGACACTGGAGAAAATTGGACAAAAATTTTCAGTTACCAGAGAAAGGATTCGACAAATTGAAAAAATCGCTTTAAATAAATTGAGGCGTACTGCCCCTACTACCAAGTTAGGAGCCATCGGAGATTTGGCTTCGCAGAGTTTAGATAGCAATGGGGGTATTATGGCTGAAAGGCAATTAATTAAACTGATTTTAACCACTATTCATAGTAGTAATAATGCCACTGATGCCCCAATCGTCAGGTTATCTTTGGCGATTCATACTCAAATAAAGCGCAGTAATAAAAGTGATATTTATTATTCTTATTGTTATTTGAATTCGGTAAAAATTAACGATATTCAGCGAGTTTCTGATTTCCTTTTTACTTATTTGGAAAAGCAAAATGAGATAGTTTCGGAAAAAGAATTATTGGGGCAAAAGATCGTGATTTCAGGGAATTTAAACAGTTTTTATGATTCGAAATTTCTCGCGGCGGTTATTAGGATTGATAGTCGTATTAAGCAAACTGAAAATGGGTTTGGTTTAATGTCTTGGCGTCATGTTAATCCTAGAAGTATTCGGGATAAGGCTTATCTTGTTCTTAAAAAAATGCAGAAACCATTACATTTTCAAGAGATTGCGAAGCTTATTACGCTTGAAAAATTTGATAAAAAGAAGGTTACGATTCAGGCTGTCCATAACGAGTTAATTCGTTATGAACAATTTATTTTGGTGGGCAGGGGGCTTTACGCTTTACGAGAATGGGGATATGCTGAAGGCACAGTTGCGGATTTGATTGAAAATCTTTTAAAGAATCAAAGTCCGCTTTCCAAAAGTGAAATTACAAAGCAAATTCTTCATCAGCGGAATGTAAAGAAAGGCACTATTTCACTTAATTTACAAAAAAATCCCCATTTTGTCAGGGTGGGGCGGGCTCTATATTCTTTGGATTTAACTAAAAAATAAGATGGCTACGGATTGCTTGTTTTGTAAGATTAGCAGAGGGGAAATTCCTTGCCAGCAGCAATATCAGGATGACCAAGTGCTAGCTTTTTATGATATTAATCCTAAGGCCAAAACGCATATTTTGATTATTCCTCATAAGCATATCCCGAGTATAATGAGTTTAGAGGAAGGAGATGAAAAAATAATGGGTCATTTGATTCGTGTAGCGCAAAAGATTGGAAAGGATTTAAATTTAGTTGGATATCGGTTGCAATTTAATGTTGGAGAAAGAGGAGGGCAGGTGGTTTTTCATGTCCATTTGCATTTAATGGCTGATTAATAAGGGATGGGTACTTGTTGGATTAGGGCGTAGTAAGATTTAAGGAGAGGTCAAGGCTGTTAGCGGAATGAGTAAGTGCTCCTATGGATAAAATATCGAGAGGGGAAATACAATATTTTTTAATATTAGTGAGTGTTATTCCACCGGATGCTTCAAAGTGAATATGAGCTGGCTTAGGAATATTTTGAATCGTTTTTTTAAGTTGCAGGGGGGTAAAATTATCAAAAAGAATGATTATGGGGAAAGGAAGTGGCTTTCTAAATTGGGAAAGAAGTACAATCGGATTATGTTTAGGGCTAATTTCAATGGTAGCGAAGGGGATTGAATGAGGCATTTTATAAATAGCGTTGGCAATGACTGCCCAAGAATTATGGCTAATTTTAAGATGATTATCCTTGAAAAGTGGGGCGTCACCTAGATTTAGACGGTGAGTTAGTCCTCCGCCAATAGTGACGGCATATTTATCTAATAGGCCGTAGAGGGTTTTTCTCGTGGCGGCAATTGGCATAGGGAAAGCGGCTTGTTGATAGGTGTGTGTTAGGGTTGCAATTCCGCATAGACGTTGCAGTAAATTGAGAAGAGTACGTTCAATTTTGAGGATTGTTTTGGCTTTCCCTTTTAGGCTTAGGAGAGTGTTTCCTTTTTGGAAAGAATTTCCTTCCTTAAAGAAAATGGATAATTTTAGATCTGGACAATATTTGTGTAGAAACCACTTAATCGGTGGGCCTCCGCAAAAAATACCTTTTTCTTTAGCCTGTATTTGACAGGAAAAAAAATCATTTTTATTCGGTAAGGATTCGGTTGTTAGGTCTCCATTGATTGTATCGGATATAAAGGCTCCACCTAGAAAGCATTCCAAATCATGGATATATTGAGGATTTTTGGGATTCAAGAAGGTTGCGCGATTATAGATTTTGTTATTTTTAAAATTCACTTAAGGATGGTAAAGGAAGAAGAATGGGGAGTGGCGGATTTATTTCTAGTTGATTTTGCAGGTAAAACTTCAAACATTTTAGTAAGAGATTTCAGGGCTTTTTGTTTGATTTCTTCAGGGATTATAATTTCATGTTTTTCATAAATTAAGGCTTCTTTGATTTTTTGGAGGGTGTTTTTTTTCATGTCAAAACAAAGACTACATAAGGAATAGAATTTTTTATGCGGTAATTCTCGTTGTAATCTTTTAATCATGCCGCATTCTGTCAGAATAATGAATTCCGAGCTAGGGTCAGTTTTGCAGGTTGCAATCATTTGTGTCGTGCTACAGACATAATCTGCGGCTTTGATAACCGACAACGGACATTCAGGGTGGGCAATGATTTTGGCATTAGGATGTTGGCTTCTTCCCTGCTTGATGTATTCAGGTGTTAAGCGTTGGTGAATGGGGCAATACCCATCCCAGGATAATATTTCTTTTCCAGGGACTTTGGAGGCGATATAAGCTGCTAAATTTCGATCCGGAATAATGATTACTTTTTTAGAGGATAAAGATTTGACAATAGCGATGGCATTGGCTGAGGTACAACAGATATCTGCTTCGGCTTTTATTTCCGCAGTTGTATTCACATAAGCGACTACCGGGACTTTAGGATATTTTTTTTTGACATTTTTTAATTGTTCAACACTGATCATGTCGGCCATAGCGCAGCCCGCGTTTAGATCCGGAATAACCACTTTTTTGTTTGGGTTGAGAATGGCCGCACTTTCCGCCATAAAATAAACGCCTGAAAATACAATCATTTTAGCTTTTGTGGTTTGTGCTTTTTGACATAATCCTAATGAATCACCAATAAAATCAGCTATTTCGTATATTTCTGGATTTTGATAATTATGTGCTAAAACAATAGCCTTTTTTTGTTTTTTAAGACGTTTAATTTCCTGAATGAGCTGAGAAGTTTCAGTGTTTACTTGCATGTGTTTATGATAGCCCATTCTTCTTTTTGTCTAAAGAGCAATTCCATGAACAATTTTAAGCCAAATATTTTTAATGGCTTCTGTTGTAGCATAGAGAATTTCTTCTAGAATTGCGCTTAATTCGCGAATGCGATTTATTATTTGGTTTAATTCGTAGAAAGCTCCTTTTTTTATGTATTTTTTGGCTTGCTTCTCGTGTAGATTTATTTCTTTAGCAACATGTTGATGAATTTCTTTGATCATTATTTTTTTAGATGGAGGAGTTGCAAGTAATTTTTTCTTTAAAACTTCAATTTCTTCTTTGGACATTTGTTTTTGGAAATGCTGAAATTTGCCAGATGTAGCTTGTCGGTGTTCGCCAATTCCTTCAGCGTTTTCTTTTATATGGCCTAATCCGCCATCAGCGTTTTCTTCTCCAGTGTCTACGGATTGTAGAATTTCGCGGGCATCAGTCTTGAGTGAAAATTCTTGATTTTGGGTTTTTTCATGACTTTCCCTGGGTTCAGGAGAATTTTTTATGGTAAAAATTTCTTTGCTAGTGGGTTGGTTGGTCATAATAAGGCATTAAACTAATTTAACTATACTCAATAAATGCTTTGATGTCAATGTTAGGTTGGCTGTGTGTGGTTTTTAGCTTTCTATAAGGTTAGATTATATGCTATAACAAATGTGTCAAATTGGCAAAATATTAGTTGATATGGAAAAAATTTATAAAGCAAAACAATTTGAAGGGAAAATATATCAGAAATGGGAGTCTAGTGGTGGATTTATTCCGAAATTTGATTCTAAGAAAAAGTCTTTTTCGATTGCTTTGCCTCCACCAAATGCTACTGGACAATTGCATTTGGGACATGCCACGATGTTAGCTATTGAGGATATTATGGTTCGCTATCATCGGATGAAGGGTGATCCTACTTTATGGGTCCCGGGAACAGATCATGCGGCTATTGCTACTCAAAACAGAGTGGAGAAATTAATTGGAGAGGAAGGACAAACACGACATACTTTAGGTCGGGTTAAATTTATTAAAAGAGTTAGGAAATATGTTGCTGATTCACAGGGGACGATTCGTAATCAGATGCGTAAAATGGGAGCCAGCGTGGATTGGACACGCGAGCGTTATACCATGGATGATCAATTGTCTACGGCTGTCCGCTATGCTTTTTTTAGGTTTTATCAGGATGGGCTTATTTATCGCGGGCATCGTATTGTTAATTGGTGTACGCGTTGTCAATCTACTTTAGCGGATGATGAATTAGAATATCGTGAGGAAAAAACAAAATTTTACTACCTTAAATATGGACCGGTTGTGATTGGGACCGCGCGTCCCGAAACTAAATTTTTGGATAAAATTATTATTGTTCATCCAAAAGATAGACGGTATAAAAAATGGCATGGGAAAAAAATGATGGTGCCTTGGATTAATGGAGAAATAGAAGCTACTTTTATTTCAGATGAAGTAGCTGACATGCAAATGGGAAGTGGAGCAATGACAATTACCCCGGCTCATAGTTTTGTGGATTTTGAGTTGGCTCAAAAATATGGTTTTGAAATTCACCAGATTATTAATGAAAGTGGTGAAATTACGGAAGCAGGCGGTTCTGATTTTAAAGGGCTTTTAGTTAAAGAGGCTCGCGAAAAAATTATCCAGGAACTGACGCGAAAAGGTCTAGTGGATCATATCGACGAGAATTATATTCATAATTTATCGGTTTGTTATCGGTGTGGTACGCCGGTTGAGCCTTTAGTTTCCGAGCAGTGGTTTATTAATGTAAATAAAAAGGTGCGCGGAAAATCTCTAAAACAACGATCTATTGAGGTGGTTAAAAATGGGGAAATCAAAATTTTACCTGATCTTTTTAATAAGACCTATTTTCATTGGATGGAAAATCTTCGCGATTGGTGTATTTCTAGGCAAATTTGGTGGGGGCATCAAATACCGGTGTGGTACTGTGTGACGAAGAAAAAAAGGATGTGCGCTAAGCCGATTGTTGCCCTGGAAACTCCTAAGCACTGTCCTTATTGTTTGGGGAATAAATTGCAGCAGGATCCAGATACTTTGGATACGTGGTTTTCTTCTGGTTTATGGACTTTTTCCACTTTAGGATGGCCTCAAAGAACAAAGGATTTAGCTAATTTTCATCCTACTTCGGTTTTAGAAACTGGTTATGATATTTTATTTTTTTGGGTGGCTAGGATGATTTTACTTACCACTTATTTACTGGATGAAATTCCGTTTAAAACGGTTTATTTGCATGGGCTAGTGCGCGATAAGCAGGGACTCAAAATGAGTAAATCACTCGGAAACGGAATTGATCCGCTTGATATGATTGATAAATATGGTACCGATGCAGTGCGACTGAGTCTAGTTTTAGGGTCGTCTCCTGGGAATGATATGCGTCTTTATGAAGAAAAAATTGCGGGATATCGTAATTTTGTTAATAAAATTTGGAATGGGGCTAGATTTGTTTTATTAAATCTTGATAAAGATGATTTTAGAAAGAAAATTGATTATAAATCTCTTGCTAAAATTGATCAGTGGATACTTCATCGTACTAATGAAGTGGTTAAGCAGGCCTCAAAGGGCATAGAAGAATATCGTTTTTCGGAAGTGGGGTTAATGATTTATGATTTTTTTTGGAGTGAATATTGCGATTGGTATGTGGAAATGAGTAAAATTACTCAAAATAAGGCGGTTTTAGCTTATGTTCTTAAAACTGTATTGGCGCTTTTACATCCTTTTATTCCCTTTATTTCCGAGAAAATTTGGGAATTAATTGGAGAAAAAGAATTATTGATGGTCAGTAATTGGCCAAGTGTAAATCCTAAAAATAATTTTCCTTTTTCGAAACGCGAAATTAAGCAAATTATTGAGGTTGTAAGTGTTATTAGGCAATCTCGGGCTGAGTATCATCTCTCGCCAGCGGAAAAAATTAAGGTAACTTTATATGGTCATGGTTTAGCTTCAACTTTAAATTTGAATTTAGCAATTATTAAGCAATTGGCGCGTGTTGATGAGCTTGTTATTAAGGAAAAGGGAGAAAAATTAAAAGGCTGTTTGGGGCAATTTGTTGGAAATATCGAAGTTTATTTACATATTGCGGATCTTATTGATATTTCGAAGGAATGTGAACGTTTGCAGAAGGAGCTGGAAAATGTTAGCCAATATTTGGATCGTTTAAAGAAAAAGGTAACTAATAAGCAATATTTAAGGAATGCTCCAAAACTGATTATTGAACAGGATAAGCACAATTTTGATGAATCTCTATCACGGCAAAAAAATCTTGTGGCGCAGCTTAAAAATTTGATGTAGGCGTGGAATGATTTTTATGGTATAATTTAGAGATGGAAATTAATGAAATTTTCTCTCAAATAAGAAATTTAATGAAAGGTGGGGAATATCAAAAAGCCCTTGAATTAACTTTATTTTTGCGAAAAACTTATCCCCGTGATGGGAGATCGCATCAGTTATTAAATAAAATAAAAATTAAATTACATGATCAGGAGTTAAAAGCTCGTGATCTTTTTCTTTCTAGGGGGATAAAGACGGTTCAAGTACTTCGTGGGCAAGAAGATTTTAAAAATGCAATTTTGGCGTGTCAGGAGTTGCTTGAGGTTGATCCGGATAATCGAAAGGTTAGGAATTTACTTATTAAATCAAAAATAAATTTTATTGAACAGAAATTGCGTAGCCCCTTACAGCTTCAACTCGAGCAACAACATCAATATGATAAGCTTTATCTTTTTTATCAAAAATTACGTGCGGTTTTCCCTGAATATACCAAACTTAATAAACTGGTTCGCCTTACTGAAAAAAAAGCGATTTTGCAGGATTTAGGTAGAAAGGTTAAATTTGTTCAAGCTAGTTTGGAGAAATTGCAGCAGTGGTTTGCGGAAGGTAAATTGGAACAGGTAATTAATGGTTGCAAAGAGTTAATGGCTTATAGTCATTATGGTTTAAATGAGGTACATAAATTATTAAAAAAGGCCCAAAAAGCTAACGAGCGGGCGATTGAAAAGGATAGTTTAGAATATATGTTGGAGCAAGAAGGAATTTTGCGTAAGGCTTATGAGGCAAATGAGGAGCGGTTAATTAAAATTTGATATACACTATTCTTTTATAATTTCGTATAAATCCCGAAGCCTAATTATTTTTTTGGCCTAAGTTAATCGGAAATTTAGGGGAAGGAGTATGTTTCTGCTTTTTAGTCGTAATAAAGGCTAGTAATGAGTTATGATAGTTGATTAGTTCGTACAATGATTTGTTCTCTTTTTTGTCCCACGCCGATATATTTAATTGGGCAATTGAGTAGTTTTTCTAATCTTAAAATATATTTTTGCGCATTTGGGGGTAATTGTTCCCAGGATGAAATATCTTGCAGTGAAGTTTTCCAACCGGGTAGAGTTTCGTATTCCACTTTTACCGCAGCTAAATCTTCTAGGTTGGCCGGGAATCTTTCGAGTTTTTGGTTATTTAGATAATAAGCAGTCGCAATTTTAATCTCCTCGAGGTTATCTAAAATATCCAACTTGGTAAGATTTAGTGAGGTAAATCCGTTTAGCATGATGGAATAGCGTGTGAGGGGAGCATCAAACCAACCGCAACGCCTGGGTCTGCCGGTTGTTGAGCCATATTCACCACCGATTTTCCTGATTTGTTCTCCGGTTTCATTTTCTAATTCCGTGGGGAAGGGGCCAGCTCCGACTCTAGTCATGTAGGACTTTACAACGCCGATAATTTCACCTAAATGTTGTGGGCTGATGCCAGTGCCAGTAAATACACCGCCAATGGTTGGATTGGAGGATGTAACGTACGGATAGGTTCCATGATCAATATCTAATAGGGCGGCGTTAGCACCTTCTAGTAGTACTTTTTGGCCAGCAGATAAGGCTTCGTAAAGGTAAGTAGCGGTGTCAGTCATTTTTTCTAAAAGTTGATCTCTTTTTGATCGAATAAAATTTAGTTCTGTAGTTGAATCATATTCAAAACGGTAAACGCTTTGGTGCCATTCTAAATTCGCTTGATATCTTGAGATAAAGTTATCCCAGTTAGTTAAGTCGCAGAGTCTTAAGCCGCGGCGATTAATTTTGTCCGCATAGCAAGGACCGATACCTCGACGGGTTGTACCTACTTGGTTTTCCCCTTTTGAATTTTCTTGATGTGAATCTATAAGTTTGTGATATTCAAATAAAAGGGCGACGCGATCAGAAATTTTGAGGCGATTATTAATTGAAATTCCTTCTAAATTTAGATTTTCTAGTTCTTCGTATAGGGTTGGTAGATGCAGAACGCATCCATTTCCAATAACTCCAACAATATCAGGATGGGTAAGTCCACTCGGCAACAGATGGAAAATAAATTTTTTCGGGACATTGTTGACTGTGGCATAAACTGTATGTCCAGCATTGGCGCCACCTGTTGCTCGGGCAACAATATCGAATTTTGGGGTTAAAATATCTACCAATTTCCCTTTGCCTTCGTCTCCCCATTGGGCGCCAAGGATAAGGGTAAGATTATTACTACGCATAGTTTTCGTGAGCTATTACTAAATTGATATTACGATATCTTGTTTTTTAAGGCGAGGGAAAATGTAAAATTAGCTTTAAGCCTTAGGATGATTGCGATAAAATGAAATTATTAAAATTTAACTTTTTGTTATGCTTACTGATGATCAAATCATAGCTCAACTCCCTTATTGTTTAAAGGGAACTGATTTTGCCGGCTTAGGAGAAAAGTATCACGGCAAGGTGCGCGATAATTACACTAAGGGGAAACAGCGTATTTTGATTGCTAGCGATCGATTATCCGCTTTTGATCGTATTATTTGTACCATTCCTTTTAAGGGGCAAGTTTTAAATCAGATGGCAGAATTTTGGTTTACGCAAACTAAGGATATTTGCCCTAACCATGTTTTAGATTTTCCGGATCCAAATATTGTGGTTGCTAAACAATGCCATCCTTTAGCTGTGGAAATGGTAGTTCGTGATTATATGACTGGCACAACAAGCACTTCAATTTGGCATCATTATCAACAGGGGGTGCGTAATTTTTGTGGAAATGATTTGCCGGATGGGATGAAAAGGGATCAAAAATTAGATCATTCAATTTTAACTCCTTCTACCAAGGCAGAAAAAGGTGATCACGATGAATCTGTTACCCCTGAGCTTCTTCTTGAACGAGGAATTATAACCAAGAAGGAATGGGATTATTTGGCGGATGTCTCGTTGCGTTTGTTTAAACGGGGACAGGAAATTGCTGCCAAACAGGGTATTATTTTAGTTGACACTAAGTATGAGTTTGGAAAGGACGAGAATGGGGATATTGTCATTATTGATGAGATCCATACACCTGATTCGTCTCGGTTTTGGCTTTCGGATACTTATCAGTCGCGTTTTGAAGCCGGAGATGCTCAGGATAATCTTAATAAGGAATTTTTGCGGTTATGGCTTTCGGATCATGGATATAAAGGGGATGGTGATGTTCCAGTGATTCCAGATGAAATAAGGGCGGAGACTGCTAAGCGCTATATTGATGCTTATGAAAAAATTACGGGGCAAGTCTTTCAGGCTGAACCTTGTCAGGATATTGAAAGTCGCATTAGGACCAATTTATCCTCTTATTTTAAATATTAAATTTTAAATATTAAAGTCTTATGTCTACGCCATTAGTTGCTCTTTCTCCTCTTGATGGGCGGTATGCGGATAAAACTAGTGCTTTACAGGATTATTTTTCCGAAGGTGCCTTAATTCGGCATCGTATTTTGGTGGAAGTTGAATGGCTAATTTATCTTTGTAAGGAAATTAAATTACCAGGGACGAGAATGCTTTCAAAAGAGGAAATTAGCTGGTTAAAGGCTTTGTATGATCGGCCTCTTTTGGCCATGCAAGGAGTAAAAGACATTGAAAAAGTTACTAACCATGATGTGAAATCCATTGAATACTTTTTAAAGCAAAGTATGGAGAATCATTCGACTGCTGATTTGCGTGAATTTGTGCATTTTGGCTGCACTTCAGAGGATATTACGAATTTATCCTATGGAATAATGTTAAAAAGCGCGATGGGAATGGTGATTTTGCCGGCTATAAAAAATGTTTTAAAAGCCATTATGGAACTTGCGGAGCAAGGTAGAAATATAGCGATGCTCGCGCATACCCATGGGCAGCCAGCAAGCCCAACGACTGTTGGTAAGGAAGTTGTTAATGTGTTAATGCGCCTTAAAAGACAAATTGAACAATTAGAAGCGCAGCAAATTTTGGGGAAAATGAATGGAGCGGTTGGAAACTGGAATGCGCACCACATTGCTTATCCGGAAATTGATTGGCCTGGTTTTTCAAATCGATTCATTAAGAATTTAGGACTTGTTCCGATGATGTATACTACCCAAATTGAGCCACATGATTATTTGGCAGAGCTTAGTCATAATTTAATGCGTTTAAATACAATTTTAATTGATTTTGATCGTGATATGTGGATGTATGTTGGGAAAAATTATTTTGCTCAAAAATTAAAGGAAGGAGAAGTTGGATCTTCAACAATGCCCCACAAGGTAAATCCAATTGATTTTGAAAATAGTGAAGGGAATTTAGGGCTAGCTAATGCTTTTCTTGGGCATTTCGCTTTAAAATTGCCTATTTCTAGGATGCAACGCGATTTATCGGATAGTACGGTTTTGCGTAATATCGGTTCTGCTCTAGGATATTGTCTTTTGGGTTATCAGGGGGCTTTGAAAGGGCTTTCAAAGGTTAAGATAGATGAGGAGTTTTTGGCTAAGGATTTAGATAATCATTGGGAAGTTTTGGCTGAAGCTTTGCAAACCGTGATGAGGCGTTATAAAATTGAAAAGCCCTATGAAAAATTAAAGGAATTAACAAGAGGGAAGGGTTTAACTGCCGAGGATTATCGTAAATTTGTGCAGACTCTTGAGATTCCAGAATCGGAACGAAATAGATTGGCGGCACTAACTCCGGGTAAATATGTCGGTTTGGCTGAGGAATTAGTAAGTCAGGCTTTAGCTGGCGGAAAAACTAATTAATTTTTGAGATTTTTTTAAATTTATAGAAATGATTCTTTCTGATCGAGATATTAAAATTAAGCTTTCTTTAGGGGAGATTGGCATAGTTTCTCCAATGAATGATCATTTTGTTAATATCCATGCTTCTAGCATGGATTTGCGGTTGGGATATTTTTTTAAGGTTTACGATCATGCAAAGCAGGCAGTTTTGGACCCTTTTGACCCGGCTAGTCTTCAAAATTGCACTAAATTGATTGAGTTGGCAGACAAGGGGCAGTCTTTTATTGTACAGCCACAGGAATTTGTTTTGGGAGTTACTTTGGAAACGATAAAATTGCCGGATGATTTGGTGGCACGAGTTGAGGGGAGAAGTTCTCTCGGTCGCTTGGGAATTATTGTTCATTCCACGGCTGGATATGTTGATCCTGGGTTTGAGGGTACTATAACGCTTGAGATTACAAATATTAATCGTATGCCCATCGCTCTTTACCCGGAAATGCGCGTATGCCAATTGGCTTTTGAAACCATGAGTTCTGCGGCCGAAGTTCCTTATTATAAAAAGGCCCATTCTAAATATCAGGGGCAGCGTTTGCCAGAGGAGAGTCGAATTACAATGGATCCGGAATTTAGGGGAAAATAAAATTTTCGAAATTCATACTTGGTCCATTTGACTCACTGTTGGCAATATTCTCGATTGCCGCTATATTACTTGTGTTTATTTTTTATAAATTTCAACTTTAAAATTATGTTTGATGCCGTTGATCCGAAACAATCATTTTCTAAATTGGAGGAAGAAATTATTAAATACTGGAGAGTTAATAAAATTTTTGAAAAATCCGTTACGAATCGGTCAAAGGATAACGAATATATTTTTTACGATGGCCCTCCTTTTGCCACTGGATTACCTCATTATGGCCATCTTTTGGCTGGTACTATGAAAGATGTAGTACCCCGTTACTGGACTATGCGTGGCAAAAGGGTCGAAAGACGTTGGGGTTGGGATTGCCACGGGCTGCCAATAGAATATGAAGTCGAAAAGGAATTAGGTCTTTCTGGGCGTAAGGATATTGAGGAAAAGTATGGAGTTGCTGAATTTTGCGAAAAATGTCGTGATGTGGTTTTACGGTATACTGAGGAATGGAAAAAAACAGTGGAACGCACTGCGCGCTGGGTGGATATGGAGAATCATTACAAAACAATGGATCCCAGTTTTATGGAATCGACCTGGTGGGTTTTTAAGCAGCTTTGGGAAAAGGATTTGGTTTATAGGGGGCATAAAGCTATGCATGTTTGTCCCAGGTGCGTGACGCCACTTTCGAATTTTGAGGTGACATTAGGGTATAAGGACGTTTCCGATCCTTCGGTTATGTGGAAATTTAAGGTTAAAAACGAGAAAAATACTTATCTTCTTGCCTGGACAACTACGCCTTGGAGTTCGATTAGTACAATGGGACTTTCAGTTCATCCCGGATTTATTTATGTAAAAGTTAAAATTGATAAGGATTATGTAATTTTTGTTAAGGATCGAATTGATTTTGTTCTTAAGGAATATCCTGATTATGAAATTGTTGATGAATTTAGGGGGGAAAAATTAGTAGGTATCGAATATGAACCTTTAACTGATGATTTTTTGGATTTACCCGAAGTTAAGGAAAACAAGAATGTTTATCATGTTTTTGGTGGTGATTATGTTGAACTTACAGCGGGGACTGGAATTGTAACTATCAATGGTTCGTATGGCGAAATTGATATGGATGCTGCTAATAAAAATGGTTTACCGATTGTGATGGATGTTGATATGAATGGAGTATTTAATAATTTAGTTAAAACTTATGAGGGGATGTATGTAAAAGATGCTCAGTATAAATTTATTGAGGATATGCGGAATAAAAATTTGGTTTGGAATATTGAGAAATATAAACATTCCTATCCTCATTGTTGGCGTTGTGATACCCCTTTATTAAATTACACTACAACTAGTTGGTTCGTTCGGGTTGAGAAAATTAAGGACCAAATGATTAAGGAGAATAATAAAATTCATTGGGTGCCAGAGCATGTGGGATCGGGGCGCTTTGGGGATTGGTTAGAGAATGCCAGGGATTGGTGTGTGTCGCGTAATCGATTTTGGGGGACACCTTTGCCAATTTGGATTTCCGATGATGGTGATTTTTATTGTATGGGGAGCATTGAAGAATTAGCAAAATTGAGTGGAGAAAAAATTATAGATATTCACAAACATAAAATTGATGGCATAACTTTTAAAAAGGATGGAAAGATTTATCGACGTATCCCGGATGTTTTTGATTGTTGGTTTGAAGCCGGGTCAATGCCTTATGCTCAATCTCATTATCCGTTTGAAAATAAGGAACAATTTGAGCGTAATTTTCCGGCTGAATATATTGCAGAGGGTTTAGATCAGACTCGAGGGTGGTTTTATACTCTGGTGGTGTTGGGGGTGGCTCTTTTTGGAAAGGCTCCTTTTAAAAATGTAATCGTTAATGGACTTATTTTGGCGGAAGATGGTAAGAAAATGAGTAAAAGTCTTAAAAATTATCCTGAACCTGGGATTGTTTTGAATAAATACGGAGCTGATGCTTTACGATTTTATCTCATGAATTCGCCGGCCGTAAAAGCTGAGCCGCTTTGTTTTTCGGAAAAAGGTGTGGAAAATGTGGTTAAAAATGTGATTTTGCCGATTTGGAATGCATATAGTTTTTTTGTAACTTACGCCAATATCGATCAATGGCAGCTAAGTAAAACGTATCGGCAAAATCACCAAAAATTAGCCAATAAACTTGATCAATGGATTTTTTCTGAATTACACACTTTAATTAAGGAAACTACGGAGCAGATGGATCAGTACAATTTACAAGCTATTCGTCCTATTTATCATTTCATTGAGCAGCTTACCAACTGGTATATTCGTCGTTCGCGACGACGTTTTTGGAAAAACGAAAACGATGTTGATAAGGAAGAGGGTTATCAAACGCTTTATACTGTTTTAACTACTCTTTGCCAGGTGATGGCGCCGGTTATGCCTTTAATTAGCGAGTCAATGTATCGGAATTTAACTAAGGAAGAATCAGTGCATTTAACGGATTGGCCTGAATATGACCTTAAATTTATTGATCAGAATCTTAATCAGGAAATGGAATTAGTGATGTTGATTGCTCGGCTTGGTAATGCCGCTCGAGCAAGGGTAAAAATTAAAAATCGTCAGCCTTTACAGAAGATCCAGATTGGTTTACCTGATGAAAAAAGGAAATTTTTAACTGATGATCAGATTGAAGTTTTAAAGGAAGAATTGAATGTTAAAAAGGTTGAGATTTCCGATGACCCCAGTTCGATTGCCAAGATGATCGTGCGTCCTAATGCTAAAATTTTAGGCCCTAAATTTGGTAGGGATGTTCAATTTATTATTCAGGAAGCCAAGGTTGGCAATTTTGAGTTACTGGAGAATGGAGGAATTAAAATTGCTCAATTTGAACTTACTCCTGAGGAATTTAACGTGGGGTATGAAAGTCAGGAAGGGCTTGATGTGGAAAGCGATCACGGCGTGGTGGTGGCATTGGATACAACACTTACTTCGTTGCTTAAAAAGGAAGGAATTGCGCGGGATTTGGTTCGTTTTATTCAGGATATGCGCAAAGAGGCGAATTATAAGGTTGATGATCGTATTTTGGTTTCAATTGAAGCAGAGGGTAAGGTAGGTGAAGCTGTAGCGGATTTCGAAGATTATATTATGACTGAAATTTTGGCCAGTAAGCTGCAAACCACGAAATTGGCTAAAGTTAATTTCGAAAAAACCATCGAGTTGGAAGGAGAAAACATTAGATTGAGCTTATGGCGATCATTTTAGGCTTCTAGTTCAAAATGCTTATTTTGAGTATGTCAGGAATCCTTTTTTGGGCATCAAAATGATTGCGCTTGCCCAGAAGAGTAATTCTTTATAATTTATTTTTTACGATTGTCAAGCATTTCCTTTTTCTATTCACTTCATTTTCCCTTAAACTATCTCCATGCACTTCTTTAAAAAAGTCGCTTTCGGTATTGCCTTTAATATGGGAGCTTTGTATGTCACGGTGGAGCTTCTGGATAAGGTGACTTATAGTGGGGGTTGGCTGGCTTTTGTGGTTACTGGAGTTTTGATAGGAGTTTTAAATACGTTTGTACGTCCTTTGATTAGATTTTTTTCTTTACCCCTTATCTTAGTCAGTGGGGGGTTATTTTTGATTATTATTAATGCACTTATTTTGTGGATGGCTACTTCTTTATTGCACCTTTTGGATTTTTCCGGTCTTGACTTTCATATTGAAGGTGCAGTAACCTTTGTTCTTGCTGCACTTGTTTTTGGTATAACCAATTGGTTTGAGCATTGGGTCTTTAAGCGCCTGCGTTAAATATTCTTAAATTTTACCTATGATTTCTATTTTAAAAATTTTACAGATTGCCAGTGCTTTGGTGTTGGTATTAGTAATTTTAGTCCAAAATCGTGGAAGTGGACTTTCGGCTACTTTCGGTGGCGAAGGTGGTTTTTATGCGACAAAAAGGGGAGCGGAGAAAATTTTGGCCACCACAACTATTGTAGTGGTTGTGGCTTTTTTGATTCTATCTTTTATAGTTTCGGTAATTCACTCTTAAGGTGAACTATTAGTATGAAGTTAATGAGTTTTTCTAGGAAAAAATCAGGTTCATCAGTTTTGAAGAAGACTTTTAAGTCTTATTCTCCTAATGAACGAATTTTGAGTGGGTTTTTAGGTTTAGTATTGCTATTTAGTGGTTGGAAATTGATTAGTGGTGATTGGAAGGGGCAAAATATTGTGAATGTAATTTGGGGTGGGCATACTTATTCTGAAGGGATGGTAGGAGAAATTATTAGGTTGAATCCAATTTATGCTGACTTAAATGAGATTGATCGTGATATTACCAGTCTTATTTTTGAAGGGTTAAGTAAATATGATCCTGATCAAAAAAAGGTTGTGGAAAATATGGCGACACATACCCTGGATGAAGCAAAAACACTTTATACTTTTGTGCTTCGAGACGGCTTAAAATGGCATGATGGTATTTCGCTTACGGCTGAGGATGTTTATTTTACTTATCATGACGTTATTCAGAATCCGGAATTTGAAAATTCGGTTTTGAAATCTACGTTTGCCGGTGTTGAAGTAAAAATGGTTAATGAAAAAACTATTACCATGAAATTAAGTGAACCTAATTCTTTCTTTTTTACTCAATTGACTGTGGGTATTTTGCCAAAGCATCTTTTGGCGGATGTTTCGATTACGGAATTAGATTCCGTTGATTTTAACCGTGAGCCAATTGGAAATGGCTCGTATAAAGTAACGGGAGCTTATGATGTCTTGGAAAATGGAATCACGCGGGTTACCTTAACTTATAATAAGGATTACTGGCAGGCAAAGCAGCCAGATATTACGGAAATTACTTTTTTGGCTTTTCCTAATTTTGAGACTTTACTTAAATCCAGAGGGGAAGTTCACGGGATTGCTCGTATTTCTAAATATCTTTTGGAGAAAACGCAAACCGATAATTTTACAGCCTATGAGTATTCTTTACCCCAATATACGGCTTTGTTTATGGATACTGACAAGGAAATATTGAGTGATAGACGGGTACGTTTAGCAATTCAAAAAGCCATTGATAAGAAAGCGATTATTCAGGCTATTGGTTATAGTCAAAATGTGGATACCCCTCTTCTGGAATTAAATCAGGAGGATTGGATTTATCAGACTAATCCTGAAGAAGCAGCCGGGGCACTTTATGATGCTGGCTTTGAACTTGATGATGATTTAGGGTTTCGCGTTAAGAAGAATGAGGATGGGTCAAAGGAGGTTTTAGCTTTGACTTTACTGAGGAGAGCATATTCCGATAATCCTCAAAGCGAAGAGGTAAACAAGATTACTTCGGAGATTCTTGTTGAGCAGCTTACTAAAATTGGCATTCAGGTTACGATAAAAAGTTACGAAGGTGCCCAATTTCAGACTAGGGTTAAGGATCAGGATTATGACCTTTTACTTTATGGCCAGAATTTAGGTTATAATTTGGACACCTATGCTTATTGGCATTCTAGTCAGGCTAAAGGGAAAGGGTTAAATTTGTCAAACTATACAAATCCAAAAGCGGATTTTTATATTGAAGCAATCCGAAATACTTTTGATAATGAAGTTGCAAAGCCAGAATATTTAAGAGATTTAGCGGAAATTTTTAAAAATGATATTCCGGCAGTGCTTTTGTATCGACCTACTTATTATTTTTTGATTGATCCGCGAATTAAAAATATCCATACTCAAAATCTTCTCTTTCCACAAGATCGTTTTGCTAATATACTAAATTGGGTTGTGGAATAGTTATTTCGATTTTTAAATTTTAATTTATCTACCATGCAAATTGTTCTCACTCAACATGTTCAGTCTTTAGGCAAAAAAGGAGATATTAAGAATGTTAAGAAGGGTTATTTCCGTAATTTTTTGTCCCCACGTGGTTTAGCCTTGAGAATGACGGAAAAACTTCTGAAACAGCTTGAAATACAGCAAGGAAAGGCTATTAAGCGAAAAGAGGAAATTATTGCTAAAGCTGAGGAATATAAGGAAATGATTGAATCCCTGAAGCTTACTTTTGCTAAAAAGGTAACTTCCAAAGGGAAACTTTATGCCGCAGTTACGGATAAACAAATTCAAGAAGCCTTGGAAAAACAGTTAAAAATTGAATTAGAAAAGGGGGCGGTTGAAATTGATGAACACTTAAAATCAACAGGCGAATATGAAGTTAAGGTTGTTTTGACAGATCATACCAGCGCTATTCTTAAAGTATCTATTGTTGCCGAAAAATAAGGTTAAAGATTTTAGTCCGGCTGGAAAAATCATAGGTATTGATTATGGTAAAAAATCAATTGGTATTGCTATTTCTGATCCTAATCGGATTATTGCTTTCCCAAGGGTCGTTTTAAAGGGTAAAAATTGCGCTGAAAATTTGGCAAAAATTAGAGAATTTATTGCAAGGGAAAAGATTGAGGAAATTGTTGTTGGGTGGCCTTTGAGTATGCAGGGTGAGGTAACAACTCAAACCAAGGAAACACAACAATTTATTGAGGTACTTGTGGCCACTTTTGGTTTACCGGTAGCGAAGATGGATGAACGTCTAACCACCATACAGGCGAAAAAGTCTAAAGGCGATGACGCAGTGGCCGCTCAAATTTTACTGCAAACCTATTTAGATATGGTAAAATCACGGCATGATTGATTCTGAACGTATTATCCTTTCCATTAAGGTCCCTAAGGAAATCGAACCTGGTCCTGGTCCCATCGCGGCTGAACAGATTTTTTCTGCTTTGCATTCTATTTATGAGGATGTGCCCTGGTATAGGCGTCTTTTTGGAATCCGTGGGGCTAGAATTAGTTTCGAAATTGTACATCGGAAAAGGCAAATTCAATTTTTAGTTAATTGTGAACGAAAATATAAAAGTTTAGTTGAGGGTCAGATTTATGCTCATTATCCCAATGTGGAAATTTTCGAGGAAGAGGATTACGTGAATGCGAATATCATGCAAATGGAGATTAGTACACGGGAAGCGATTCCCTCAGTTGAAAGCCAAAGTAAAAGTTTGATGGTGGGGCAAAAGGCGATTGATCTGAGAACTAAAGATAAATTTGAGCCTTTGTCTGGTAAAGGTGTATTAATTTCTGCGGAAATTGGACTTTCTGACCCAGTAGTTTTTCCTATTAAGCGGTATCCGCAGTTTGAGGATCGGATGACTAGAATCCCGGCTGATCCTATGGCTGGAATAACTTCTGCCTTGGCGAAATTAAATCATCTTAGCGATGAAGCTTGGATTCAGATAGTTGTAGTTCCCTTGGATGATAAATGGAGAATTAAATATACGGAAATCCTTAGGATTATAAATAAAGGTATTTTGGGAAATATTGAAAGATTGCAAAAAATTTATATTAACATGTTGGCCACCCGAAAAGTTTGGCCACGGGTTTTGTTTTTTCCATTTTATTTAGTTTTTTGGTTTCGACGAAAAACGGTTGGATTTAAAGGGCAATTAACCTTGTCTTCCGGATCAGGCGGAGGTAATGACGATGATCTTAATGAAGGTCTTTCACGGACTCATGATAAAGAAAATATAATGGACGCTTGTATTGATAAGGTTGGGAAATTGTTATTTGAGGTAAATATTCGAATTGGATATTTATCGATGAGTAGGGATATTACGGCCGGAAAGTTAAAAATTAGGGAAATTGGTGGATCATTTAAGCAATTTAACCTTCCTTTGTTGAATGAGTTTGAAATGGGAGAAATTAAAGTGGATGATAAGGAGTTTAAATTTTTTAAGGATCGGGCGTTAGGTTTAAATAGTATGGTTTTAAATGTGGAGGAGTTGGCTACTGTTTTTCATGCGCCGAGTTCAGTTGTTCAAACTCCGAACATTGATTGGGTTAAATCTCGAAAATTAGAGCCGCCGATTGATTTACCTAGTCAGGAAATGGTTGAGCCGGAAAATTTGACACTTTTGGGTAAAACAAATTATCGAGGGATGCATCAGGTTTTTGGGATTAAATGTGATCCTGATCGGCGGAGACACATGTACATTATTGGTAAAACCGGAATGGGCAAAACTACTTTATTGGAAAATATGATTTATTCTGATATTCAATCTGGGAAAGGAATTGGGGTTATTGATCCGCATGGTGATTTAGCAGAGAGAATTATAGATTTTGTGCCTGCTAGGAGAACAAATGATGTGATTATTTTTGATCCTTCTGATCGAGAAAATCCTGTTGCTTTTAATATGCTGGAAAGTGTGGATCAGAATTTTAATTCAATTGTTTGTTCTGGGTTAGTGGGTATTTTTAAGAAAATTTATGCTGAGAGCTGGGGGCCAAGATTGGAGCATATTTTGCGTAATACAATTCTTTCTTTGTTGAGTTACCCTGGAACTACAATGCTGGGGATTACGCGGATTCTTCAAGATGCTAGCTACCGTAAGTTAGTGATTAAAAAAATTGAAGATCCAGTGGTAAGGTCTTTTTGGGAAAATGAATTTGAACAAATGAGTGATAAATTAAGGGTTGAGGCTATTTCACCAATTCTCAATAAGGTTGGTCAATTTCTTTCTAGTTCAATTATTCGTAATATCGTGGGGCAGCCAAAAAGTTCTTTAGATTTACGTTTTGCAATGGATAAGGGGAAAATAGTAATAGTTAATCTTTCGAAAGGGAAAATCGGAGAGGATAATTCTTCCTTGTTGGGTGCAATGATGATTACGAAATTTCAGTTGGATGCCATGAGCCGGGCCGATACACCAGAACGCGATCGAAAGGATTTTTTCCTTTATGTTGATGAATTTCAAAATTTTGCCACTGACTCTTTTGCCACTATCTTGTCTGAAGCTCGCAAGTATCGGCTTAATTTAACCATGGCTAATCAATACATTGCTCAAATGCCTGAAGAAGTAAGAGACGCTGTTTTTGGTAATGTTGGGTCTATTGTTTCTTTTCAAATTGGATATGATGATGCGGAATATCTTTCACAGCAATTTGAGGAAATCGTGACGCCTAATGATTTAGTGGGTTTAAATAAATATACGGTTTACACAAAATTACTAATAGAGGGAATGCCCAGCCGACCCTTTTCCGCGGATACATTATCTCCACCGGAAGGGGCTTCAGAAATCGAAGACGGGCGTCGGGAGAAAATTATTAAGGTTTCTCGGGAACGTTATAGCCATCCTCGTAGTGTGGTTGAGGATAAAATTAAACGCTGGAGTTTGCCTCCGGAAATAAAAAGAATAACGGAACCAGCTTTCATTAGAGAAGAGGGAAGGCAAATCGGTACGAATGTTGAATTAAATTAGATTTAGAGTTAAACGTAGTATCACTCGAGGAGTGAGTAATTTAGGGTTATTTTGCCATTGTTACAATTTTTACTCCGGGTAATTCTTTGCCTTCTAAAAATTCCAACATGGCTCCTCCTCCGGTGGAGACATGCGAAAATTCCTTGAAGGAGTGGCCAAATTTGCGAATGGCGTCAACAGTATCTCCTCCTCCGAGAATGGTGGTGGTTTGTAAATTTGATAGACCCTTAGCTATGCTTTTGGTACCCCTAGCAAAGGGTGTAAACTCATAAAGTCCTGGTGGGCCATTCCAGACCACGGTTTTTGCTTTTTGGATGATTTGCAGATATTTTTCAATTGTTTTTGGGCCGATATCAAGGATTTTTAAATCTTTTGGAACATTTTCGATAGCTAGAGTAAATGTTTTTGCGTCTTCGGCAATTTTATCTGAAACAATAACGTCTGTTGGGATTAAAAAACGTTCGTGAAAATCAACACATTCGGCCATTAAGCGTTTTGCTAGATTTTCTTTATCTTTTTCGCACAGGGAGTTACCGACGTCATAACCCGAGGCGTGAATAAAAGTATTTGCTAGCCCGCCTCCAACTAGAACCGTGTCTGCTTTTCCTAAAAAATGCTCCAGGACACCAATTTTAGTGTCAATTTTGGCTCCTCCAACTAAAAAAACCAGGGGACGTTCCGGAGTTTCTAGTAAGGCGGTAAGCACTTTAATTTCTTTTTCCAGTAGAAATCCGGCATAAGTTGGTAGAAAATCAGCAATTCCTACGTTGGAAGAATGGGCGCGGTGCGCTGCCCCAAAAGCGTCGTTAACGAATAAATCCCCGTATGAGGCTAAGGTTTTTGTAAATTGGGGATCATTTTTTTCTTCTTCGCAGTGAAAGCGCGTGTTTTCCAGAAGAATAACTTCTCCATTTTTTAGATTAGTAATTGCTTGGTCGACTTCTTTTCCAAAACATTTGTCCATTTTTTTAATTGGAATTTTGAAAATTTGCGAAAAAGTTTTAGCTACTTCGTCCATTTTTAACCGTTCATCGTGTTCATTGGGTTTTGGTCGCCCCAAATGTGATAAGAGAATAACCCGAGCCTCTTTTTGAATAAGATATCTGATAGTTGGTTCAGTGGCTTCAAGCCGTGTTGTATCAGTTATTTTACCGTTTTCATCCATTGGTAGGTTAAAGTCCACTCGCACTAGGACGCGTTTTCCTTTGAGTTCAAGTTGGTCATGAATAGTACGTATGGAAATTGGCATGAGCTGATTATAACAAAGCTTGTGAGTGAAAACACCATTAGTTTGTACCCTTTTTAAATTTCGACTAAGATAAGATGTGGCTGATACGGGTATGTTTTTATTTTTTTAAAAGATTAAATGCTCATTGTTCCGGCTATTTATATTCAGAAAGGGCGATGTGTTTCCCTGTATAAGGGGCAGGAAACTGTTCAGAAGAAAATTTATCCCGGAAGTCCGGTTAATTGGGCTAAATCATTTGAGAGGAAGGGGTGTTCTTTAATTCACGTTATTGATTTGGATGCTAGTCAGCAGGGAGATTTGCAGAATTTTAAAATAATCCAGAAAATATGTGAAGTAGTAAAAGTGCCGATTTCTGTGGGCGGAGCGATTCGGAGTATCGAAATGATGGAAACAATTTTTAAAATGGGAGTTAAAAAGGTTGTTCTGGGAGTGACAGCACGATTTATGGTGGAGGAGGCTATTTATAAATACGGTGCTGACAATATTTTTTTTGGTATTAAGGCCAGGCGTGAATGGGTCGAATCAGACAGCTTACCTGAAGAAGCAGATGAAGTAATTGAAATTGCAGAACAGATGGCGAAGAAGGGTGTTACCCAAATTGTTTATAATGATATGGAGCGACAAGGTACGTTGTATCATCCCAATTATGATGAAGTTGATCGTTTAATTTCGACTTTGAATGCCGCAGTTAAAGTTTTTTCTTCTGGTGGGGTCGTGGCTACCGATGATTTGCGTATTTTAAATTCGATTAATTCTGCCGGAGCTATTATTAGCCGAGCTTTTATGGAATACAAACTTAATTTAAATGAGGAAATAGATCGTTTTGAGCATTTTCATTAGGGATAGAATTTTATTTTCAATCGTTCCTCTAATTAATTCGAATAACTTCTCGTACTCCATCAATTGATTCTAGTGATTCAAAAACACGTTGTAATTGCTGTAAGGATATAACCTCAATGACCATAATGAAGTCGTATTTTTTTATTTTCGGATCTGGCTCTACTTCTATTTTGTAAATATTGACGCCGAGGTTGGCTAATTCTATTCCAATGTCGCGTAAAATTCCGACTCTGTTAATGATCTTTAGAAAGATGGTTAGACGATAATACGGAGCTGGGGAGCTTATGGAAGTGCGTCTTACTACTGCTCCTTCAATTTTACTATAATGAATTTTGGCAAGGGGACTGTAATCTTTAGTAGTTCGATGGGGGATGCCCATGATTTTTTCAATTGGGTAAAGATTTTGAATTACTTCATATTGGGAAATTTCCCCTTCGCCAACCTGTTCAATAAATTCGTGCCAGGTTTTTACATCAAATTTTTCTAATAAAAAGTTTTTTTGTTCAGGAGATATGGTCGCTAATTCATTGCACCCATATCGATGTAGTTCTTTAGCCAGAAATTTAATACCATCGCGGTAACATTTGGGGCGGCTTTGACGTTTAAGTGATTCACTAATTTTTCTTTTTGCTAAATTGGTTTTTACCTTTTCGATCCATTCGCGTGGGGGTATTTTTTGCTTTTTAGAAGTAATAACTTCAAGTGTTTCCCCGGTTTTTAATTCGCTGGTAATGGGAAATTCTTGCCCGTTGCGATATATTTTAATAGCTTGGTCGCCGAGATCGGAATGAATGTGATAGGCAAAATCAACACCAATGGCTCCTTCTGGAAGATCTAGGACATCACCACTGGGCGTAAAGACAAAAATTCGATCTCTGAAAATATCGACTTTTAGGTTTTTTATAAAATCGCCATTATTATTATTTTCCCGCTGCATATCAATTATTTTTTTCATCCAAGTAGATTGCTTTTGGACCCATTGACATTGGCAATTTGTGGAATTTTTAGCACATTGTTTGTTGTAATAGTAATGGGCGGCAATGCCATAGTCAGATTCGGCTTGCATGTCAGTTGTTCTGATTTGAAATTCCGTTAAAATTCCTCCTTTAGCAAAGACCGTGGTGTGAAGGGATTTATAGCCATTTACCTTGGGAATGGCAATATAGTCTTTGACCCTTCCGGCTTTGGGGCGAAATAGTTCATGAATGATTCCCAGAACGCGATAACAGGTTTCTTTATCGTGAACAATTATCCTAATTCCCAATAAATCGTCTGTATCATTGAGCCTTCGATTAGTTTCAACCATTTTTTGGAAAATAGTAAAAAGATTTTGAGGGCGAAGTGATACTTCAGCACTAATTTTCAGTCTGGTTAAATTTTTTTCTAATGTTGTTTTCATTGATTTAATTTGGCGATCATGTTTTGTGTGAATTTGTTTCATTTTAGAATTTAATTCTTCGTATTCGTCAGGGTAAATATAGCGAAAACAAAGATCTTCCAATTCTTGTTTTATCTCCCAAATACCTAAAAGATTAGCAATCGGGATGTAAATATCCATGGTTTCGTGCGCTACTCTTAATTGTTTCTCTCTCGGTAAGGCACTAAGCGTTTGCATGTTATGAAGGCGATCCGCCAATTTAATAAATAGGATGCGAATGTCTTGCGTGCTGTGTAAAAGGAATTTTTTAATTGATTCTATTTGACGATCAGCCATGTTATTTCGATAATTGACTTTTTCGAGTTTGGTTGCTCCTTCTACTAAAAAAGCTATTTCGGCTCCAAATTTTTCTTTAATATCCTCAAAGGTATAATCAGTGTCTTCCGGCACATCGTGAATTAAGGTGGCAATTAAGGTATCTTCGTCGGCATGAAGGCGAGTTAGGGTAAAGGCAGCGGATAGGGGATGGATAATATAGGAAGTTCCATCCACCCGTTGTTGATTTTTGTGTGCCTCTTTTGCAAAAAAATAAGCGTTGAGTAAGCGCTTTTCATTTAATTGGGGAAGATAAGTCTTGCCTTGTCTGATAATGGATTCTATCTTGATAGGTAACATCCTCATAAATTTAGAGAGGATAAAAAAACCAAATTTTATTATGTACTTTGGCTAGGTTATAATGCCACAGATAAAGGTTTTTTACAATCAATAGATGAATATTGCGGTTTTAGTTTCCGGCGGTATCGATAGTTCTCTTGCTTTAAGGTTGCTCTATGAAAAGGGGCATAATTTGACAGCTTTTTACCTTAAAATTTGGTTAGAGGATGAGCTTTCCTTTTTGGGTGAACAATGTCCCTGGGAGGAGGATTTAGGATATTTAAGGGCAATTTGTGATGATTTGGCTGTCCCGCTAGAAGTTATTTCTCTCCAAAAGGAGTATTGGGAGGAAGTGGTAAATTATGTTTTGGAAGAGGTTAAGGTTGGGCGAACGCCAAATCCAGATATGTTATGTAACCAAAAAATTAAATTTGGGAAATTTTATGAAAAAATTGATTTGGGTTTCGCTAAGGTAGCTACTGGCCATTATGCTTGTCAAGAGGAGAGAAAAGGAATTGTCTTTTTGAAAACAGCTAAAGATAAAATCAAGGATCAGACTTATTTCTTGGCTCATTTGACGCAGGGGCAGTTAAGAAGAGCTTTTTTCCCTATTGGTGATTATTTAAAAAGTGAAGTTCGGGAACTGGCTAAACAATATAATTTGCCTAATTTTGAGAGAAAAGATAGTCAGGGGATTTGTTTTTTGGGAAAAGTTAAATTTGATGAATTTCTCAAATATCATTTAGGAGAAAAACCTGGTTTTCTTTATGAATTTGAAACCGGGAAAAAACTTGGTGAGCATGCTGGCTATTGGTTCTATACTATTGGGCAGCGAAAGGGGATTGGGTTAAGTGGTGGGCCGTGGTTTGTGGTGGCTAAGGATATTTCGGCTAATGCTGTTTATATTTCTAGCCATTATTATGATTCTGATAAAAACCGGCATGAATTTTTTGCGAAAAATTTGAATTGGATTTCTGGGTTTAATCCTAAAAGTGGAGAAATTTTTAATTTAAAGGTAAAAACTCGCCACGGTCCGTGCTTTTATCAAGCTAAGGTTACAGTGATTGAAGATGCACATCGACTTCAAGTAAATTTGGACCAGGAAGATCAGGGGTTAGCCCGAGGACAATTTGCGGTATTTTATGATCAGGGTTTTTGTTTAGGATGTGGGGCGATTGAGTAAAATCGAGAAATTTGCTATAATATAAAGATTAATATCTTTTTAGGATGTTTTTAAAAAATTACAAAAATTGGTTTGAATCAGAGGTTGACTATTATTTGATTCCAGAGCTAGAAAAGGCTTCAGCGCAGGTACAATTTTCTCAAAAAAAGATTTTTTTAGCAGTAGATGAAATTGTTGATTTTGTTAGTAAAATGAAACATTTTTTAGCTCAACTACGAGGGCATATTGCTGCAATAATGAGCAGGTGCAATTTTAAAAGAAAGAGAGGTCGAGATTTTGTGATAATAACTGTATCTGATGTGCCTAAAAAGTACTTACTTGAAAAAATAAAGAGTTTATTTTCGGTTTTTGGGATGATTGATTTATCTTTTTTGCGAGTTTGGGGTCGACAAATGTTTCGGATTGGGGCTTTAGCGGTTTTTCTTTTTGTGATTGGATTTTTTGGAATGAATGCTCCGGCGTATTCGCAAATTATGCAAGCTTGGTTCAATCAGGTTAACTTTAATAGATTCGAAGTGATAAATACCGATGAATTTGTCCAAAACAGGAATGATGAATTATTGGCAGTTAGTTCTGTTATTGGAGAAGATGATATTTTATCAGCTTTTGCCAGTGACGGTATCCTTAATAATTATTTAAGCGTTTTACCGCCTGATTCCAGGTTGATTATTCCGAAAATTGGAAAAAATGTGCCGATTATTTTTAGCGACCCACAAAAATTGATTAACGCCGATTGGTCTGTTTTAGAGAAGATTTTTCAGGGAGATTTAAAAAAGGGAGTGATTTATTATCCGGGGACAGCGGTGCCAGGAGAGAAGGGAAATGGTGTTATTACCGGCCACAGTTCTTATTATCTTTGGGATGATGGGAGTTATAAAGATGTTTTTGTTTTATTACACACTTTAGCAATTGGAGATGAAATTGTGGTGCAGTTTAAGGAAAAGGAATATCACTATATTGTTGATATCAAAGATCAAATTAAAAATACGGACATCAGTATTTTAAAACAGCCGAAAGATGAAAGCCGAATAACTTTAATAACCTGTACCCCGGTAGGTACTAATTTGCGACGATTGGTAGTAGGAGCTAAATTGGTTGAGGTGTTTTAATATAATTTTTGCAAGGATTCTTGAAATACCGAACTTTTTAAAGATTTAGAAGTTAAATTTTGCGGTGAATTTGCCTAATATTAGGATTAGGCGTTGGTTGGGATATTACTGTTTCGGTCGTTGTTATCGCTATCTAGATTGTTTAGTTGAGCTAAAAGGGCTTCTTCGGTGTTTTTTTCTTCGGCATTAGCTTGATGTTCGGCTGCATGTAATTTTTCTCTTTTTTCGCGAGCTTCATGCTCTTTCCATTCTAAAAGATGTTTTTCATTAAGCTTTTCCAGTTCTGCTTCGTATTCTGCATCCAGCTTAGATAATTGTTCTTTTTCATGAGTAAGAATGCCGAGTAATTTTTGGATTTGTTCATCAGTCATGATTGGTAAAATTTGATACCAATAGTTTCGTTCTTCTTCAGTCATGGATTCAGTAGTATCGATTAGAGTTTGAAGGTCAGGGTATTTTTTGAGAATTGCCGGCGGAATTTGACGCTTCGGTTTGGAATCGGTTTTTTGAGGTTTGGCTTTTTGAGGTTTGGAATCAGTTGGGGGATTTTGATTTGAATTTGCCATGCGAAAGGGAAGTTAGATTAGTATAAAAAAACGTAATTAATTATTGGGTAGTTTCCAAGCTAGTCGTTTGTCATTTAAGAAATCAAAAAGAGTTTTGTCTTTGTTTGTTTTTATTTTCAAGTAATCATCTCCTTTGTTTGTTTCCATTTCTAAGACTAATTGTTGAATGAAGGTAGGATTTTCTGTGCCAAAAGTGGTTAGAGGTTCTGGTAGAGCAGTGTTATTTTTTGTGGCTTCCATAAAATCTGCTAATTTTAGGTTTTTAGATTTTATTTGGAAATCTTCAGCTTTTTCTGTGGTAAGCTTAAAATGTTGTTCTAATAATTTAGCCGGAGTGGCAAATTTTTCGGTATTGTTTGTCAAATGAGAATGTACTTCTAATAAGGCAGTAGCGGCACCGAAAATTCCTAGTGGCTTAAGATTTCCTTTTGCGTCAATGCCTTCTCCTTTTATTAAAAGATCAAGAGCGATTTTAATCCAAACAAGGAGAGTTGAGAAGGGATTTTTGCTGTTTTTTGCTTCTAAAAACATTGTACGATATTCTTCAAGCTTAATTCCAGGCTGAGGTTGAGTTTTTGGTGGAGGATTTTCTGTTTGAGGTTGAGTTTTTGGGGCATTTTGAGTTTGTTCAGCAGGTTTAGTTTCGGGTGCTTCCTTAGTAGGATTGGTTGTTTGAGTTTGTTGTTCGGTAACAGCTTCAGGGGTTACGGGATTCACTTTTTCTGCTGGTAGGGGTAAGGGTAGGTTAGTAGTTTCTGGCGCATGGTGTGGCGGGGTAAAAGGTGCGAGGGCAATTTTTGGATCTTGAAATTCTGGATTTGGTGGTGGCAGTTGATCTGTTGGTGGTTCAGCCGGTGCCTTACTAACGGGAGGTAGATTCCTTTGGTCAGCGGGTTGTGTGGCGGGTTGTGCAGTAGTTTCTGGGATGTTTTGCAGGTTACTGGTAGCCGATAAGGCCTCTTCATATTCTTGATAGGAAGTTTCCAGTTCTGGTGTTTTTTGTTGAATGGCGTCGCGAATATTTTGGAGGGCAGCTTTTGATTCAGGTGAAAGGTATTCTTCTTTTTCGTCTTCTGATATGGCCGCTGTGATTGTTTCGTGAAGTAATTTTTTCGTTTCAGTTAAAATTGTTTTTGCTCCCTCATAGTCATTATTTTTGATTTTTTCCCCAGCGTCGTTTAATTTTGTAGTAATTGTGGCATAGGCGGCTTCCAATTTTGCTTGGTTTTCATTTATTTTATCTTCAACTTGGCTTCTTATAAAGAGATTATTGCTATCAATTGTTGTTTTGAATTCTTCAGTCAGTTCCGTGGCTTGTGTAAAGGCTTCTTCTATTTTTCGTTCAAAATTTTCTTTTTTCCTTAAAACCTGTTGGGCGATTTTTAGTCGTTGGTCAGTGTTTTCGGTTTTTGGGCCTTCCCTTGCCGGTAAACTAGCAGGGTTTTCTGTTTCTGCAGCTGGGGCTGGTGGCTTTTGGGGTAAATTATCACCCATATTTTATGAGTTAAACAATATAAACATCGCCCATTTCTGCTTCTACTCGTTCTTTAATTAAGCGGATATGGCGAATTTGATTTTTTATTTGATAGGTGGCACGGGGTTCAATTTTCCAAAGATCATAAATATTACGAAGAGTGGTTAGCATAATAAAAGCATTTTGATCTGCTTTTCCTTTTTTGAATTCGTCTAAGGTGTTATAAACGGAATTATTTAGAAGGGAACTGGGGGTATGAGGTTGGATTATATTATTTTCAAATTTGGCCATTACTTCATTTAAAAAAGTTTCATCAGTTTCATCAAAACCGGAATCATCCAGTAAGGGTTTATTAAGGATAGTTTGAACTGCCGGATCAATCGGAGCATTGTCCGTGGCTGGATCATAAAGGGGATTATAATTACTTATTTGGGCCATTTCGGGGTATTTTTTTATTTTTATCTTCTTTAAAATTATCTTTTAAGTATATCAGAAATTAAGGTAAAATTCAAGATATGAATAATGCTAAAATTCAAGCTAAAATTAGAATTGAAAAATTGCGACAGGAAATTCGAAAGCGCAATTACGAATATTTTGTTTTGGATCAGACAAATATTTCAGAGGCAGTACGCGATAGCTTAAAAAAGGAGTTAATTGCTCTAGAGGAGAAATTTCCGGAATTTATTACTCCAGATTCGCCAACTCAGCGAGTAGGAAGTGTTTTGGCCGGTAGGTTTGCAAAAGTACCTCATAAGACTCGAAAATGGAGCTTAAAGGACGCTTTTTCTGCGGAGGAAATTCAGCAATGGGTGATTCGGTTGGAACGGTTACTGCCTAGTGAAAATTTTGATTTTGTGGGTGAATTAAAAATTGATGGATTGAATTTAACTTTGTGGTATGAAGCAGGGAATTTAGTCAGGGCAATTACCAGAGGAAATGGTCAGGAAGGTGAGGACGTTACGCATACGGTTCGAACTATAAAAAGTGTTCCTCTTGTTTTGGAAAAATCAGTGACGATTGAAGTTTCAGGAGAGGTTTTTATGTCTAAAAAAAGTTTTGAAAAAATTGAAAGCGAATTTGCTAATCCTCGGAATGCAGCAGCTGGTAGTGTAAGGCAATTGGATCCGCAGGTGGCGGCCAATAGAGATTTGGACATGTTTTTTTATGCTTTAGGGGAAAATAATTTAGAGAATGAACCAAAATCGCAATTAGCTGTTTTGCAAGTTTTGCAGGAATTGGGATTAAAGGTTAATGAAAAATTTGCTCATTTTGCGAATTTGGAATCTTTAATAAAGTTTTGTGAAATATGGCAAAAAAAGCGATATGATCTTCCTTATGATATAGATGGTTTGGTTTTTAAGGTAAATGATATGGATCAGCAGGAAAGACTAGGCTTTACCGGGAAGGCACCACGTTTTGCTATCGCATACAAATTTCCAGCTGAGCAGGCAATTAGTAGGGTTTTGGATATTGTGCTTCAGGTGGGACGCACTGGTGTTTTAACCCCAGTTGCCCATTTGGAGCCGGTTAAGATTGCTGGCTCCATAGTTTCCCGTGCAACCCTTCATAATGAAGACGAAATTCAGCGTAAGGATGTTCGAATTGGGGATACGGTTATTGTGCAAAAAGCAGGGGATATTATTCCGGAAGTGGTTGAGGTGCTAAAGGATTTGCGTACCGGGGTGGAAAAGCCTTATGAGTTTCCGGAAAAATGTCCAGTTTGTGAAAGCTTGGTTGTTCGGATTGAGGGAGAAGCCGCGACTCGTTGCAGTAATTCTAATTGTTTTGCTGTGGAAAGAGAGCGGATTATTCATTTTGTCGGTCGGTCAGCTTTAAATATGGATGGATTAGGTGAGCGAGTTATTGATCAATTAATTGAGGCTAATTTGGTAGCTGATGTGGCTGATTTATTTATATTGTCAGTTGATGATTTTTTGACTTTGCCTCTATTTAAGGAAAAGCGAGCTAAAAAGGTTGTAGAAGCGATTAAATTTGCTAGTAATGTTGACTTAGGCCGCTTGATTTTTGCTTTAGGAATTCGTCATGTAGGTGAGCAGTCAGCTGAGTTGATTGCTGTGTATATTGAACAAAAAAAGTGTTCAAACTTTAAGGGGCTTACAGAAGTAGGTGACGTTGGTAAGGGAATTGCAGTTCAAGAGTGGATGGGGATTGGAGGAGTTGGGGAAATTGTAGCTAATTCTCTTTATGATTGGTTTCAAAATCTGGATAATCAGCATTTATTGAAGCGCCTTGAAAAAAATGGATTAAAGCTCAAGCAAAATTTAAGGGGGGGGGGAATACAAATTTTTCTAAATAAAATTTTTGTAATTACGGGTACACTTTCCAGCCCTAGGGAAGAGATAAAAGCCTTAATAAAATCGCATGGTGGAACGATTAGCAACTCTGTTAGTGTTAAAACCAGCTATTTGATTGTTGGAGATAATCCTGGATCTAAATACGATACAGCTCAAGATTTAGGGATTTCGATTTTGGATGAGGAACAATTCCAGACTTTATTGGTTTCGTAAATTTTAGAGATTGCTTTCGGTAAAAAACGAGAATGGTTGACACGCATCGCAATAGGAGGTTTAATTTGGGCTTACTTTGGGTTTTTTGCGCTAATTAATTGGTTATTTATGGCTAGAAAGAAAAGAGAACCAGCACTTGAAGAAAGACAGTTTGGAACCATACCAGATCAGAAATCTTTGAATTGTTTTTTTTCAAGTAGTCCTGATTTTGGAAAAGTATCAGGTTTAGTTCAAGAGTTGGGGAAAATTGACATAACGGATGAAGCAGATCTTTCTGCCGTAGCTGAAGCACTCAGAAGAAAAGTTTATGTTTTAGGGTTAGGTGGTGGTTATGCTAATTTAAAGGATCAGGCAGCAGAATACGCTCGACGTGAACAAACGGAGGTTGAGCATATGGTTTATCCCATACGAGAGGAAAATACTCCAAGTTACTATAATCGTTTTAGGGCATGGCGGACATTTTTTGCAATTCGGGCTTTGAATGCGGCTTCAGATGCGGAACGAGAAAATCTATTAGGTGAACTGCGGGCTCGTTTTCGCAAAAAACCGCAACTTGCAAGGGTACCTAATTTATTTACAGTGACTGACGAGGGGCAAATTTTGGCAAATGTTGATTTGGATATTCGTAAGGCACCATTGGATTTAGCTGTGGATATTGTTGCTTTTACACAAAATGAGCACTTAATGAGTGAATTTGAGGGGCAAAACAAGGCGGCACAAAGGGCATTATTAATCGGGCTGGGGAGGGAGGCGCATATCCGTTTAATTAAGGCTCTCATTACTGATGATCCTAAATTAATTAAATGGGGTATTGAATATTTTACATCTCAGGATTATGAACGTTTTATAAGACGTATGCCTGGTGATCTTGGGGAAGGGAGGTTTGGTCGTAAAGCAGCTGGTATGGAAATTGCTTATTCTATTCTTCGAAAAGAGGATGAAACTTTTGATCGTGAATTTTTGTGGTCTTCCGGGTTTATTACGGCAACGCCAGAGATTAAAGCGAAGCAGGCTTTTCTTGTGCGCGCGCGCACAATGAATGGGGAAGAAAAAGCAAGGAACAATTTTGAGATTGAACAGGCAGAGGGCTATTTAAAGCGAATTGAGGATCAAGCGTTTGCGGTATTTAAGCGATTTAAAGAAGGTTCTTTAGTTGATAATTTTTCTTTGCCTTTAGGCTCAAATTTATTAAATGAACTTATTAATGCGAATAATAGAGAGCTGGGAGTACTCCATGACTTAAAGCGAATTTATGAGTCTGACCCTGAGTTGTTTATCAGGATGGAGCAAGGAGTTCGTAGTAAAATTAATGATGCTAAATTTCCTGAATATATTGAGCGGCATTTGAAGGAATTTTACGAGGGTTTGGTGGATAAATTGGGGGGTAATCCTTTTATTGTTCGATCTTCTTCAGAGATGGAGGATCGGGAGGATGCTTCTTTTGCCGGTCTGTATGACAGCGTGGTTTGTTCAGGTCGTAAGGATAGGTTTGATGAATTTTTGGCTGCAATTAAGACGGTTTTTAAGTCATTGTTCACTTCGGATGTTTTTAAGTATCGAGCTAAGCATGATTTGCTGAATGAAGTTGAAACCATGGGGCTTTTTATTCAGCGTTTAAACGGTAAAAAGCGTGGTAAATATTTTTTCCCGAGTTATGCTGGAGTGATTTCAACACGCTCGGTTCAGTCTCCCGAGCCAGATCCAACTAAGGGACAGGTTACCATGGTCACCGGGTTAGGAGATACAGCTGTAAGAGAAGGAGGGGATATTATTTGGTGTGCGAAATTTCAATACAAATTGCCATTTATTCAAGATAGTTTGGATGCAGTTAATATGGAAACAGGAGAATTTGAACATGTGCCGGCTAGTGTTATTTTAAGTGATACGATAAGGGATCAAGCTGATTTTAATGATTCTTTTTACGCCCGGGCTGCAAGAGAGTTAGTTAGTCGTAATGTAGATAGATTATGTACTTCGGATGAGAGTCTTGAGGGCGGTGAGATTGATTTTAAAAAAGTAGTTGATGGGGATAGATGCCATTTGCCATTGCTTCTCCATTATTTTGCGGAAAAATTGAAACGGGCAATGGGCACGCAATTAGAAATTGAATTTACGGCAGATAAAAACCCAAATAATCGATACGAGGTTCAGATTGTGCAATGTCGTCCGGAAAATATTAGCGAAAAGTTTACACCTTCAAAAAAGCCGGCTAATATCCCTGATGATCAGGTACTATTTGATATTTCTGGTTCTTTAAATTGTGGGACGGGTAGGGATATTCGATATATTATGTATATTGGCTCAACTTTTTATGATAGAGAAGTTGAGGGGGCGATGTCGACTGAGCAGGTAGCGACTTTGCATGATTGGATTGCTAAGGTTAATGATAGGTTGCCGGAGGGATCATATTTTATGATTGTTCCTGGGCGTTTAGGAAATAGGTCAGGACAAGAGGGTGTTCCTGGAAATGTTAATGATTTTGATAGGGCTAACGGTTTTATGGAAGTTTGCGGAATTGGAAAATGGAGGGAGGTGCCACCTGCTTCTGGTACACATGATTTCCATCGACTTATGGAAAGAGGTATTTTGCCGGTTGTTTGTGATGTGTCAAAAAAAGAAGGAGGTTATGCTGGTACTTTTGAAGCGTTAAGAAACGCGGACAGTGTTTTGCCACAAATTTTAGATAATATAGAAATTCCAGATCATGTTCAGCGCTGGCTTAAGATTGTGGATGTTGAAGCCTTGGGTAGGGGAAAAAAGATCGGAAACGCTCGTCTTCAATTGGCTATGACAAATGGTACTGGTGGTGTTGCTAGTTTGTATTTAAGCCCTGAGGGGGAAAATTTACCGGTGAAGGCGTAGGAAGATAGGGGTTTTAATGGTTTTATTTTTGCGGTGGTGAAGAATGGCGGGATAGATACTTTCAATTTGCATTTCCAGTAGCATTGAAGAAGAAGGCTTATATTACAGATAAAAGTGGCGGTCATAGAAACTATACTGAAGAGGTTTTCGTGGAGGAGGTGGAATAGGTAAAAATACCGATTCCAGCAGAGTATTGAGCAGTAAAACTAGGGCAATGTAGAATCTAAAAAACTATGCCAACCGTTTTTAATAATTGATCAATATATGAAAAAGGTTCGATCAATTGAGGTGGTTTATACTCTTTAAGGAATAGATTTTTCACTTTCCTATATTGAGTAAGAATAAGACGCACAGCATCAGTATCCGAAGCAGAACGCGTCACAGGCGTATGAATCCCTGCAAAACGATCTTCATCGTAGTCTGCGTAGTCATCGATTAGTTGAAGAAGATAGGCAAGCTCTCTATAGCAGTTGGCTCGTTCGGGACCCATAGAACAATTGACCTGTACTGCGAACAGAAAGAATGTGGCTTTACGCCTGGTAATGTCTTCAATAACAGAGCTAGGAGTAGCAGGTAGTCGTTGTTGGACAGAATCAAGCTGGGCTCGCATTAAGTTTTTAAGAGCATCAAGAGCCTCTGGCGTAAATGTGTCATGCGCCATACTAATAGCTTTTGTAATGCGTGGATCGGTAACATGTTGAAGCGTTGCTTCGCCTGGATGGAGCACTGCGTCCGTTACCGCACAGCCTTGTTGGTGAGCAGTATCAATAGGCCCACGATCAAACGTGTCATCAACTCTTCGGATGACGCCACCTATTATTGCTGCTGCTAGCAAATCCTTTCTTCGTAGAGGAACTCCTTCTAATCTAGAAAGCATGGCTATTACCTCACAATACGCTATAGGTGTTTGAGGCGGCGAGTCAAGCTCAGTAGCCACTAATTCAGGAATTCGATCAGTATTATGTGTAAGAGACATTTTAAAGAATTACAATTAAGCCATAAATTATAAATAAAAATAAATAAATGTCAAATTTTTTGTAATAATAAGAGAATCATTATAGGGGGAACAAATTTAAATTAAAAAATGGCTTAAATAAGCCAAAATAAGGATTGAACTGCCGACACCATGATTTTCAGTCATGTGTCCGCCGCGGCGGAC
This sequence comes from Candidatus Peregrinibacteria bacterium GW2011_GWF2_39_17, assembly GCA_000993615.1. Classification (GTDB taxonomy): domain Bacteria; phylum Patescibacteriota; class Gracilibacteria; order UBA1369; family UBA12473; genus UBA12473. The sequence goes on along the minus strand of LBWM01000010.1, from coordinate 39,707 downwards.
TACCCCGGCGGGGATGTAGGTATAAGGGATTTTATAAAATCTCTACCTATTCCTGATTTAAGTTGGTGTTCTCTTTTAAGTGCCAACTTTTTAGAGCAGAAATGTTCTTTATGGAGTAATTTCCACGGGCCTTTTAATCTAGTCCATCCACGTTTTTTACCTAAAGGGTTATTGTGTTCAATTAACCGAAGCTCGAAATTGCCTTTTGTTTTCGATTATTAATGAGAATATAGACTGTGAACATAGGAGGGTGGTGCCGGGGGGCAGGATTGAACTGCCGACACCATGATTTTCAGTCATGTGCTCTACCACTGAGCTACCCCGGCAAACTTGATTTTCAGTCATGTGTCCGCCGTGGCGGACTACCCCGGCAGAGTTTTTACTTGTTGTGATGCGGGAAAATGTCGATGTATTTGAATCTTCAACTAGAATTAACTATTCGGATTTTACAGAAGCTTGAGACTAGGAGCAATATAAAATAATAGGAGGTCATAATAGTGAGCTATTATTTGAGATTTAATTAGGTAGGAATGGATAAAAAATGGATCCGGAGAATTATCTTGTTTATCGCGAAACGCTCCCGTATAATTTATTTGGTTTTACTTCTTAAAATATTTTTATCATGTTTCAGAAAAAATTAGGTGAAAATTTAGGAATATTGGCTGTCTTTTTTTTAGTCGGCGGAGTTTTGGGGTACTTGATTGGGGGAGGACTTCCGGTGGTTCCTGGTATGGAACAACCCGATAATGTCGTGGAGGGTGATTTGAATCAGCCAGTTGAGGTAATTACTGCTTCGGTGGATGATGATGCAATTTTGGGTGATGAAAATGCGCCAATAACAGTAATCGAATTTAGCGATTATCAATGCCCATTCTGTAAGCGTTTTGTTGATGAAAGTTTTCCGCAAATAGAGGAAAATTATATTAAGACTGGTAAAGTAAAATTAATTTTCCGTGATTATCCATTGCCATTTCATGCTAATGCTAAAATAGCCGCAGTGGCTGTTGAATGTGCCGGCAATCAAGATGCTTACTATGTAATGCACGATGCCCTATTCGCAGGGAGTGAAGAATGGTCATCTTTACCTGATCCTAGTGAGATTTTCCAAACTTATGCAATGAATATTGGTTTAGATGCCGCTCAATTTTCACAATGTTTATCAACTCAGGCTACGGCTAGTGAGGTGGAACAAGATTTAGCTGATGCAATGAGTTATGGTGTTGATGGGACACCGACATTTTTTATTAATGGGCAAAAGCTAGTTGGCGCTCAGCCTTATAGTGTATTTGAAAATATTTTTAATTCTCTATTGGCACAATAATTTAAAAACATGTTTTGTGATCAAGTTTCTTTAATTTTGACTGCTGGCAGTGGCGGTAATGGCTGTATTAGTTTTCGGCGTGAAAAATATGTGCCGAGAGGTGGCCCGGATGGTGGTGATGGTGGCCATGGCGGGTCGATTGTAATAAAAGTTAATTCTAATTTGAATAGTCTTTTTCATCTTTGCAAGAAAAAAAAATATACTGCTGAATTTGGTTATCCCGGAGCTCGTTTTAATAAAGCGGGGCGTGTTGGTGAGGATTTAGTTTTAGAAGTACCACAAGGTACTTTACTTTATAATGAAGAAACGAATGAACTTATTAAGGATTTTGTGACTAATAATGAAGCGATGATTTTTATGAAGGGTGGGAAAGGAGGATTTGGGAATGCTCATTTTGTTAGTAGTATAAGGCAAGCTCCGAAATTTGCAGAACAGGGGGAAACCGGAGCATCTTTGACAGTTAGGCTTGAAATGCGGTTAGTAGCGGAGATTGGTATTATAGGTTTGCCTTCAGTTGGGAAGTCGACTTTAATTTCTCGGATTACTGATGCTAAACCTAAAATTGCAGATTATCCTTTTACGACTTTGATTCCTAATATCGGAGTGGTGGAAATGAGTCGATGGGGTGGTGAAAAAAATGAAACTTTTGTTGTTGCTGATATCCCTGGCCTTATTGAGGGAGCTCATAAGGGTAAGGGACTGGGTGATGAATTTTTGCGTCATATTTCCAGGACGGCTTTTTTAATTCATGTCCTGGATTGTCAGTCGAATGATCTTTTTCGTGATTACAAAATTATTTTGAATGAGCTCATGGCCTATGATCCAGTTTTAGCGCTTAGGCCGCAGTTGGTAGTTATTAATAAAATTGATACTTTGGATAGTAAAAATAGGGGAAAAACTATTGAAGATTTTAATAAATTTTTAAAATTGAACTTAAAATCAAAAGCACCGCAGGTTTTAGCGATATCAGCTGTAACTGGCGATGGATTAAAGGATTTAATTCACCTTTCATGGAAGGCTTCGCAAAAATTTAGGCAAGCTTCTTTAGCAGCTACGGTTAGTAATCAGGCTGTAAAATCAGATTATAAAATTTTTCGTCCTCATCTGGATAAAATAAGTCAGGCGTTTGAAATTTTAAAGGAGCAAGAAGGTTTTAGGGTTAAAGGTAAAAGAATTGAACAAATTGCAGATATGTCTGATTTTGCTAATAAAGAAGCTTTGGCTCGAATTGATGATATTTTTAAAAAAATGGGTATTTTAAAGGAGTTAAAAAAAATAGGAGCTAAGGTTGGTGATAAAATTATGATTGGGGATAAATTGACTCAATTTAGGGGATAGGATGTTTTATTTGGGCCTGTGGTATTATTTCTTTTGCATAAATTAAAAAATATGAAAGTTATCATTGGTTTGGGTAATCCTGGTAAACAATATGAACTCACTCGTCATAATTTAGGCTTTATGGCGGTGGAAGAATTGCGCAAGGAACTTAAAGGAGGTGGGTTTAGGACAGAGGCGAAATTCAAAGCGGAAATTTGTCGTTTGGAATTTAGTGGTGAAAAAATTATTTTGGTTCGTCCTCAAACTTTCATGAATCTTTCAGGAGAGGCAGTGCGATTACTAAAACATTTTTATAAGATTAGTAATGAGGATATTTGGGTAGTATATGATGATGTTGATTTGCCCTTGGGGGTGTTAAGGATAAGGGAAGATGGTTCGGCTGGTACTCATAACGGGATGAAGTCGATTATTCAGACTACGGCTAGTGAAGTTTTTCCTCGTTTTAGATTAGGGATTGAAAGTCGGGGAGTGTTGTCCCCGGGACAACAGGAGATTGCTAGTTTTGTCTTGGAACCTTTCCGTAATGAAGAATTACCGCAGGTCAGAGAAGGGATTGATTTATTTGTAAAAGCAGTGGTTTTGGCACTTAAAAAAAGTATTTTGGATGCTAAAAATGTTTTTTCTAAATAAATGCTCTTGCTTTTTTTGGTTAAAATCAGTACCTTTTTGGGGAATTAAATTGCTCTGTTAATAGCTTAATCATTATGTACGTTATTATTCAAATCGGGTCCACTCAATATAAGGTTAAGGAAAAGGATGAAATTCTTGTTGATCAACTTAAGGTTGAGGAAGGCAAAAACTATAAAATTGATCAGGTTTTGCTTTGTGTTGATGAAGCTAAAAAAGTTTTAATTGGATTTCCGTATTTAGAAAATGTGAAGGTTGAAGCGCGCGTTTTAGGTCATGAAAAAGGCGAAAAAATTCGTGGTTTTAAGATGAAGGCCAAGAAAAAATATCAACGTACTTTTGGGCATCGCTCACTTTACACTAGATTAAGGATTTTGAAGATTAATGTTTTGAATGGATTTACGGCGTCTGATGCCAAGGTAGCTAAGGTGCTTAAAAAGGACGTAGTTTTAGAGAAAAAAACGGTAATCAAAAAAATTGCTGTTAAATCTGTTAAAGTTGCAAAACCAAAAAAATTAGCAGATGCAAAGGCTTAAGAAGTGTTTTAGATCAAGGGGCAGTTTTGCTTCATAAGTTACTTGTTTTTTGGTAATTGGCGCAATGAAAGAGAGTTTTGCGCTATGTAAAAATTGGCGTTTTAGACCATTCTCAAGGCAAATATTATTCGTGGTTTGTTTGCCATAAACTGAATCTCCCAGGATTGGATGTCCAATGGCTTGTAGATGAACTCTAATTTGGTGTGTTCGGCCGGTTGCCAGATTTATTTTAAGTAGTGAGCAGGGGAGTGGTGCAGAAAATGTTGCTTGCACCTGATAATGGGTGAGGGCGTATCTTCCTTTGCTTTGGGTGCTGATGGTTATTTTTTTGCGTTGTTTAATGTTTCTGATTAAGGGGGCTTCGATAGAGCCATTGGCTGGAGTTATTAAGCCGTCTGCTAGGGCTAAATATTCTTTTATAATGGTTTTTGCTTCAAATTGAGCAGCTAAAAATCGGTGAGCTTCATCGGTTTTGGCAATTACTAAAAGACCGGAAGTTTCTTTATCGAGGCGATGTACAATTCCTGGTCTTTCACTGCCACCGGTAGAGCTGAGATTTTTGTAGCGATGAAGTAGGGCATGAACAAGAGTATTTTCTTTGTTGCCGCTTCCGGGATGAATTACTAGGCCAGCTGATTTATTGATTATGGCATAGTGAGTGTTTTCAAAAACTATTTCCAAGGGGATATTTTGACCTTGTAGGACGCTAGTTTCCGGTTTTAACTTAATGGAGATACGGTCATCAATTCGTAGATGATGATGCGGTGAGGATTCTTTTTTGTTTACGAGGATTTCGCCAGATTTTATTTTTTTTTGCCAAAAACTGCGGCTTTTTTCTGGATAATTTTCAGTTAACCATATGTCGAGGCGCTTATTTTGATCCTCAGTTAGTAGCTTTTGTATCTTTATTTCATTTTTAAATTTCATAAAAACCATTTTAAAATTGAGATTTTCTTGTACACTATAGTCGTAAATTAGAATTTAGTTAAAGTTTAATTATGATTGATGAAGTTTCTAATCTTTTAAATAGAGGGACCAGTGAGGTTATTGTGCGGGAGGATTTGGAGAAAAAATTAAGGGGTAAAAGAAAATTACGAATAAAATTGGGAATTGATCCAACTGGTTCCGTTTTACATCTTGGCCATGCTGTTGTGCTTAACAAGTTGCGTGAATTTCAGGAATTGGGTCATAAGGTTATTTTTTTAATTGGCGATTTTACGGCTCGGATTGGAGATCCGACTGGCCGTTCAACTGAACGGCCGCCACTTTCTGATGCCGAGATTAATGCCAATATGCAACATTATACAGCTCAGGCTGGTTTACTTTTGGATATGAAAAGGGTAGAAGTTCGTTACAATTCCGAATGGCTTGGTAAGCTTAATTTTAAGGATATTATTGTGTTGGCGTCTAAGGTTACTTATGCGCAAGTGGCACAGCGAGCGGATTTCAAGGAAAGGATTAAAAATGATGTTGATTTAAGTCTTCAGGAATTTTTGTATCCTGTAATGCAGGGATATGACTCAGTTGCCTTAAAAGCAGACGTAGAAATAGGAGGAACGGATCAAAAATTTAATTTATTAATGGGTAGACAAATTCAAGAGCGTTATGATCAGGAACCCCAAAATGTTTTAACTTGTCCGATTTTGGAAGGGTTGGATGGAGTACAAAAAATGAGTAAAAGTTTAAATAATTATATTGCTTTAACCGACAATCCAAACGAGATGTTTGGTAAAATTATGTCTATACCTGATGAATTAATTAAGCGCTATTTTGAATTGGCAACCAATGTTTCTGCGTTGGAAATCGAGCAAATTAGTAAGGATTTAGAGGGGGGAATAAATCCGCGTGATCTTAAGATAAAATTGGCTAAGGAAATCATTACCAGATATTACAATGAAAAGAAGGCCTTGGAGGCTAAGCAGGAATTTATTCAAGTTTTTAGCCAAAATCAGGCACCTACAGATATTCCTGAAATGAAATTTAGGGTAGTAGAAATGCCAATAATTAATCTGTTAATTGAGGCTAAATTAGTCTCATCTAAGGGTGAAGCGCGTCGTTTGATTGAAGGGGGAGGGGTGCGTTTTGATGGCGAGAAAATTATTAAATTTGATCAAATAATTCCTTTCCTGCCTGATGGAAATGTTATTCAAATTGGGAAGCGACGTTTTTTGAAAGTAAAATCAGTTTGATCATGATTGAAGATTATTCTTCTCTTTTAAAAACCAGGCTTTCAGAGGTTTTGAGGACGACTAATGCTCATTTGTCTGCTTTAAAGGATTTGAGAATTTTAACAATTGAGGATTTTTATTATTATTTTCCCAAGAGTTACCGTGATGAACGAGATATGGTTTCTATTTCGCAGCTTAGTTTAGATCAGGTAAATGTGGTACAGGGGACATTAGCTAAATTGCTTAGTAGGCGCACTAAAACAAATAAAATTATGACTAGTGCTTGGCTAGGTGATGACACTGGTGCGATTGAAGTTTTATGGTTTAATCAGCCCCATATTCAGCGTTTATTTCGAAATGGGGATGAAGTTATTTTAACAGGTAAGATTAAATATAATGGTGGCCGCATTTATTTCCCGAGTCCTAAGTATGAAATTGTCCGGCAAAAGCAGCTACATAGCGCTCGTTTAGTTCCTTGTTACCATGAACATGGGCCGATCACTTCGAAGTGGATTAGGGAAAAGATTAATCCGATTTTGAAGGGAACGGCTTTTTTACCCGATCCCTTGCCAGAAAAAATCATTGAAAATGAGCACTTGATGTCCTATGGTAAGGCAATTCGTACGGTGCATGACCCTCACAATGAGGAGGAATTAAAACAGGCGAAGGAGCGTTTAGCTTTTGATGAATTATTTCAATTGCATTTAATCGCCTTGAAGCGAAGGCAAGAATTTAGGAATAAATTTAAAAATACCGAGCGAGTAGTTACGGTTTCACCAGAGAATAGTCGGGAATTTATATTAGCCCTTCCTTTTGAATTAACTGGTGCGCAGAAGAAAGTTATCGAGGAACTAACTGTGGATTTGGGTTTGCCGTATCCGATGAGTCGCTTGATTCAGGGTGATGTTGGTTCCGGAAAAACAGTGGTAGCAGCTTTTGCCTTGTATCACGTGATAAAGTCTGGGTTTCAGGGGGCATTGATGGCGCCAACCGAAATTTTGGTTCGGCAGCATTATCATACTTTACTAGAGTTTTTAGGGCGTTATCATTTTAATATTCAGATGTTAACTGGAAGTTTGGTTAATTCGGTAAAAAGGGATATTTTGAGACAAATCGCTAGTGGAACGGTTGATATTGTGGTCGGAACACAGGCCATTATTCAGGAGAATGTTAGCTTTAAAAAGTTAGGGTTGGCAGTTATTGATGAGCAACATCGTTTTGGCGTTCGTCAACGCGAATTACTACAGAAGCAGGGGAGTCCGCATGTGCTAAATTTGTCAGCTACCCCAATTCCAAGAACACTGGCTATGGTGTTGTACGGGGATCAGGATGTCTCTATTTTAGATGAATTGCCGCCTGGTCGTCAGGAAATTATTACTCGTCTTGTTCCTGAGGAAAAAAGAGTGGATGCTGAACGCTGGATTGCGGATCAGATTAATAAGGGTAGGCAAATTTTTATTATTTGTCCTTTAATTGACGAGTCGGATGTTTTGGGGGTTAAGGCAGTTACAGTTGAATATGAGCGTTTGTCTACAGAGGTTTTTCGTGAATTTACGATTGGCTTGTTGCATGGGAAATTAGCAACAGATGAGAAAGAGCATATTATGAGTAAATTTAAAAATGGAGAAATTAATATTTTAGTTTCCACTTCGGTTGTGGAGGTTGGCATTGATGTGCCTAATGCGACAATTATGTTAATTGAAGGAGCGGAACGGTTTGGGCTTTCGCAATTACACCAATTTAGAGGAAGGGTTGGGCGTGGTGCTCATCAGTCGTATTGTTTTTTATTTACAAATTATAAAAATGAGGTAAGCCTTAAAAGGCTTAAGGCGATGTGCGAATATGCGAGTGGTTTTAGGCTAGCGGAAATTGATTTGGCGTCGAGGGGTCCAGGGGAAATTTACGGAGTTAGGCAAAGCGGTATTCCGGATTTAAAAATGGCATCATGGGCTGATGGTGTCTTGTTGCAACGTGTTCATAGAGCGGCTTATCGTTATGTAGCTGAACTTGGTATTAGAAAAATCACGAAAGGGGCTTAAAACGCAAAATTTATCGAAATTTTTTAATGGACTTAGAAAGGCGCTCTTTGTACAAGATATATTGTACAAAATTAAAACAATGGTGGGCGATAGTGGGCTCGAACCACCGACCTCACGAATGTGAATCGTGCGCTCTAACCAACTGAGCTAATCGCCCTTTGGTGCGCGCGCCTGGATTCGAACCAGGGACCTTCTGGGTGTAAACCAGACGCTCTAACCAACTGAGCTACGCGCGCTTATTGTAATGGTGCCCAGGAGAGGACTTGAACCTCCATGGCCGAAAAAGTGGCCACTAGCCCCTCAAGCTAGCGTGTCTACCAGTTTCACCACCTGGGCGAAGGAAACAACTTGACAGATTTTACTCTGAAATATCCATTTTCGTCAATTCAACTGAAATTTCAAAGATTTTATTACCTCTGGTTATTTTTAGAATTACGTTGTCCCCCACTTCTTTCCAGGCAATGGCATCCTGAATTGTATGATCTTCGTTAATTGGCTTATTATCAATTTCCAGAATAAGGTCGCCGATTTGCAAGCCGGCTTTTTCCGCTGGGCTTCCTTTGGTAATGGCAGCTTGTTCCCCTTCTGTTTCACCACTAATCAATGCCCCATGATTTTCTTTAAGATTTAACTCTTGGGCTTTTTCTTTGTTTAAAATAATATAACGAACTCCTAGCATTGGACGAATAATTTGTCCGTATTTTTTCCAGGTTTCGATGGCTGGCTTCAGATCATTAATAGGGATGGCAAAGCCAATCCCCTGGGCTTCAGTATCAATAGCGGTGTTAATTCCAATTACTTCACCTTGCTCATTTAAAAGGGGGCCTCCACTACCACCTGGATTAATTGCGGCATCTGTTTGGAAAAGGCCGTAAAGTTGTTCAATTACTCCCCCACTCTGATCTGAGGCGATTAATTTGCGGCCATTGGCACTGATAATTCCGGCTGTGACCGTGTTCTCGTATTCGGATAAGGCATTTCCAATGGCTAAAACTGGCATCCCAACCTCGATTTTACTAGAATCACCAAGGGTTAAATAAGGTAGATTGACAACGCTAGAATTTATGTTTTCCTCTAAGTCAAATGGCCATAGCTTAATGATCGCAAGATCACTCAGTGGATCAGTGGCTTTAATTTCAAGATTGTATTGTGATCCTAGGTTGTCAACTGCGACATAAAAAGCTGCCGCATTAGTGACCACATGTTTGTTAGTTATGGCAATTCCGGTAGGGTCAATGATAAATCCCGTTCCGCCGCCGGTTTTATGCTTATTTTTTTGGTCTGAATATTTTACGATGCTGATTACTGCCGGAATAGCGGTTTTTTGAACTGCCACCCAGTTTGTTTGATTGGTGGTTATGGTTGAATTAAGACTATTTTGAGGAATTAATTGTTTGTTCGCAAACAGAGCACCGCTTATTCCTCCAAGGAAGCTGACAAAAAATAAACCCACTAGGGTGCTGAAAATAAAAAAAATTTTCATAAAAAAGGCATATCTACCCATTCGGAATTGTAATCTAAATTAGGAAGTGATTCAATGATCGTGCTATGGAAAAATCTCAATTACGAAGATTAATGCAGGAAAAAAGGCGTTCTCTTGATTATCAAAAGCGTTGTCGAAACGATCAATTAATTCAGCAGCGCTTAGAATCTTTGTTGATTTTTAAAAATGCAAAAACTATTCTTTTTTATGTTTCTAATGACGAGGAAGTAGGCACGCATGAGCTTATTAAAAAGTATTCAAGTACAAAAAAAATTGTCGTACCAGTCATTGATCCTGCCTCTAAGTACTTAGGTCTTTTTTATCTGCCTTCTTGGGATTTATTGAAGCCTGGTCGTTTTGGGCTACTGGAAGTAAATCAGGCAGATCGAGTTACTTGTAATCCCTTGGAAATTGATTTAGTAATTGTTCCTGGTGTTGCTTTTGATCAATTCGGGCATCGTTTAGGTTATGGCAAAGGATATTACGATCGCTTGCTTAAAAAATTGTCTTCGTTCCGAGTGGGGTTAGCTTACGAATCGCAAATTATTCTAAAAATTCCTTATGAGAGTCATGATGAGTTGGTGAATGAAATTGTTACGGAACAAAGAATTTTAATTTGTAATCCTGCTATTGTTTCTTCTCGTAGAGTTTTGGTTTAGAGTGCATAATAAACATTTCTCCATGCCTAATTAATATTTTTTTAACCCTCTAGTCATGACAAACCCTGTTTCTAATGCGAGGCACAATTGTTCTGAGCTTGAACAAAATGACCCGGAAGTTTTTGCCGCTATTGCTGGCGAAGAATTGCGTGAATCAGTTGGAGTTGAATTAATTCCTTCTGAAAATTACACTTATCCTGAAGTTTTGGCGGCAAATGGTTCAATTTTAACAAATAAGTATGCGGAAGGTTATCCGGGAAGGCGATATTATGGGGGGCAAGAATTTACTGATAAAGTGGAATTATTGGCAATCGAACGAGCGAAGCAAGTTTTCCGTGCGGATCATGTCAATGTTCAGCCTCTTTCTGGTTCACCGATGAATCAGGCGGTTTACTTGGCTTTTTTGAAGCCTGGGGATACGGTTTTGGGCATGGATCTTTCTCATGGTGGACATTTAACTCATGGACATCCGGTCTCGCACATGGGTAAAATTTTTAATTTTGTGCGCTATAAAACTCATCCTGAAGAAAATGGGAGAATTGATTTTGATGAATTAATGGCTGTTGCCAAGGAGACCAAACCAAAAATTGTGCTATGCGGGTATACTTCTTATCCTAGGGATTATGATTATAAAGATTTTAAAAGAGTAGCGGATGAGGTTGGAGCTATCACCATGGCGGATGTTTCCCATATTGGTGGATTAATTGCTGGCGAAGCAATGCGTAATCCTTTTGATTACGGATTTGATATAGTGACCACTACTACTCACAAAACTTTACGTGGGCCCAGGGGGGGGATGATTTTGTGCAAAAAGGAATTTGCAGAAATTATCGATAAGTCGGTTTTTCCGGGGTTGCAGGGGGGGCCTCACATGCATTGTATTGCGGCAATTGCTGTAACTCTAGGTAAGGCTCTACAGCCTGAATTTAAGATTTATGCAGCCCAGATTTTAAAAAATTCTAAGATTTTGGCGGAAATTTTAATGAAAGGAGGTATTAAGTTAGTAACAAACGGAACGGATAATCACATGATGGTAATGGATACAGTGCAAAGTTTTGGAATTGACGGGAAAAAGGCTGAGCATGTTTTGGATTTAGCTGGAATTACAACTAATAAACAGGTTATCCCGGATGATCCAAATCCCCCGCTTAGGCCGAGTGGTATTCGCTTGGGGACACCGGCCGCTACTACTCGTGGGATGAAGGAAGATGATATGGTAAAAATTGGTAATTGGATTGTTGAGGCGCTTAAAATTCACGATGATGAAAAAGCTTTGTCTGATTTACGCAGTCAAATTGAAGCTTTTTGTGTTCAATTTCCTGTCCCTGGAATTATTTAGATCTATTTTTTTATTGGGAATTGGATTAGGAGAAATTTAGAGGATTTTGCTTGACTCCTATGAGTTGAGCTGGTTATGATAGGGCTAATGAACATTATTTTAGCTGTAATTTTTGGCGCTAAGAAGAAGATTGCTCCAACGAGGCAATAGTTTCTGGTGTTCAATTCCAGTAAATATTTTGCCTCGAATAGGGGCATTTTTTTATTTTATTAAATTAAGTTTATGAGCCGAGATGTATTTCAGAAAGTAATGAAATTTGGAGGAACATCAATGGGATCAGCAGCAAGTATACGGGATGGGGTGGTGCCTGCTATCCAAAAAGCAGTAGCCATTGGACAATTTCCGGTAGTGGTTGTTTCGGCTATGTCTGGAATAACTAGTTTATTATTGGAATCAACGCAAAAGGCGCAGGAAGGTAAATTAGCCCGAGCTCAAGGCTTAATAAAAGAGATTGAGCATAAACATTTGGAGCTGATAGCTGATTTATTTCTGGAAAAATTAATGCGAAATCAGCAAATTAGTTTTTTAAATCAGGAGCTTGAAACTTTGCGAAAAATTTTAAAGACCATTTTTTTAACAGGAGAATTATCAACTAGGATGCAGGACGCGGTTTTGGCCATAGGGGAAAACATAAGTGCGCGAATATTAAGTAATTTACTTATAAAGAATGCTTGTCCGGCTATTTATCTTAATCTCGAAAAAATCATTTCTAAACGAATTTCGATCGAGTCGCCTAGTTATTGGACCAAAATCGAGAAAGCTTTTTCGATACGTTTGGCAAAAGTCCCGCAAGGATTTGTGCCAATTTTGCCTGGATTTTTTGGGGCTATTACTAATGGAATTTTAAACAGTGTGGGGCGTGGTTATTCTGATTTTTGTGCTTCTTTGGTTGGGGTGGCAATTAGGGCTCACGAAATTGAAAATTGGACTGATGTGGATGGTATTTTAACGGCCCATCCTTCCATTGTTCCCAAGGCAAAAATTTTGTCTCGAATTTCCTTTGACGAAATGGCGGAATTGGCTAGATTCGGAGCAAAAGTTTTGCATCCTTTTAGTGTGGCGCCGGCTTCGTTGGCCAATATTCCAATTAGGATGAAAAATACTTTTAATCATACAGCTTATGGAACTTTAATTAGTAGTGATTCGTATTATTCAAAATTGGTTTTTAAATCCATTGCTTACAAAAAAGGCATTACTATTATCCGAATTACCACCCCCAAAATGCTCATGGCTTATGGTTTTATGGCGAAATTGAGTAATTTATTTGCAGAACACAAAATTAGTATTGATCTTATTGCAACTTCGGAAGTGAGCGTTTCTCTAAGTGTAGATGAGCCTTTAATTCGACTTAAATCATTACTTAGGAATCTTAAAAAATTGGGTGAGGTTGATGTTCAAAATGATCAGGCTATTTTAAGTATTGTTGGGGTTGAGCTTAGAAAATCACCTGCTGTTTGTGGCGAAATTTTAAGAGTTTTAGCAAAGAATAAGATTAGTATTAATATGATTTCCATGGGTAATGCTTTGATTAATTTGAGCCTTGTTTTGCATGCAGAAAAAGCAGAAAAGGCGATTCAAGTTTTGCATCAGGATTTTATTAATTTTTAATTTTAGGAATTATGAAACCACTTTCTGTTGGGATTTTAGGGGCAACTGGCATGGTAGGGCAAAGATTAATTACTTTGCTTGAAAATCATCCTTGGTTTAAGGTGAAGATTTTGGCGGCTTCTTCTCGGTCAGCTGGGAAATCTTATCGGGAGGCAGTTGAAGGCCGATGGCGTTTAACTGCCCCAATTCCTTCTTCTTTGGCTGATTTGTCGGTTTATGATGTTATTGATATTGCTGCTATTACGCCTTTGGTTGATTTTGTGTTTTCGGCTATTGATTTGGATGCTTCAGCTATTTTTGAATTGGAAGATCAATATGCCGCGGCCGGAATTCCAGTGGTATCAAATAATTCGGCTCACCGCTGGACACCTGATGTGCCCATGATTATTCCGGAAATAAACCCAGACCATTTGGATTTAATTAGTGAGCAACGTAAAAATAGGGGCTGGGGTAAGGGGTTTATTGTCACTAAACCAAATTGTAGTTTGCAAAGTTATTTACCGGCACTGGCGCCTTTGCTTAAATTTGAGCCGGAATCTTTATTTGTGACAACCATGCAGGCTATTTCGGGCTCAGGTCGACTTTTGGCTAATGCTCCAGAAATTAAAGATAATGTTATCCCTTTGCCTGGTGAAGAAGAAAAATCCGAATGTGAGCCAAGAAAAATTTTAGGAAAATTGTGCAACGGTCGAATTGAGGAAAGTGGTTTAGTTATCGCGGCTCATTGCAATCGTGTAGCTACGGAAGATGGTCATTTGGCAGTTGTTTCCGTTAAATTTAAAAACAAACCTTCAATCGAACAGGTGTTAGAGGCTTGGCAAAACTGGAAGCCGGAACCTCAAGCTTTACGTTTACCTAGTGCGCCAGATCCCTGTTTAATTTATTGCACCGGACCAGATCGTCCTCAGACTAAATTGGATCGTGATAATGGCCAAGGGATGAGCATTACCCTGGGTAGATTACGCAAATGTCCACTTTTGGATTATCGCTTTAGCGCTCTCTCCCATAATACAATTCGGGGGGCTGCGGGTGGGGCCATTTTGACCGCTGAATTATTACACGCTAAAAATTATTTATAGGATTTCCTAATTTAAATTTATTTATATGAAAATTGCCTTAATCGGATATGGCCAAATGGGCCAACTCATTCATCAATTTGCTCAAAGAAGGGGCCATGAGGTATTAACGATTATTGACCCTAAACATTCGTCAGCTACTGATAGTAAGATTACCCCAGAGGCTCTTTTGGGAGTGAATGTTGCTTTTGATTTTTCACATCCGGGTGTTGTTTTAGATAATTTGCGTTATTTTTTGAGTTTGAAAAATGCTCCCAATCTTTTAGTAGGGACAACTGGTTGGTATACTCATTTGGGGGAGATTGAAAGGTCGGTTGCGAGGGCAAATATTGGTTTTTTGTGGTCTTCTAATTTTTCAATTGGAGTCAATCTTTATTTTGAAATTGTGAAGAAAGCGGCTAAATTAATTAATAAATATAATGAATATGATATTTGGGGTACTGAATTGCACCACGCGCAAAAAGCGGACTCCCCTTCTGGTACCGCTAAAATCCTTGAGGAAATTTTACTTCAAAATATTGAGCGAAAAACTAAGGTAGTGGATAATCGGCTTGATCGTAAAATTGAGCCTTATGAAATTCATTTTTCTTCGACTAGGGGTGGAGCTGTAAATTTTTCACACACAATTGGACTTGATTCCGAAGCTGACACTATTACTTTAACGCATGCGGCCCGTAATCGAGATGGTTATGCCTTAGGTGCGGTGCAAGCAGCTGAATGGCTTGTGGGAAAATGTGGATTTTTTAAGATGGAGGATTTTTTAGGTTTTGAGATTTAGATTTTTTATTTTTTAATAATTACAATGATGTTTCAAGGAACTTACACCGCTTTAATCACTCCATTTACCGCTACTGGTGATTTTGATGAAAATGCTTTTTCGAAATTACTTGATTTGCAAATTGAGGGTGGGGTTGATGGTTTAGTCCCAATTGGGACGACTGGTGAATCCCCTACTCTTACTTCTAACGAAATTTACCGTGTTTTGCAGTTAACTGTTGAAGCAGCTAAAGGAAGGATGCCGGTTATTGTCGGGACCGGTTCTAATTGTACAACTAAAGCAATTGAACAAACAAAAATAGCTAAGGAGGTGGGTGCGGATGCTGCCTTGGTAGTTTGCCCTTATTATAATAAACCAACTCAAAAAGGTTTAATTTTGCATTATGAGGCTATTGCTGAGGCTACGAGATTTCCGATCATTATTTATAATATTAAAGGGCGTACTGGAATAAATATGTCCACGAACACATTAATGGAATTGGCAAAAAATACTTATATCGTGGGCGTAAAGGAGGCTAGCGGCGATTTGGTTCAAATGAAAGAGGTTTTATCAAGCGTGCCTCGTGATTTTAGCGTGCTTTCCGGGGATGATGCCCTTACACTTGAATTAGTGAAAATGGGCGGACATGGGGTTATTTCAGTAGCGTCTAACTTGATTCCAGCGCGGATGAGTAAATTTGTAAAAATGGTTTTAAATAAGCAATGGAGCGAAGCGGAACAAGAGCAAGGTAATTTACGTGAGCTTTTTGAGACACTTTTTATTGAAACTAATCCACTACCGATTAAAACGGCTTTAGCCTTAGGGGGTTATTGTCAGGAAGTATTTCGTTTGCCTTTGTGCCCAATGACAGAAGTAAATAAGCAAAAGCTGTCGTTATTACTTAAAAAATATTCATTATGAATCCGGATGTTATTGCTTTGCCAAAATTGGCTATTGAGTTTGCAGCTAGTGACCGACCAACTCCTTTTTTTCTTTACGAAGAAGCTAAAATACGTTCAAATTGTCGAAAATTTTTAAATAGTTTTCGTCGCTATTTCCCTGATTTTGAAGCACTTTTTGCAGTTAAAGCTAATGCCAATCCGCATCTTTTGAGGATTATTCTTGATGAGGAATTTGGTTTTGATGTTTCAAGTTATTCAGAAGCTTGGCTGGCTTATAAACTTAAGGCAAGTGGTATGTACACCGGTAATTACACGACCATGGAAGAGTTTAAAATGGCAGAAAAGGCCAAGCTTATTTTAAATTTAGATGATTCCAGTGCAATTTCTAGTTTAAGTAAAATTGGGATCCCTCAGGTTATTTCATTTCGAATTAATCCCGGAATTGGGCAGGGAGGAATGCAGAGTTTAGTAACAGCCGGACCAGAAGCTAAATTTGGAATCCCTTTTGAAAAAGCTGCTGATGCCTATGGTGAAGCACAAAAACTAGGAATAAAGCATTTTGGAATTCACATGATGACCGGTAGTAATGTGCTTGATGAAAAATATTTTCCGCTGGTGGTTAAAAAACTTTTAGAAGTAGTTGCCCTTGTTAAGGCAAAAACAGGTATAAATATTGATTTTTTAGATATGGGTGGTGGTTTTGGTGTTCCCTATCATCCTACGGAAAAAAGTTTGAATTTGGACCACATTGCTCTCAATGTAAAGAAGGTGTTTGATGAACAGTGCCTTAAATATAATTTGGTTGCTCCCCGGCTTATGGCTGAACCAGGACGTTACATTATGGCTAATGCCGGTTGGTTAGTAAGTCGTGTGATCAGTCTAAAAAACAGTTATAAAATTTTTATGGGAATTGATGCCAGTACTAATGATATGCCTAGGCCCGCTATCTATAATGCTTTTCACTATATTACGGTATTAAATCGTTCCAAGAAAAAGCAAAAGGTTTCTGTGGTAGGACGTATTTGTGAAAACAACGACCAATTTGCGCGTGATCGTTTGTTGCCGCAATGCGAGCTTGGGGATTTAGTGGTAATTCATAATTGTGGGGCTCATGCCTATGCCATGGGGCATAATTATAACGGTCGTTTCCGCCATTCTGAGTATTTGCTGACTCTCAAAAATGAATTACAGCAAATTCGTCGAGCTGAAACACTTAATGATCTTTTTGCCGCTATCCCTGATTTTTCACTGCTATGAAAATTATTCCTTCAAAAAGACTGCAAGGGTTAAGTAATTATGCGTTTGCCGAAGTTAATAAGATGGTTAATTCTTTGCGCGACCAAGGAATTCAACCTATTGATTTTGGAGTTGGGGATCCGAGTGAGCCCACTCCTAAATTTATTCGTGAGCGATTGAAGTCGGCTTTAGAGGAGCACGCAACTACCGGTTATCCTTTTTATACCGGCAGCAAGGCTTATTTACAGGCTTGTGTTAATTGGATGAAGCGTCGGTTTGATGTTGGTTTGGATCCTGAAAAAGAGCTTTGTTCTTCACTTGGTTCCAAGGAGGCAATTTTCAATTTCCCAAATGCTATTTTGAATCCTGGGGATATTGTAATTATTCCTTCTCCTGGTTATCCCCCTATGAAAACAGGCACTATGATGTCTGGCGGTATTCCTTTTTTTGTTCCGCTTTTGGCTGAGAATAAATTTCTGATTGATTTTGAGGCTATCCCTGAGGAAGTGGTAAAAAAGACTAAAATTTTATGGTTAAATTATCCAAATTCCCCTACTGGAGCCACTGCTTCGCGGGATTATTATGAGCGTTTAATTGCCTGGGCTTATAGGCATGACATTATCCTTGCTGCGGATGAGGGTTGTTATATTGATCTTTATTTTGAAGAAAAACCGATTTCTATTTTGGAGATTGCGAAAGAAGGTATTATTACTTTTTATTCGCTTAGTAAACGAAATAATATGACTGGCTATCGGATCGGCTTTGTGGCTGGCGACAAACAGTTGATTGATTTATTTAAAAAATTGAAGACAAACATTGATTCTGGAACACCTAATTTTATCCAGGAGGCTGCAATTTCTGCGCTCAACGATGAACAGCATGTTCAATCTATGCGAAATATTTATCAGCAAAAAAGAGATATTCTGTTCCCGGCCTTAAGAGATCTTGGTTTAGAAGTTAATAGCCCAGAATCTACTTTTTATTTATGGCAAAAAATACCATCTCAAATGACTTCGGTGGAATTTACAACGCATCTCCTTTCACCTGATTTAGCTTTGGTTGTGACTCCTGGTTCTTGGATTTCTGATTTTTGCGAAGGAAATATTAACCCTGGCGAAGGTTATGTCCGCTTTGCTTTAGTCCCTACTCTACCCCAGGTAGCAGAAGCTTCATATCGAATAAGGAAATATTTGAATTAAAATGAGAAGTTGTTTTAGGCTGACTTCTGATTTCCACTTTCCCAAATTAAGTGAAATTTGTTAGCTTAATACTATCGTATTTATTTTTTATTCCTCCATGGTTAAATTTTCTTTTCGCCAATTAGTTTTTGTTTCTTTATCTACGGGATTTTTTTTAGTTCTTTTTGGAATATCAGTTCAAGCGGCATCCTTTAATTCGGCTATCTATACTGGTGCACATTTTAAGTATGCTATTGATACCGTTCATTTTACTATTGAATTTGGTGATCAGGTAAAAACTAGTTTGGATAATAATAGTAATGATATCCCGGATTTGGTTGAAGAAGTGAGTGAATATGCTGAATTTAGTTTTGAAAAAGAAGTTAATGATTTAGGATTTCCCACCCCCCTTAATGATCAGCCCCGAATTTTTTTACTTTTAGATGAAGATTATGTTGAGATTGGGTCGGACGCTTACGGAATCAGTTATGTCTTTGATGATGGTAGTGTTTATATGGCAATTGATCCTTGGTTAACAAGTAACCAATTAGCAGTAACGATTGCTCATGAATTTTTGCATTGTATCCAATTTAGCTATCTGGGCGCTTTCGCTGGTTTTCCTCAAGATGTTTTTTTCTCGGAACAGACAGCAGTTTGGGCTGAGGAAGCTGTTTATCCGGAGATAAATGATTATTGGTATTATCTTACAGATTTTTTTAATTATCCAGAATTTTCGATTTTTACCGGACAAATTCCAGCAGATTCGTTATTTGAATATGCCTCGGCCATCTGGCCTATTTTTTTAAGCGAATATTTTGATGATTGGCACTTGGGTGCCAATGTAGTGAATAATTATTTTATTGATAGTAATCCAGATGTTTGGGATGCTTTTGAGGCCTACGAAAAAACTTTGAGGGTCGATTATAGCGCAAGTATCAGCGATCTTTTTCAGGATTTTGCGGTATGGAATTATTTACCTGATAGATATACCGACGGAATTAATTATCCCGAGATTTATATTGAAGCGACTCATGAATCAAATGAATATCCCCTAAATAAAATTTCTGTTGAAAATGCCCCAGAACTTTTTGGGTCAAATTATCTAAAATTTAAGATTGATTCAAACCAATGGGGACAACAGTTTCAGTTAAATGTTAATAAACCAGCCGAAGTTGAATTTCGGTTAATTTTCATTCCCGAAACATCGAGTGCTTATTTGAGTGACCAAATTCAATATTCAATTATTGAGCAAAATGTTACTACTGGCAATGTTTCGGTAATAATCGCGGATGGGATTAGCCAGTATACTTTAATTGTTTTACCAGTTTCCAATGACCCAATGAGTATTCAGCCTTCTGATGCTGCATTTGAGGAGCTTTATCCCTATACCTATTCAGCTAAAATAGTAGAGGCCGATGCTCCGATTGACGAAATAGATGATTTTCCTACTGAAGTTATAACTACTGCCGAGGATGTCCCAGTTGATTTTAGTGATCCAGAACTAAATGCTGATTCTTTAACTGTTTCCGGTTTAACAGTAACTTCAAAGTCAGCTCACACCGTATCTTTAAAATGGAATCGAGTATTGGGAAGTGAGGTGGCGGGTTATTATATTTATTATGGGGTGTCACCTGGGTTTTATTATTACGTTCAGACCGTGGAAGAGTCTTATTTAACATATGCAACAATTAATAACTTATTATCCGGGACAACTTATTATTTTGCTGTAACCGCTTATACTAAGGATTATCAAGAAAGTGAAATTAAAAGTAATGAGGTTGAAGCCATCTTACCGTTAGCTAAATTTAGTGATGTTCCTCCGGCACATTTTAATTATCAAGCTATTGAGTTTTTAACTTATATTGGAGTTATTAATGGCTATAGCGATAATACTTTTCGACCCTCAAATGGAATTAATCGCGCTGAATTAATGAAAATTTTAGTCTTTACAGAGTTAGGATATGAACCCGATAAAACAATTTATCACGATTGTTTTTCGGATGTTAATGAGCAGTGGTTTGCGCCGTCAATATGCTATGCTTTTGAACAAGGGTGGGTTAAGGGTTATGATGATGGATTATTTCATCCTGCAAATTCAGTAACTAAGGCTGAGGCTTTAAAAATGATTTTAGAGGCAGCTAATGTTGAAGTCCCTACTTTTGTTGATACCTCTTTGTTTCCTTTTACTGATGTTTATGGGGCAGCCTGGTATGCTCCCTACGTAGAAGTCGCTTATCAAAAAGGTTTTCTTGAGGAAGAAGAGACTATGTTTAACCCCAATCAACCCAGAACACGGGCAGCAGTGGTTGAGGAAATTTTTCGCAGTATTGTCGTTTCCTTGATGGAAACTGATGTTTATAATGATCAGGTTTTGGCTGATTTTGTAGATCAGTGGCCAGTGGTTTTTCAGTAAGCGATTTTTAAATTTCGAAATATGTACGCGGAGATTACGCTTCCATTTGGTTTAGGTAGGTTCCATAGCACCTTAACCTATAATGTGCCTGTGGAGTTACAGGGAAAAGTTGAATTGGGAAAAACGGTTCAGGTTCCTTTGCGCAACCGACGACAAGCAGGCATTATTACTGAATTGCATGATAGGAAGATTGTTTTTAGAACCAAGGAAATATTGGCTGTACTTGAAGGTGAAACACTTTTAAACCCTTGGCAAATTGAGCTTGCTAAATGGATTGCAGATTATTATTTCGCACCACTTTATCAGGTTTTAAAATTGATGCTTCCTAGAAAACTTTGGATTCAAAATCCCGTTATCCCCTACCAAATTGTTTTTGAACGAGCAACTGCACCTTTGTTATCTCCGTTAGGGAAAAAACAGCAAGAAGTTTTGAATTTATTTAAGCGAAAATCGTGCTTATCTCGACTAGAATTAGGGCGTTTTAGTCTTATAACTCTTCGTAGTTTGGTAAAAAAGGGATTTTTAATTGAGCGTAGAGGAGATATTTTACCCCTACTTAAGGATTTTCCCGCTGATTTTTTGTCAAAAAAGCTCACTTTTAATCAAAAGGCGATTGTTGATGGGATCCCTAATTCGGAAGAAAAATGTTTTTTAATTCACGGGGTGACAGGTTCAGGAAAAACCGAAATTTATTTAAAATTGGCGCAAAAATATGTTTTTGAAGGAAAGCAGGTGATTATTTTAGTTCCGGAAATTTCTCTAACACCGCAACTCATTGATTATTTTCAGCATGTTTTCCGTGATCGTTTGGCAGTTCTTCATAGTCACTTATTAGTCTCTGAAAAAGAACGAGAATGGTGGCGCATTCAAACTCAAGGAGCTGATGTTGTGATTGGGCCTCGATCTGCCTTATTTGCTCCAATTAAAAACCTTGGTTTGATTGTTTTAGATGAAGAACATGAATGGTCATACAAACAGGAAACTTCACCACGTTATCATGCCCGCGAGGTGGCTTTCAAAATTTCGAATTTAACTGGAGCAAAAGTGCTTTTGGGAAGTGCAACACCAAGCATTGAGACTTTTTACGCTACGGAAAAGGGAAGTATTCAAAAATTCACCTTACCAACTCGAGTAGACCCTAATTGTGTCCTTCCTAAAATTTATTTGGTGGATTTGCGTGACGAGCTTAGGGCTGGTAATTTTAGTATCTTTAGTAATTTATTACAGGAAAAGTTAGGGCAAATTTTAAAAAATAATAAACAGGCCATTTTATTTTTAAATCGTCGCGGTCATGCCTCATCTGTTATCTGTAGAGAATGCGGTTTTATTTGTCGTTGCTCCGCTTGTGAGGTAAGTTTTACGCATCATAAATTTAAAAATGGAATTGAGCGTTTAGTTTGTCATCATTGTGGAAAAACAGCTTCGGTTCCGGCGTTATGTCCTTCTTGTGGTGGAGTGGCAATTAAATTTGTTGGTATTGGAACACAGCGGATTGAGTCTGAACTAAGGCAGCTATTCCCCACGGTTAGGGTTTTGCGAGCGGATCGTGATACTACCAGCGCTAAGGGAAGTTTTGATCGAATTTATCGTGCTTTTAAAGCGCATGAAGCTGATGTTTTAGTCGGTACACAAATGATTGGGAAGGGTTTAGATTTACCGCAGGTAACCTTAGTGGGTGTTATTTTAGCTGATGTGGGATTAAGTATCCCTGATTTTCGTTCTTCTGAACGTAATTTTCAGCTTTTGACTCAAGTAGCTGGTCGATCGGGAAGGGCTAAGCATCCTGGTGAAGTAGTGATTCAAACCTATAATCCCGAATATAGTAGTTTAAAATGGGCTGCTTTTCATGATTATCAGCATTTTTATGAGGAAGAAATTAAAAGGCGGCTGGAATTAAAAGATGTTCCTTTCAGACAGGTTATTAAGCTAATTTATCGTCATGAGAATCAAAACGAGTGTGCCGCTGAAGCTTTGAGAATTACGAATCAGTTAAAATTTTTACATACTGATCTTGAAATTACTTGTGCCCCGGCTCTAATCGCTAAACATCATAATAAATATTATTGGCACGTTTATCTACAAGGAGAAAATCCACGCTCTAGTTTAAAACAATTCATGGCGAATGAATCTCTAAAACCAGGTTGGAATATTGACGTGGATCCAATGGTGATGAGTTAATTCTTCCTATGAAAAGCCTTAAAATCAAGGTTCTTACCGCTAACTTATGTTTAAGTCTGGTATTTTAGCGTCAATTTCCTATATAATTTTCCCATAAGCTTTCCTTCTACTTCCTAATCTTTTGCTTATGCCCCGTATTCTTTCCGGTATTCAGCCTAGTGGGCAGCCTCATCTTGGGAATTTTCTTGGAGCGATGCAGCGCCATGTTAAAAATCAAGATCAAAATGAGTCTTTTATTTTTTTGGCTAATTATCACGCTCTGACCACTATACGCGATTCTCAAAAATTGCGAGATCTCACACGAGAGCTAGCTATTGATTATTTAGCTATTGGTCTTGACCCTAATAAAATTACTCTTTTTAGGCAAAGTGATTTACCAGAACACACCGAACTGGCCTGGATTTTTAGTTGTTTAACTTCACTGGGTCTTTTAGAAAGGTGTCATGCTTGGAAGGACGCAATGGCTAAAGGAAAAAAGGATCCTTCGGTTGGGTTATTTACTTATCCGGTATTAATGGCGGCTGATATCCTTATTTATAAGCCAAATTTTGTTCCGGTCGGGAAAGACCAAAAGCAGCATGTTGAGGTGGCTCGCGATATTGCGGAAAGATTTAATTATCTTTATAAAGAGACATTTCCTTTGCCTGAACCTGATATCACTGTGGAAATTGAAACAATTATTGGAACTGATGGTGAAAAGATGAGTAAATCTTATAATAATACCATTTCCTTGTTTGGGTCTGATGAACAACTTGAAAAGGAGGTGTTGAGTATTAAAACTGATTCTACTCCACTTGAGGATTCTAAAAATCCTAAAACTTGTAATGTTTTTAAATTATATAGTTACTTTGCGAATGATGATGAAATTAGTGATTTGAGAGATAAATATTTAACTGGTGGATTTGGATATGGTGATGCCAAAAAACTTTTGCTTAAAAAACTCCATACCGTGCTTGATCCTTATCGGGAAAAAAGAGTTGAGATCGCAGGCAAGTTGGATTATGTTGAAGAGGTGTTGCTTGATGGTGCACGGCGAGCGCGTAAAGTTGCCAGAAAAACTCTTGATGAAGTGCGGGTTAAAGTAGGATTACAATAACCTCCCTATTCTTAATTTTATTTTTTTGTCTACTAAATATATTTTTATCACTGGGGGTGTTTGTTCCTCACTAGGCAAAGGTATTGCCAGTGCTTCTATCGGGACATTACTGAAAGCTTCCGGTTTCAAGGTTTTCCCGCAAAAATTGGATCCATATTTGAATGTTGATCCTGGAACGATGAGTCCTTTTCAACATGGCGAAGTGTTTGTCACTAATGATGGTGGAGAAACAGATCTTGATCTGGGGCATTACGAGCGCTTCATTGATACGAATTGTTCGCTTTTGTCGAATGTGACTACTGGTCGCATTTATATGGAAATTCTTAAGAAGGAGCGCCAAGGGAAATTTTTAGGCGGAACGATTCAAATTATCCCTCATATTACCAACGCAATTAAGGAAAAAATTCGAACCGCAGCCGAAAAAAGTAAGACTGATATTTTGATTGTGGAAATCGGGGGTACGGTTGGCGATATTGAAGGATTACCCTATTTAGAAGCTATTCGCCAGTTACGTCATGACTTGGGCCCTTCAAATACCTTGTTTGTGCATGTAACTTTATTACCATATTTAATGGCCTCTAAGGAATTAAAAACTAAGCCTACGCAGGCTTCAGTCCGCGAATTAAGAAGTATTGGTATTCAGCCAGATCTTATTTTGGCTAGAGCTGATTATCCGATTGATAATGATAAGATTGGGAAGATTGCTTTATTTTGCAATGTGGAACCTGAGGCTGTTATTCCGGCATATACGGCTAATTCTATTTACGAGGTTCCTTTAAATTTCCAGGAATATAATATTGCTCAATTGATCGCTAAAAAATTAAACCTTGGCAAAGTAAAACCTCATTTAAAGGATTGGCGTGAATTAGTAAAGAAAATTCATTCTCATCGAAAGGCAATTCGTATTGCTATGGTTGGTAAATATAATGGGCTGGAAGATGCTTATTTAAGCGTAATTGAATCCTTGAAAATTGCTTGTTACCATCAAAATCGGGCATTGGAAGTAATTTGGATTGATGCGGAAAAACTAGAACTTAATCATAAAAAAACCTGGGATGATCTTAAATCTTGTGTTGGAATTGTAGTTCCGGGTGGATTTGGTTCTCGTGGTACCGAGGGGAAGATACTGGCAGCTCGTTATGCCCGAGAAAAAAAGGTGCCTTATTTAGGACTTTGTCTTGGAATGCAGATGATGACCATTGAGTTTGCCAGAAATGTAGCTGGTAATAAAATGCTAACTTCTGAAGAATTTGACGAATCTGGAAAGCTTACCCCTGACCAATATGTAATTCATTTCTTACCCGGGCAACATAAAAATAAGGCTAAGGGGGGTACGTTGCGTTTGGGTTCTTATCCTTGTTATCTTACGCCGCAAACCAAAACTGCTAAACTTTATGGCAAAAAAATAATTGCGGAACGTCATCGTCATCGTTACGAATTTAATAATAATTTTCGTAAAGATTTGGAACAACATGGTCTAATTGTTGCTGGTATATACAAACGTGGAGATTTAGTAGAAATTGTTGAAGTTAGGAATCATCCTTTCATGATTGGTTGTCAATTTCATCCAGAATTTCTTTCTCGCCCTAATCGTCCACATCCTTTATTTCGAGGATTGATAGAGGCAAGTATTCGACGGAAATAGTTATCCCTCCATGCAATTTAAATATACAGCCACCAATCCCCAAGGTAAAAAACTTAGTGGTATTATCAATGCCGCCAGTGATGCAGTTGCCCGTACGCAATTAAATAATTTGGGATTTTCGATTTTGGAAATGCATTCTTCTAATGAAACAGAACTAGGTACATCTTCTGTCTTGCAAAAATTTGAATTTGAGGCCTTGGATAAAAATGGGAAAAAAATTATTGGGACAATCCCAGCTCATGATTCATTGGCTGCTTATCGTCGACTTGTGGAGGAATATAGTTTTAATGTTATTTATTTAGTTTCGCAATTTGCTTCTGCCTCTGAGAAGGAACAAATAAAGGTGACTGGAGTTCAGGCACTTAAGGAGGCCTATCAAACCGAACAATCGCCGCATCCAGTGGTTACAGAATCTATTCAGGCTCAGGTTGAAACTCCGGAATTTTTATTAGAAAAAAAAGAACTTACTGATTTAATAGAACTTATTATTAAAGCTCTTACTCAACTTATTGCTCGGTTTGAGGCTAAAATTAGACCGGAATCCAGAGCAGGAGTTGAAGCAGGGATTAGTAAATTGCTTCGAATTAAGAGTAGTAATAATTTGGATTATATTAGGCATAGTTGTCATGAATTGTTGCAACACTTAAAAGGCACTGAATTTTTTATTTCAAATTTGATTTCCGAAGATGAACGAGGAATATTGCTACTCGAGGTTGAGAGGCTCGATCATCTTTTAAATAAAAATACTGCTTTCAAAATTGGGGTAGGCGATCAAATTCGAGCAACTATTCATGATTTTGAATTAAAGGCACAAAAATCTTCTTGGCATTTTTTGGGCGATTTTTTGAAATATTTTGAAGATTTTCTAAAATCTAATCCTCAGTTGCAGCAATTTAAAACAGAAATTAAAGATTTACGCTATCAAGAGTGGGATACTTTATTACGA
Organism: Candidatus Peregrinibacteria bacterium GW2011_GWF2_39_17; assembly: GCA_000993615.1. Classification (GTDB taxonomy): domain Bacteria; phylum Patescibacteriota; class Gracilibacteria; order UBA1369; family UBA12473; genus UBA12473. The sequence goes on along the minus strand of LBWM01000010.1, from coordinate 13,162 downwards.
ATAATTAGAGGATCTAAAGAGACCAGAGGTGTTTTGTGGGAGGATTTAAAGCAAATTCATAGTAACCTTATAGAAAAGCGTAAGCAGTATCATTTTTTTAAGAAAGATAGTAAGCTTATTTCTATTCAGGGGCAAATGGAAAGAGGAATTTACTTTGTTGAAGAGTTTAATGCGTTTATGGGCTGGCTTTTAGGTTTCTATTTAATTTATTACTTTTTAGGATATTATTCGACTTTTAAAGGTGTTGAAGTACCTATTTTAGGGTCAAGGGCAATTACTTTCGAAGATTCAATCTTATTTAAATACTTATTAGTTTTTGTATTTATTTTACATGGCTTAGCTAGCCTAAAGGTTAATTTTTTCAACCGTACTCGGCGGGTAGATAGTATTTTAGTTGTAGTGGGCATAATGTTAATTTTGTTTAGTTTTTTTAATCTCTAATTTTATGTATCCAGTTTTGTTTAAAATAGGACCTTTTGCACTTTATTCTTTGTGGGCAGGAGTGCTCATCGGATTTTTTGTTGCCACGGTTCTATTTTTAAAGAGAGCTAAATATGAACGAATGGATTTGAACTTTATTTTAGGGCACGGACTTAGTCTTTTAATTGGATCTTTTTTGTTTTCAAGGTCATGTTTTTTCTTTGCTAATTGGGGTTACTTTGGACAATTTTCAATTATAAATTTCTTAAAGCAATTGCTGTTTTTTTGGCAACCTGGGTATTCGTTTTGGGGAGCAATTTTAGGTTTTAGTTTTGTTTTTTACTGGCACTGTCGTCGCCACGGTGAATCTTTTTTGCAATGGCTTGATGTTGCGCTAGTGCCTATTTTAATTGGGATTGCCTGTGCTAATTTCGGGCAATTATTAGACGGCGAGGGATATGGACGGGAAACTATTTTACCCTGGGGAATTACATTTGAAAACACTGGTGTTAAATATACAGTCCCGGTGCACCCCACTCAAGTTTATTCCCTATTACTTATTGCGACCGTGATTTTCACCCGAAAAATTGTAATGGATCGTTGGTCAATGTTATCTAAAAATTACAATTGGACTATTTTTGCGATTGCGGGTTTTAGCTTGGGACGTTTTATCTTAGAGTTTTTTAGAGGAGACGATACTTTAGAATTTTTAGGAATTAGGGTTGCTTTTTTTATTGCCATGATTGTATTTGTACCAACAGCTTATTTATTGTATAAACAAAGCAAACAAACTTTAATTAATTAAATAATTCCCCTTATGTCCCCTACCAAACTTTTCTCACTCAATTATTTATTTGATGTTTACCCTGGATCTTCTTTTTATTATATGCTGCCTCTAATTATTTTTTTTCTGATTTTAATTTTAGGATCATTTTACCTAGAAAAAATAATTAAAGGATTGCCCTACAGAGTTTCTCTGCAGCGTGTTTTACCGCACTTTTCAGGAAAGATTCGATTTTTGGGAATTTTGGGGTTTGTTTTTTTATGGGTCCGTTATGAAAACCTGCCTTATTTGGCAATGCGATTCTTTTTGCTAGTTTATTTGCTGTATATTGGGTGGGTTATCGGATTTTCGATTTATAAGTATAAAAAAGTTTTACCAGTTGTCTTAAAACATGAGCACCAGCAAAAAAATAGGAAAAATTACTTACCTCAGGCCAAGAAAAAAACAAAGAAGAAAAGATAGAATAACTCTCAACTTTCTTCTGGTTTTATTTAAGATTCGTGATTTTATAGCTGACTTTCCCAGCTGGTATTTTTACTTCAACTACGTCCCCTACTTTATGATCTAATAAAGCCGCACCAATGGGTGATTCATTGGAAATTTTTTGATTTAGAGGATCAGCCTCAGTTGAACCAACAATCGTGTATTCTTCTAATTCTCCTTCTCGTGGTTTTACCTGTTTAATTACCGCAACGCTGCCTAATTCAACTACCTTTCCATGTTTGCCAGTCGCGATAATTTGGGCATGTTTAATCTTTTCTTCTAATTCCAAAATACGTCCTTCGACAAACGCCTGTTCATTTTTCGCTTCTTCATATTCGGAATTTTCCGACAAATCTCCATAACTTATGGCTTCTTCAAGACGTTTAGCAACTTCTCGACGGCGGACATTTTTTAGATATTCTAATTCCTGTTGGAGTTGTTTTAAGCCTTCTTTAGTTACAAAAGTAGGAGTGTCATCTGTTTGAGTAGAATTGGTCATGGAATATTTTTTAAGGAGATAAAAACAATTTTTTAACTTCTAATCCGCACACTGGTGGGATGCTCTTTGAGTTTTTGAAGCACTTTAGCCTCGATCTGTCTAATTCTTTCTCTGGTAACCCCAAATTCTTTCCCCACTTCTTCCAGGGTATGTGGGATACCATCTTTAAGGCCAAATCGCATTTCAATAATTTTTCTTTCTCGTGGAGAAAGATATTGCAGCATGTGAATAATATTTTCCTTTAGAAGTTTTCGGTTAGTGGCTTCAACTGGAGATAAAGAATCACTATCTTCGATAAAATCTCCCAGTTTACTATCTTCCTCGGCACCGACCGGAGCCTCCAGGGAAACTATATCTTGAGAAATTTTTAGAATGTGCCGTACTTTTTTGATGTCCATTCCCATTTCAGCTGCTAGTTCTTCAATCAATGGTTCGCGTCCTAATTCCTGTACTAATCTACGCTGAGTGTGAGTTAGCTTATTAATTGTTTCTACCATGTGCACCGGAATGCGAATGGTTCGTGCTTGATCCGCTATCGCTCTAGTAATAGCTTGCCTAATCCACCAAGTGGCGTAGGTTGAAAATTTAAAACCTCGATCTGGATCAAATTTTTCAACTGCTCTAAATAATCCGATATTTCCTTCTTGAATAAGATCTAAAAAGGAAAGCCCTCGGCCGATATATTTTTTAGCGATACTAACGACAAGGCGAAGATTAGCCTCGGCTAATTGTCTTTTCGCTGATTGATCACCGCTTTTAATACGTCGCGCTAATTCGGTTTCCTGTTTTGCGGTTAGTAGATCTACTTTTCCTATTTCGCATAAATACATCCTGATTGAATCATTGGCGATTTCACTTAATTCGACTTCTTTATCGTTAAATTTACTGGTGATTTCTTCATCTTCTTCATCGTCATCAGTTAAAATAACTGGTGCATCATCGCTGTTACTTTGTTTTTTAGAATTTTTCCAAATAAGTTCGTCTTTAACATCCATGACGTCAATACCCAAATCTAAAAACAGGGTGTAAATTTCATCAAGTAAAAGTACATCCGCTTCAACATTTGGGATGGCTTGTAATAATTCTTGCTCGGTTACAAAACCACGCTCTCGCCCTTTAATAATTAATTTTTGAAGAGCTGGTGGATAATTGGCGATCTTGTCATCCGTGAAGTGCGAAATGAATTTTTGAGTTCTGGCCATATTGATTTATTTGGAATGAACTATAGCGGAATATTTTTGAAAAAGTTGGTGTTCAAGAACGGTGTCTTTGGCTAATTTTGCGGTTTGAATTTCGTGCATTAGAGTGGTCGCCTTTTGGCTATGATAATTTCTATTTAATTGAGTGGCTAATTTCCCCAGTTCCTCGCTGATTTTTTCAGGCGGCAATTCGGTATTTGAAGCCTCGGAAAATAGCATTAAAACTTCACAATATTTTACTTGCTCAGTATCCAAATTTATTTTAATTTCACTGAGGTCAACGCAAGCCTTGGTATTATACTGATTCCGAAGATTATTGTAAACTTTTTTCAAGGTATCGTTGAATAAATCTTCTGGCAATTCAAGGAGGCTAGGAGTAATAAGCTCTGGAAACCTTAGCATTAAACCCAAAAAATATTCTTTAGGAGAATAAGTTTTTGGAGCTGGTATAAGTGATTTAGGGGTAAATTGGGAAGAATTATTTAACTGATGAGGTTTTTTTTTGAAGGCATTAAAATCTTCATAAAGAAAACGAGGCTCGGTTCCAAGTAATAGAGCTAATTTTTGCAGATAGTGATCGCGTTCTAATGAATCAAGATAAAGCAATAGGGGAAAGAAAAAATGGCAAGCTTCTTTTTTCCCTTGTGGAGAGACGAGGTTAAATTTCTTATCCAGTTTTTCCAAATAGTAATCGAGGTAGTAGCTAGCCTGATTGATGGATTGCTCCCAAAAATTAGGATTTTGCTTAATGCATTCATCCGGATCCTTGCCATTTTGAACTCGAATAATGCTCATTGATAATTGTAGGTGTTGTCCGGTTTGAATAGCTCGAAGAAGGGCATCCTCCCCGGCCTGGTCTGTATCAAAGGAAAAAGCGATATTATTGGTAAATCGTTTAATTAATTTAAGTTGCTCAATAGTTAGAGCTGTTCCGGAACTAGCTATTACATTTGTTATCCCAGATTGATGGGAGGCCATAACATCCATATATCCTTCAACAATAATAGCTAAATCTTGACTGCGAATAGCTAATTTAGCTTTATCTAATCCATAAATAATTTCGCCTTTGTGATAAATAAGCGATTCTGGGGAATTCATATATTTTGCCGGATCATCTTTTTTTAGAGCCCTTCCCCCAAAGCCAATAATTCTACCTTGGATATCTTTTATGGGGAACATGATGCGATCTCGAAAACGGTCGTAAACATGATCAGAGGTAGTTTCTTTGCTAATAAGCAAACCTAAATCCAATAATTCTTTTTTTGTATAATTCTTTTTAAGGAGATGTTGATAGGTTTCCTCATAGGAATCAGGGGCATACCCAACTTGAAAAATCTTGAGACTTTCAGGGGTAAACCCTCTATTTATTAAATATAATTGGGCAATTTCACCTAATGAAGTATCCCATAATTGCTTGCTATAAAAATTAGCAAGTTCTTCATTAAGGGAAAATAGATGATTTTTTTGATCCTTGTTGATTTTAAAATTTCCAGAGAGGGTGGAAATGGGCTCCAGTGAAATACCAGCTTTATCCGCTAAAAATTTGAGTGCTTCCTTAAAATCCAGGGACTCAATTTCTTGGATAAATGAAAAAATGTCGCCCCCTTTATTGCAGCCAAAGCAGTAGGCTATTTGTCGTTCCGGGCTGACGTGAAAACTGGGTGTTTTTTCATTATGAAAGGGGCAAAGTCCCTTCAGACTGCGTCCTGCTTTCTTAAGTTGTACATAGTTTGCCACTACTTCTTCGATTGATAATCGGGATTTTATTTCGGAAACAGGGTCAAGGGGCATTTTTGAGGGTCATAGATTTTGGAGAGATTGAATTATAGCACAACTTTATTTTTTATTTTGGGTTTTGTTTTTGGGGACTACGGATAAAAAACGTTATCATCCCCATAATGCCAACCATTATCAGTATCGCGAGCAGTTTATGGAATGATCCTAAAAAAAGAGCAATCCCACCAAAAATTGCAGAAAAAATATAAATTGTGAGGGCGACTTGGCGCTCGCCAAAACCTATTCCTAGTAATCGATGGTGAAAATGCAATCGATCTCCTTTGAATGGCGAAACTCCCTGCCAAATTCTTCGCCCAATAACCCAGGCGAAATCTAGGATTGGAAATCCCATAATAAGAAAAGCAGTGGCAATTTTTCCACCAGAAAAAATAGCTAAAATGGCAAGCAGGAAACCTAAAAGCATACTGCCAGTATCTCCCATTAGTATTTTGGGTGGGGAAAAATCAAAAAACCAGAAACCAAGGGAGATGCCAGTTATAATGATTGCTAAGGTAGCGACTGCTGTTTGATCAAAATAGTGAAAATCAGGCCTAATGCTTAAAAAAAATAGCACTATGGAGCCTATTGCGGATATGCCGCTAACAAGCCCCGGGACGCCATCAAGCCAATTGGTCGTATTAATTAGGGCTACAATCCAAAAAATAGTGAATATGTCTGCTAATAAGGTGCAATTATAAATAGTGTTATTGATAGTAATGGGAATTTGGTAGCTGTCTAATTGAAATGTTCCACCTAAAGGATTAGTAATGGAAGTTATCCCAATCCCAGCCATAACCACGGTTAAAGCGGCTAAAATTTGTATTAGTAAGCGGAAAAAAGGATTTAAGCCATGACGGTCATCCCAAAAATTCATAAATACTAACATGCCGGCGGCAATCATTACGCCAATAAGATGTTTATTGAAATCCATAAATAAAATAACGCAAATAATTAGGCTTAAAAATAGAATTAATCCCCCGCTGTATGGTATGGGTTTTCTGGTTAATCCGTAGAGATGAGGCCGATCCATAAGTCCGACTTTGGGGAAAATCCATAAAGCTAATCGGACCAGAACAATGGTTAGAATAAGGGAAATAAGGCCTGGTAAAAGGTAGGGTGAAATTGCTTCAAGATAAGGGTGCATGGCAATAAATTATCATAGAAAAGTATAGGGTGAAATGATTTAGGCTACGGAGTATTATTCGGAATTATAAAAGCGAGGGTGTTTCAAAGAAGCGATTCAAATTTTTAATTGATTTTAAATAGGGACCTTCTTTTTTGGTTAGGCTTACCAATTTATTCATGTAAAAAATAGCTAAAGGCGTTATTGTATCCGCATCGACACAGTTACATGGAGCTAGAATGGATTGTCCTGTTCGTAGAGCTTGAAATTCTTTAAAGTTCACGTTTAATTTTGGCCAGTTGCTAACTATTTGTTCAGGCGAAATTATTTTTTCGAGATAGGAATTATTGGAGCATGCTTCCTCAAGCTTAAAATCTCCGACGCTTAGTCTTTTTAAGCTAGTCATAATTGCCCCACATCCTAATTTCTGACCTAAATCATGAATAAGAGATCGAATATAGGTTCCACTACTACAGTGAATTCGCAATGTACCCAAACAACCTTGATAATAAATTAGTTTCAAAGAATAAATATTGATTGGGCGCGCTTTTAGGGTGAAATTTTGCCCACTTCTAGCTAAATTATAAGCACGTTCTCCGTTAATTTTTAAAGCTGAAAAAACCGGAGGAATTTGTTCAGGTGCTTTTTTTAGTCCTACTAAGGCTTTTTGAATTTGCGTTTTTGACAGGTTGGGATTGACGACTATTTGTTTTATTTTCCCTTCTTTATCATAAGTGTCACTCACTTTTCCTAGTTCAAATTGAGCCTCATAAATTTTATCCTTTTTCATAAAATATTCGATTAATTTAGTACCTTCGCCGAGGGCGATTACCAATACTCCGGTGGCTAACGGATCTAGGGTGCCTAAATGCCCAGCCTTTTTTATTTGGAGACTTTTTTTAATTTGGGCTACAACCTTGAATGAGGTGATGCCAGCTTGCTTATCGCAAATAAGAAATCCGTTTTTCATATTTCAAGAAAACGGTTAACTTTCGAGGTAACGATTGCCGGTCATAATTTCTCCTTCTCTGATTTCAATTTTAATATTTCTACCAAGGAAATTACGCACTATTTCGCGATCGTCCGAAGGAATTTTTTGCTTTCCGACTACTTGATATGGCTCGCAACCCTTGCCAGCAATAATGACGGTATCCCCTTCTCTGGCTATTGCTAATCCTAATCTTATTGCTTGCCTTCTATCTGGAATTCGCCAAAATTTATTTCCTTCCTTACGTGAAAAGCCTTTAATAACTTCTTCCATGATTTGAATAGGATTTTCGCTATAGGGGTCATCATTTGTTAAGATAATAAAATCAGCATATTTAGCGGCAATTTCTCCCATTATTGGTCTTTTGGTTCGATCTCGATCACCGGTAGCGCCGAAAACCAAAATTAGTTTTTGGGGTGTTAATTCTCGAAACATGACTAATAATTTTTCTAGAGAATCAGGGGCATGAGCGTAATCAACGATGATATTGTATTTTTGTCCTTCGTCAATTCGCTCTAGTCTCCCGGGAACAGGTTTTGCTTTTTGTAGTCCCTGTTGAATGATTGCAAGGTTAATCTCCAGGGCAACGGCTGTAGTGGCAGCGGCTAAGGCATTTTCAATATTAAATTTTCCTGGCAAAGGAAAAGTAATTTCAATTTGATTATTAGGAATTTTTAAAAGAAATTTACTGCCATTTGGCGCTAATTGCAGATTTTTTGCCTGAAATGAACCCTTTTTTATTCCATAGATATAACTTCGATCCGCAATATATTTTTCAAAATAAGGAAATTCCGGATCATCTCCATTTAGAATTACAATTTTAGGAATTTTAGGTTTACGCTTACTGTAATTAATTGATTCAAAGAGCTTGCCTTTGGCTGCCAAATATTCATTTTTACTGCCGTGATAATCAAGATGATCATGGCTTATATTGGTAAAAAGTGCGATGTCCACATTTATACCCCATAATCGTGATTGATCAAGAGCATGCGAAGTTACTTCAACTATGGCATATTTACAGCCAATGCTAACCATTTGGCGCAATAATTTTTGAAGGATAAACGGACTAAGTGTGGTCATTTTATAGTCATTGACAATTAGTTGATCGCCAAGTCTAAAATCAGACGTGGTGAGCATTCCTACTTTATTGCCAGCTTCCATGAGGATATCAGCCAAAAAATGACAGGTTGAAGTTTTTCCGTTAGTGCCGGTTACACCGATAACCGTCATGTTTTCAGAAGGAAAACGATAAATAAGAGCAGCCAAAATGGCTCTTATTTTATGGTAAAATAACCTGATGGGGCTATGCGAAGGAATGGTTTTTTTTAGATAAGCGAACATGGGTGTTTTTTAAGGGAAAGACGTGCGCTTATCATATCCTTGCGCATTTGCTTTTTCAACGCTTCCGGGTTGTTAAATTTTTTAATGGATCGCAATTTTTCAATTATGGTAATTTTTACCACTAGGTCAGCCTTTTCAATTAACTTTGAATCATCTTGAGATTTTTTTTCATAATCTAGGAGATGAACTTCAATGGAGACATCTAGCTCGTTAAAGGTTGGACGAGGGCCAATGTGCATTACTCCCTGATAGGTTTTTCTTTGCCAGGAAGCATAAACTGCATAGACTCCAAAATCTTGCGGCTTATCTCCCTTGATTCTATCTAAATTTAAGGTTGGTACTTCTAGTTTTTTGCCCCTCCCATGCCCTGAAATAAGATGACCACTAAATACCGGAAACATAATGAAGGTGGATTAAAATTTTGTAAAATATTTTGGGGCTCTCAGGAAGGGCAAGGTTTCTATTTTTTCTAAATCTGCTAGGTTGATTTTCCCAATATAAAGCCTCTTAAGATCATTCCCTTGTTCCACAAAATGTTTTATCATGTTATGTCCCTGGAAATAGACTAAGTCCTTAGTAAAGGCGCCTGATTCCGAGGTGTCCTCTAATCCCCTTTTGGTTTTTAGGGCGACTTGGAATGCCTTATCGCGGCTGTAACCTAATTTTTGAGCTGCTTCATAAACCTGTCTAAAGGAATTGGTTTGAGCCGTATGAATAAGGATAACTAGGGCTGCATTCCAAAAATGTTTTTCAGTTAACTCATTAACGGCATTTTCTTGATTGTAGATTGCTAAACCTTCTTGGGTTGATAAGTAATTACCGGTTCCTCGCTGAAAAAGATGATAAGGTTGCAGAGCGCCGTTTTCCGCAGTAAAAATATGCGTTTCGACTTCATGGGCCACTAGCATTTGATACCTTGACTCGGATATCATGATTCCTTCTCGCAAAAAGAGAATCCCCTGCTTTCCAACTACACAGTCTGAGGCCATATTTTTTTTAAATTTTATACTCCATTTTTTCAATTCTTTAACCTCCAAAAATTGTTGTAGTCTTTTTGCGACTTGTTCCTGATTTAAAAAATGGCTTTCGCTTTTAAAATGTAATGGTTTTTGCTGTAATTTTTCTTTAGCCTCGCCTAATAAGTTATGGTCTACTTCTCCAAATAAAATATTTGATTTTTGAATAAAATACGAACTTCCGCGATGTTCCAGTAAATCGATTTTTTGAAGAATTTCCTTTCTTTTTTGGGTAAAAAGATAGCCCAGGACGGATTCACCTAATTGTAATTCATTTAATTGATCTCTTAAATTATATGGATCAAATTGCAATTCTGGATATCGGAATTGGGGATTTTTTATTCTATTTTCAAAAAATTTTTGCTGTTCTTGGTCTAAATTAAGAGGCCTTAAATGATACAAAAGTTTAATTTTCTCATCAATATTGCAAATTTTTTCATCAATTTCTTTAAAATTAGGATGCTGAATTACACTGTGGCTTACGTAGGTATTTATGTTTTTCCCTGTGTTTTTGGGTGATTTAGTGGGATCGATTAAAAATCTTTGTAAATCTCGATGACCGATGATTACGGAAACATCTTTTAGGTCTAAATTTGTAATTTTAGCAATGGTTTGCACCCTGGTTCCGGACAGTAAAAACTTAATTTTTAGTGATTCTGAAGTTTTATTTATATTTTGTTCATTCTCTAATAGTTTAATTTTACGAGCGAAGGCAGCATCTATTTCGGTTTTTTCTCGATTAAGATCAAGGGAGGCCATAGCTCGGTAAGGCTTTGATCCCACTAAAATATTAATAGGCTCAAGTGTACTTACTACTTCCTTACCTGAGATATGCTTAATGCCTTTTTCAAATACATTTCCGAACAAATCTTTTGCTATTCTGACTCCTTTTTCTGGTGTCGGAACTTTAATACCCTTAATACGTTCCAACCTTCTTCTTAATGGCGCTAGGTTCGCTATTTGAACGCCTAATCCTGCCCTGGCGTTGATTTCTAGTAAAACGGGTCCGATATTTTGATCCAGGGCAATATCCGCAGCCAAATAGCCCAAATTGGTTTCCATTTGGATTTTAGAAGCGATTAGTAAAATTTCATCCCAATAGGGAATTTTTAAGCCTTTGATCGGTCCGCTTCCTGGTATTTCGTCAATTAGATTGGTTCCCTGCACCGCGTGGGTTGCTTCCCCTTTAGCAATATCAATTCCGACACAAATGGCTCCTTGGTGAAGATTAGCTTTACCTTTTGATTTTTTGGTGGGTAATCTTAGCATGGCCATGACCGGTACTAAATTGTAAACAACTACCCGAATATCTGGTAATCCTTTGTAAGCAAATTTGGCAATTTTTTCAGCACTAATGATCCGCTGTTCAAAAAAAGCAATATCAGTTACTCCGGAAATTGAAAAACGGCCATCCAAAATATCGCTGATATGTTCGGCAAATTCCTCTTGAGTTATGGATTTTCCATCTGACAGTAAATAATTTTGATGTTGATGGCTCCATACTGGGAGAATGCCCTCGCCACCTGCTCCCCGATTTGGTTTAAGTACAAAAGTATCTGGCAACGAAGAAAAATCGAATTTTTTTAATTCAACAGGATTTCTAATTGTGGCGTAAAGTTTGGGTACCGGTATACCTCTTGTGCTTAAAAAGCTTTTTGTGTTCAGTTTGCTGTCTGCTAATTTAACGGCCTTGGCACGGTTGAAAGGACGGATATAGAGCAGATTTCGAGCGTTTATTCCTAAGATGCCATGATTTTTAAAAAACATACTCGTGATTACAGGTTATTCTTCTTCTGTATAACGAAAAATTTCCCTAAAACGGACATATTCTAAGAGTCTTAGCCCTGTCCATCTACCTAAAATTACATTAACGCCGAGAAAGGCAAAAATTAATTCTGGATGACCGAGAATGATGGTTTTTAAAAGTGGCCATTCGACAACATAATAACAAATAATTGCCACAAAAAGAGTGGCGCAGATCATGGCGAAGGCTTGCTTGAAACCTGCTTCTGCCTGGGCATTAACAAATTTTTCCACCATAGTACTCATAATGAGCATTGGGAAAATGGAGATGGAAACTAATTGAGAAATATTGAAATAAGCTCCAAGTAAGAGCATGGCTAGGATTGTTAAACTAACAATGGAAAGCACAATTGCCATCCTGGGGATATACAGTAACCGGTAGCGCCGGAGGATTAATCTGGTTAGAGAGCCAAATAATAAGATAACAATAAAAATCAAAATTCCAAAACGAATATCTAGTGCTAAAAACGAAAGGGTAATAATAGACGGAGTGTAAACTCCCATGGTTGTTAGTCCGATCACCTGTTTGAAAAAGGCTACGATGGTGACAATAACCGGAAGCATCAGCACTAATAGTAGTGAATTACTGGGAACTCCTTTTTCGACCATATAACTTACTAGATAGGACATGAAATTGAGGAATGTGATTTTTTGCACTTTATCCACGATTTCATAGGCAATTCCTCTTTGGTCAAGTTCGTTAATAAATGTTTCAATATTATCTTGTTCAAAGAACATCCAAAGGGCTTCAGACCTTGTTAGGATAATTCGGACTGGTTTAATTGTTCGAAAAGTACCCTCGGCCACATTGCGAACAGGGATAAACCGTTGATCTGTGATCATTACAAATTGCATATTTTCAAACACGGATTTGTCGGTTAGAGTTTGGTTAAAACGGGATAAGAGGGTTAAGCCGGTGCTTCCTCTTGTCCAGATAATAATTTCGTTTGTTTCTTGGAGAATGGGTAAGGACTCGTTTAGCTTTTGAACTAGTTCTTCTTCGGTTAAAAATTCGGATGCGGATTCATAACTTGAAATAAGTTCAACATAGGAACCTCGATCATGAGCGAATTTAATTAAACTGCTGATTTTTTCGCTTTGGTCAAATTGATCAGTAATCAGAAAATAAAGTTTTTCATAGGCAAAAATGGCAATATTTTTCTGCTCATAGGGTTGCCCATCCACCTCAATGCTTAAATTTAAGGTATAATCTCCGGCTTGATTGTAAAAGTGAACAACCTCCGCTCCCTTGGCCGTGTCGCCGTCTCCAAAATCCCATTTATAAATAACCGTTTTATATTCAGGTGGAAGAATAGTGCCTGAGGCATCAAAAATCCCTGCTTTACCTACTTCTATTTGCGGATCGTAATTAATAGTTATGTTTGGCAAAGTTTTTATTGGCTGGTCAAGGCTTAGAACACCTTCAAAATTTGGAGTGTCATTGATTGGCGCTGTTTGGGCTTGTGTAATCAAGGGAAGTGCCCAAATAATGGCACCCATAATTAAGGCTGCAAGCTTTAATTTCCGACGTTGAAAAAACGAGATAGATAAATAGGAATTGGGCATTTTTTAGGTTTAATCTTTTCTGCCTTTTAAACATATCATAATTTGAACTTTTTTCCCATCTCAAACCTACGTAGTTTCACGAATCTCGAGGGCACTCTTGGGAAAGAGAGGGATGTAGAATAGGTATGCTTAATATCTAAACCACATCCCATGAAACTATATCA
>LBWM01000009.1 GCA_000993615.1 Candidatus Peregrinibacteria bacterium GW2011_GWF2_39_17 | reverse complement strand
ATGATATAGTTTCATGGGATGTGGTTTAGATATTAAGCATACCTATTCTACATCCCTCTCTTTCCCAAGAGTGCCCTCGAGATTCGTGAAACTACGTAAAATTAGGGTTTGAAGAGGTCTATTGTTTTACTGCTTAAATTAGTTTATGATCCGCGGGAAACCTTAATTTTAAATATCAGAATTATTATGGCGATTTTCAATATTGCGATTGTGGCTCATGTGGATCATGGCAAAACCACCTTGGTTGATGCATTACTTAAGGCTAGTGATGGATTTGATGCTCGTAAAGGGTTGGAAGAGCGGGCAATGGATAGTTATGATCAGGAAAAGGAAAGAGGAATAACAATTTATGCTAAAAACGCGGCTATCATTTATAAAGGACAAAAAATTAATATTGTGGATACTCCCGGGCACGCTGATTTTGGGTCTGAGGTAGAGCGAATTTTAAGAATGGTTGATGCGGTTTTATTAGTAGTTGATGCTTTTGAGGGGCCGATGCCGCAAACTAAATTTGTGCTTAAAAAATCTTTAGAATTGGGACATAAAGTTTTGGTCGTAATTAATAAAATTGATAAGCCCATGGCTAGGCCTGATACGGTTTTGGATTTAACTTTTGATTTATTTTCCAATCTTGGTGCTTCTCATGAGCAGTTAGATTTTCCTTATATGTATGCCATTGCCAAGCAGGGAGTTGCACTTCGAAATCTTGAGGATCAAAAAAAAGATATTACGCCCTTGATTGATTTTATTTTGGAGCACGTGCCTCCGGCTAAAGGTGATTTAAAGGCTCCATTTTGTATGCAACCAGCTACACTTACTTATGATAATTTTCTAGGAAGAATGGCGATTGGGAGGATTTATGACGGAGTGTTGGAGGGGAATAATCAGGGAGTAACTATTATTTCTGTTGATGGAGAAAAAAGGACAGGGAAAATTTCTAAAATGTTTACCTTTGAAGGGATGAATAGGGTTGAGGCTACTAAAATTCAGGCCGGCGATTTGGTGGCTGTGGCTGGTTTGCCTAATATTTACGTTGGCGAAACTATTACCACAGATTCAATGCACGAACCTTTGGCTGCTATTAAGGTTGATCCGCCAGCTCTGGCTATTGAATTTATGGTTAATGATTCTCCTTTTGCCGGGCGAGAAGGTAAATTTGTAACTGGACGGCATATTCGTGATCGTTTGCAGAAGGAATTGGAAACAAATGTGGGGCTCAAAATTGAATTACAGGAAAATAGTGATGCCATAAAAGTATACGGAAGGGGAGAAATGCACATCGCGGTTCTGATTGAAACCATGCGTAGAGAAGGATTTGAATTGCAAATTTCTCAGCCGCAGGTGGTTACGCATGAAATTAATGGTGTAAAGCAGGAACCGATGGAGAATGTAGTAGTTAATGTGCCGGATGCTATGGCCGGAACGGTTATTCAGGCTTTATCGCAACGTAAAGGAATTATGACGCAAATGAGCACAGAAAATGGGAATACTTTATTGGAATTTGAGATTCCAACTAGGGGTCTTTTAGGTTTTCGTTCCTATTTTTTACTTTTGACGCGTGGAGAGGGGACGCTTTATCATGCTTTTGATCATTTTGCGCCTTGGCTTGGGGTTATTTCAAAAAGGAGTGTTGGGTCTTTAATTTCAGGAGAAACAGGAACAGCCATGGCTTATTCACTTTGGAAATTACAGGAACGTGGGCCTCTTTTTGTCGAGCCAACCACTGAAGTATATGAGGGGATGGTGATTGGAGAGCATAATCAGGGTTCGGATTTAACAGTGAATCCCACCAAGAATAAGCAGTTAACAAATGTACGAGCTTCGGGAACGGACGAAGCTTTGGATTTAACTCCGGTCGTGCCTTTGACTTTGGAAAAAGCGATTGAATATATCGGTCAGGATGAGTACGTGGAAATTACACCGACGCGGGTAAGATTGCGAAAAAAGTTTTTAACTGAGCTTGAACGCCGACGGTCGAGATAAAAGAATTGATTTTATTGTTTTTTGAAGTATTATCATACTAATTTAGTTGGGATTTTTTATTTCTTTAATTTTCTTCCCATGAATAAAAAAGTAATTATTGGAGTCGTGGTGATTTTGGTTATTGTGGCTGTTGCTTTTTTGCTTAGGTCTTATAATTTGACTGATTTATCTGGGCGTGTTCAAATTGAACAAAGTACAACGGAAAAAACACCTGGTGGAGATAAGTTTTAGGTGGGTAAATTCCTAGGAAACTGAATGCTCCAAGCTTTACTTTGTGCTTAGGGACGACTAGGATTGAGCTATATCCATTATCTATTTATTATGAAAA
Source organism: Candidatus Peregrinibacteria bacterium GW2011_GWF2_39_17 (assembly GCA_000993615.1). GTDB lineage: Bacteria > Patescibacteriota > Gracilibacteria > UBA1369 > UBA12473 > UBA12473. The sequence goes on along the minus strand of LBWM01000009.1, from coordinate 55,512 downwards.
CTTGTATTGCGTGCAATATGCCACTTTTGCATCCGGAAAATATTGGAGCAGAAATTTCAGATGGCCCGCTTTGTATTCACTGTGTTGATTCGACTGGGGATATTAAGAAATGTGCTGATATTTTTGAGGGCGGTGTTCAATTTTTTCTTGCGTCGATACCTAATATTGATCGGATGCTGGCCGAACGGTTGGTTCGTAAAAACATGAAGGCATTACCTTATTGGCAGGAAAATTTTTGTGATTGTTTGAATGGGGAAGAGGCGAGTGAGGCAGAATTTAAGACAGCACTTAATCAACTAAAAGAATAAATGTGCGGTTTTAAAGAGAGCTTGTTGCGCAAGGTTTTTAGTCGATTTGAGGCGACTTATTAAGGGTATTGCGACTGAGAGTTTTATTTTAAAATGGGTAAATTATTATCCCAAACATAATCTTCATCACAGCGTAAATATCCGGGCTCGTAATTAGATAATTCAGGGATATCATTGCATCCCGAAGAATTTCCGAATGTTAAATTCGTGTCATATTCAATCCCCTTAAATAGGTTATTTTTGAGCCAATTATATTTTTGAGCTAAAACTTCATTTTGACTCATGGCATTTCTGAAATCTTTACCTGCAAGGACATAGGCGGCGAAAGATTCCGCAAAATCTTCAAGGGGACGAGACCATCCTTCTGGACAATTAGAGGCATATCCCTCTGACGTTGCGGCGTATCGTGAAATGAAATCGTAAATATCCATGTTAGTTTTTTTCTTTAAACAATACCAACCTTCGGTTACCATTAATTTTTCATAGGAAATATCATAAAAAGTTGTTGTGTCGATGATTCCACTAAGCAATTCAGGATCAGGGTTTGCCCTTACAAAATAATCAATATAATGGGCATATTCATGCATTAATGAAACTAGTAACTCAGAGGCTGACCGTAGTGAATCTAAATTTCCACTAGGAGAAATGGCTTCATTATAAACAGTGTAATCGCCAGGGTCATAAGGATTATATGTAAAATTTTCGATTACAAAACTTCCACATTGCGTATAAAAACACCAAAGAAATTGAGCCTCAGTTTTAAGTTGGATGGCTTCAGGTAGAAGTTTGAAGGGATAGCTCCATATATAGGCTAGAAATTCTTTTGCTGGGCCGTTTTCATCCAAATGATCAATGTGTCCATACAAAGGAAAATCTAAATATTGAGAATATTTTTTTTCTCTTTCTGTTAAAAGTTCATCAATTTTAAGTAGAGTTTTTGAATCAATAAATTCACTTTGAGAAAAGTGATATTTATTTTGAAATTGGTTTAAAATTAAAATATGAGGTTTATTGCCACTGCTAGTATATCCTCTATCTGTGTCATACCCCAACATTTGAAATGCGCTGAAAATTTTATAGGCGAAATTATCTCGATTAATGCTTGTTTCTCCGCTGATAAGACCCAATTCATTCATATCATAAGTTAGTGAATTTTTGACGATGTCATTTGCCGTAATATCGTTCTTAAAAAAATTTGATCTTAGCTTTGAGGCAGCTAAATTGACGGACAAAAAATTATTAGTGCTAGATCCGGTGTTGCAATCAAAAGAACCTGCTTCATTAGCTTCATTTTTTACCGCATCCTTTGGGTCGATACAGGCGTGGATGGTGTAATTATCCGAATTTAATTTAAAAGGTTGGATTACGGAGTAGCCATTGGCAGTTAAAAAGGTTTTATCTTTGAGCGTTGACCACGAATATGTCAATTTTTTGTAAAGCGAGCCGTCAACATTATTGTAAACGTAAATATAGGTTGCTCCATTGGTCACGGTTACATCTACATTGCCAATATTAGCATGAACTACAGATAATTTATTGTTAGCTGAATCAATATAAATTGCGGAGTTACTATTTTTGTTTACAATTCCCAAATCCGGAGCAGACGGGGTAGATACTTTAGCTGCATAATTAGTTAAATCTGAACAACCGATTAAATTTGCAAATAGGATTAAGAGCGGGAAAATCGTCCATGATTTTAAATTTTTCGCCATCTTTATTTTTTTATTTTCTTAGGCTTTTTCTTATTTTTATTTTTTGCGTCTCGGCGTTCTCCTTTGCCCATGGTTTGAGAGGTTAAGAATAATGGATGAAAAAGTGGCGTTAGGCTATGGTCATAATATCTGAAGTTGGGTTTAGGGTAAAGAGGTTTGACCCAATATTGAGAAAAATCATCAGTAATGTATAATTAGTTACATTCTAATGTTTAACAATCTCAACTATGATGGATTACAATATAATGAGTGGCGTGAACGGGAGTGGTATGATGTTTTTCGGGTGGATTACTTATGTTTTAATCGTCACATTTTTGGTTTTAGGGATTGGCGCTTTTTGGAAATACATCAATAAAAAATAGCCCTTCCAATACGTTGGTTTATCCTTTATATTACATTTCTCGTGTTATTTTTAACTTAAATCAATGTTTAAAAAATTCGCTAAGGATGATCGGTTCGGAGGGGGGAGAGGCCATGGTAGGGATGATCGGGGGTCAGATCGGGTAGAAATGCATCGGACAAGTTGTGCCGAGTGTGGTCAATCTTGTGAGGTTCCTTTTAGGCCTACAGGGAATCGACCTGTTTTTTGCCGAGATTGTTTTAAAAATCACGGAGAAGCGCCTCGCTCAGCGCCCAGGTCAGCACCTCGCTCAGGAGGCTTTGGAAGTTCAGGAGGTTTTGGAGGAAGACAATTTGAAGAAAAGCAATCTTTTCGTGTAAAATGTGCAAATTGTGGAGATGATTGTACTGTTCCTTTTAGGCCAAGAACCGATAAACCTTTATATTGTCGACCATGCATGCTGAATAAGGATAATCCTCAATCAAGTGGCGCGCCTGTTTTAGCTCATGGCCAATTTGAAATGCTGAATAATAAAATGGATAAAATTTTGAAGATTTTGCAGAACGGAACAACGCATACAATCAGGAAAGAGGATTTAGTTGCGGAAAAAGTTAAGGTTGTTGAGGCTAAAGTCGTTGGGGTTAAGAGGGAGAAAGTTGAAAAGGAGAAAGCTAAGAGCATTAAACCTAGTGAAGTTAAGAAGGTTAATAATGCTAAAATCGCGAAATTTAAGGTTTCGAAACCTAAGGCGGTGAAGCCTAAAGCTAAGGGTGGTAAGAAGAGGAGGTAGAAGGGGTTTTAGTGTAGACTGGCAATACGCTCCATTACCTTTTTTATTACAAATTCTAAAACATTAGCCGAATCCGGCAAAAGTTCGGCTTCTTTAATTGCCGTAAGGCTAGGTCGTCGATTACCTTCTAAATATACCCATTGCCCATTTTTGTTCATTACAAAATCCAATCCTAAATATAGAGATTCCACTTTTTTATTTTTTATAGCCAATGTTTTGGCAATGCTTCTCGCTTGAGTAAGTAAATTTTCTGGTAAGCGTGGATCTGCGGGGTTAAAGTTGTGAGCTTCTAATAATTCTCGTTCAAATTCATTAGGGGTAAAATCGCCTTTATTAAAACCAATTGTCACTCTTCCCATAATTCTGGTATAGACAGTTTCATAAATAGTACCCAGTGGATATATTTTATGAGTGTATAATCTTCTGCCTGTTTTTGGGTCAACATATATTAGCCTTTGATTTTCCCAATATTCATCTCTTTTAGAATCTAAAAAAATATCAGTCCTTGGTATGTCGATTTGGGAAGAGGCAAATTGTTGATTCGCAGCGATTAGGCGAGAATTTAAAAAATATGGGCTGTTTGGGTCTTCTAAAGGGGTTTCGGGATCATTCTTTTTGGTTTCTGCTCGGTTAGCAACTGTTGTTTTTAACCCGTTTTCAAATTTAGGCCCATAAAGTAATTGGGAGGCCATGACATTCCCAAGGCAATCCGTAAAGACGCGTAGAGAAGTTGGTCTATCAATGGGAGGTTGAATATATTCTTGAAAAAACCAAAAATTTTCCACTTCTTCTTCTAGATTTTTATCTTCTACCCATTGCACAAATTTAGCCCATTGTTCAGTATTTTCGATTAAATATTTGGCAATTCCTTTTGATTCAGTGACTTTTTTAGCTACAATCGGGAATTGGGGATTCTTTTTTTGTTCACTGTATTTGACTGTTCTAGGGGTTATTAGCCCGGGGATAGTCCTGGATAGGTGGGCTAATTCAGCAAAATGGTCTGTCCTATGAGTAAAATCAGATCTAACATCGGGCTGGTCAAGTAATGCTGTTTGTATACCATTTTCAGTTGCTGACTGTTGGATTAAAGAGTGAATAATTTTTAATCTACTACGAATTGCTATTTGTCTATCCTGATTTACAGCTGGTAATTCTTGTTCAGTTGGAGTTCGTCGTATTAATACTGCGTTTATTTTTACATTAGATTCTCGTAATGTTCTTCGTAAATCTAGCTCACTGCTTCTTTCTGCCACATCTATCAGGTTGGCTTTTATTCCATTTATGACATTATCAGGTTGATTTCTGTTATGTAGGTCTAAAAACCAGGCTCTGGTTAGAGCTCTTATTTCGGAAGCATTATAAGGTACTAAACGTGCTGTCCCGTTGAAAATCATATCCGCCAAACGAATTGCTGCTTGTTCATCCAGAGTAGTATCTTGAGTTAAGGCGAAAGTCTGAAAATCAGTTTTCAGATCAAAAGAAGGAGTTGCCTCTTTTAACCCTTTAGTTAGGATGTCTTGTAACGGATTAGTCATTTTTTAGGTTAAAATTAGTTTTAAAAGAAGGTTCTGGCTTGATCATAAAGTGCTCTTTGCTCAGCATTGCTTAATACCTCGTTGGCAAGATTGATTCGTTTGGATTCGTCATCTGTCTCTGTCTGCGAATGATCGGGATGATGTTTTTTGGATTGGCTCCTGTACGCCTTTTTTATCTCTTCCTGGGTTGCGGTAGGAGAAACTTCTAAAATTTTATAAAAATCAATTAATTTGCCGTTTTCGAGCCAGTCATTGGGAATTGTTAAATTATCGGTTCCCATTTGTTCTAAAATTAATTCTTCTTGTCTAGATTGTAATGATTGCATTATTCCTAAAAATACTGAAAATCGTTTATAAAGATCCTTTGAAGGAATTTTATCGGCTTCTTGGAAATCTTGCCCTAGTTGTGTGTATTCAGACAGCATTGTACGATAAAGAGGTAATCTCCCTAAAACATCTGCATTTAGACTATTGAATATTCTTAGGCATTGATTGTCTATTTCTTCGATATCAGCAAATTCTAGATGGGCTGCTAGGGCACCATCACCTTCCTGATCTCGTAGTTTTATTACTGCTTTATTTAAATCTTGTGCCAGTAAAGACATCCTTGTGGCAAAATCTTCACGTAGCCCAATAATATTTCCACTAGCAATTTCTGCTAGTTTAGCTGCTCGTTGTGCTTCTGCTAATTCTTGTTGTTTTTTTTCCAGTTCTAATTTAAGCGTAGAAAGTTCCTCTGTTTTTTGTGCTAATTCTTCTCTTAAGGCAGCTGCATTTTGGCTACCCTCCTCTGTCACTGGTTGATTTTTAGCGTTGCTCAATTCTGCAATTTTCCTTATAAGAGTTCCTAGAATGGTGGTTGCATCGGTTGGATTTTCAGCAAAAAATTGGATCAACGCACTTAAGACTTTTTTTTGATCTTCGTTGATTATATCGGCAATCACTGTGGAGGCATCAAATGTTAGGCTAAATGTTTCTTTTAAAGTGCGTGCGACTTGAGCTTGCGTTGCTTGAAGTTGGGTGGCTACGGTTTTCATTACTAAGGTTTCCAAAGCTTTTAGCGCAACATCTGGTGATCCTGATTCTTTCATAAATTTAAGTGGTTTTATCTGGTAAGGCCAATCTTGGGTTTTGTGCGATCCTTTGGGCGACTGAAGGTAGTAGGGATCGTAGGTGGGTGTTAACAGCGATAGCTCTTAGGTCGGCGGATAATTGATGGAATTTTTGTTGTGCTACAGCTACGGTTTTGACTAGCTCAGTTAATAACTGTTGCATGGCTTTATGATCGTTAGGATTTAGTCCGCTTAGATCTATAAATACCCCTCGTTCAAATCCCCCTGCAGGGTAATTCGCTAAGTCTTGCAGCATGGCTCGATCATCATTCCCCGAATCAGAACTTGGTAAATACGCAATCACTACAATCGTTCCTCTCTTATTGATTGCTTTAATCGCGGCTCTTAGCTCGTCGTTATTTAGGCAGCGTGCATCATGAAAACTAATCAAAACTTCTTGTCTTTTTGGGGCTGGTCTATTTGTATATCGTGCGACGTATTCCGAGAAACTAGATTCCCATCTATCAGTACTTTTATGTGATGATTCCAGTATTCTGGATGATGCCCCTTGGGCAATTGTGTTTGCTCCTCCAAAGATACCATACTGAAGACGAGCATTGGGGTGTTGGTTTGCAATGACTTGTTGCAATTCAGTAGTTATTCTTATTAAGGTGTTGTGTAATGATCCGGTGGAAGCAGAAAAATCTGAAGCAATTTCGATATCAAGCTGAGTTCCTAATTTTTCTATACTTACCCCAGTTTCTGCGTCAGCGCGTTGTCGTAGAGCTGTTAAATTCGTTCTGTTAGTGTGGCTAAGGTCTGTTGGCCTTGTGGAGCGAGTTAATTTAGTTGTTCCTGATCTTATAAATACAATTTCTGTTCCTGACCCTTTTTCAGAAGGCATATAATAATTATGTTGAAATGATAAGGTGACATTTTGTGATTTGATTTTATGGTTTTCAAGGATGGCTATTAGAGTTTTTGATTTTTAATCTGTAAATGTTTTTTAAAAGGCGGCAGTAGTGGTTGGTGGCAGGGGGCTATAAGCTATTGACAAATTATATTTAAGATTTTATAATCTAAAACTTATTTTTTGTGATACTTTTTTATGGATTCGGCTGATCGAGGAATTTTGGCTGCTCAGGGAGATGGAGATTTTGGTGCTTTATCTGAAGGTCTTGACTTTAATTCTCCTCGAGATCAAATTGAAGCTTTGTCGCGTGGAAAATGGTATCCTCTTGGTTTACCTCCTCGTCAGATCGATGTTGAAGAGCCCTTTTTTAGAACACGCGATATTTTGGAATTGATGCGGGAATTAGTGCGTCGTCGTGTCGAGGGAGAACCGATTTATTTAGTGGTGGCTAATCCTACGGTTAATATTGCGCATGGTTTGAGACGTCAGCATCCAGAACTTTCTACTGATGGGGTATCGGCGATGGCGGATGAAAGAAGGCGCTTAATTGGACTTAAGGATAGGTTTTTTTATGAAGCGGTTCAGCGTTTAATTGCCGAAGAAGCTTATGAACGAGGTGAGCTTTCGGCAATTGTTCCGATTTTTATGATGTCTGATTTTGAATCGATCGAGGGATTTTCGATTTTGCATCAGGCTGTTTTGGATTTGTTTGATTTTCAATCACATCCTGATTTTGTAGAGAGAGTTTATGCCTGTGTCCCTTTAAATCGGCGATCGCGTCGTCATCACGATAAAACTTATGGAGAACTTGTTACTCTCAATAATTTAGCAATTCTTGGCGAGATGGATGCTTTATGTGAATACGTCCTTTATCAAATTGCGATGGTGCTTTTTTTGGGCGGGACCAAATTGGGACATGAGGGAGAGCGTCCTTATAATGAGGCGACATGTCTAGCACGGGATTTATTGGGGGCGCATCCGTTTGTACGGCCATTGCAATTTTCGGAAGTATCAATCCCGGGGGCTACTGGCGTTAGCCCTTATCGAGCGAGGATTGGGATGGAGGCGGCAAAGGATCCGGATTCTTTTACGGCTTATGTGTCTTTTGAGGCTTATAGTAAATTTACACTTCAGACAGAAATTTCTATTATGGGGAGCATGAGAGAACTTGAGGATGCAAAGCGCCAAATTAATATTGATATAATTCGTTTTAAAGAGGCTCTGGAAGTAGATCCCTCTCTATCTGCTGGGTTGGAGGCACGAATTAAGCGTCATAATTGTGATGTTGAGAAAGCAATGCTGATGGCTTTGCTAAAGATAAGTAGTGATCAAGAAGCGGCGGTAGACGTGCAGGAGCTGCGAGTTGTAAAATTTCGTCATATTTTACATGGCCTGATTGCGCAAAGTAATTTGACTCCGGTTGATCGGGAGAGAATTAAAAATGCATTTTTATCTCAAGATGCTCGAGAAAGTATCCTGGCCTTGGATCAACCTCCTAAATATTTTGAAAGTTTTTTATTGAGACAAACTGGGCTTGTGGCTGCTTTAAATGGCGAAATCTCGGTGAAAGAATTGGAGGGGCGTGTTTCGACCTGGCTTCCTTTTAGGTGTATAAATAAGCCTAACGGGTGGAAGGATTATGAGTTTTTAGCGGCGGCGGCGTCGCCTTTAGTAGAGCCTGATGAGCCTAATCGTGTGGCGGAATGGACAGTTGCGTTGCCTGTTTTTGAAAGAGCTATTTTTAGTGATGAGTTTTTTTATCCACCAGTAAGCACTTTGATTGACCGTTTGAATGTTTTTTTTGCGTTACATTGTAATCTTTATGAAAAGGTTAAATGGGAAGCTTTAGGGCATTTTTTTGATTTAATAGCGGGAACGCCGTTGCAATGTGTTTATCAGTGCTGGTTGGCTCATTTGCAGGGGCAAAATTTTTCTATGCCCAGTGATTTAGAAACTGTTGATGAAGCGCTTCAGGTGAAAGTCAGCGAGTTACTTAATTCGTTTGCTTTTAATGAAGGGTTTCGGGCATTTTTTAGGCCGTTTATCTCTGTGTCATAAATCATTGCCAGTTGACTTTGGGTTTTTATAGGTTTATTTTTATGTCCTTTTTTAAATTTATCATCTTTTGCCAATGATTACTGATATTAAATTGTTTTTAATGAGTATGGGGCTCAGTGAAAAAGAGGCGGAGTTGTATTTGTGTTCACTTAGAATGGGACCACAAACCGTGAGTACGTTGAGTAGTAAAACTGGGATTGCGCGTTCTACGGTAGGGTTTGTATTTGGGGAATTAATTAGCAAAGGGATTGCCAGTAAGCAGGATCGTTTAAACGCTACTTATTTTTCAGTGGTTCCTCCGGAGCTACTAGAATCCGTTTTGTTACAGCGACAAGCTGAAATTAAAAAACAGATTAGCGATTTCAAGGAATTATTACCTGTTTTAGCTGGGCTTCAAAATAGGCAATTAGTTCCGAAAGTTAAATATTATCAGGGGTTAGAATCTTTGTATCGCACTATTGATGATTGTTGTGCTAAGGACGAGTCTGTTTTTTTTATTTCCAGTCATGGGAACATGCATCCTAAAATTCGAGAGTATATTGAGCGAGTCTATATTCCAAAGTCTAAAAAGCATATCAGTAAAAACAAGATGATTTTATCTGATAGTAAATTGTCTCGTGATTATGTTAAGAAGGCTCAAGGGATTTATGATGAGGTGATATTTGTTGATCCTGTCAAAAATCCGTTTAAATTAACGGTGGCAATTCATGGAGATTTGGTTGATTTTATCTCCTATGATCCTGGTGATTTGTCCGGGGTAGTGATTGAAAATCATTTGATCGCTGAACACATGAAGGTGGTTTTTAATGTTTTAAAATCTTATTTTTCAGCAGGGCGTTCGTGATTTAGTCGCCTTTATGGTGTTTTTTAGGCTAATTTTTGCTGTTATTTTTATTTAATCCGAAAGATAAAAATAAGGTGATATTGTTTCGGGAATTTGTGAGGCAAAATTTTTAATGGTTCCGACATTGGATATTGATGCGAATTATTCTGGAATTTCCTGAAGTACCTGATACGTTGTTGCTATCTTGCTTATAATTTCTTTTGGATTTAGTCCTGCTCTTAGCCATGCTTCAATTTTTGCGAGTAGTAATTCATAGTTTTCTTTTAGCCTTTTGTAGTCTTCATTTTTGTCGGGTTCATATATTGCGTAATTTATTTTCCATATATTGAAATGAACATCTGTTGCTTTTTGGTCTGGAAATTTTAATACCGATGTTCGGTCGAATCCAAGTAATAGCCCTAATATTCTATCAATATTTGTGCCTGCTTCTGATCTTTTTGCTGCATTTTCTCTCATAAAAACCTGCTTCACAATTTCAGTTGGAGTTAATTTTTGTGTAAGATCGCATCTGACAAAGAGCTCTTTATTAGCAATTAAAGTTCTAGCTACCGATTTTGGATTGTATACGATGTAATCATTGTACGTTTCATCTGATTGGAGCGATAGAATTTCAAGCGTGGGCAATGATCGAATGAATGTTATTTTTGCTTTAGACCAGGCATCTCCTCGTGTTTCCCTAATGTATCCTACTGGTTTTAATCCGGCGAGCATGGGTGTTATAGAAGGGTATTCTCCAAGTAGGACTTTTTTTTCTTGTTCGTATGTTTCATCTGGCCAGGTGTCTAGTAATTTTTCTAGTGAGTCTGTTTTTTTTGAAACCCCATTTTGTTTAAGTATTTCGAATTCGGTTTCATGGATGATGTAAATTTTTTCTTTATTTGGGAATGTGAGTTCGAGGCAGTTTCGAAAGGGGAGACCTTGTTGACCTAGCTCTACAATTTTTATTCCTTTAAAATCAGTTTCATCTTCCCTGAAATACCTTTCAGACATTTGATGCATTTCGTAGATAGAACGGTCAAAATTACCTCCTAGAAGAATGATCGTTAGTCCGTTGTGGTCAGTTAGTGAGGCTTGGGTTTCTGGGTATTGTGAATTTAAAATTGCTAGAATTTTTTGTTTAGGGTCATTTTCAGGATTTTTTTCTGGCATGTGTTATTTATATTTTTTAATTCTAGCATAAAATTGCATATATGGCAAAAATTATGCAGTTGAGTTATTTGAATGTTTGCAAGCAGCACAAAAACACAGTTTCTAAAAATGGTACTTGCGAACTGTCAGACTGACGGTGAAAAGCTTATTTTAAACCTGAAAAAGCCTTTTGTGGCCATGCGTTGTGCGAAACAAAGTCAAAGTTTGGCTCGACCTGGCGTACGATATCCGAACGTGGTTTAAGGAGGGAAGCTTTACTGGGGGCTTTTTAGGGCTCCCCGTGGTAAACGAAGTTGGAATTGTTTTAGCAGCAAAATATCGTTGGGAATTAACTCAACAATCAAAAGAGCTACAAACTTTTTTATAGTTATTTTATTAAGATGTTAAAAATTATTTCTAATCACACACTATTTTTTTGTCCCTACTTCATCTTTTTCGGCCAGATACTCTTCCTCCATTTCATGCCACTTGGATTGCAATGCGTTTATAAGCGCTTTTTTCGCGTCACTGGCCAATTCCTTCTTCTTGGCATATTCCTCAACGACGGTGGCGACTGATTCATCAAAGCCTTCTTTCGTGATGTCTTCTAGTTTATGGAGACTTTTTTTCAATTGCTTGGCTAGATTTTTAAGATCTTTTTGTAATTCTTCGGTAAGCTCTTGTCCCTCATGGCTCATGGCAAATCCCAGTACGGCAGCGGCCGTTAATAGTCCACCTAATATGAGACCCTTTTTAAACTTGTTTTCCATTGTGATAGTTGTTAAGAATTAATGTTAAATTTTACTAATTTGATTGGTTGGTCTTCATTTTTGAAAATCAACGAAAGAAAATCAGGTAAATAATGATAGTCATGATGAAGCCACCCCCCAAAAACCAGGAGATGCATCCAGCCTTGAAAAAATCGCCTATGCCAGCCATAAATTTAAATTATTTAATTACGCGTAGTTAGTATACCCTATTTTCTCAGATCCGTGTAGATGATTTTCGGATAAAAAAATGGCTTAAATAAGCCCACAACAAGATTTTTCTTCAAAAACAAGTAACTTGGCTCCGGGGGTGGGATTCGAACCCACGACCAATTGATTAACAGTCAACTGCGCTACCGCTGCGCTACCCCGGATTATCGGATTATTGAATAACGGCGATACTATAGAGAAGTCTTGTGGTTTTTTCAATATTTTTTGTGCGAAAAAATAGTGATTTCGATTAACGAAGCCCCAAAAGGTATTTAGGTTACGGAGTATTATTCGGAATTATAAAAGCGTGGGTGTATAATTTTAAACTCGTTCCATAACGAAAATTTCCCTGCCAACTATTTGTTCCGGGCGATGATAGATCGTGGTATAGGCTATATTATAGCCTATTTTTTCAAGAATTTCTTTTAAATTTGGGATGGGAATTTTTTTGTTGTGGTCATAATAGAGAGGGAAAGCAATCACTAACGGCGTGTGTTTTATTAAGAGTGGATGCAAAGCTTGAAATCCTTTTTGGTAAAGGGCTAATAAATTTGTGTGAATATTCTCAATTTCGTTTTTGCGAAGTGATTTGGTTTGGGCGGGGCCGAGATAAACTTCGCTAACCACGCAATCCGGAGATTTCGGTAAATCAGTATTTGTGAGGGTGGTAACATCTTTTATGAATAGTTTTTTAGTTTGTTCGGGGTTGAAAAATTTTTTCTGTTCAAGCCAGGTTAAATTTTTGATGGCGGCTTCTATAGCTTTTGGTTCGAGGTCTGAACCAATAATGTTCATGCCCTTAATTAGTCCTTCTCCGAGAACTGTGCCGCTTCCACAAAAAGGGTCATAGAGAGTTTTATTTTTTAAATTTTCGAAATAGCCAAAATTTTCGTAATTAGTTGCGTAACTATCTGGGAGATTTTCTTGAAAATTTGTCAGTCCGGTTAAATTGATCATTAACTGAGCTAATTTAGGCGGGAGCATGCCTTCTTTGTCTAGACGAACTGGTTTTTCATAATCTCTTTGGCTGTAATTGTGAACATTTTGGATAGCAACGGTTCCACTAAGATATGTTTTGAGGGAGGATCGAATAATATTAAAATCGGTGCCGTATTTCATAAGCCCGCTTTTGACAATGATGGCGGTGTTTAGATTTCCTAATTTATTGATAAATCTGGGGTTTCGACCTTTTGATTTTAGAATTTGTTTAAGATTTTTTAATGTTTTGTTTAGAAAATGATCATCTTGAGGTGCTACATTAAGGCCGAAAATTAGCTTTCCGGTTGGTTTTTGGGATTTAAGGGCTTTAATAAGAGACTGTTCGATTAAATTTTCTTGATTTTCTCCTAGTTCTTTAAATATTTCACTAATTTTCAAAATTCCCCCCAATTCATTTAGTAATTTTTGGGGATCGCTTAGATTTTTTATTTCAATAATTGCTATTCGATTATGACTTTCGATAATCATTCCTCGGAAAATAGTTTCAAGCTCAGCGAGAGAGAGCTTTTCTTCGCGTCCCAGGTGAAAGCAATATTTAATCAACATAGGCGGCTTTGTTTGTTGTGGATTGGGGTTTTAGTGGTTTGGTCTGTAACCGCTGTTTTAGGTGGAGCTTTTGGATATAGTTATTGGTTATATTTGAATCGAGCTCCTTTGAAACAGGTTGGAGAATTGAATGAGGGGATCACGATTGAAACTGAGTTTTAGTTTGGGTGAGGGCTTAGTTTAGATGGTCTTTTTGAATTGTATCAGAAAATTATTTAGTTGACATGGCTAGATGATGTCTATATTTGCCCTTGGCAGAAGCGTTTGTTTTTTTGTAGAGTGATGGCACGCTAACATTAACCCTTTTTTACATGGCTATGTCCTTAAATAGAGCTCAAATTATTGGAAATTTAACTCGTGATCCTGAAGTTCGAAATACTTCTAATGGTCGTACGGTGGCTTCTTTTGCGGTAGCTACAAATTTTCGTTGGACTGATGCAACCGGACAAGCGCAAGAAAAAACAGAATTTCATAATGTAGTGGTGTGGGGTAAATTGGCGGATATTTGTGCTCAATATTTAAAAAAGGGCAGCAAAGCTTTTGTTGAGGGGCGTTTGCAAACACGCGATTGGACTGGAGAGGATGGTGTGAAGCGCTATCGTACGGAGATTGTTGCGGATAACATGATTATGTTGGATCGTAGGGGGGAGCCAATTCCTGGATCTTATGGAATGGATCGTGAACCTGCTGGTATGCAGTCTGGCCAAGATGCTCCAGCCCCTGATAATTTCGCGGTAGAGGGTAAGGGAAATTCCGATCAAGACGATGGGAAGATAAATGTCGAGGATTTACCGTTTTAACAAAAAACCCCCATAAAATATATAAATGGAGGTTTTTGTGGAGCTCTATCAGGCTACATTATTGCATCTGCTGAAATATTGATTAAGCAGGAATAATGTATTTCAAGAACTTCTTGCAAGAGAGTCGACTAATCCTCTTCCCGCGATTCCCTACCTTACTTTGGTAAATTTTATTCTGGATCACCACCAGTTTTTGTTTTTATTTTTGGTATCTCTCAAGGAGAATACGAAGTTTGAAAAAACGGTTTTGTCTGCTCTCTCTCAATAGGGAGGGAACATGAGACAAGGGAGGCTGTAGTCGCAACCTGAATCGAAAAGTAGGGAGGAAGGGAGGCACGAGTAGGGACTTAAAAAAGAGTGTGCTCGTGAGGCCCTCCTTTCTCGCTACTTTTTCGAAAGCGGGTAAGGGGTTAGGGGTAATTTTTAAAGGAACAAATCTGGTAATTATACCTTTTTTGATTCAAAATTTCAATGCATAATAATTTCTGCTAGAATGAGGTTGAATTTTTGAAATCATAAAATGATAACATATTAATTTTATTTAGTCAAGATGGTTAAAGGGTGATAATGAGCAGAAAACAGTTTTAAATTTCTAAAAAATTATTTTAAAATTTCAATGACGGGTAAACTTTTTCTTATATTGGGTTCATCTGGCTCTGGGAAGGGGACAGTTTTGAATAATCTTCGGCGGAAATATTCTAAATTTGTTTTTCCTCTTTCTTGTACGACGCGTCTTAGGCGTCCAATGGAACAGGATGGGGAAATTTATCATTTTATTGCTCGTGAAGAGTTTGAGTTGCGTATTAAAAAGGGGGATTTCTTGGAATATGCGGTGGTACATCAGAATAATTATTATGGTACGTTAAAAAAACCGATTATCGAAGCTTTGGACGCTGGGAAAACCGTTATTCGGGAAGTGGATGTGCAAGGGCTCCGATCTATTCGAAAACTTATTCCAAGTACTCAGTTGGTATCAATTTTTTTAATGGTTCCTGATTGGGATACTTTGCAGGCGAGAATTTTGCATCGAAGTAAGATGGCAGTTGATGAATTGCAACGGCGGTATGCTAGTTTTTTAATGGAAATGACTTGGGGGAAGGAATGTGACTATCAGGTAGAAAGTTTGGATGGGCAGGTTGCTAAATTAGCAGCTGATGTGGAGAAAATTATTTTGCAGGAAATTGAGAAGGCTTGATCTTAGGGGGATTTTAGTTTAAGTTACGCTCGACTTAATTAGGGGTTTGTGGCTATTTTATACGAAATATTATTGGGGCGTCGCCAAGCGGTAAGGCACTGGGTTTTGGTCCCAGCATTCCTAGGTTCGAATCCTAGCGCCCCAGCCAGAAAAAATATGGCTTTTACAAGTACTACTAAATCATGGCAGGTTTGTAATAAGGATCAAAGGAGGGAATGTATCGCTTTTGCTGTTTTTACCAAGATGAGTAATTTTGGGGCTAAGGCGAAGGCTTATGTCTCTTCGGTACGGACTCAGCTTCTTTCTAAGATAAATTTAATCAAGGATATTGATGAAAATTCGCTCAATCCTCAAGAAAAAGAATTGGTTGGGTTTATGCAAAGAATTTCTGAAATGGGAAATGACGTTGCAACGCTTGAAAAAATTTTTCCGTTTATAGAAAGATTCATGAATCGTGCCGGGATAGATCCGCTTTCGACTGATATGACTTTTCCTTTGTTGGGGGATAGGAAATTGTCAAAATTAGTTGATGCGATTGGTCAATTTAAATGGACTGGCAGTGGTACAAGAATTCCTTTTGGGAAATCAGAGAAATCCGTGGGTGTTTCAGATTCTATACTGTCATCTTTGATGACGGTTTGTGGTGCAGATGGATTGCTCAACTCTTGGTTGATAAAAGGAGATGCAGTTTGGAAAAATTCTGTTGATATTCAGATAGCGCAACGAAAAAATGAAATTAAAAAATTGCAAAGGATTGATCCCAAAAGCGGGAAAATAGCTGCGTTGGAATGGCAAATAAGAACATTGGAAAGAGATTGGAAATTGTGACCCTTTGACTTTAGATACGAGTGGCCAGCCAACATAAAAATTGTGCATTTTTTGGATGGCTCGTTAGTCTCTATTAGAAATTCAGCGTCTCAAGGATTTTTTCAATTTCTGCGTCATAGTCATTTGCTTTGTAGTCAAATTGGAGCACATTGTTTTGAAAATCTTTACCATCGATCACTGTAAACAATTGGGTCTCAAAAACGCCTTCGTGAGTGCACCCGCTACTTTTTACAACGATATTTCCATTGATTTTAGAAACTTGATGGGCTGAGCAGGAGTCAACGAGTGCCGGCGGCGCTATGTCCAAAGTAGGATCTGACGAAGACGGTAAATAGCCCAAGATTTTGTTCGCTAACTCTTTAGGAACGCCTAATGTGATGATTTCTTCAACGACTTTATTTTGTGATTCCGGGTAAAATCCGTACGTGATCGGATCTTTTTTTAGCACTTTTAACATAATTGGAGGGATTTCTCCGTATTGTTCAATCTCTTCAGGAGTATAACAACAATCATATACTTTTTTGGGCAATGAAGGATTAGTAATTTTAAGGCTTAATTCAAGTGTACAATAGGGGTCTTTTGCGGAACAAAGTTCATAAAGTTTAACGATAAAGTTTTTTGGGTATTGAAAATCGAATCCAAAAGTTTCATTTTGATAAGTCTCATACGTTGTTTTTACCGTTGGGATGGAATTTTTCGTGGTTTGCGTTTGGGGCTTTCCGATATTGCAACCGGCAAATAATACGATAGAAAAGGGGAGAAGAAATATGAATAATTTTTTCATTTTGTCTCTAGGTATTAATATTTTTGAAGTTATAGGCATATTAAACGCTAGTAATATTTATGGATTGTGGTTTGCACGATGTGGAGATTATACGCTTTTTTTGAGGTAAAAAATATTTATTTAGTTTTACTGTACCCCTTCTTCGATAATTATTTCGCTGCTTAGAGTTTTTTGTAATTGTTGATTTTCGTTATAGATTAATTTTTTAGTTTTCCAGGTTCCTTTTGAGAACCAAATTAAGGCGACTAAAGAAGCTAGAATATTGGATATCGGAACTGCCCACCAAATGCCGGTTTCAGCTAGGCTGGTGTGTTTTGAGAGTGCATAGGCCAGTGGGAATTGAAATATCCACAAAGAAATGATTGATATTATCATGGGGGCTACGGTGTCTCCGGCTCCACGAAATGTTCCATTGATGGTCATTTGTAGGCCTATAAATCCGAAAGTGAGAGATATAATTTTTATAAATAAACTGGCTGAAGCAATGACAGTTTGATCATTGGGGATGAATGCAGTGGTGACTGGTTCGGCGCTGAAGTATAAAATTATTCCGATTAGACTAAGAAGACTAAAGGCGAGTATGGAGCTAATTTTATTGATTTTTGCCGCTCGATCTATTTTGTTAGCACCAATATTTTGGCCAACTAGGGTTGAGGTGGCCATTGAAAAACCCAGAGCTGGGATAATTATAAAACCTAGAATGCGGCTTCCTATTCCATAAGCCGCAATGGTTAAAGTCCCGAAGCTGGCGGCTAGGAAAGATATCATAGCCATGCCTAGGGCACGGGTTGATTGTTCGACGGAAGAGGGGAATCCAAGGTAAAACATGCGTTTAATTAGAGCAAAATCAGGCTTAAAATTTTTGAGTTGAAGATGAATCCCATATTTCCCGGTAATTAAAATTTTTAGACCGATTAAGGTTGCAAGGCTTTGAGTTGCAATGGTGGCTAGGGCTGCTCCTTTGACTCCATAGCCTGGGATTGGGCCAAATCCAAAAATAAAAAGCGGATCAAGAATTAGATTAAGGATTACTGTTCCGAGTACAATTAAAACTGGTATTTTTACTTCCCCAACTCCCCTCATGAGAGATTGGAAAACAAAATAACCGAAAAGGGAAATCATCCCTATAAAAGAAATTTGTAAATAGGAGGTGGCTTGTGGCAAAACATTAGCTTCTGCTCCCATTATTTTCATAATTGGTTCGGAAATAAAATAGCCGATTATGGAAATGAGCGCGGCTATAAAAAGCATCATTAGAAAAGTTTGAGCTGAGATATAGTTTACCTGTTTAAGGTCTTTTTTCCCTTTGTATTGGGCAACCAGAATAGCACCAGCCATGGCTAACCCCCCGCCTAGGGAAATCATTAGAAAAATAATTGGAAAACTAAGAGAAACCGCGGCTACGGCTTCTGCCCCAAGTCTTCCTACCCAAAAAGTATCAACCAGTTGATAGGCGGTTTGCAAAATGTTGGCAAAAACAATGGGGATGGCTAATTTAAAAATTGAGCTAATAATGGAGCCTTCGGTGAGGTCGGAGAGTTTGGATTGCAAGGGGTTTTTCTTAATAAGAATTTGATAGTGGGTTGATCATAGAGTTTTTTAGTTGAATTGGAAACTTGTAAAATTTTGTTATTATTTTAGGCATTAAAAATGAATTAGGATATAATCTTTTGTGATTTAATTTATTGATTATGATGAATTTGTTAAAAGTATTAATCATCGAAGGACGTATCCCCCATCTTATGGGATTAAAAAGAATTTGTTTTTGGGTGGGTATTAGTTTGCCTTTTTTGATTTTTTTAAGGCCTTTAGAGTGGCGAGATTTTGGTGAATGGGGTTGGCAGATTTTGGTTGGGGTGATGTTGATTCGCCCTTTAGCTGATATTTTTACGGAAATTAAATTGTTGCGTTCGTTGGTTTTACTGAGAAGGGAATTTGGGATTTTTTCTGCCTTAATGTTGTTAGGGCATTTTTGGGGTTTTTCTGCAGCACAAAATTTATCTGTTTTTAAAGTTGCTGGTGATGGGCAATATTGGAATTTTAATACTTATCTTGCGTGGGGACTTTTAGGGCTTAGTTTTTCTTTGCCTGTTCTTTTGACGTCTAATAAATTTTCCATGATTCTCTTAAAAAGAGGTTGGAAATGGGTGCAAAAATTATCTTATTTGTTTTTTTTATGCGGGGGGATACATGTGACTTTAATGGGTCGGGGTGGAGTTGTGCCAATTGTAATAGTGGCGGTGTTGTGGATATTGGCTGAGGCTCATTTTAAGGTTGAATTTCTAAAATTTTTTAGGGTTAGTAAATCTAGTTTGTAGTGGTTTAGATATCTAATACTATTTTTGTTCGAATTCCACGTATTCCATAGGCTGTCCCTTGCCCAGGTGAAATAGTAACGGTTCCATTAATGATTGATACAGTAAGAATTTTATCACCTAAGATTGAAGTCGGGCAGAGAGTCATGGTCGAACGCCCAGAACTAAATTTGTCTGCTATCATCAGCCATAAGACATCTTCCAGATCCATAGGTTGTTCACCCTTGTAAATAGGATTGGAGGAAAGTATGTCCAGGTAAGCTTGGCTTTCATGGCCGCAGGCTAAAGCGGGTCGTCCTGCAAGATTTGTTGTAGTTCCTTGTTGTTCAATCTCTGGATAACCTTCAACGAGATCAATTTCTAATGGGGATAGATCCCTTTTGGATTTGCCATTGTACTTTATTATTTTGTCTATTTCGTCTGGAGATAGGTCGAGAATGGCGGCAAATCTTTTTTGGTCTTTTGGTGGACGATTTATTTTTGCTATCGCTCTTACTAGAGCTGCAAATTTTAGGTGTTTAGGTGAGATGATTAATCTAGGGGAGAAAAATTGTGCGGCCTTTTCTGGGTATTTTGGGTTTGAAAGCAGGACGTTTTTTACCTGTTCCCAGGTAGGGACTAAAATTTGCTGTGTCGTAATGCTATTTTCGGCTGAGATGACTAAACGGGTGGGATCGGCTAAGAGGCCACATTCAACAAGTCGCGCGATAAAATCGCTGTAGGCTTTTTCTAGTTGAAATTTTTCGATGTATTCAGTATTTGTGGCTTCTTTATCATAATTTTGGGCTAATTCTGATTGTGGTATAAATTTGTACTCGCCATGCTTGGTTAAGTCTTCAATTACCAACATATCAGGCTGATCTTGAAGCTGGCCTAAAATTCTGTATTTTTCAGGAGAAGATGAGGTGGTTTTTGGTACGAGTAAATCGTTGATTCCAAAATCTGAAAGATTTGCTGGTAAAGTTGGTAAAACATGAAAAGTTTTTCCGTCAATTCCTTTCACAATGGTTAGGATTCTATTTTGAGGCGCTTTTGTAGGGGCTGGGATAAGTGGTCGTGGCACATTAGGGAATAGATAGCCAATTTCTAGTGAATCAAGGGGGGTGGTTGATCTTTGAAGAGTAGATCTTATGTCGAGATCAATATCAAAATGGGCTAGTATTTGAATAGCTACTGTGCGATTTGCGCTTATTGGTTGTTTTGCTAAGAATTCTTTTATTTTTTGTTTGATAAAGGTTTCGATTCCTTCAGGATAAAGTGACTCCGTGGACCGGTAGGTTATAAGCCAATTTTTCATTATTTCATAGCCAATATTTAATTTTTCAAGGTAGTATTTTTCGGGCGGTTTTGTCGGGTTTTTAGCGGTTAGCACATTAGGGTCATGGCAAAAAGCATTAAAAAGTTCATGCCAGGCATTAGCTAAGCGCCATAAGAAGCCGCCGGCTTGGGGAGAATCTGCTAATTTATAAGTTTGGGTGGAGGAATCTAATTTATATTCTGGACAAACTTCATCTTTGGTAATTGCTCGATAGCGATGAGAATAGGGATCAAGTAGGCAGGCGCACATAAGTTGAAATAATTCTGGGTTTTCTGGGCTTTGTGGTAAAAAAGGAAATTCAAATTCGTTATCGCCAAATTGTCTTTCGGCTTCGAGTGGTGTTTCAGCTCGTCCTTTACTATAACGTTTATTTAGAGGGTTTTGAGCAACAATACAGAGAAATTCAGCAATTACTTTTTCGGTAAGTCCAGTTTCCGGGATTCTGATTTGTGCTCCTGGTTTAGCGGAGCTTAAGAATTTCAGTAGTGCTAATTGAAGGGCAGATGGGTAGCTATTAAATTCATCTAAAAATAAAAGCCCTCCTGCGGTCGACTCTGCATGTTGATCTTCTTTGCCGGTTATTGCCTGCAGGCAAGTATTATATAAATATAATGTTTTTTCGGTAAATGAGGGGCTGCATAAAAGATCAGTAAGTGCTGTTTCTTCTATCCCTATTTCGGTATAAGCTAGGCGGCCGGTAAGCAGTTTGGCCAATGCTTCAACAAAAGCAGTTTTTCCGGTTCCGGTTTCCCCCTGTAATCGAATTAAATGCGAATGGGTAGCTGCGCTTACTACTTTTCGGAATAAATCTTGCAAGCTTTGGGTCCAAATAAATCCATGTTTATTTAGTTGATCGGTATATTCACACAGGCGTTCGTATTCTAATTGAGCAGCGACATCTGGATGAGATTGTTTTAATGCGGTTAAATCGTTTGTTGTTTGAGTGCAATTTCTGGTGGCAACAAGCAGCCTTGCGGCTAAAACATTATGTCCGTCATGTACCTTGGAACGAAATAATTCTTTTTCTACTTCTAGCATTTCGTCTTGATGCTTTTTAAGAGTAGTCAATAATTCATGAGCCTTAGCAAGAGGACTATCTGATTTTTCGGCAGGAGCTAAAGTTGGAGACAAAGAAGAAGGTTGATAACTTGCTGACAAGGCTCGATAGATAGCTAATTGTTTTTGCAGTGAATGGTCTACTTGAAAGACTTCAGCTAAATTTTCTGATTTAAAAGCAGGATGCGTACTGAGCGTTTCCATTATTGCCGCACCGAAACTTAACGTTGTTTCTCTTATATAAAGTTTAGAGCTAGCGCTTAGACATTCTATGTATTCTTGCGCAAAGGCAGTTGCCTCGGGTGGTAAGGGGATGGCGGTTTCTATTAGATCTGATGTTGAAAATTTTAACATGATAATAGTGTAGATTACGGTTTGTATTGTGCTTTAATCGCGGATAAGGCTACGGTTAAGGGGCGAGTGGCTAATTGTTTTAGGTCAGTGATCAATTCGCTGTGTTCAGGCCCAAAGAGTTCTTTTACCGCTGTTGCTCCTTGGGTTATGCCAAAGCCGAAAATTATTATTCCGGCGGCTTTTAAATTGGCGATTAATTGTTGCGTATGTTGAAAGTATGACGGTGCTCCATCTGTAAAACATAGTACCAAGCATGTGCGCTCCGGTGGCGACTGTTTTATCATTTGGTTAATTTCTTGAAACCCAAGGTATAGAGGCGTACGGCCATTTGGCGATTGATTCGCGCCGCGATATAAGGCAATTTGTTGGGCCGGATTCCAGTCACTGGAAGGTTGGAGTAAAATTTTCAGGGTGTTATCGTGAATTGTCAGAATGGTTGTTCTTACGGCTTTGGTTTTTTGGTCATTAGGTAATGACCTTTTTGTAATTTCAGCCGCTGACATCATTGCATCGGTAATTAAAAAGGCACTGGCACATTGAAGTTCTTTAAGGCTTTGGTCGGTTGATGGATCAACAAAATTCATACTTTCTGATAAATCTAGGAGTAAAATTACATCTAAACCTGAAAATAAAGGTGCCGTTGTTTCAATTTGGTGGTTTCTTTTTTTTGCTACTCGTGGATGTGGGTTTCCAAACAACCTTGCGAGGAAAAGCCTTGCAGGATAATGTAAATGACTATGTCCTTTTAGTGGAACCGGGCCATGTCGACGTTTCTGAATTTTTTGTTGGTCGCGAGTTAAGGATTGCCATAAATCTATGGCTTCCTTATACACAGTTACGCCCTCATTATTTTGTAAATTTCTTAGGTTGCTGATTAACTCTAAAATTTTCCTTGCTTCTTCTAGGGAGCAATGGGCTTCTTGGCTAAATTTTTTCGCGGCTTCTTCTGTACTTCTTTGTGTATTCGGGGAGCTATTCTTATCGAAATCTTTTTGCGTAAGGTCCGGGGTATCGGAGGCGGTAGGGGGTTTATTTTCAGGCGGAGTGGCATCTATTTTAATCCATTCCCGACTCTCTGGCAGGTAAACTATTAAATAGGCATGGGAATGACTTTCTTGAAGAATAGAATAATTTTTTTCTTCCCTTGATTGAATTCCCATGACCATATAGGCCGTAATGCCTAATTGTCGTAAAAGTTCGGCGGCAAAGTTGTTGGCCACATCACAATCTGCTTTTTTGTGTTCCCACAATTTTAGATAATAGGTGGTTTTATCTGCTTTATAGATTTCATTATATTTTTTCTCGGTGCTATATTCTAAATTTTCTCGAATATAGGCTTCTATGGTTTTTGCTTTTCCGCTAGTGTTCAATTTTGATCCTTGTAGGGCTTTAAGTGTCGCAGAAACGCAATCAGGTAAAAGGGCAGAGGTAGTAGATTTTTTCCGAGGCGCTTTTATTTGAAATGGCTTTTTCAATTGGCCGATTTCAATAGAAAAAGGAAAAGAGGCTGCTAGATCAGGGGAAGCATCCGGTGTTGATTTGTGCGAAGTTGCGATAACGTAGGGTACGCCAAATTGATTTTCAAAAAATTCAACTTCAATACCACTTTGGTCATTTTCTTCCCAGCGGAAACTTTGTTCATCTATTCCCCATCCTAGTGTTTCGGTGGCAATTGGAGTTGCTTTCCCAATTTCTAGGTTAGAAAAATAGCGATGGCGGCTCTCGGGTAAGAGTTGACGTTCAGGAGGTTTATTAAAAGTATTGGGTTCGCTTTTCCATAAGATTTCTGTGGTATTGAAAATAGAAAAAATAAGCCGTCGATAAGCGGCGCTATGTTGGGGAATAATTATGGCTGAAATTTCCGCACTTCCCTCTTTAGATTCTAATTCTCCATCCATGGACGGATCTAGGAAAGAAGATTCATTAATTGTGGTAGGATGGAGGTCACAAGGTAAGGGTCCTCTAAGCAGGCGATCATTTTGAGCTAAAATCCAATCTACGATTGGTTTAATTTGATAGTGCCATAGTAAAGATTTTTCAGAAGGGCTGAGGTATTGATCGGCAAGTCTTTCGGGAACATTAGTCTCTTCTCCTTCGGGGATTAACCTGGTTGCTTGAAGTCTAGTTAATTGTGCTTGTAAAGCTGGAGATAAAGCTGGGGATTGATAAGGGGATCTATCTTGTTGTAGGCCTGCCATAGATATGGCTTCCAGGAATTGGCGCAAAGGGGTAATTAATGCGGGGGCTATTTGAGGTGGTGTTCCTTTTTCTAAATCCCTTACCAATTCTCTGAAATAGGCAGGGACAGCAGGATCCCATTCGAGTTGGGTAGTTTGTGGTGGCAAGGGTTTCAGGTTAATTCTTGATGGGGATTAAGGTAAAATAATAACAAATAAATTGACTATGTCAAATATGGTATTTATAATCATTTTCTTAAACTTAGTAAAATATGGAAGGACATGGTGATGTAGAAAAATTGTTGGTAGTTGCCAATGAATCGGGGATAAGCCCTGATAAATTAGTCGAATCTTTAAAAATTGATCATAGATCACATTTATGGAGGCGTATGGCTAAAATAGGATTACCTTTATTTGGGATGTTATCTCTTTATGGGGGTTGTAATATTTATGGGCAGTTTAAAAGAGTCGATCCGGTCAGTATTGTGGATTTGGATGATTATTGTCAGCGATTTTATGCAAAACGAAGGAAAGGGATGAAAGTGAGATTGGATAAGGAAGATGGGATTAGGGTTGATCGGTCTGAGCGGGATGCGCGAGGGGATTATTCGGTGAATGAATTTGCATGGGTAGGTTTAACTAGCCTTTTAAAATGCGATTTAGAAATAACGGCATCTACTTTTGAATCAGCTTTTGAGCCAGCGAGTTGCGACTTAAATGGATCTGTTGTCGAAGGTGCGGAATTTTCTGTAAATAATTGTCAAACTTTTTTATCTGGAGGGGATATTACACCTTTTTATGGTTTATTCGGAGCAGGTTTTTTGGAAAAAGGAGATTTGGCATCCCTGCAAGCTCAATATGTTTATTTTTATTTAGCTTTAGCTAGTGAGCAATTAGGTAGTGGTTATGAAAGTGAGATGTTTTCTAAATCAGGAGACTATTGGAAGAAAAATTGGTTTGCTTTCCAGTGGTATCGGGAGCAAGATCGGGAAAATTTTAATAAGGCAACTACATATTGTGCTAATGAATTTGCGGTTGCAGTAGCGACATTTCATGAAGTTGGGGCTCCGATGACTGCTTTACAGGATTATTTGGCTGTAAATGGTATGGGGCAAGATATGAGAGCTAATTTACAAGAGATTAGAAAAGCCGAAGAATGGGGAATTAAAAATCCGGCTAAAGGGTATCGCTTAGTAGATTTATTAGAAAAAGCAGAGGATTCCGCTCTTCTAGTTCGAGTATTAAATCGGCTTAGCGATGAGTCGGAGGGGGAATTTATGGTGGATTCTATCTCGGTCTTTATAAATGGTTCATATTTTCTAAAGGAAGGCGATGTGAATTTTCGGCAAGCAGTTGAGCGTATTTTAGAATATCCCGATATTGATGTTGCTGGTTTTATCAGGAATGTCGTGCGTACTATTAGGACGCAAACTGTAGATGTCTATATCGAGTTGATGACCAACGGAAACTTAAGTGAGAAACAGAAGAAATCATTAACAGTAGCCTTACAAGAGCCGTTAAATGAGGCTAAATTGGAAGATAAAAATTATTTAGCGGTAGCTTTGAAGGCATCAGATGAGGAGAGCCAATATAAAATTTCTTTGGAAGATTTTTTTAATTTTTTTAGCCTTGATTATGTGCAAAATAATCCTGAAATAGTGGATAGATTTGTTGCTTTATTTGCGATTGGTTATCCATCTTATTTACCTTTTTCTGAAATAGATTCTATAGATGGCCATTCAAATGAGATAAAGGCACTTTTGGTTGCTTTGAAGGATGAAGTTAATTTTAGGTTATTAAAAGGAATGTTGGGTCAGGTTAGTCGAAGTTATTTATTGGGACCATTGGACAGAATTTTTAATTTACCGGTTTTAGAATATCGGAGCAGTTTTAAGTTTCTTGAAAGTATTTTGCAATATCACAATCTTTTGACTTGCGAGGAGATGGATTCTTTTTTTGAAGCTTATTTGGTGGTTAAAAATGATTCGGTTTTAGTTTCTAGATTACACTCGGTTGATTTTATTGAATCCTTTAAGGCTTTTAAGGATTATTGTAGCTCTAAGCACTTGTATGACAGCTATTTTGATAAAGATTTTATAGTTGCTTTTGTTAAACAAGCACCAGATAGGAATCAGGAATATGTTGAAACACTAAAACGATTGCTGGTAGTCTTAGCTGATGAAAAGAAAGGTGAAGCTTTAGATCCTGAATTTATTGCTCGTACTCATCCCGGAATGAGTTTAGAAGATATGGTTCAGCGCTTTCTTGAAAGGTGAAAGTTTTATTCTAAATTAGGTAATTTTTTTTCCATTTCAATAATATGATTTTTGTATCCCAGGTGGGTATAAAAAGCGTGGGTTTTTAAATCTGGGCCAAAGCAGTTGAGTTTGATAATTTGGCATTTTTGTTCGCGAAAATAATTTTCTATGGCCAAAAGTAGTTTTTTCCCTAATCCTTGGCCTCGAGCTTTTCGGGAAATAATTAGTTCCCTAATATAGCCCCTTTTTTTGAGATACCTTTCGATTTTTTCGCTTAAAGAAAATGGGGAGAGACTACCAATAATGCAGCCAATGATTTCTTTTTTTTCTTCCGCCACAAAAATTATGCCTTTTTCTTTGCTAATGTATTTTTGGGTTAGATTCATGTAGGACTTGATATCAAATTCTTGCTTTGGATAATATCTTTTAAGGGGATCGATTAGGCAATGTGATTTTGAAGATCGGTAATTAAGTTGTAAATAGCGGGCCAATCTTTTTTTTGATATGGCCTAATAATCGTAGTTGTTTGCTCGGAATTTTGCCCCATACTGGAGGATTATGTTAGGGGATAGTAATTGAATCTCGTGTCCCACTGGTATTGATGAGAGTTGAATTACCTAGTCCTTGAATGATAGATGGTTCAGTAATGAATTCTCCTTTGTTTATAACGCGTGCCAGATAATAAAAGCCAGTATTTCCCGCGTTATCCTGGCAACCATAATCTTTACTGCAATAAATATAGAAGGAAAGTTTTTGTTGGTCATGGTGATAGGGCATTCTATAATTCTGGTTTCCCGTGGAGTTTTGATAGGGTCTAAAATTTTGGACTTGGGTTGCAGATTGGAGGCCACTGGGTAAGTAATCCATAATGCGGTAAGCGCCTTCAAGATCGTTTGGAATATTGTAGGTAAAATGAACTTCTACCATATCTCCTGGTTTAAAGGTGGTTGTTTCTTGGCCATTAACAAGGTATTTTCTGGTAATTTGGAGGCGAGAGTCAGTTTGAATCGTGGCAAGATCAATGGGGATTTCGTAGCTACTAATTAGGCCAATTTCACCTTGAATATTTGAAAAAGTTGTATTTTTTAGCTCTGTTGGTAGGAGGCTAATTTCATAAATTTCGTTATTTACTAGGCTGATTTTTTTGTTATTTATGGTGAAGGAAACTGTTGTTTTGGCACCTCTGGCTAAGCGATTTTCGGTATATAGAAGCTTTTCAAGTAGGATGAGTTCGGCCATATTTTCGTTATTTTTAGGTGCAATTACATAATTCCAAAGTACATCACGGCGATCGCTGCCGAGTTGTTCTGCTAATGTTGCCATAAGCGCTGTCCAGGAAAGTTCATCTTCTTGCGTAGCGCCAGCAGTGGTAATTTTGAGAGTATTTGTTTCCAGTTTTGAATTTTGATCCAGAATTTTAAGAAAAAGGTCATTAGCTTTGTCTTGGGCGCCATAGGTGGAGTAGGCCAGCGCAGTGTAAATTTGGTCTTCTAGGCCTAAATCAAAATTTTCGCTAAGATAATTAAGGTCAGATAAATAATTTTCTTCTAGGTTGGCTAATCCGTATAAAGCTTTTATTTTTTCTGAAAGCAGGCGATTTTTGTCATTCAGAATTGAGATAAAATAATTTTTAAGAGGGGTTAAACTCCATAAATTTTTATTAACGCCAACTAGTTGAGCCGTTAATTTAAGATCACTGTCACTATAAGGGAAAAGCGTAATTCCTTCATTCTCGTAACCTGATTCATAGAGGAAAGTTGGAAATTCTTCGGTCGGAAGGTTAGCGTTAAAGTATTGGTTAAGTAATTCCCGGCTTAATGTCTTGGTCGTAATTTGGTCAACTCGATCTCCTGTTTCAAAAAGAGAATTTAGTAAAAAGTCGTAAATTGAAGAAATTTCGTTATTAAGAAAGGTCAATTTGGTGCGTTCGGTGGGAGCCCCTTGGAGGTGAAAATTATTACTGAGCACATTTTGGCTAGTGACTTGTTTAGTTAAATGTGATTGCTCAACTGTAAATGGTAGGGCAAGGCTATCGGTATTATCCTTGATTTTGGCAGAAGTTAAAAATCGATGAGTGCCTTGGGTAAGGTTTGGAAGGGTGAAATAGGTCGTGGCAAAAGCAAGTCCGGTTTTTTCTTCGGTGTAATTTAAGGTATCGATTTGGGTTTTAAATTCGATGGAGGTGTCAGAGTTAAGGGCATCGCCATAAGCCCGAATTGGGATTTGCGGTTTATCTCCAATAAGGTATTGGGTGTTTACTACTGGTAGGGTAAATAATTTTTTAGAAACCTCAATATTAGTATGGCCGTATCCGGCTTGAATATCACCTCCTTTTACGGCTGTGGCTACAACTCGCCAGGACGTAATATTGTCCGGAAATTCAAAATTAAGAGTGGCTTGTCCGTTACTATCTGTTTGAACTAATTCAAACAGCGCGGTATCACGAAAATCTTCTCGTGTTCTTCCTTTGTCATTGTGCACATAGATGCCGTTGGCAAAATAAGTATGATAGTGTTGGACCTCGAAGTTATAAACTTTTAGAGGAGTATGAATTTTGTCAATAGTGCTAACAATGATTTTTTGACCATCTTTGTTAATTAAGACGTCTCCCAGCTTTAAGTTATTGGCAAGTTGCCATTTTCCATTAATAAATAAAATGTGTTCACCGGTGACTCCCAAAAATTCATTAATTAGTAAATAGTCGGAAACTAGGTGTTCGTAGGTTTTCCAGACGGTTGCTGGCATAAGTTCGCCATTCCATTCGTTTTGTCGAGTTAAAATGCGGTCACCAGTTTCAATTTTTTCAATTGCTTTAGTACTGCCGTCAGTCATTAGAATTTGGGTCCCGGCGATAAAGCATCCTCCTTTCCCTCCACCATTCATGGTTTCTTTTGATTCAGAACTATAGGTGTATTGTAAATTATTTCCAATCGCTGAATATAATTGAGGGAGTGGATCACGGAATGATTCTTCGAAAAGCGCATAATAGGCTTCATCTACTAAATAAACGTTGACTTGGGCTGATGTAGGTTGTTTATTTTGAGAGGATGTTTTAATAGTGAGATTAGCTTTTTCTCCTGGTTCGTAGCGATTTTTTTCGAGGCTTACTTCAACATTGAGTCTCTTTAATTCCTGATCATAGTTGATGTATTCTAGCCCAGTTTGGCTAAAGTATTTTCCGTCGAAGAGAATGGCTTGAACATTAATATTGGGGATCATATCTTCTTTAAAGGTGAATTTGTTTTGGGGTGTGGTTCGAATGAGGTGGTTTGTAATACCATTTTGGGTTTGGATGAATAAATAGCGAGTATTTTCAGTTTGGGGCATGCTTAGTTCGGGATTTGAATTAGTAATTTTTAAATTCACTGCTTCGCCGATTGTAAAATTTTGATTTTGAAAAGGATCTTCGGCTTTTTGTTCCGAAAGGATAAGATAAGAGCTGTCATCATCAGGCGAAAATGTTCTCTGGCCAACCCAGTGATGGTCTTTGTAAAAATGACCTTCGGCATCGTAAATTGTAAAATTAAGATCGTATTCATGATCTGCTTCTAAGGTAGGAGTATAATTAAGTTCCCCTTTTTCATCTGTAAATAAAGTTGTGGTGCCTAAAGGGACTTCGATACGATCGTTGCGATAGGTGATATGGACCGTTTTATCAATTTCGTCGTAATATTCTCCGGTAGCGGTTTTTACCCAATCTATTCTGGTTAGGGCAAGTTCAAGGCGGGTCTGTGGGGCAGGTCCGCTGTAAATATTTTCTCTATTTTCCCAATTAGTGCTTTTTTGGGCGATTTGATTGAGGTCAATTTGTTGCGTTTTTAAATAGAATTTTTGGGTTGTTATTTCAAAATTAGTGGCTTCAATCTTAGAGCGAAATACCTGGATCGGTATTCTGGCTTGAATGTCTGCTAATTCTTCTTTAAGAGGAGTGACGATAAGGTATTGATATTCTTCAATTGGGCAATAGGTGCTGCAAGATTGATCATCTAAGGTGGCTGTAAAAGAAAAAGTTGCTTCTCCGTTTTCATCGGTAGATATGGTGCCTGTGTTTTGATTGGGTAGAGTGTAGCGTAATTCCACATTTGAGACCGGAGTGCCTTCGAAGAACCGGGCATAAGCATGAATAATGGTCGTTTCCCCTGCGTAAAGAACATCTTTGTCTGTTTCTAGGGATATTTGGTAGGCAGGGAGAATATAATTTTCGACGCTTAGGTTAGTTTGGGCTAGGATGTGATTATCCTGAATAATGGCTAAGGTGTATTGCCATGGTTCGATTTTTTCTAGATCAATTTTGTCTTCAAAGGCTATGCCATCTTGCAAATGAATGTTTTTCTGGAAAACGATTTCGTTGTTTTTGGTCATTTGTTCAAGCGAATTTTTTAACTCGTAAAAAAGATATGTTTTACTTAAAATGAGGGTTGCTTCGGATTGGATGGGGTTTTTGCGGCCTTGGATTATTCCCCAATAATAAATCGTGTCTGTAGGGTGATAAGTTTGGCGCTCGGTTTGAAGTAATTGCCAATAATTATCATTGCTGGTTGGTTGATTCCATCCATTTAGTTCAGCTTCGTAGTAGGTACTTTTTCCGTTGGCGCTGATTTTGAAGTAGATAAATTTATTTTCTTCTTGGACGCCGCCCACTTTGTTAATGAGTTGGTCAAAGGTGGCGATTCCCTCGGAGTCAGTTTTAGTGGAAAGGTTGTAGTTAAGAACTTCAACTTCTGCTCCAGGAAGTGGTTTCCCGGTTGTAAGATCATTGGCCCAGATGATGCTTTGGGCATTACTTAAGGTTAAATAGGCTGCTACGTTAGATACTTGAAGGAAAACTTGATCTGTGACATTTTCTTTAGTGGCCAGGACGAGGTAATAACCTGTGGGTAGAGGTTCAGGCAAAATAATAGTGTTTTGGTAATCTGGGGTTACGATTGGAATCGACGGAATTTGCAAAATACTTTCTAGATTTTTCGTAGAGGAAAGGTAAGTTTCTTCTGTAACGTAGGCCCAAGATGGTGCGGCTTGATGTTGAGTTTGGAGAGCATTGATGTAATCTTCGCCGCTGGCATAACGATAAATTTGAACTGCCACATTATTATTTTCTTCTTTTTCGTTTATCCCATTTTGGTAATAGTAAATTGGGAATTCGGGTTTGGTGGTAGTGTCGAAATCGTAAAATGTTTTTTGGAAGCGGAGCGTGGTTTTATTCCTTTGCTCGGTTGAGGTTTCAAATTGAAAAATATAATCCGTAGTTAAGCTTTTAGTCGTGTCGCTTAAAGGTAGGCCGGCGGTAATGGTGATTGTATAGATTGTTCCTGGTTGGAGTCCGATTGAAGCTTTGGGGATGAAGGTTC
Organism: Candidatus Peregrinibacteria bacterium GW2011_GWF2_39_17; assembly: GCA_000993615.1. Classification (GTDB taxonomy): domain Bacteria; phylum Patescibacteriota; class Gracilibacteria; order UBA1369; family UBA12473; genus UBA12473. Next base: position 23,877 of record LBWM01000009.1, on the reverse strand, counting down.
CGGTTTTACCTTTAACCTGAAAAGTGCCGTTAACTGCTGGAGAGATGGTGAAATGATTTTTAAAATCATCCGCAGTTACCCCTTGATAATTGAAATAGACTTCAATGCCACTATTGGTTGGTGCTCCAGCGCTTTGATTTCCAGGGAGAGTGCCGGTAATATTAAGGGCTTCAGAAACTTGGTAGGCCCATTGGTATTCTTTTGGATAGGGGCTGTCTGGTAATTCTTGGGCTGCTAATTCAAAGGTGTAAATAGTGCCAGTGTTTAGATTTTGTTCAGGGATGATGGTAACCTCGTTTTCAGCGGTTTGGGTAATTTTGAGATTGGTTTCTGGTGAAACAGTGAGCGCTTTTTTGATTTCTTTAACACTTAGGGGGCCTTTGCTTTGAAGTTTAAATTGGGCATTGGCGGTTATCCCACTCCAGTCAGATTCATTTGCCGTGAGAATGTAATAATCTTTGGCTGCGGCTGTGTTGATTAGCTTAATAGATAATGGGCCGGTCACTCCTCCCGGGAAAAGCATTATGGTTGTGATAATGAGGATCAAAGCCGTGGCTGTGACTGGCAGTAAGCGTTTTAGGAAAAATTGTTTAAAGTGCCAGTTCCATTTGGGGGGTGATTCATTGAGGGTTTCGGCTTTTTCGGTGAGGGTTTGTCTTAATTGATTTTTGAAACCTGAACGGGCGCGACGTTTAAGGAACATAGAGAGTTTTTTAAGATTATTTTCTAGCGAATTTTGAGGCTGATTACTGGAAGAAGTCATGATAAGGAGGCGTTAGAGAGTTGAGAGAGGCGTTTAAGAGCACGATTGAGTTTTACCCCGACATTACTGAGGCTTAAATTCAGAGCATTGGAAATTTCTTGATAGGAAAGGTCTTGAAAATAACGAAGGGAAAGTAAGTTTTGATCATCTGGTTTAAGCCGCTTAAAGGCAGTGTTAAGTTCTTTGAGATTATTAAGATGGTTTAGTTGATTTTCGTTTTCTTTGAGTTGAGTATCAGCTGATTCAGGGTTGTTAAATATTTCTGGCCAAGCCGCTTCCATGATTTGTTTTTCCTTTTTGTGGCGTCGAAAGTAACGATTCATTTCATTGATGGCGATGCGATAAAGCCAAGCGCTAAATGGTTTGCCGGTGTATTGATAGCGGTCAATGTTTTCTAGGGCGAGGAAGAAGGTTTCGGAGGTTAAATCTTCGGCAAGATCTAAATTGGTAACGCGGGTCAATAGAAATTTATAAATGGGATCAAAATAGCGGTCATAAAGTTTAATAAAATCTTGTTTATTGTTTTTGGCTGCGGTGATGAGCTCTTCCTCTGATTCTGTAGGCATGTAAGCGAATTTAAGGGTTTTAGGGTAAGCGTTGGATTTTTTTCAATTTCACTTATATAATCCACTTGGTGGCGGTTTCTTACAAGCTTTTTAAAATTTATGAATATGAAAATTTTTATGAAATCTTATTTATGCTTTTTTTTCTTAATTATTTTGTCCCTCAGTGGGCTAGGGTGTAGTTTTAATATCCCATCGACTGATTCCCCTTCAGATTGGCCTACTGTTACTCAGAATGAAACTATTTTAGTAGATATTCCTAAAATTAATGAAGAAATCCAAAGTCCTTTAGTGATTCAGGGCAAGGCACCCGGAGCGTGGTATTTTGAAGGTGTTTTTCCAATAAAGTTGCTTAACGAGGCCGGTGAGGAAATTGCTTTAACTCAGGCTCAAGCAGAAGGGGATTGGATGACTGATCAAATGGTGCCTTTTAGGGCTACCTTGATTTTTCCTACTCCTTTAGTGAATCAAGGTATTTTGCGCTTTGCAAAGGATAATCCATCAGGCCTTCCGGAGAATGATCAAATTTTTGATTTACCTGTTAAATTTGCTTCTGTTGATTCTCTTGATTATAGTTTGTTTTGGGGAAGTACGGTTAAAGACCCTGGGGGATTTCTTTGCGATCAAGTTTATCCGGTTACTCGCAAAGCGACTCGAGAGTTAACTATGGAGGAAATTTTGAGTCAGCTTTTGATTGGGCCTTTAGAAAATGAAAAAAATGAAGGCTATTTTAGTTCTTTAAATGCAGGGATTCAGGTTAATTCAATTTCTATTAAGGGGGATACGGCTTTTGTTGATTTTAATGAAGCGCTTGATCAAGCAGTAGGAGGATCATGTCGTGTGGTCGGAATTAGAGCACAGATAACTCAAACAATTAAAGCCATTTCTTTTGTAAAGGACGTTGTGATTTCGATTAATGGTGAAACAGAAACTATTTTGCAGCCATAAAGTTAAAAAAGTAGCCAATCATCGTTATTCCGATTGCTACTACTAGGAAAAAAACCGCCAGCAACTTGAGACTCATGACCCTTTTTAGGATAATAGCTTCAGGTAGGGATAATCCGGCAATAGCCATCATGAAAGCTAAGGATGTTCCGAGCGGAATTCCGCTTGAGGTAATGCCGAAGATTAACGGAGCCACTGTTGAGCATCCGGCGTAAATGGGAATGCCTAGGAGTACGGCTATGGGAACCGCTAGAATTTGATATTCCCCAATGGATTTTATGAAAAAATCTTGGGGGACATATCCGTGAATAATAGCCCCCATGGCCACACCTATAATTACGTACGGTGTTAATTTTTTAAGTGTTTTCCATCCTTCTTTGACGGCAAAATTGATTTTATTTTCTAATTTTAGGGGAACGGTTTTAGCTTTTAGTTTTTCCTCTTTGTTGTCTAGGATGAGTTGGTCTTCCATTTTAAGGCTTCCAATAAAAAGGCCGGCTACAACCCCTAAAATTATCCCGGTTATGGCATATAGAAAGGCTAACCGCCATCCAAATAATCCCCCCATTAAAATAAAAGCAACTTCATTGACCAAAGGAGAGGTTATTAAAAAGGAGAAGGCAATGCCCATGGGAATATTCCCTTTGATGAATCCGGTAAATAACGGGATGGAGGAACATGAACAAAACGGAGTAATGGCTCCGAAAAGGGCGGCGATAAGATTGCCAAGACCATAGTGTGATTTAGTTAAAAGGTTTTTTAGTTGAGATAGGGCTAGGAAAGTTCTTATGAAGGCCACTACGGAAATTACGATAAAAATAAGAGTTAGAATTTTGAAGGTATCGTAAATAAAAAAATTTAGGGCATCTCCTAACGCATTTTCGGTGGGTAGGTTTAAAAGGTGATAGGTGATTTGATCCGCGATAAATTGGAACATAATAGGAAATTCTTTATTGAATGGGAAAATTCTCGATGTTAAAATATATATGTTTGTTTATACTACTTTATCTCGCTTTTTAGTATACATGTTGTTTTGATTGCGATTTGATATTATTTAACTATTTTTTAAAATGATTGTCCAAATTTCAGATTTTTTAAGGCATGTTGGCGAAGAAGTCACTATTCAGGGATGGATGTATAATAAAAGAGGGAGTGGTAAAATTTATTTTTTACAGCTTCGGGATGGAAGCGGGATGGTGCAAGGTGTGGTGGCAGAAAGTGAAGTGACACCAGCGGTGATGGCTAAAGCCGAGCAACTTCAAATGGAATCTTCCTGCAAAGTCACTGGAATTGTTTCTAAACATCCTAAGCTTGAAAATGTTTTTGAATTACAGGTGAATGATATTGAAATTGGGCAGATCCCTTTTGAGGATTATCCTATTGCTAAAAAGGAGCATGGCCCTGATTTTTTGCTTGATCACCGTCATTTGTGGTTGCGTTCCAAGAGGCAGTGGGCAATTCAGCGAATCCGAAATCAAATAATTAGGGCGGTTTACATGTTTTTTGATCAGCGTGGATTTATTAAGATTGATACGCCGATTTTTACCCCAAATGCTTGCGAAGGAGCCACGACATTATTCGAATTGGAGTATTTTGATGAAGGGAAAGTTTATTTATCGCAGTCCGGGCAGCTTTATCTTGAGGCCGCTATTATGGCTGTGGGAAAGGCTTTTGATTTTGGACCAACGTTCCGAGCGGAAAAGAGCAAAACTAAGAGGCATTTAACAGAATTTTGGATGATGGATGCCGAAGCTGCTTACCTTGAACATGAGGATAGCATGAAACTGCAAGAAGATTTGGTGACTTTTGTGATCCAGCATTGTTTGCAAAATTGTTTAGCGGAATTAGAGGCTTTGGAGCGTAATATTGAGCCTTTAAAGAAGATAAAAACTCCTTTTAAGAGATTAACTTATACTGAGGCGATTGATGAATTGCATCAAAGGGGGTCTGATATTCAGTTTGGACAAGATCTTGGCAATGACGATGAAGTGCTTTTAACTCAGGATAGTGAGGTGCCTGTTTTTATTCATAAATGGCCGAAATCCATTAAGCCTTTTTATATGAAAACTGATCCGGAAAATTCTGATTTAGTGCTGAATGATGATCTTATTGGGACTGAAGGGTCAGGGGAACTAATTGGGGGATCGCAGCGTGAAGATGATTATGATACGCTGAAAGCGGCTATTTTAAAGGAAGGATTGCAGGGGCCGGAATATCAGTGGTATTTAGATTTGAGAAAATATGGGTCTGTGCCACATAGCGGTTTTGGATTGGGCTTGGAGCGTATGGTGCGTTATGTGTGTGGAATTGAGCATATTCGTGAAACAATTCCTTTCCCTAGGATGTTGACCAGAATGCGTCCTTAGTGGTGTTATTATTTTCTGTAAGGGTTCTTATGAACATTTTCTCTATTTTTTTAATCGCGATAGGTTTGTCTATGGATTCTTTCGCGGTTTCGGTCTCAGGGGGGGCTTCTCTTAAAAGGTTTAATTATTTAGCTGCTTTGAGAATTGCTTTTTATTTTGGATTTTTTCAGGGTTTAATGCCGGTTATTGGTTGGTTGATAGGGGGTAGCTTGCAGCAATTTATTGAGGAGATAGATCATTGGATTGCCTTTTTTTTATTGGTTCTTATTGGGATTAAAATGATTTATGAATCAACTAAAATGGCTGAAATTGATCGTTCTTTGAAGGGAATGAAGTGGGTTATTTTGTGTGGTTTGGCCTTAGCCACTAGTATTGATGCCTTAGTGGTTGGGGTGAGTTTTGCTTTTTTGCAAGGATCTATTGCTTTGATGGCAATGATAGTTGGGATGGTTACATTTTTTATGTCTTTTTTAGGAGTTAATATCGGATTTCGATTTGGGCATTTTTTTGAAAAAAAAGCGGAAATTTTAGGAGGTATTATTTTAATAGGATTGGGTCTTAAAATTTTAGTTGAGCATTTATACACCTCCGCTTTTATTTAGTGGTTACAGTTGATTTTTTTTGGGTGGCGAAAGAGAGGGAATTTTTGAGATATTTACTTGCAAATATTGCAAAAAGGTTTTATAATAAATAGATACGTGCAATTTTTTTTCTTGGAAATTCAGTTAACGCTTGTTTCTCATGTTGCACTCTATATATGTTGTAAAAATAAAAATAAACCTCCTTTTATGAGGGGGATTGATCCATTTCTGGGGTAACCCAGACCTTTTTACTTTTTTAAAAAACAAAAATTTTAACCCAAAACACAATGAATATACTCACTCACTTTAAATCCTTAACGCGTAAAATAGTGGTTGTACCACTGATCATCGTGGTGCTTTTGACTGCGGTTGGTCAAGTTTTTACGGTTTCTGCGGCTGTGCCCACTGACGTAATTTTTGCTGATGTCAATGGAACTGATAATTATAAATTGGATATTGGCTTTAATGCGGATATAACCGATAATGCGACGGTGCTTACGGCTTCAAATTATACGATATCTAAGGATGGGAGTCCGCACATTGCTAGTACTGTTGAGCAAATTAATCCAGAAAATGTGCGCGTTACATTCAATACGCTGAATGGAGTTGGTGTCGCTTGTGGCTATCCTAATGGAGATGATTTAGCCATCCAAAATGTTTTAGCTTTTCAGGTCACTCGTCCGATTAATTGCGCCCCGAATAATGAAGGGGGCTTTTTTGGTCCTGATGTGGTCATTAATGAAATCGTCACAGCTCCTCGGCGGGATTGGAGTAGTAATAATTACAACGGTACTGTTGGGGGCGGATCGGTTGATTCGAATGATGAATTCATTGAACTTCGTGTCAATGAGAGCAATAAAAACTTAACGAACTGGCAGGTAATTGTGACGCGTACTAATTTTATGACGGGGCCTTTGCTTGTTTGTAGTTTAGCCGCAGGGCCTTCTTGCGCTGTTAATCCTGGAGGTGAGGATAAATTTGGGGTTGTGATTTATAGCAGTACGGCCGGAGGGTCTATTACGGATACCCGCAATGGAGATAAAATCATTTTAGCTCAGCCCACTGGAGGTAAAAATCTGCAAGATAATGATAATTTTCAACTCGTGGACAATACCTCTCTTATGATGGATTCGGTTTCTTTGGGTACTTTTGATGATGGTTATGCTTCAGACAATGCTTTACCAGGAACTTCAACAGGTAATGCTGACGAAGCGTTGGGAAGAGATAGCAGTGGAACTTCTTTGGGATCGGCTGCCGATGACTTTTTTAAGCAAACCGCTACGCCGGGGCTTGATAATACCTATGTGAGTTCTTTGAGAGTCATGGGCGTTTATCCTTTGGGATTGAATCGCATTGGTATTGATTTTAATAAAGCGTTGAATTCTTCATTGGCTGTTCCTAGTAATTTTACGGTTCAATTGGGACAAAATCCGGTAGTTATTTCTAATGTTGTTGTTTACGGTCTTTATGCGGAATTGCTTTTGGCGTCTGATATGACCCCTAATTCAATGTATACGGTTATTGTTAGCGGAACGGTTACTGGGGGTGAGCCACTGACTCGTGAGGTCGTGGTCTATGGAGCATCGGATAGCACGCCTCCCGTTTGTACTGAAGTGAGAGTCCTTTCCCCTATGGAATTGGAATTATTGTGTTCTGATGAGAATGGAGTCAATACAACTAACGCTACGGCGACTTTTAGCCCAAGTCGTACGGTCTCTAACCTTACGGCTCAATGGGATCGTGTGAGAATTGTATTAGATTCTTCGACGACGTTGATTTCTGGAACTCCTTATACGCTCACGTTGAGTGGGCTTAAGGATAATGCACCAGGGGGAACGGTTAATACGGCTTCGGATATCCAAAAAACGGTCACTTATAATCCCACTATGGGCGTTACGAATGAACCGCTTAATGTTATCCAAACTTCTCCTCAAATGGATGCTTGGGAAGTTCCTACGAATTTGGCGACATTCAGCGTTCAATTCAATAAGGATATTAATCCTAGCACGCTAACCCTTGCTGGCGATACGGCTACATTGCAGCTCTATCAATTCGATTGGGCGACTTATGCAAAAACTGGAGTCAATGTCGCTCTTTCCGCAGTGAATTATAATAGCAATACGCGTACAGCTCTTGTTACTGTAGGTGCATCTTTAGGAGCTAATACCAGTTATGAGGTTTTGGTTCAGGGGGGGGCATCTGGGGTGAAAGATATTTTTAATGGCACCATGTCATCGTTTAAATTTGGTTTTAAAACCGGTGCTGTCAACGATATTATGAAGCCATCTGTGACGAGCACCAGTGTTGAAAGTTATGACGATCCTTCCACTTCTTCGGTAATTGATCCTATAAATGTGCCTCTCACGAACAATGTTTTATCGGTTAATTTTAGTGAGAAAATGGATGCATCCGTGATCAATGCTTCCAATTTGAGCGGCAATATTAAACTATGTACCAATAAAGCGGGCGTGGAATATTGTTTAGCCGGGCAAGTCAGTTATGATAATGCTGGCTTATTGGCTAATCTTACTTTGAATGAACCGTTGCAGCCGTACACCAGTTATACGTTGACGGTTTCAACGAACGTTAAAGATATTGCGGGGAACACATTGGCTTCCAAATTTACACGGAGTTTTACAACAGGGCAAAGTGTGACCACGGCACCTCAAATTCAATATGTGGAATGTCGAACGACGAGTTGTACCGTTAAATTTGATCGAGCCATGGGGTCTTCAGCCGCGAATCTTTCCAGCTATGTCATGACAGTGAATGGGCAACCCTATGATTTGAGCAGTGCGGTTGCTGAATGGAAGAGTTTTGATAATGCGTTGGAAATTACAGGGTTGACTATCGCCAGTGGTGCTCAAATTCAATTTGCGGCCACGGGGGTTAAAGATTACATGGGAAATTCCATGAGTGGTGGATCTCCGATGAGTGGGAATATGTTCAATGATAATTTTTTTATGGATCAATCGTTTAATATTGAACGTGTTTATCCTGATTGGGGAAATTTTGACGTAAAAACCAATACAGCAGTTTTGGTGCGTTTTTCCAATGCTATGAATGAAAGTACCCTTTCGGGTATTACGTTAAAACCTATTACTGGATGGTCTATGGCTGGTTCTTCTACCACAGGCACTGCCGTGACAATTACGCCTGTTTATATTGCGGCCAGTCAACTCGTAAAACTCATTCCATCTGCTGTTCTTACCGCCAACACCGAATACGAAATCACTATTCCCACAACCGTTAAGGATGCTGCGGGGAAATCTTTGCAATTTCCAGAGGTTAGATCTTTTAAGGTTGGGACTGGTACGGATTCGGTGGCACCTCAGGTTAGTCGTGTAGCTCCTTTAAACGGTGCGACCGATGTTCCGGTAGGCGCTTATGAAATTTTAGTTAAATTCAGTGAAGCCATGGATCCCGCAACACTCAATGTGAATACTTTTAGCGTGGAGAAAGGCGATGGGAGTAAGGTTTCTGGGACTGTGAAATATTATTTGGATGATAATTCTGCTGCGTTTATGCCGACGAGTGTGCTGGAGGCTAGTACAGCGTATACGATTAAATTGACGACTGGGGTTAAGGATATTTCCGGGAATGCACTCGCTTCTCAGTACACCAGTTCATTCACAACGGGAGCCGCGGACGCGACTTCCCCTCAAGTCCAAAGTGCTTGGTCTGATGGGTGGATGCTTGGCGTTCATTTTGATGAGCACATTAGTGAAAGTAGTGTGGCGCTTCAGAATTTTACATTGAGTTGTGGTGCTAATCCCAAAATTATTTCTGATAAGGATTTTGATTATGATGCTGGAAATCATGAGTTAGTGATTGAGCAAGTGGGGATTGAGGCGGGGCAAGCGTGTACAATTACGGTCACAAAAGTGACGGATTTGGCTGGAAATCTCATTGCAAGTCCTACAAATACGGCTACTTTCACAACCATGGATGTCACAGGTAAATTTGAATCTAACCGTGTGATGTATAGTTATCCTGGACCTGGAGATAATTCATTCCCTCCTAATTCCGCAGTTCTTGAAGTTGGTTTTCAAAATCCAATTAATATCGATACGGTGACAAATTCTAGTGTGAAACTTTATCCCGTGAATGCTAATGGGACTGATGGAACGCAAATCAATTTTTCTGCTTTGGATGCTAGTAATGATAAGCGTTCGGTTTATGGGACTTTAGGTTCTTCTTTATCGGCTGGACAAAAATATCATTTGGTTGTGACCACCGCTATTACGGATGAAAATGGAAATAACCTTATGGCCTTTGATGCCTGGAATCCTAATGCCACGACGGCTTATGATATTTATTTCACCACGAATTCCAATAATGATACCACGGCTCCTCAAGTGTGGGGAACGAGTTTGGATTCTTACAAAAATACCAATGGACAGGTTATTAATGTCCCACAATTTCTTCCTATTCGCATTCAGTTCAGCAAAAAAATGAATTCTAGTACGATTACCGATTCAGATATTTCTGATGCGAGCAGCACGATACAAATTAGAGACAGTGAAAACAATAGGCTTGTCGGTGATGTGGTGTATTTGCCTGAGGAAAAAGCAGCGCTTGTTAATTTAGCTTCGGCGTTTACTCCTGGAGCAAATTATACGTTGATCGTCAAAACAACGGTTACCGATCTTTTAGGTAATGCGCTGGCTCAAGAATATTCACAAGCGTTTAGTGTTACGCCTATGGCTGACACGGTGAAGCCTTTTATCGCTCAAGCAGAATGTGAGGAATTTGAATGTCGCATTTTCTTCAGCGAGCCGGTTAAAAAATCTCAAGCTGAAAGCCTTAAGAATTATGTTTTAGAAAGTCCCAGCGGCGTTTCAGTGAGTTTGTCCAATAAGAAAATTCAATATGAATCCATGGGGCAGATGGTGGTTATTAAAGATCTTAGTTTGAAGAGTGATGCTTTCTTTAAAATTACGGTGAGCAATATTCAAGATTTAGCGAACAATGATCTCGCTACAACTGAGGATGATCCTTTAACAGACAACAGTGCTCAGTTGAAAGTTGGGGCTTCTGGTCTTGATCCTAATGTCCAACGTTCAATCGATGGTACGAATAATAATTTTAATGAATTTGAAGGTTATGTTTGGGCTAATTACGACTTTTTTGAAGCTAAAATGGATAAGAGTGCTTTTACGGCAGGATCTTTTGGGCTTGTGTCCGATAAATTCGGCGCCAGTATGACCGGTGGTGGGTTCCGTGCTGAACCGATGAATAAGAGTACTTCTCAATCGACGATGTGGTTTATTGATGTTCCTGTGGATCAGGTGATTGCTGAAAACAGCTATTTGCAGTTGAAATTTCCGGAAGGGACTGTGGTGTCTACGGCCACAAAACCGAACAGTTGTATGACGAATCCCGGGAATGGATGTAGCCCAGTGAATGGAGACATCAATGGCCCGGGAACAGGCACATTGACATTTACCATCGATAACCTTAATGATGCTTCTCGTACCGTTCTTTTGAAATTAACCGGCGGAGCCACTCAAGCGCGTGACTTTTTGACCTTGGATCTCAATGCCATTAAGACGCCTTCCACAAAGAAAGATTTTAATACCGATGGGTATACGGTTGAATTGTCTGTTCTCGATTCGGCTCGAAGAAAAGTGGCTGGTCCTTATACGTCTAGTCCTTTTTTCATCACTGGAGGAGGAACAGCGAAAATCGAAGGAACCATTACCGCGACAGGTGTTGATAATGGACAGACTTTTGATCTTCAATTAGGATCACCATGGTCAGGAGTTTTGAGTAATACCGTTACTTTTAGCGGCGGTACTGCGACGTATAAATTTGAGAATCTGCAACCTGGAGATTACGATATTTTCTTGCCTTCTATCGTTTCACTCGATAAATCGAGTGTGGCTACGGATTATCGAACTCCACCACCCCCTCATTTTAATGTCAGTGATGGCGTTACAAAGACTTACAATTTTTCTTTGAATGATTTGAGCGGGGCTCAGGATGTCAATGGAAATACGTTACAGACGTTGACCGTCAATGTCACCGGAGGCACAGCCACTAAAAAAGGTGTAGTCGAAGCGAATAGTTGGAGTGGTCACTATAAAAAAGAATTCACTTTTGATGGCGATGGCGCAGCTTCAGTGACGTTCCGTGCTCAACAAGGTCAATACTTTGTGAACGTCTGGGATTATATGCCGGCGTTTACTTTTGGCCCTCCTCCAACGCCTTCTTTTATCCCTCCTGCTCCTAAATCGGTTAATGTTAATGGATCATTGGATGCTGATGAAAGCAGTGCTGACACTTTGGGATTTGTCGTCCTCACCCCTAATCGCTATATAAGCGTGACGGTGAAGGATGAAAACAACAACGGAATTCCTAATGTAGATATTTTCTGCCAGGAACCCGAGTCCATGTTTGGCGGAGGAAATGGAGGACGCACAAGTACCGATGGTGTGGCCATGATTCGGCTCTTTGAAGGAGATTTTAAATGTGAAGCTTTTGTCCCAGGAATGCAGCCTATGCCTCCTCAAAAAGTACGGGTGACTTCAAGTCATAATTCAGAGGGTAATGCGGCTACGGTTGTTTTTACTCTTAAAACAGCTGGTTTGTATAAAATTTCAGGAACCGTAACTTCGGGTAGTGAAACCGTGGCTTATTCACCTGTTTGGTGTAATCGTGTTGATGACAGTGGAAACTGGACACCGGATTGGTCGAATACTGGGACGGATGGAAGTGGAGCATGGAGCGTTCTTGTCGCTGCAGGCACATGGCGTTGTCAGGCTGATATCATGGGATATGGGCCAACCGATGCTACTGAGAAAACCGTATCTACTACTGATGTGACTGGAGTGACTTTGAGTCCTCCTAATGATGTGGTTTTGTTTACGGGAACGATTCAAATCAATGGAGCCGCTCCTACTCAGGGTGGGGGAGTTTATGCTCAGCGTGAAAATGGAGAACAAAAATTCACGAACAGCAAGTTGGATGACAATGGCACGTTCACCTTACGTGTAAAGGAAAGCAATACCGATACGTATACGGTGGGAGTCTTTATTCCGGGTGTTCTGGATAAAGTTTTGGAAACCGGAGTGAGTGCGGCTGCAAATTCTGATTTGGGAACAGTTGATTTAAGTTCGGGCGTTGCTTTGTCTACGGTGACGATTAATCTTAAAAACGCAAGCAATGCTGCGTTCAATTCTGAAAAAGCTTTTGTTGAAATTACAGGAACCAGTGCGAAGAATTTTAAGGAATTTTCAGGCTCCAGTACAAGTTTGCAAGTGCCTAATGGATCTGGTTATAAAGTCCGGGTGACGACTAAAGAATCTGGTCCTCTAGCGGAGCAAACGGATGTGACTGTTTCGGCGGATGTTGCTCTTAATTTTGCCTTATTGAGTAATCCAGTTACGATTTCTGGGAAGGTGACTGATGCAGATAGTGCGGCCAATCAGCAAGGAGCCTTTGTCTCAGTTCTTAATCCTATTACTGGATTTAAGGCTGAAGTTCAAACTAACTCCAGTGGAAATTACACGATTCAGACCCCGCCGAATGCGACTTATAATGTTTCTGTTCGCAAAACAGGGTATCTTCCTGAACCGCCTATTTCCCAAGTGGTCACTACTTCCGCTGTGAGCAATTTAAATTTTGCCATTGATGCGGAAGCGCAAGGTATTTCCATCACAGGTACGGTTACTTTGGGCAGCACCACGGCTAATAATAACGCCACGGTGTCGGCTCGTTGTACCAACGGAGCATCGGTTATGGATGCCGTGGATAATTTGGGTGCTTATGAAGTTAAGCTCCATCAAAGTTCAACAATAACGTGTACGCTTGAGGCTTATGCGGATGGGTACACTACACCGACTGCCAATAAGCAGACCGTTACGCCTTCCACTTCTCAATCGGGCAAAAATATTACCGCCACTTCTACCGGAGGAACGATTAAGCCGACCAAGTCTTCTACTGTTAATCCGGAGCAATCCTCGAAGGTGTCGGATACGGATGCCGGTGTTGAATTCAATATTCCTTCAGGGGCCATTACTTCAAGTTTGACTTCTGCGACTATCAGTATGAAGAAAACAGGGAATATTCCTAAACAGACGGGTAATGCCTCTATCGCGGCTGATGGTATTGAAATTTCAATTACCGATGCGAATGGAAAGGCTGAACTTAGCCAGCCACTCACGATTGTCTATGATTATGCTACCGATTCAATTACCGATGTACAGGCTGAAAATATGACTATGGCTTATCTCAATGAAAGTACGGGAGAATGGGTTGATTTGCCTACTACATTGGATACCACGGCGAATACTTTTACTTTCTCTACGGACCACTTTACGGTTTTTGGACCTAAAACCAATAATGATAGTGTTGCCCCGGCTGCTCCAACCGGGTTGACGGCAACCGCTACTAGCGGGCAAGTAGTCTTGAATTGGGCTGATAATGCCGAAGCTGATATTGATAATTATAATATTTATAGAAGCACAAGTTCTGGAGTAGCGATTAGTGATAGTAACCAAATTAATACTTCTTCCGTTGCAGTTAGTAATTATACTGACACCACGGTAAGTAATGGTCTCACTTATTATTATGCAGTGACTGCGGTTGACAGCTCTGGCAATGAATCGGTGATCAGTAGTGAGGTCAGTGCTGCACCAGTCGCTACTAGCACTGTTAATAGTTCATCAAATACTTCAGGTGGAGGAAGTACCGGTTATCCTCCGGTTGTTTCAATTCATCAGGTTTCTAATAGTGGTGAGCCTGAAGCAGAATTAGAGGCCGAGGTAGATTCTTCTAGTGAGGAGGCGGTTGTTACTAGTGAAGATCAAGATCAGCAACAGCCTAATGCCGAGGTTAGTGGTGGCCAGGTAAGTTTTGATTTTACAAATACTGATTATGAAGGGCATTGGGCTGAAACTTATATTGATAACGTGATAAGCTTAGGATTAGCGCAAGGAGTGGCACTTAATACTTTTGCTCCGGAACGTAATATTACCAGGGCTGAATATACGAAGATGATTGTTAAGGCTGCTGGGTATTTGGTACCTAACAAGGCTACTAAGAAATCTTATGGTGATGTGGATTTGGCTGCTTGGTATGCCCCTTATATTGAGGTGGCAAAAGCGGCTGGAATGGTTAAGGGTTACGAGGATGGGACTTTTCGTCCAAATGATACGATTAATCGGGCTGAAGCGCTTAAGCTTTTAATGGAAGGTCTACTTACTGATAAACGGGTAGCACTGGATCCTACTCAGGGATTATTGGTTAATTTTGGGCTTACGGAGAATCCATTTACGGATTTAGATTTGGATACTTGGTATGCAGAATATGTGCTGGATGCTTATGCTAGAGGTTTAGTTTCTGGTTATGAAGATCATGCTTTTGGGCCTGCTAATTCGATGACCAGGGCTGAATTTTCTAAGATTTTGAGTTTAGCTTTGGTTTTGTAGGTAAGAATGGGGGTGAAGAGGGGAAATACAGGGGGGCTGCGCTTTTAAGCGCAGCCCCCCTGTATATATATTATTCGCCTGTAGCGGACTATGATTTCCCGCTTTTTTTTATTTAAAGTCAATTTCTTTTTGAATTTTAGGCTTGGATTTTTTTTAAAAATCGTTACTTTGCTGATACTTATTTCTTAATTTTTTTTCTCATGAAAAAAGTTTTTTTATCTTTGACAGTGTTGTCTTTGGTAGCTGCTGCCGGTGCGCAGATGGCTTTTGCTGGGACTTTTTCTTGGCACAGTGACGTTGTCCAACAAGTTTGTGAATCATCTGCTAAAACTGGCTTTTGGACAACCCATACCGAAGTTCGACAGGCTTATTGTGAGCAAGTAATTAGCCAGGAATAGGCTGGTTTTTAGCTGCTTCGCAGGAAAAATTTGGCTCGTCTCTGTTGCGTAAATAAACATGAATCGATATCATGCGTTACAATGAATTTAATTTTACTTTATTTATTATTAGGTTTAATCGCTGGAATTCTTAGTGGAGTGGTGGGTATTGGGGGAGGGGTAATTGTTGTGCCGGTTTTAGTTTTTTTATTTGGATTTACTCAATCCCAAGCACAGGGAACCACTTTAGCTTTAATGGTCCCACCAATTGGATTTTTGGCTACCTGGACTTATTACAAGCAGGGGTTGGTGAATCTAGAGGTAGCTGCTCTTATTTGTTTGGGATTTTTTATTGGAGGATTATTTGGGGCTAAAATGGCTACTGCTTTACCGGATTTGGTTTTAAAAAGAGCATTTGGAATTGTCCTTTTTTTAGTGGCAATAAAAATGATTTTTTCAAAACATGGTTGATGGAATTTAGGGGTGTTTTAGGAATTTAGGATTTGTTATATAATTTGAATTACAATGAAACCTAATTCTTATTCTAAAGTATATTTGCTAGCCTTATTGGAGGAGCCGATGTTAAATAGCCCAGTAATGATTTTGCATGAACCTAAAAGTGATCGGATTTTGCCAATATGGATTGGTGAACTTGAAGCCAGGGCGATTGCGGTTGCTTTTCAGGGAATTGAAACGGAGCGGCCGTTAACCCACACTCTTCTTAAAAATACAATTTTAGGCTTGGGTGCAAAATTGAATCGAGTTGTAATTGAAAAATTAGCTGGTGGTACTTATTTGGCTCAAATATGGATTATGAAGGCAAAACAGCGAAAGTCTGTTTTGATTGATTCCCGTCCCAGTGATGCCGTAGCTATGGCTTTAGAGACTGGGCGTCCAATTTATGTGGCTAAGGCTATTTTGGATGCAGTGGGGCAAGTTAATCCATTTCCTTCGTCTCAACTTAAGAATCCTTCTTTTACCCCAGAGGAGGTGCAACGTTTACGAAATTTGCTTCAGAAAGCGCGTGAACGGGAAGAAGAATAAAAAATTTTCGTCCTAAATATTTTTTTTGGCTTATTTTAATCGAAAGTCGGTTTATAATTTTTTAAAAATTGCCATAAGGTACGAACCATTCGTCCCGTGGCTCCTTTTGGATAATAGGATTTTGCCTTATTTGTCCAGGCGCTGCCTCCCATGTCAAGATGTGCCCACGGTGTATCTTTAACAAAATGTTCCAGAAAAGCTCCGCCCATAATAACTCCAGCCCCAACTTCCGCGCTATAATTTTTTATGTCCGCGATATCTGATTTAATTTCTTTTTTGTAATCTGGATCAAGGGGAAGTTCCCAAATTTTTTCATCAACTTGAGTCGCAGCTTGTTTTAGCTGGGTTGTTAAATTTTGATTATTTCCAATTAAGGCTGCGATGTCGTATCCCAGAGCTGTAATTGCCGCACCGGTTAAGGTTGCAACATCAATAATAATTTCCGGTTTAAAGTTTTTAACCGCATAGGCCAGGGCATCAGCTAAAATTAATCTTCCTTCGGCATCGGTATTAAGTATTTCCACAGTGGTTTTATCGTAGGCAGTTAGAATGTCTCCTGGCTTAAAAGCATTTTCCCCAAGCATATTTTCCGCGCAGGGTAGGACGCCAATAATATGAAGAGGAAGATTTAATTCAGCTAGAATTTCAAAGATTCCAAGGACAGTGGCGGCTCCGGTCATATCGTATTTCATGTATTCCAAGTCTCTGGTCTTAAGATTAATGCCTCCGGCATCAAAACAAATTCCTTTCCCAACTAGAACTAGGGGGCGCTTATTAATTGGTTTTGATTTGTATTCTAAAATGATCAGTTTTGCTTTATCTCTTGCCCCTTTACCCACGCTTACCAAACAGTTCATGTTAATTTTTTGAAGAGATTTTTCATCAAATATTTTGCAGTTTATTTTTCGTGATTTTTTGGTCACTTTTTGGGAATTTTTGGCGAATTGTGTGGGATTTAGGATATTACTTGGACTATTAACTTGGTCACGCACCGAGTTTACGGTTTTGGTAATTATTTGTAATTCTTTTAATTTGATTTCCAGTTCTTTTTTTAGTGTTTTGTCTTGAATAATAATTTGTAGTTCGGAAAGAGGAGTTTGTTGACGTTCAGGATCATTTAGAAAAGGTTCATATTTGTAATGTCCCAGATAAAAGCCTTCAATGAAGGCCAGGATTAGCCTTAGCGATTCTTTTGGTGGGATAATAGCTAGCTTGCTTAACCCTTTTTTGAGCTGATTGGCTACGGTGCCACCGGCTTGTCGCCAGATTTCCGTGGTTGTTTTTTTTTCTTGGCCTAGCCCCACAAGTAAAATGCGAGGGGTGAGTTTGTCTTTTTGATAAAGCAAAACTGTTTCATTTGTTTTTCCTTCAAAATCAGCGCGTGAATGATCTTTAAGTAGAAGCGGAGGGGTATTGCTGGCGTAAAGCGGCAGAATTAGAAGATCGCATTTACTTAATTTAGCAGGGAGGGAAATATTCATTACTCTAAATTTAAGGCATTGGAACGAATTTTCCAAGCGATTTCTTGATCAATTTTTCCGGGTAGGGTGAAGCCGGAAGCTTTTTTATGCCCTCCTCCGCCAAATACAGCGGCAATTCTCGATAAATCCATATCGTTATTTTGGGTGCGAAATGAGCCTTTGATATTTCCTTTGCGATCTTCGTTGAGTAACACAGTAAATTTGCTTTCCGGAATTGAGTTTAAAAAGTCAATGACGCCGGTAAGATCTTCTGGCTCGCTATTACATTCAATAAAGTCTTGTTCCGTGATTGCGGAAACTACGACTTTTTTTTCATTAATTCTGGCTCGTTGCATGACTCTTCCCCATAATTTTAAACGATTGATCGGGGTGGTGTGAAAGAGTTCTTTAATTACTTCTTCATGTCGGGCTCCTTTTTGCAGCAAATCCGCATTCATGGTTAAAACTTCAGATGTAGTGTTGGAATGTTTTAAGCTACCGGTGTCATAATACACTCCCAGCATTAGACAGGTGGCGATATTGGCAGTAATAAGGAGATCAAATTCAATTAGGAGATGATAAATAATAAAGGTAGTGGCAGCAGCTTCTGGCCAGATCAAATTATGGGAGCCAAAATAGTCATTAGAAGGGTGGTGATCGATATTAAGAAGTGGGATTTTTTTGTTTAAAATTTCTGGTTTAGTTTCGTTAAATTTCATTAAATAATGAGCTCCGCAATCTACGGCAATAAGCAAATCGGTTTTATTGAGATCAAAATCATTTACGTATTCCCAGACTCCTGGCAGCATAAGGGTGTAATCAGGTGGGGGATTAATGCAGGAACAGGTTACATTTTTCCCCCATTGTTTTAGTGCATGTTTAAGGGCAAGCGCTGAGCCAATGGTATCGCCGTCTGGATTGCGATGCGAAATAATCACGATATGCTCACTTTTTTTTAGGAGTGATTTAATTTCTTCAATTGAGCTTTGGGTAAAATATTTGGGATTGTTCATAGTAAAATATGCGTTTTTCTTAGCGGAACGGAGCAAATAGTTTAAAGCTAAATTACTCAAAAAGCATGCAACTTAAGTTGACATATTGGCTGGGGGATGCTAATTTAGGTTCCTTATTCGGTTTTTGGTTACTATGTTTTTTTAAATTTTAATCAAAATTTTTTTATGATAGATGCTAATAAAGCAGATCCCTGGGTTTTAGAGCATGTAGATATTGGAGCATACAATGGCGTGTTTACCGGAGCTGGAGGGGCTGAAAATCTCGAAGATTCGGAATCACGGCGTTTGGATGAATATTTGGGAGCTGCTGAGAGGTTTTTGGGGGATTTAAAAGCCAGGCGTGTACGGGATAATGAAGGGACTCAGTCGGCAGTAAGATTTTTTTGGACATCTACGCATGGTGGTGAAATATCGGATTTGCCGGGAATCCCTAAATATTATAGGGGTGATATTTCATTCTCCCCTGAGTCTACAGATTTGATTAGGAAAAGGTTAGCGGAAATTTTTCAAAATTCAAGATTATCCAATCTTAGCATAGAGCAATTATTGCAATGTTTGGAACCGGAACGGGGAGAGCGCGGACGTTTGGATACCGTGATTTATGATTTGGAGAAATTTGTTACTGGCTTATTAATAAAATCACCATTAGGCGGTTCGCAATTACCTGAGGAGGCATCTTGCACATTAGAGCGTGCGATGTTGGAGGTTGTTTACGGGGCGTATTTAGGGGACGAAAATCCGGAGATTCTTTCTTGTACACCCGAGCAATTTTTGAAATATTTAAAAATTAAGGAAGTTGTCGAAGGCCTATTCTGCGTAGCAATATATGGGAATACTACCGATTTGGTTCGTCAAATTGAAGCCTTGAAAGCCCGTTTGCTTTCTTTTTTGACGTCGATATGTAATGCGGGAGCGGATTTTGAATGTAGACGAGGAATACCAATTTACTTAAAAGCAGCAGCAGGTTTTTTTGCTAATCTTAAGGAGGGGAGTTTAGAGGTAAGTTCGGAAAATCAGAGAATAATCGCTGCTTTTTTCGGTTTTGCATTTACTGCGATGCAATTATTGCCTAAAATTGGAGAGGTTGAGAGCTTGAGCGTTTCGGATAACGGCTTCTATTTAGAGGAAGGACAAAAAATTGTTAGGCAATTTTTAGCGACATTTGGGTTTACTTCTCAAGGTGATCTACAAAAGGCTTTGGGTATGTTACAAAATACTTCTGACGTGTCAGCGCCAGCTGCTGATGGGATGATTGAAAGTAGGGATATGTTGGAAGGAGCCATTGATCCCGAGCATCCGGTGGTGAAAGACCGTGTTTAGGGTTTTTTTAGTTTTCCCCCCAAACTCTCCACATACTGATAGGCCGAATAAGCTCCCATACAGCCTTCGGCCACGCCAATAATGGCTTGTTTCCAGTCCGTGTTAGTGCAATCGCCGGCCGCGAAAAATCCGGGTACATTAGTTTCCGAGGCTTTATTAATAATTACTTCGCTTTTTTCGTTTAGCGTAACGTTAAGTTGTTTTGCTAGGTCAGTGAGCGGAGTTCGTCCAATTTCAATAAAAACGCCTTGGCATTTAAGTTCTTGACCAGTGTCAAGTAATACTTTTTCAACCTGACTTTGTCCCATGATCTCCACTAAATTGCTTTTGGTGATTACCTCGATATTTGGAGTTTCTTCCATCCTTTTTTGGTTAATCGGTTCTGGTCGTACTTTTTCGCCGCGATAAACAATAGTTACTTTTTGGGCGTATTTGGCTAGTAAAAGCGATTCTTTGACTGCTGAATCTGCTCCGCCGACCATGATTACATCTTTGTCACGAAAAAATGGTCCATCGCAGGTGGCGCAATATGAAACTCCTTTATTGGTGAATTCTGCTTCTCCTTTAATGCCAAGTTTGCGGTGTTTAGTACCGGTGGTAAGCAGGATACTTTTGGTTTGGTAATTTTTTTCGTTTTGGGTTTTGAGTTCAAAAAATTTCTTTTCTGAATTAAAAGTAATCTTGCTTATTTTTTCTTGTTCAATTGTGACGCCGATTGAATCCACGTGTCTCTGGAAATTTTGGGCTAGTTCCAATCCGCTTAAACTGGGAAAGCCCGGGTAATTTTCAACTAGGTGAGTAAGGGTAATGGTGCCGCCTGGTAGTTCACCGATAACTAAGGTTTTTAAGTCGAATCTGCCGGCATAAATAGCAGCGCCCATACCACTTACACCACTGCCGATGATAATAAGGTCATACATATTTTGAGGTTTAAAAATCTAGGCCTTTTTGGGCTGAAATTCCTTTTTGAAAGGGGTGTTTAATTTCTACCATTTCTGTTACTAAATCGGCAAGAGTGATAATTTTGGGCGAGGCATTTCGACCCGTGAGAACAAGGTGCATGGAGGATGGTGTTTTTTTTATGAGGTTGAGGATATCCGTTAGAGGCAAAAGTTTTAGGTCGAGCGCTACATTAATCTCATCCAAAATTAGGATATCGCAGGTTTTTTGGTCTACTTTTTGGAGTGCTTTCTTGAACCCTTCCTTGGCTGCTTTTTTGTGCTCCGCGGTTGGGGTTTGGTCGTTTTTGATTTTGTAAAATCCTCGGCCGGCTTGGATGATTTCTATTTTCGGGATTTTTTTGATGGTCTTAATTTCTCCGGTTTCCCAAGTTCCTTTTATAAATTGGATAAGGCAAATTTTTAGATTATGTCCGCTGGCTCGCAGGGCTAGGCCAAGTGCGGCGGTAGTTTTCCCTTTTCCGTTGCCGGTGTAGCAGATGATCATTTTATTGTATAAAAAATTTATTCATAATTAGGCGGCTTTGAATTTTTCCATTTCTCTTTCGGTTAGTTCTGATTCTTGATGTTCGGCGTCATATAAGGTCATGGTTTTTTTGATTTGAGCCTCGCTTAGATCGGTATTTTGGACAAGCTTGAGGTGGAAATTCCGGCGGCGTTCTTTTCCTAATAGTTTATCGCGATCTTTAAAGTTTTTTTCCGCAGTTGAAAGTTCCATTTCCTGATTGTTGTCGGAAACAAAGGCAAATTCGGCTGCGCCTTTTTGGGTGACATCACCTTTATGTTGTTTTGTGTTATAAAATTCGTTTATGGTGTCTGTTGTTTTTTTGGTTTGTTCGCCGCTGGTTTTAAGTTTGACTTTTTCACGCACAATTCCGGTTTCATCTACGATATAATCGTCACTTTTTTCATCTAGGAAATTTTTAGCTACATCTTGATCGTCCTTATTCAGATTACGGACGGAGCGTTGAGTTCTGGCATCGGTGGTGGTACCAGTGCTTCCTACTTGTTCAGCATGTTTCTTAGATAGATCGAGTAGTAATTTTAAGCGAGCCATTTCGTTAGTTTCTTTTTTAATTTCCGGCATCTCGTCAACGTTTTTGAGGATTTTTTCAGTTTGAGCTTTATCGTTTTTGCTGGCTGGTTTATTGGTAATTTTAGCTCCATTTTGGCGAAGATGTGCGACTAAGGTTTTAAGTTCAACGCTGGCAGGGTCTAATTTTAGGGCTTGCATATAAAATGTGAGGGCACCATTGGTATTTTTATCTGCTTCTTGTTTTTGACCATTTTCAACTAGGAAGGGGATAGTGAAGCGGTATGCTTCGGCTAGGCGATCCATTTTCTGAATTTGCTTTTGGCGATCTGCTAGCGAAGCTTCCAAATCCATTCTTTTTTGAAGATGAGGTGGAAGTTTTTGCGTGGAATTGTGAATTTTGGCGCGTACTTTAATCATGCCATCTAGATCTTTTTCTGCTTTTTGTGCGGCCTCAAGGGTGTGAATGTTTTCTTCGTGCCAATCACGATAAACATCTGGTTTTGATTTAAAATATTTGGCATTATTTTCCCATTTTTTAAAGTAATTGTCTTTTGATTTTTGGAATTTTTCCGCAGTTAAAACCGTGTTTTCCATTTCTTCAATTGACTTGGCGTTTTCGAAATCATTTTTGTAAATTTCCCAAACTGCGGCGTCCATTTTATTATTGGTTTTATTCAACATTTTATTATACCGGTCGCTAAGTTTTGGGATTTTTAGGGAGAGCATTTCTTTTTTCTCATTGAAATCCGCTTCACTGAATTTTTTAATTTGGAGATCTTGAATTTTTTCCGGAAATTTTTCAAATTGCGCCCAAAGCCTTTTTTCAGCTTCAATATGGCCAGGCAAGGCCTCAAAAAATTCTATTTTTTTAGTTAATCTTTTTTTAAAGTCCGGTTCTGGGGTATTAAAAGCTTGTTCGCAAAATTTAATGGTTTTTTCCGAGAAAACTCCCTTGGCATTTTTGCGTAACGTTTCTCTATATTCACGTTCAATTTTATGTTCGATGGTAGCAAGATAATTCTGGCGTTCAGTGCTTCCCCAGTCTTTGAATTCCGATGCTTGATATTTGGGGGGAAGGGCATGATGGATTTCCCAAATTTTTATTCTTGGTTTAATCCCTTCTTGGTTGTTTTCTCCTTCAATATCATTGATGGCTTTTAATTGTTCGCCGCCTGACAGGGTTAAAAACCAGTTGTAGTATTTAACAATGGTTTTTTCGCTTAATTTATCTTTATGTTTTTTAAAAATTTCTTTGTAGGTTTTAAAGTTTTTATTTTCCAGGGTGGCCGCTTCGAGCACTTTTAGTTTTTCGGTGTAATTTTCCGCTTTTTCTAGATTTTTTAAGCGTTTTCCTTGGACATCTGTTTCCAGTTTAAAGAAACGCTTAATTTCTTCTTGGCGTTTGTTTAGTTCTTTTTCTAAATCTTTGATTTGTTTTTCTTTTTCTTTTAGGCCAGCGTTTTTGAAGGAGTCTTCTAGTTTTTGGTATTCATTCTGGCGGAGCATACCTTCTTTGTCAGCTGTGTTGATTGTCCCTTCAAAAAGTTGATGGGCTGCGTAGGCTTTTCTCCAGTGTTCATCGAAATCTTCTTTGAGATTCCGTAAATGACTAGTTTCAAGGTCAGCAGTTTCAAGTTTCTTTAGCCAAAATCTTTCTTCTTCTTCAGAAAGAATTCCTTGGTTTTTGTTTGCGGTAAGTCGGTGTAGGACTTCGGATCGAATTTGTCCTGCTTCAGCATTAAAAGCATATTCTTCGTGTTCCGCAGCCATTTCAAGATTCCTGGTACGAAAATCTCGAATGTGGTGTCCATCTAAATCGTTGTTTCCTATTTCAATCCCTTTTGTGGCCATGTGAGGTAAAATTTAGATGTTTCTACGGGGTTACGTTTTACCTCTTTTGGGCTGATTTGACAATAATTACGTAGTTTCACGAATCTCGAGGGCACTCTTGGGAAAGAGAGGGATGTAGAATAGGTATGCTTAATATCTAAACCACATCCCATGAAACTATATCAT
>LBWM01000008.1:8741-70812 GCA_000993615.1 Candidatus Peregrinibacteria bacterium GW2011_GWF2_39_17 | reverse complement strand
AACTCTGGATATGAGACCTCCAATCGCTGTATATTTTAACTTGTTCTACAAATCCCGCCTCATCTCAGGGGTGCCCTCGAGACTATGGAACCGCACACACAATTGTGTCGAACAACAAGAAACGCTAAAATAATACCGACTCAATGGTACTAGGCCCGACTGGACAGCCAACCTAGAAAAATTATAACTATACTGTTTTACCTATTTTTTCGTAGCAGTAGCATGTTCAGGAGCGCCGCGACTAGGGGTCATGTTAGGCTGCGCTCGGCCTGAAATTTGTGGCCCAGGCGAAGTATCAGGGAGGGCTTCTAAAGCATCTTGCAAGGCGGTGGCTTTTGGCATGGGGGGTAATTCGACCACATCGCTTTTTGGTGTAGGAGGAGTTGGAGTTGGTGCGGCATCGGTGTCTAATTCCGCTTCTAATCCTTCAAGAAGATCTTTGATAGTAGCAGTTTGCGAAGGCATAATTTAAGATTAAAAAGAATAAAAGTTAATTACTGATGAAGTTTTTCTGGATAGGCAACCGCATAGGCTTTATCATACAGTGTTCTTTTTTCGGTGTCTTCAAGAATTTCCCAAGCAAACGCTAATTGCTCAAATCCTTGATTATCCGTTCCACCATTACGATCGGGATGAGCCCTTCTTGATTTTCTGTGGTAAGCTTTTTTTATTTCCACAGTATCGCTTCCATAGGGTACTTCTAAGAGTTCATAAAAATCAATCAAAACTCCATTAACACCAATCCATTCCCTGGGAACATTGATCGTTTCTCCGACATCTTCAGCAATCATTTGTTCTTGAATGGTTAGGAGTGCTTGAAATGTCGCGAGACAAGAAACTGCCTGGCTAAATAAAGTGCTCGAGGGGATTTTTTCGGCGGCACCAATTGCCCTCAAAAGCGCTTCGTATGCTTCTAAGGCCTTACCAAAAAGACGCAAATTACCTAGACGTTCGCTCGCTAGCCCTTGGAATATTGCTTGGCATTGACTAGCTAACGCCTCGATTTCTTGAAAGGAAATTAAAGCTACAAGAGCTTCACCTTCTGGCTCAGTGGCGTTATTTCTGGCCATAACTACAGCACTCTCGATTTCTTGGGCTACTTCCTGGAGATGTTTTAATAATCGTTCTCTTATCAAAATGATATCGCTATTCGCTCTGGCGGCTGTGCTTAGCTTGGCCGCAGCCTCTTTGAGGGCAGCCTGACTTTGTGCTAATTCCCCCTTAAGGGATTCCAATTCGGCCCTCAATTGAGTAATTTCACTTTCTAGTCTTGCGTTGGTTGCGAGGGATGCTGCTGCTTCTGAATTATCAACGCCGGGCGCTATATCGGGATCCGATACGCTTTGATCAGCAGGTTTTTTTAACATCTCCAAATCGGCAATACGCTCTTTTAATGCTACGACTGTTTTTTTAATTTTTAGGAGTAGGGTTTTGGCGCCAGTAGCAGTTGGATCACTTAAAATTTGCACTAGGGGTCCCAGAATATCTTCTGGAGGCACGCCTATTGCATCGGAAATTTCCTTACTTAAGTGTAATGTTCCGTTTAGAGTTTCCTGGACACGTTCAGATACTGTTGCGGCAACATCATCTACTTCTTGAGCTACAGCTTCTTCAATCAAGAGGACTAGTGCTCGCATTCCTTCATCTAGTTCCTTTTCCAATGGGGGCATATACTATTTAATTTAGATTAAAAGACCTTTGGGGTTTTTAGTGGAACTAATGCGAAGAGCTCGTGTTACGACTTCACCAGCTAGTTTTTTAAAGGCGGTATGGGCAGAGATAGCTGCAGCCCCCGGATTCCCTTGTGGTTGATTCTGATTAGCTGTGTCGGCAGCATTGACCAGCTCTTCGATTAAGGGATTTAATACGGATGAATCTCCTACGGTAACTTTTTCCAGATCTAAAAAGACCCCCCTTTTAAAGAGATCTGCTACCTTAACTAACGTATCTCGGTCGTTGATAGAGGAACCTTCGCTGGGAACATACGCGATAACAACGGCAGTGTCCGTTTTATTGATTTTTTCAATTGTTGCAGCAAGATTTTCTGTACCAGGGATAGCATCAGTAAAAACAATGACTAGATTTGAAGTTCCTTCTGTATGTAGGTCAGGCACTAGCCTTTCTAAATACTGATTTAAAGTTGATGCCCAGCCGTTGGTTGGTTGGTGTCCACTAGTTAGGATTCTAGACGATTGTTTCGTTTCAATGAAGTTATTTCCACCAAAAACTCCGAAATTAATTGTTGCAGTAGGTGATTGAGCAATAACTGCTCTTGTGATAGCGGAAGACTCTTCTCTAAGAGTTGCATCAAGAGCAGTCGTCGAGCCAGAATAATCCACAGCGAGATATACCGAAAGAGGTTTTCTTCGCAAAGTTTCCAGTCTAGCCGCCTGTGCTCCTTGAACGGCTTGCTTTGTCCTGGCTAATTGGTTTTGGACATAGGGGGATAAAGCTGTCTCAGTTCCCTTCCCCAGCCTAGCTAGTTCATGTTTAGCTTCTGGCCTTCTTATGGCTATTTGATTATTTTCAGCAGGAACAATTTCGTGGGACATAACAAATAAATAAAAATAACGGAAAGATGACAAAATATGGCCTTATTAGTGATTTGTCAAGATTTTGCAATAAATATTATTGACTTTTTGTCAATAATAGTATTTGATATAGTCTTTTTTAAAAAATCACTATGGATCGAGTGCCTGAGCTAGGAGAAGGCTTACAAATGGGGCTGTTGCCCTGGTTTTTATCAGGTACAGAGATGCAAGATTCATCTCCCTTACGCTGGTCAGATGCGCCTCAAACAATTGAGGATTTAGAGCAACGCTTTGGGATAGCAACTAGCGAAGTGAGGAAAGAATTTAATCTTTTTTCAACTAATCCAGGGGAAATACTAGAGGAGATAGCCTTAACTGCTAATAATGGAGTATTAGTAAAATTAGTAGCTTGTTTATTACCTGATGAACTTCTTCATCACTTCATAAGTGTTAGCTTTCACGGGAAGTGTAATTTTTTTAGGTTAGTTGGGGGAAGTCTCGAACCCGCAAAAGTTAAGGGTTTGCTTACGATGCCCTCTCTTCCAAAATACCTAGAGGAAGATATGAATTACAGAGGGACTAGGCTCTCTGGGCAAGGGACGAATTTAGATATTTTAGCGGAATGCGCCTGCGATCTACCAGCTAGTATAAATGATATAACACCGGCAGATGTTACAAATTGGATTGTCTCTAAAATTAAATGCAATCAACCTCCTTTGAAGGTAATGTTCTATTATTGGTTCAGGTTACGAGGTACGGAATCCTTTTTGGAGGCAGTTGATGCGGTGGAGCAATGTATTTTAGATTATTATGAAGAACAATTCCCGATAATATTTAATTGGGCAGATGCAGCGCGCGCCAGTTTTAATTCTCACGGTGGCCTAAGTAGGTTGTTTAATGCTGTCTTCGATAACCCCTCCTCATTTCCTAATCCTCTTGAAATGAAGGAATGGATTCCTTCCTGTGGTATTTTAATGGGTGGCGCAGGCCTTGACGTGGCATTTCCTTTAAGGGAAAAAAAGTTCGATAAACATCAACAATATTTTAAAAGATTTGATTTTGAAAATTTACCGCCAGAGCAATTAGCGGAAATTGTTGCTTTTGCTTCGGATGGGTATGAAGAGGTAGAAAGATGGTCGTCAGCAGAAGAAATAGCTGCTCATCCTGTTTCTTTTAAAGGTTTTGATAATATTGATAGTATCATTTTTCAATATTTGAATCAGGATCAACCTGGAAGTTCAATTTTCCCCCTCCTTTTTGCAGGAATACTTAGGGATATGTCTTTAGTGAATTTGGGGAAAATACAAGAAATTTTAATTCCAAGGTTTTCTGATGGAAAAGTTAAAAGGGAACTACAAGCTAAAATTGATCAGGCTATTTTATTTAGGTCATTATCTGAGCGCGTTGATATTCCCTTATTACATCGAATTTTTTCTAGTCAAGATCAAAGGTTAGATGGGCTGATGATGGTTTTTCCAGATTTAATTCGAGAGTTTAGCCCAGATAATTTGCGAGCTATAAAACAAGAAATTCTCCTTATTTTAGATAGAGATTTAAGGAATAGACTAATTTTGATGGTTAATCAAGCACTCCTTAAAGAGGTGATTTTGGTTGGCATTGAAGGATCAATTTTACTGGATGCATCAAGGGGTAGAGATGAGGGACAGGTGGCTGCTGCGTTACCTGATCATGGAGATTTATTGAGAGAAGTTGGTCCCAAATCTGTAGAGATTTATGCTGAACGAGCCCTAGTAGGGCAAGCTCTAAGGGGTGTCTTAGGTGGGGATGCTTTAACTGAATTTTTGGCCAGTCATCAGGATACAATGCGTCCTGGAGAACTGCTTCATCCAGCAGGATATAGTGATGCACCTCACCGAGAAATTATTCGTTTATATGGAGATTCACCGGATTTACTTTGTTTCTTACAATTTGCTACTTTGTTAATATATCGGGGATTGTCCCCTTTGAAAGTTAAAGATGAAGTTGGACGTCTGGCTGAATTTTCTCGGCGAACTAGTCATCCTGCTTTGTTAACTTCCGGCATCGAATTAGAATGTATTGGAAGAGATATGGAGGGGAATAGGGTTATTAACCCTGACTTATATCAATGGCTTTTAAATGTTCTCCCTATGGGGGGGGATCGTTATGCTAATGAAGTTATGACTTCTCCTACAGGGAGTTTTGGAATGCAGTCGTTGTTATTGGCACTTCTTGTTGATGAAAGGTTTGGTTTTTTAGATAAATCGGCCATTTTTAAAAACCGCGGCTTGATTTCCCCTATTTATTCGGTTCATATGAATATCGCTTTACCGAAAGATGTCCCCTTAAGGGAAGCTCGGGAATGGGAATTCGTGATGTCGTCCTCCTTAAGCAGATTAAATAGAATTGCTTGCGGCTTAACTCATCCTCAGTTTAATTTTGGGCGTGCGGACATTGTTAAGCGCTCTTGGCATAGGGGGTCTTTGCTAGATGTTTTTGGAGATAAAGATCCGCAGGTAAAAATTGAATTTCATGGTGTCCAATTGGATTCTAAGGGTGAACATGAAAAGCGTTTATTTTATCTGCAATTATTGGCATCTGCAGCGGTTCATTATGTTAGAGTACGGCAAGCTCAAACCACAATTTCCCCAACTACTGGCCGTTTAGCTGAAATTTATCATGATATGATGAAGAAAATTTTTACTTTAGGAGACTATGATTGGAAAGAAGCTTTTGCGCTTGAACAACACTTTGGGCAGGCGATTCAAGCAGAATTAGGAATCATGGATCCTATTAAGGATGGCGGAATTTTAAGAACTTTATGGCAAAATCAAGCACGCTAATTATCCAAGAATAGGATAATTTTGACACTAACATCGTATCGAGATATGATAATTGCACCAATGTTGCAATTATGAATAAAGAATCTCTTTATAAAAATATTCGTGCCCAAGGAGGAAGAGTTACAAAGATTCGCAGGGAACTTGTTCGGATTTTGACGAATTTAGGTTGTCTAATTTCACAAGCCGATATTTTGATTTATTTAAAAGAAAAAAATATGTTTCCAAATCGGTCAACCGTTTACCGAGAACTACGATTTCTTTCTGAAAACGGCATTGTTATCAAAAACACAATTGCCGGAGTTAATTATTACGAAACGCCGCACGATCACCATCATCACCTAGTTTGTTTAGGCTGCAATTCAATAAATAAGGTTGAGATGCCTAGCCATTTGGGGTATCAAGAAAAAAGAATTGCCAAAGAAAATAAATTCTATATTAGGAACCATTCGCTTGAATTTTATGGCTACTGTTTTAGCTGCCAGCCTCGCTTTATTACTATTTAAGAAATTATGAAAAAAGCATTATTCGCCTTGGCTGTTGTTAGCTTAATTGTGGTCGGAATTTTAAGGGCGTCACCTGTATCCAGGTCGCCTGAAAGTGATTTTCAAAAAATAAAAATTACTACTACGCTTTTTTCTTTATACGATTTTGCTAAAAACATCGGCCAAGATAAGGTCGAAATCTTACTACTTCTCCCCCCGGGGATTGAAGCTCATTCTTTTGAACCCACTCCAAGTAATATCGTCACCATAAACGAATCAGACCTTTTTATTTACAGCGGGAAATTTATGGAACCCTGGGTCGATGATTTAATTGCTGGAATGAAAGAAGGAAGTGCACTTATTTTGAATGCAAGTAGGGGAGTGGAATTGATGGTCAAAAAGGAGCATGATCAAACAGATGTTGACCCGCATTTCTGGCTTAATTTTGATAATGCAAAAATCGTGGTCGATCATATTGCCCAAGCTTTATCCGAAGTAGATCCTTATAATGCTTCTTTTTATCAAAAAAACGCCCAAGGATACAAAGAACAATTAGGGCAACTCGATTTTGAATATCAAGACACCCTGCTCAGTTGCCAAAGCAAAAAAATTATTTACGGAGGGCATTATGCTCTCGGGTACCTGGCTAAAAGGTACGGGCTAATTTACACAGCTGCACAAGGTCTTGCCCCTGATGCTGAACCTACGGTAAATGATTTAATCGCCTTAGTGACTCAAATCAATGAAAATGATTTTAAATATATTTTTTATGAAGAATTGGCCAGCCCGAAAATCGCGGAAACTCTAGCCAAAGAAACTGGGGCCAAAATGCTTTTATTACATTCGGCTCACAATTTATCAAAAAAAGATTACGAAAATAATGCCACGTTTCTTTCTTTGATGAGAAATAATCTTGCTAATCTTTCTGTCGGATTAAATTGCTCAAATTAAAATGAATGAGATTATTATTGATGTCAAAAATGTTTCAATTCGTTTTGGCCAGAATAAGGTCATAGACGATATATCTTTTCAAGTAGAAAGGGGAGATTTTATCGGACTTGCAGGCCCGAACGGCGCTGGGAAAACCACGTTGGCAAAAGCCATATTATGTCTTTTGCCACTTGAATCCGGTACCATTACTTTATTTGGCCAACATGGAGCCAGATTTAATTATTTTTCAAAAATTGGCTATCTTCCGCAAAAAAATTCTAACCTTAATTCTATTTTTCCTGCATCTGTTGAGGAGGTTGTCTCACTTGGGCTTTTAGCTGCCAAAAAAATTCCAAAAGTTATTACCAAAAGTGACCAAAGTAAGGTGCGAAAAACTCTTGGAGAACTTGGGATTTTAAAGTTAAAAAATAAAATGCTTTCCGAATTATCCGGGGGGCAACAACAGCGAGTATTATTAGCCCGAGCCCTTGTCTCAGAACCGGAACTTCTCGTTTTTGATGAGCCATCTACAGCGCTTGACCCGGCCTCAAGAAATAATTTTTTTCGCTTGATTCGCACCTTGAATAGGAAAAAGGGGATTACCATAATCCTAATCACCCACGATACCGGGTATATCGGGAATTATGCCAATAAATTATTGTATATTGATCGTAGGCTTGTCTATTTTGGTGAAATATCAGCTTTTTGTAAGCCCAAAAAGGGTGGTCATTTTTTTGAAAAAACCGATAATCATATTATTTGGCATCAGCATAATTAACATGGAAATAATAAACTTTTTACAATATTCATTTGTCCAAAAGGCATTTCTCGCTGGTTCCTTTGTAGCCGTGGTTTGTTCGATTTTAGGGTTATTTTTGGTTTTAAGAAAAATGTCCTTAATCGGAGACGGACTTTCTCATGTGAGCTTTGGAGCTATTGCTCTCGGATTATTTTTTGGCTTTTATCCTTTCTATGTTGCCATTCCGGTGGTCATGATCGCTTCTTTTTTTATTCTAAAAATAAGCGAAAAAGCTAAGATTTACGGGGACGCTGCAATCGGCATTGTTTCTTCCGTTGGTATTGCGGGAGGCGTTATTTTGGCAAGTGCTTCAAATGGTTTTAATGTGGATCTTTTTAGTTACCTATTTGGAAATATTTTGGCCATAAGTAATACCGAGGTAATTTTATCGATAGTGTTGTCACTTATTGTTATGATTTTAGTTTATGTTTTTTATTGGGATTTATTTTCAGCCACCTTTGATGAGGAATATGCCAAAACAACCGGAGTGAAAACGAATTTTATAAATATACTCATTGCCTTTTTGACCGCAATTACGGTTATTTTGTCTGTTAAGATGGTTGGTGTCATGTTGGTCTCCGCTCTCCTTATTCTTCCGGCAGTAACTGCCCTGCAACTATCTAAAAAATTTCAGGTAGCATTACTGATGAGTAGTTTTATTTCTCTTTTCAGTGTTCTTTTGGGAATTACTTTTTCTTTTTTTCTCGATCTTCCCACTGGAGCCATGATTGTGATGATGAATTTTTTATTTTTTTGTTTAACATTTTTTTACCGGAAAGTTTTCGACTAGGGATTGGTTGATTGCAATTATTGGCATCTGGACAGCCTTCACAAAGGTTTTCGCAATTGTTAAAAGGTTTTTTAAGATATAGAAAAATGTAACGGATTGCTAGGAAGACGACGCTTGAGATTAAAATAATTTCAATTAGAGACATTTTTATTAATTAAATCCTAATAATGAACCACCTTGATAAACAATAAATGCCATTATCCAGGCGACTGCGGTTGTGTAAAAAATCACAAAGATAGCCCATTTCCATGAATTAAGCTCTCTTTTGATAATCGCGATGGTTGGTAGACAGGGAACATATAGTGAGACAAATACCATAAAGGCGTAAGCTGATAATGGTGTAAAATTATCTTTTAAGGCCTGTGAAACTGATTGAGTATTTTCAATATTTACGCCATATAAAGTGCCAAAAGTGCTTACGATGATTTCTTTTCCGGCCAATCCAAATAATAAGGCTACTGAGGATTCCCAGTTTCCAAAACCGAGAGGTTCGAAAATAGGAGAGGCGATTTCTCCCATTTTACCAGCTAGGCTTTTGTTCGATCCATAATCAACCCCGACTGGCAAACTAGACATAAGCCAAATGATTATGGAAAATGCCAAGATAATGGTTCCTGCTTTTTTTATAAAAAGCCATATTTTCCCCCAGGCATGCAGTAGTATTCCCTGCAGCGCTGGGTATCGGTAGGGAGGTAATTCAATAACAAAAGGCGATGAGGTGGTTTTCAAAAGGATTTTTTTAAAAATAAGTCCGGCTAAAATTGCGATAAAAATTCCGAGTAAATACATTGAAAAAACAATGAGCCCTTGATAGGAAGAAAAAAAAGCACCGGCAAATAAAGCATAGACCGGTAAACGAGCCCCGCAAGATATAAAAGGATTAATTAAAATCGTTAACAGTCTATCGCGTTTTGTGGCTAGAGTTCTGGTGGCCATAATTCCCGGCACATTGCATCCGAAGCCGATTATTAGGGGGATAAAAGCTTTTCCGTGTAGTCCGAGTTTTTGCATAAAGTTATCCATCAAATAGGCAATTCTGGCCATATATCCGGAATCTTCAAGTAGGGCGATGAGCAAAAATAAAGTACCTATAATCGGGATAAAGACTAAGACGCCACCTACCCCACCAATAATTCCATCCACAATAAGCGACTGTGTCCATTTCAGGGCACCAATTTTATCAAGTATTAAAAACGATTCCTTGGCCAATAAGGCAAATAAGGTTTCGATCCAATTGATAAGTGGCTTTGAAAGCTTAAAAGTAGCTTGAAACATTAGCCATGTAATGACTAA
The DNA here is from genome assembly GCA_000993615.1 of Candidatus Peregrinibacteria bacterium GW2011_GWF2_39_17. GTDB lineage: Bacteria > Patescibacteriota > Gracilibacteria > UBA1369 > UBA12473 > UBA12473. The sequence goes on along the minus strand of LBWM01000008.1, from coordinate 61,165 downwards.
AAATATCGGGATGCCAAGAAATTTATTAAGGAGAATTTTATCAATTTTATCTGAAGTATTATCGCCTTGAAGGGTGGGCGAAGATAAAACTTCTTTGCTTAAGTTTTTTACAAGATCGTATCTTTTTTTTGTTTCACTCTCGATTTTTGTGCCGTATTTTAGCTTTAGAAATGATGTGGGCGGATTTTCAAAGTAGCCTACTATTGTTTGCATAAGATTTTCGATTCCCTTTTTTTGTTTTGCTGAAATTGGCACTACTGGAATCCCTAATAATATAGAGAGTTTTTTGGTGTCGATTTGGATGTTTTCTTTTTGGGTCAAGTCCAGCATATTGATTGCCAAAATTAGAGGGGCTCCTGACTCAATCAACTGGACGGTCATAAAAAGGTTTCTTTCTAAATTTTGCGCATCAATAATTTGAACAACAACATTCGGTTTTGTCCCATTTATGAATCGAGCGGTAATTGCCTCCTCTTCTGTATAAGCTGTTAAGCTGTAAGTACCCGGCAGATCAATGATTTTTATCGTCCGTCCTTTATATTCCAGAATTCCTTCTTTTTTTTCTACGGTCTTTCCTGGCCAATTACCCACATGCTGTCTTACGCCAGTCAAGGCGTTAAAAAGGGTAGATTTTCCGGTGTTTGGATTCCCGACTAATACCACTTTGATTTTAAATTTCTTTGGCATAAATTTTAGCGGCTTCGCCTCGTCCTAAAGCGATTTTAGAATTTAAAATTTTTAAAATAAGAGGGCCAAAATGATCGTTTTTAACAATAGTGACGTTTGTGCCCTCAAACAGACCTAAGTCACAGAGCCTCCCTGTGAAATTTTTCCCACAATCAACTTTAAGTATTTCAGCTCTTATCCCTTGTTTTAATTGAGATAATAATAGTTTTTTCATTTTTAGATAGTTGGTATTTTTTGTCCCCAAAAGAAAAAAAGGAATATCGCTCGAAGATAATCTTCTCTGTTAATACTGGACATATCCTAGAGTTAGGCTTACCTAACTATATTGCTTAATAGGCCTTAATGCAACATCGAAGATATTACACCATAAAATATTTTTTTCTTTGCGTGTTTATCGCCGTAACCAGTTCCAAAAAATCTTTATCAGGCCATCTGACATGAGAAAAGCCACAACTTTTACATCTTCCCATTTTGCCATCAATTGCCTCTAAATTTTGTCTAATAGCTCCCTCCCATTCTTCCTTAAAATTAGTGTCGAGGATATTCCCAATAACCTTATCCCAACCCCAGCAAAAATAGACTTTTCCGTCAGGTGCAATTAATAGATCCTTGAATAAGCTAAAACACGCTCCGTGCACTGGCTTCTTTTTTAAATAATCCTTCATGAGTTCCAGTTTTTCCTCAGAAGTAATATTTGCGCCCATTCGCTTTGCGGTAATTAATTGCCCAAAAGCCTGCTCGACTATCGCTTCTGGAATTTCAATTATACTTTGATCTGCGGAATTACCGGTTCCCTGAATCTGGGCTGGGTCAAAATCAACCAGTATATCCCCAAACTGTTTACTAAAGTCAATCATTGCGCTTATCTCAGCAATATTTTGAAGTAAAATAGTAGTGTCAATTTCGACTTCTGGTCCTTTCCCTGTCTTTTTCTTAAGTGCCAGCAGTGCCGTTAAATTCCTTATTGTCCTGGCAAAAGTACCCTGGATACCTCTTATCGCATCATGGATTTCAGGAGTAGCTCCATCAAGAGAAAAAACAACATTATCCGCCAACTCCACGGTGGCATCTAGTTTTGAACCAGATTTATCATTTCGAAGCAGGGTGCCATTGGTAATTAATTGCAGCCTCATTCCACACTTTTTTACTTCGGCCATTAAGGGAATAATATCAGGGTGTAAATAGGGTTCCCCACCCCATAAAGTTACCCAGTTAAAATTTTTTTCTCTCAAGGTCTGAATAATACTTACCAGCGTTTCTTTTTCGCCTGATTTACCCCCAGGGTTTTTCCAAATATCACACATGGCGCATCGACAATTGCACTGTTCTGTTACCTGTAAATAGGCATCAGTGGGTAGCCCATTTTGACAAGCATTTTCCTGATAAGACTTAATTTTTTGAGCTGATGATAGAGTAGTTTCATTCATGGTAATTATGGTAAAAAAATAAAATTAGTACAAAAAAAGCACCTTCCTCCCTGGAAAGTGCTTTTTAAAATTTTGTAGGTTTAAGCAGCCATTATTCCAAAGAGGCAACGGAATAAATGACGGCGGCGTGAATGCTGAAGTAGGTGAATCGCGGCGAATTTCTTCATAAAGAATTTTTTTTACTATATTAAGCATAATACTAATCCTGGCTTCAGTCAAAAAATTAGGCCCTGATCGTTGCTGTTTTTTGACTTTTATGGTAAAATTAATAGATAAAATAGGTTTTTTAAATATATGAATCAATCTGAAACCAAAACAAAAAAACCCAAACTAAACCTAAGCGAAAATTTAATCATTAGTTTAGTTGGTTTAGCTCTAATCTTAATTGCAGTTACTGCTTATTATTTTTTTGAAAAACCTACAATCGATAATTCATCGCTCTATAATGCCGCTCAGCCCTTAAAAGAGGAGTTAACCATTGCCTATGATCAGCCGCTTTTAACTTACGAAGCCGCAACCTTCGATAGCACTAGTCGCTCTTATCTTGCAAATACCTACGAAGCTCTGGTGAGCTTTGATCGCAATTTTAAAATTAGACCCGCTCTCGCCTTATCCTGGGGTATGATTAATGATACTACCTGGCAATTTAAATTGAGACCGGATCTTACTTTTCATGATCAGAGCAGCTTCGAGGCCAGCGACGTTATTGCTAGTTTTAAGCGTGCTAAGTCTAATCCTTTATCAGAAACTCAAAATCTAGTAACTAGCATCAAAGAAGTTAAAGCTGTAGATGATCTTACTATCCTAATTATTACCAAGAATCCAGATCCTATCTTGCTCAATAAATTAACCGCAATTTACATTATCCCTGCCGAATCACCAGATCATCTGGAGACACCAATTGGCACTGGCCCCTACTCCTTTATTCAAAAGACTAATGATGACAAATGGTATTTTAAGGCGTTTGACGATTATTGGGGCCAAATGCCGACCTATCGTGATCTACACTTACTTTATATCCCTGATAAATTTACCCGTTACGAACAGTTCGTGGCTGGGGAGATTGATGTTTTAGCCCAGGTTCCGCCGGTGTTTGTGAATACTTTATTAACCATGGGATACCCGATCGCTACGCAACCTAGCCTGGAAACTAACTTTTTACTAATGGGATGGCAAGATCCAAATTCACCCTTTCGACATCAAGAGCTTCGTGAAGCTCTCAATCATCTTTTTGATCCAGAAGAATTAAAAAAAATGACCGGTGGTTTCGCTCATCCGGTTAATCAGTTTATTAGCAGGGGAGTTTTTGGCTATAATCCTGACATCGAAACTCCGACTTATGACCTGAAATTAGCCCAAAAATTAATTTCCTCAATCGGATTAGATGCTACCAGTGAAATCATTTTAGATCTCCCGGACGGCTTAGAAGCATTTGGTAACTATGTTCAAGCTCAAATGCATCTGATCGGACTTTCTCTGAAGTTAAATATCCTGCCTTATGCTGATTATTCTGATCTAATTTCTTCAGGTAAAAGCAATTTCCATTTTTTGGGCTGGAGAAGTGATTTAGGTGATGCTAGTGATTTTTTCTTAAATGTGGTGCATTCTTATTCAGAAGATGGTCAGTATGGATTTTTTAATCGTAATCGTTACGAAAATACCGGCGTTGATAAACTTATCGAAAACCAAGAACGCAATCTCTTAGAAGTGGATCGCCTAAAACAACTGCAAAATTTAATGAAAATCGTGGTTCAGGATGAAAAAATAGGAATACCTTTATTTGAAAGTGATATTTTAACTGCTATTCAGGTAAGTTTATCGTGGAATCCACGCGCTGATAGCCTTATTTTAGCCGCTGATTTCCACTAATTATTCTAATTCATTTTTAGTGCCTCTATGCATTCACTTAAAACAAAATTAATTGCCGGCATGACCTTATTGCTGATTATAGCTTTCAGTCTTTCTGCGGCTTTGCTAATTAGACAAAAATCACAAGAATTAAGTACCGATATTTATGATTCCATTCGTAGCTTTTCCGATTTAACTGCGGTTCAAATCGTTGAGCTTTATGAGCGCTATTTATCTCAGGAAAGTTTTGTTTATTTTAACCGCGAAATTCAGGATTTATTTAATAAAACACAGGAAATAACCGGTATCGGAATCGCTGATTATAATGGCACGGTGCTTTATGATTCTAGCGAAGAAAAAACACGTCAATATACTGGTGATCCACGAATTATCACTGGCTCGATGCTTGAACGCATCCAAGCAACTTACCCTTCTTATCAACTAGAAGATAATCGCATTATTTATCTCAAAACAGATGAGGATGGTAATTTATATAGTGTTAATCTTTATGAAAAACTAGTTACTCCTATTCAACCTAGTAATCGCATTATTAATGTAATTTATCCAACTGGAGCTCATTATGCGGTCCTTTATTCTCCATCTTACGCAATTTTAGATGACAGAATTCAGGCTATGTGGATGCGGATAGTTTGGTTATCTATAATTGCCATTTTGGTGGGAATTGTTTATGCCTATTTCTTTTCAAGTAGCATTACAAGGCCGCTCAAGAAACTTCAGGCTGGCGCCATAATTTTGGGGCAAGGTAACTTTAAGAGCAAGGTTGAAATAAAAACTCATGATGAGGTCGGGAGTCTAGCTCAAACGTTTAACAAAATGGCCGCTGATCTGGAACGTAGTATGCAAGCCATGGCTTACAAGGAAAGAGTTACAAAAGAGTTAGAGCTTGCCGCCATGATTCAAAAAGAAATTTTACCCAAGGAAATGCCTAATATTCTTGGCTTAGATATCGCAGCTGGTATTATCCCGGCCGCTGAGGTTGGCGGTGATGTTTATGATTTTATCACCCTTAATGAAGAAAACTATTTTGGCTATGTAGGGGATGTAACTGGCCATGGAGTCCCAGCCGGATTAGTTGTCTCAATTGCTAATGCCCTTCTTGACAGTTTTGTCTACCTGGGAGATCCGGAAAAAATTCTTATAGAGGCAAACCGAATTTTAAAAAAGAAAACTAGCGCGAATATGTTTATTACCTTAATTTTATGGCATTGGAATACGAAAAATAATCTTTTGACATTAGTAAATGCTGGGCATGAAGTTCCCTTAAGGTATGTTGCCAGCACCATTAGAACCGAGGAACTTTCCAGAGGTGGTATTGCGCTTGGTATGATTCCAGATATAACTCCCTTAGTAAAATCGCAGGTTATAGAATTAAAAAAAGGGGATTGTGTGATCCTCTACACCGATGGGATTCCCGAGGCATGGAGGAATGAAAAAGATCAATATGGAATGCCAGAATTTAAAAGGGTTGTTACCCAATCATGCGATCTTGATGCGGCCGAAGCCATTAAAGTGGCACTTTTGGCGGATGTAAAACAGTGGAGTCAAAATTATGAGCAAAAAGATGATATGACCGTGATGGTAATTAAAAAGACTTAACAAAAATGAAACGTTGTTCATATCACCCCCCTCAATATCCGCAGCTTTAGCGTAGCAGAATGGTGCGCCAGAAGGGATTCGAACCCCTGACACCCGGTTCCGAAGACCGGTGCTCTAATCCACTGAGCTACTGGCGCAAAGTGATTTTATTATAAATGTCCTATTTTTGAAGTCCAGTTGTATTTCCCATTTTTAATTCATGGGAAATTTGTAGCCTACGCAGGGGATGGTAACAATTAAATTATGCCGAGCTTGATTGCAAATCTTGCGCCTTAGCCGACTAACGTGAACATCTACGGTGTTGCTTAAGATGCTAGCATTGCAATCCCAGACGCTTTCAAGTAAAAAAGTCCTAGTAAGTACTGCTCCAGCGTTACGCATCAAGCATTCTAAAAGCTCAAATTCTTTATTGCGTAAGGGGATTTGCTTATCCTCATAATGAACTTCATGTGTATGCGTATCTAGTTTTAATTTTCCCAAAGTGATTTTATCGCGAGGAGTAACAATGATGGAATTTTTTAGTAGACTATTTATGGTGGTTACTATCTGATAAAAGGGTTTTCGCGACTCAATAAATCGCCAGTGCTTGTGTTGACCAAATTCTGAAGTAAAAGAATCAGGAGGCAATGTTTTAGCAGTGATAATAGTTGGAATTTGGCCCAGGTTCTCCAAAACATGAGCCGTTTCGCTAAAAGGCGGTTGATTCCAGGAGACTAAAGGCAGTATTAACGCATCATATTGCCCATACCAAATTTTAAGTAAATTCTCTGGTTGGCAAATATCTGACTTAATATTCTCATATCGTAATGACTTTTGGATAAATTGAGTATGCAAAGGGTGATAGTTAATAATCAGAATGTGCATGCGTTTGGGGTTAAAAATTGGAATTTTAAAATGCGATAGATTTTTAAAATTGTAAAACTTTTACAATCCACCTTTAAAAAATGCTTCCCGTTTTAAGATTTAAAAAAATGTTTTGCCGTGTTGTTGAAAATTAAACAACACGAAAACAAAAAGGGTTTTAAATTATCGGCCTTGTTTTTGTGTAGGAAATATCTACCTAAAATATTTGACTGCAAAAGTAAATTCCGGCTATTATAACTTCTTTTTCAAAATTTCGCCTAACAATATCATGTTAGAAACCGAACTTATTACGTTTGGCTTAAAGCAGCGAGAAGCAAAAGTCTACCTAGTAACTATGAAAATGGGAGAAGCCAGTGCGAGTGCAATTGCAAAGAGGGCGGGGTTACCTCGTTTAAGTGTTTATTCTATCTTGGAGCGTTTGCACAAGCGAGGGGTGGTTAATTATCATGAAAAAAGAAATGTGCGAATTTATAAAGTAGCTCATCCAGATTCTTTTCTTAAACAATGCGATTTGGAGCTTTTTCAAATCCAAGCCAAACGAGAGCACATCAAATGCCTTTTGCCCAGATTACGCTCTTTTATGGCCACTTACCCTGAAATGGAAACCATGGAAGCCGGTGAAATTAATTTCATTGAAGATTTGATTTGCTTCCAAAATATTTGCAAAAAACTTTTAAATGACACAAAGGAATGGCTAATTATCCACGATGGGACATTAATTGGTTTAATTACTGATCTTAGTAAGTACACCCCAGTTATACCTTATTGTCTAATCCCTGCTTCAAGACGTCAAATTAGTGCCAAAAACAGCTCCTTGCAAATGAAAACCGTCTTTTTCCCGGATCACCAACTTCGAGGCCCCTTAAATGTTATGATTATGGGCACAGTGGTTATGTTTATTGTGCAGAACAACCAAGAATTTTTGGCAGTAGAAGTAAGAAATAGCTATGTGGCTCACACCTTGAAGTCCATTCTGAATCTTTTATGGAATATGCACAGGCCTAATCACTAGAAAATTATTTCAACATGGCGTACTATAATTTTGCTTTTATAATTTAATTATACCTAAAATGACAAGTTCCAATCCTTCCGCTGATGGAGGGCAAACAGCTTCGGGGCAAGGGCAACAATCCGTTCAATTAAAAGTATCAGAAGATCAACAAGCTGGGGTTTTTGCTAATGCCGCTTCCGTAACTGTAAGCGGTGACAGTGTGGTTTGTGATTTCGGATACATTATCCCCAATGTTAAGCCCGTCACAATTAAAGTTGTCAGTCGCGTTAATTTAACTCATAAAACCACAGAGTCATTTTTGAAAGTACTACAAAATGCGGTTTTAGATTGGAGAAATAAGCAAAAAGAATTTGAAAAAAGCGAAAAACAATAAACGTATTGTGGCAGCCAAAACGTGTATTCCTTTAGGATTTTTGGACGCAGTTTTTTAGAGAGAAATTTCTCCAGCGTAATCCATATTCATCATATTGCGAATTTTTTTAACGTCTCTTGTCTGGGATAAGCACCACATTAATTTAGTAATGCAGGCTTCCAAGGTCATATCACATGACTCAATAACTCCAACCTTTAAAGCTTGATATCCAACCTCATAAGCTTTTAAATTAGTTTGCCCCTCTTCCATTGGCGTACTGACGACAACCGGAATACCACTTTTAACAGTTTCTTCAATGGTTTGAATTAAATTATTCGGGATATTTCCCGGACCAAATGCAACAATGATCACGCCTTCAAGCCCAGAATTAATCATTGTTTTTAGGAGCTGCGGTTGCATACCAGGGGTTAAGCGAATAACCCCTATTTTATCGCTAAATTTTGGAAGGAATTGGGGAATTCTTTTGCGTCGCTTTTTACGCCATTCATTAAGTTTAATTGGACGCTGAATTTCACCAAGAAGTGGAAAACGAGGGGATCTAAAAACATCAAATAACCCCTCTTTATATTTAGTTGCTCGATTTCCTCTTATAATCTTATCCCCAAAAACAATGGCCACTTCAGCTAAATCACTGGCCGCCATGCGGCAAGCATAAACAAAATTATTGCGAGCATCAGTTCCTAATTCATTCATTGGGATCAAGGCTCCGGTGCAAATGACCGGTTTGCTTAATTTTTGCAAAGCAAAAGATAAAGCTGAAGCCGTATAGGCCAGAGTATCAGTGCCCTGCGCGATAACAAATCCATCGAAATGGGCATAATTGCGCTGCACCAATTTAGCGAGTGTTTCCCAGTGATGGTGATTCATATTTGTACTATCGAGATTCATCACGTTTTCGAAGTCAATTTTGAGTTCTGTTTGTAATTCAGGGATAAATTGCAGGATTGAGCCCAGGTCATGAGCTGGTTCCAAGGCACCAGACTGGTGGTTTCTAATCATTCCAATAGTTCCTCCGGCAAATAAAACTTTAATGTGAGGGTAAGTCATATTATTTTTCACGTTAAAATTACTATAAAGTCAACCGAGAAACAATCCTAGCAGGAATGTAAAAAAAACAATAGAGGAAATTATTTAGGAGAAAGAGTATAAGAAGAAAATCTTCGGTGTATAATGTAAAAACTAGCTATGCAAAAAAACGTCAAAAAGTATTATTTGTTTCAGTTCTTTTATGCCATGAGCTTTGCCTTTGTTCCTTTTTATGTTTTGTTTATGCGGGATAGGGGACTTAGTTTTGCTGAAATTGGGATTTGCGCAAGCGCCTATTATTTTCTATTTTTAGTTTTTGAATTGCCGACTGGGGTTATAGCGGACAAAATAGGCCGAAAAAAAACAATTATTTTAGGCACAATTACTAAAATGTTGGCAATTACCATTTCCCTTTTTTCGTTTTCTTTATTTACCTTTGTTTTAGCTGAACTATTTTATTCTCTTTCGAGGGCGTTGCAATCCGGCGTTGGTAGCGCTTTTCTATATGATTCTTTGCTGCAGCTTAAAGATGAGCATCGTTATAAAAAAGTTCAAGGTGTGGCACAGGCTATTCACCTTGCTGGTAATACTTTGTCAGGACTTCTAGGTGGCCTAATTACTTTTTTTTTAAATGTTCAACATGTCTATGTTATGGCCTGGATTATGGCTTTTTTCTCCTTCCTAGTGTCAATTTCCTTGAAGGAATCCCTAGTGAAGCTGGAAATAACCAGTACTATAACGGAAACCATCAAAAGCTACGGTCTTCATACGTTAAATAGCTTGCGCGATATTGCTAAAAACAAGCTTATTATTTGGGCCATTTTTTATTCTACCTTAATTTTTGTTTTAATTCGTGCCAATTTAATTTCCTTACAACAACCGTTATTGATTTTTTTAGCGATGCCGGTTTTTTGGTTTGGGATTATGGACTCCGTGGTTAGTTTCGGTTCAGCTATTTTTTCCTATTTTGCTGATAATCTTGAACAAAAAATCGGTTTTAAGAAAATTTTTATCTTAATGCCTACAGCTTGTTTTTTCTCTTTTTTGGGAATGGGATTTTTCCATTCCAAGATAGCTCTTTTGTTTTTATTCATGCAAATGATCGCCGTAGGTTTATATACAGCGATTGTGAGGGGTTTTATTCAAAAAGAAATTAAGGATTCAACCAGACGTGCCACAATTCTCTCCACGGAAAGCTTAATAACAAGGGGAGGGTTTGCCCTATACGCTCTTTTGCTCGGTTTCATTCTGGAAAAATTTGAATTGAGCAGTGCCATGTATCTTACCTCCGGATTAGCTTTAGTGGGCGGCCTAATTTCAATAATTAGTTTGGAATTTTTGCTAAAATCTTCGTTAAAAGCAAACACAACGTAAAAATTGGAAAATTTGAACTTTGACTTTTAAATTTTGAACCTTAGAATAGATTTATGGATTCTTCTGATCTTATGCAAAAAATTAGTTCCCTTTGTAAGCGCCGTGGCTTTATTTTCCCAGGATCGGAAATTTACGGTGGGTTGGCTAATACTTGGGACTATGGTCCACTTGGCACTGAGATTAAAAAAAACCTAGAACGAGCGTGGTGGAAATTTTTTGTTCAAGATCGACTGGATATGGTTGGCTTGGATGCGGCTATCTTAATGAACCCTAAAGTGTGGGAAGCAAGTGGCCATGTGGCCAATTTTAATGATGCCCAAGTTGATTGTAAGCAGTGCAAATCTCGTTACCGAGCGGATCATTTGATCGAAGATGCTCTGTCAAATGTAAAAGTTGAGGGATTAAGCCCCGTTGATCTTACTAAATTAATTCAAGAAAACAAGCTTAAGTGTCCGAAGTGCGGAGCGCAAAATTTTACCGAAGCCAGGGTATTTAATCTTCTTTTTCAAACCTCAATCGGCTCCCTGGAAGAAGCTGCCAGTACGGTTTATTTAAGAGGGGAATTGGCCCAAGGCATGTTCGTAAATTTTAAAACCATTCAAGAGTCCATGCGCAAAAAACTTCCTTTTGGCATTGCGCAAGTGGGAAAGTGTTTCCGCAACGAAATTACACCAGGAAATTTTATTTTTCGTACTTTGGAATTTGATTTAATGGAGTTTGAATATTTTATCCATCCAGAAACTTGGGAAGATCAATTCGAGTATTGGCTTAATCAAATGCATAAGTGGGCAGAATTTATTGGGCTAAAGCAGGGAAAAACTCGAATTCGCGAACACACCAAAGACGAACTTTCTCATTACTCCAAACGTACTGTGGATATTGAATTTGAAACCCCTTTTGGCTGGAAAGAACTTTATGGTTTAGCTTATCGGACAGATTTTGATCTCAAAAATCACATTGAAAAAAGCGGTGAGGATTTGCAATATTTTGACCCAGTAACCAATCAAAAATTTATTCCACACGTGATCGAACCCACTTTTGGGCTAAATCGGACACTTCTTATGTTACTTTTAAGTTCTTATGATGAGGACGAGACCGAAAGTGCCAAGGGTGAAAAGGAAACGCGGGTAGTAATGCGTTTTCCAAAGCATTTGGCTCCTTATAAAGTGGCGGTTTTGCCGCTTTCTAATAAATTAAACGAGAAAGCCGAGGAAGTTTGGAAACAAATTTCTCCACATTTTGTCACAGACTTTGATGTTACTGGTTCGATCGGCAAACGCTATCGCCGACAGGATGAAATCGGTACGCCTTATTGCGTAACCGTTGATTTTGACACTTTAAAAGATCAGCAGGTTACGATTCGTGACCGAGATCAAATGACTCAAGAAAGGGTAGATATAGAGGAGTTAAGGAAAGTTTTAGTAGGAAAATTTAATTAAAAAATGATCTTTCCATGAAGCCTCTTTTATTATAAGCTGCAATCTTTTGAGGTATTTTAAAATTTAATTATGCAAGAAAAACCAGTAGAAAGCGCCTACTATTATGATATGCATCCGCCAGCTCAGCCCAAAAAGGAAATCGGAGCGTATGTGGGAGGAACTCCTCTTATTTATGACTCCTTTCGAGATGCTTGGGACTCGGGGCAAGAATTTATGATGCGGGACGAACATCTAAGAGCCTTTGCTGGCCCCTCCGGATTAGGAAGAACTCTTTTAGTTGATACTCATAAAAGATCGTTGTTAGCACAAATGCGAGATGAACCCGAAAGTAAATATGGAATAGGATATCGCTCTCTTTTTGGTAGAAATCCTTTTATCCATCAAGCTATAGCTCAATGTTTGGCTGGAAAAATTTCACCGTCCGAAATGGAGAAAAAAGTATTCAAATGGACTGGTGATAAAGATAGATGGGAAATCTATTTTGAAATGATGGGATATGAATCGGAAAAAGAATTAGAAAAAGCTTCTTATTCATACTGGGAATATATTCCCGGTTTTAATCACACCATTGTTGCGGATTCAGGAATCCAGCACCGTTGGCATTTAATGACGGTTAATCATACATTAAAACCCCAATCTCTTGGTTCAAGACCATATTACAATTACACAATTTGGGAAGAACCGAATGGAGTGATTTATAGTTTTCCTGATCCAATAACAGATGCTATCCCGGAATCTCCCGGAAAATTAGTGGAGTGGTATGAGGAAATTAGAAATAAGGATCGCTTTAACCCGCAGCAGTGTCCCATTGTTGAGGCTCAAACCTCAATAGATAAAGGTAAAATAAATCGATATTTTTTACAGTATCACCCTACGCAGTTATTTAAGGAGACAAATTTTTCTCTAAAAGGGCATCCGTCCGAAGATGAAATTGAGGCAGTTTTTGTAAGAGGCGCTACTACTTTACCAGAGGGACTAACAATGGAAGTAGCGATATACGAGAATGATAATCGAAAAAAATTTCATGCGCCAGCTTCTTATGATGCTAACTGTGTGGGACATCATGTTTCGGAGTTAGCGCTACCAGAAATTCGTAAACTGCAAATTTTGACCGCGGATACGGTGCCTAATTTAATAGACGGCATATTAGCGACAAACCATGTTTTACTTTCTAAGCTTTTTTATCCTGAAATTAGTTTGGTTTTACCTTTGAGCCGTGAATTTCACCGTAAAGCTTTTGAAGCTAGACTCAATAAAAATCCTCTAAAATGCGTAATCCAGGTTATTAGCGATGGCCGTCGAGCTTTTGTAAAATTTTTGGAGTGATCTACTGCATAATTCCTAATTTCGCCTCGTCCAAAGTGAGATAACAAGTAATTAGCTGTGTTAACCCTACCACACTCAAAATATCTGTAATATTATCCTTGGCCATGGCAATCGCGATCTTGCCCCCTTCGGCTGAAATTTTCCCGTACCAATCAGTTAAATACCCAATGGCCTTACTATTAAGATATTCCAGTTCCGCAAAATTAAAAATCAAGTAAAGATTTTTTGGATTAGCTTCGATAAGTTGGTAAATAGTCTTAGATTGTTCATCAACATTGCTTTCATCTAGTTGGCCGCTGATTTTTATAATTTTTACCACTCGATCAGCTTGATCAGTCGGTAGATCTTCAATGGAGATATTGGCGTAGGTCATAAAAATATTAAATGTTAAAGATTATTTGAATTAAGCATGAACAGGCTGCAATATAATGGATGCAGTCTGTGGCTGATTTTGCGTATTAACAGCTAAGACGGAGTCCTCAGGATGGAGATATTTAATGGCTCTAACACGTAAACCACCTCCTTCACGATCTTCAAAAATCAGCTCATCGGTCCATTCCGCCACAATTTTGGCTAATCCACGACCACGAAGACCTAAAAATTGATTTTGGACTATTTTTTTTTGTTTTTCAAAAACTTCGCGCATTTGAGTTGCCGTGTATTTATTCGGACCAGTTCCGCTATCTTCAACCATAATTTCTAATTCCTTTTGTGGTACACTTAAAAACGTAATTTTAATCTCCTGGCCAGATACCGAACCATGCTCAATAGCATTATTACAAAGTTCGTCAACTACGGATTGAAAACGAAAAGCCCACTGGTCAGAAAAACCAGTGACATTTTTAGTCATTGTAATTGTAAAATCGCGGATTCCAGATAAAAAGTAAGCATTTGTCGGTAAGGTAATAGTTATTTTTACTGGTGCCGTTTGGGGATTATTAGGCATATAAGACAAATATTATTAAAGCAAATCATATTATATTACCAAAAAATACCCCTTATGTCAAACCTGATTACGCTTTGAAACCGTGAAAATCTGGATGAAAAGAGCTTGTAATAAAATGGGATTTAATCCAAGCGCGGTTCCTTTTTTTATAACCCTTTTTAAAATTTTTTCCTCCCTGGATTGATCATAAACAGCGATATTTAATTTCCTTTTTTTATTTTTTATTTTTAAAATAAGATCAAAACGCTGTCCTAATAATTCCACAATCTGATCATCAATTTCATCTATTTTTGTCCGATAATTTGAAAGTGGGTCAGTTTCGATCATTAATAATTCTATTAAATAAATTATGCTGATTTATTATTAACACGCAATTCCTTGTAAAAAAAATAAAAATCGCGTATTGTTTCCGCACTTTATCAAAGTCAATACTCTGATCCGCGCATCCTGCTTCTTAATTTTATGAAGTTACGCCCGGAAATGAGGGGGATTGACGTTAACCCCAAGGATCTATGACTAAGCTCACTGGTGACAAAATGTTACAGGAAATGCTCAAAAATGCAGTTCATTTTGGGCATCGTCCAAGTAAATGGAATCCCAAAATGGCCCCGTATATTTACGGAAAATATTCTGGTGTCCATGTTTTTGATCTTCATAAAACCGCTGAAGCACTTGAGCAAGCGACTCAATTCCTGAGTCGATGCGTTAAGGAAGGTAAAATAGTGCTTTTTGTTAGCACCAAGCAGCAAGCTGTTAGGATTGTTGAGGAAGTGGCCAAGGAGTGCAACATGCCCTATATTACTCACAAATGGGTTCCAGGATTATTAACCAATTTTGAAAGCATCAAGAAGCGTATTAATTATCTCAAAAGCCTAAAAGAACAGCAAAAAAATGGTGATTTTGACAAATATACTAAGAAAGAGGCTCTGGAATTAGGTAAAACTATTGAAAAACTAGAGGCCATGCTTGGTGGTGTTCAGGACATTAAGAAGCTTCCGGATGCTCTTTTTGTGGTGGATATTCTAAGAGAGAAAATAGCTGTGGTTGAGGCAAAAAAATTAAATATTCCAGTTGTTGGCATTGTTGATTCTAATGTTGATCCCACCATGGTTACTTTCCCTATCCCGGGTAATGATGATGCAGTCAACTCGATTAATTTTCTTGTTCGAACAGTTGGCGATGCAATTAAAGATTCGAAAAAGGTCGCCTAGGTTTTAGTATCCAAAGCATCCTCTAACCTCCTTTTTATGGCTGAAAATAAAGCTAATCCCAATATTTCACCGGAAACCCAAGTCTCAAGTGTCCCAATTTCTCAAAATGAGCCTAAAAATACGGATAACCCAGGTCTCCAGATTCCGACCGATGAACGCCTGCTGGGCGCCGCTTCCTACATACCAATGCTTTTTGTGGGCGCAATTACCATGAAACCTAAAAGTAAATTTTGCCAAATGCACGGCAAACAGGGGTTACTGTTAACGATTATTGCTTTTTTTACACTTTTTATTTTGATACTTATGCCGGCAATTGGGTCACTATTATTTTTGACATTAATCGCGGTCAGCGCTATTGGTGCTTTCCAAGCTTATTCGGGAATTTTATGGCCAATTCCAATTTTACATAATCTCGCTATGAAGATTAATGTGGATCAAATGTTTGCAAAAACAGGCATTGAGCCAGCTAAAACAACTCCCGTGAAGCCAAATTCAGATCAAGATTCACCAAATCCTACTCCTAATCCATAAAATTTAATTTTAAAAATCATGATTAATTTAGAAACTATAAAGGAGCTTCGCGAGAAAAGTGGAGCCTCCCTACAAGCCTGCAAAAAGGCCATTGAGGAATCTGATGGCGATATGACTAGGGCGATTCAAATCTTGCGAGAAAAAGGTGAAGCTAAAGCAGCTAGTCGCAGCGATCGCGAAACTAGTGAAGGAGTTGCTGCGGTTGCCACGAAACAAGGGAAAGGAGTTATTCTGCACTTGGGATGCGAAACTGATTTTGTGGCCAAAAATGCAGAATTTATTCAAGCGGCAGAAAATATTGCTAAAAATTATCTAGCTCAAGGAAAAGACTATGATCCATCGATCTTAATTAATGAGCTCAATTTAAAAATGGGTGAAAAAGTGGCAATTGATAAGCTCAATTTTCTTGAAGGTGAAAATGTAGAGGCCTATATCCATTCTAATCGAAAAATAGGGACACTTATAGCTTTAAGTGGGGGAAATGAAGCATTAGCGAGAGACATTGCTATGCACATTACCGCTATGAATCCGATTGCTATCTCACCAGATCAAATCCCCACCGAATTGATTCAAAAAGAGCGCGAAATTTGGACCAAACAGCTAAAAGATGAGGGAAAACCAGACAATATCATTTTGAAAATCCTTGAAGGTAAAGAAAAAAAATTTAGGGAGGAAAATTCTCTTTTGAAGCAAGCCTTTGTTAAAAATTCTGATGAAAGTATTGAGCAAATTCTTAAAGGAATAACCATCAAGGAATTTGTGCGTTTATAAAATTTACGCAATCTTACTTTCATTTTAACCAATTTACCTGTGACACATGGGAAATTAGACAATATCGAATCTGCTCTAAGGGCTTTGCATAACGGCGAAATGGTTATAGTCGTTGACGATGCAGATCGTGAAAACGAGGGTGACTTGGTAATGGCAGGCGAAAAAGTTACCCCAGAAGCAATAAATTTTTTTGCGAGTGAGGGGCGAGGATTAATCTGTTTACCAATTGAAAATTCAATTGCGGATCGCTTAGAGCTGTATCCGATGACTATAAATAATACAGAAAAAACTCGCTGCAATTTTACTATTTCTGTAGATGCAAAAGAAGGAACAACCACTGGGATCTCAGCCAGTGATCGAGCAAAAACTATTCTGACAATTATCAATAAAAAAACACAACCAAGCGACTTAATTAGGCCTGGGCACCTTTTCCCAATCAGGGCAACTGATGGCGGAGTTTTAGTCCGCGCTGGGCACACCGAAGCCGCCGTTGACTTGGCACGTTTAGCCGGGCTGATCCCATCTGGAGCAATTTGTGAAATCATGCAAAAGGATGGCACTATGGCAAGAATGCCGCAATTATTACAGTTTGCCAAAAAGCACCACCTTAAAATTATTTCCATTGAGGATCTAATCGAATATCGAAGGCATAAGGAAAAATTGGTGATTAAGGAAGTTGAAACTGATTTATGTACCCAATTTGGTAAGTTTAAAATTTTAATTTATAAGGAAAAAATTCACGGTAGTGAACATGTAGCTCTTGTTTGTGGTTCAGTGGCTGGCAAAAAAAATGTTTTAGTAAGGGTCCATTCCGAGTGCATGACTGGAGATGTTTTTGGGTCACTCCATTGCGATTGCAATGAGCAACTCCATTTTGCCATGGAAAAAATAGCCAAAAAGGGGGCTGGCGTTATTCTTTATATGCGCCAAGAAGGACGCGGTATTGGTTTGATTAACAAGCTAAAGGCCTATGAATTACAACAGGGCAAAGGTCTGGACACAGTGGAAGCGAATCAAAAATTAGGTTTTAAATCAGACTTAAGGCATTACGGTATCGGAGCCCAAATTCTGGCTGATTTAGGGCTTAAAACTATTTGCTTAATGACTAACAATCCTACCAAAATAGTTGGATTGGAGGGTTACGGTCTTAAAATTACCAAACGCATTTCAATTGAGATAAAATCTACCAATAAACGTGCCCATGCTTACCTTAAAGCTAAAAAGGAAAAAATGGGTCATTTGCTTAAAAATGTCTAAAAAAAAGCAAGCCAATAGCGATAATCGTTTTATGAATCAAGCCGTCCGACTGGCGTGGAAGGGGATGTCCAAAGTAGGTTCAAATCCGATGGTGGGAGCGGTTTTTGTTAAAAATGGTGTCATTATAGCGGAAGGTTACCATCGTCAATTTGGCGATGATCATGCCGAAGTAGAAGCGATTAAGCAGGCTATTTCGAACCAGAAATCTCTCAAGGGAACGACCTTGTATGTTACGCTTGAACCATGTTGCCATTGCGGGAAGAAAGGACCGTGCACAGAGGCTTTAATTAAAATTAAGCCTAAAAAAGTCATTTACGCTCAAGTTGATCCCAATCCATTGGTTAGTGGTAAGGGGATTGCTATTTTGGAGCAAAATAAAATTGAGTGTGTTTGTGGCTCGACTTTAGAAGCAAAACAGCTTAATGAATTTTATAATGTTAACGTGAAACTCAAAAGGCCATTTATTCATTTAAAAACAGTTGCCACTTTAGACGGCAAAATAACCCTTAAAAAGGGTAAATCAACAAGTTTGGGCAGTAGGGCAACCAGTGTTCGAGTTCATAAAATACGCAACTGTTATGATGGCATTTTAATTGGTTTTAATACTCTGAAAATTGATAATCCGCGCTTAACAGTACGTCTTACCAAAGGAGTAAATCCTATACGTATAATTCTGGATAGTGCCTTACGGACCCCATTTTCAGCTCAAATTTTTCAGGAGAAAGGAAGGAATATTTTGGCCACCACCAGAAGAAAAATTAATTCAAAGTGGGGAAAAATGCCACAAGTAACCATTTTGAGTTGTAAAAAAAACAGTCAGGGGAAAATTGACCTTAACGATCTTCTCCCTAAATTATTCAAGATGGGGATTCGTAGTATTTTAGTTGAAGGGGGAGAGATGGTTAATACCTCCTTTTTGCAGGAAAAATTAGTTGATCGGGTGAGCTTTATTTATACACCTAAAATTGCCAAAAATTCTAGATTGCCCGCAATTTTTAAAGCATCTAAAATTTTGCCACTTTTTTTAAAAAACATGAAAATTGAAAAAGTAGGGCAAGATTTTTGGATCCAGGGAGAGATGCAATCTGGCGATTTTTAAATTTCATTATTTATGCCTTTAGCTCAATTTATTATTTATCTAGTACGTCGCCTTATTTTGCCTAATTCTCCTAAAACCATGGAGTGGTATATGCTCAGGCTTCTTAATAAAGATCGAAAAAGTCACAATCTAAAAACGCTATTCATGCAGGAAGATTTGCGTGAAGTAGCTAGAAAGCATAGTCAGGATATGGCAAAAAAGGATTATTTTAGTCATACCAATAAATTAGGAAAATCACCTAGTGACCGGCTCAAGCAGGCAAGAATAACTGAGGCCATATCTGGCGAAAATTTAGCAAAGATAGGTGGTTACCCCCTGCCAACCGTACGGGCGGAAATTGGACTAATGAATAGCCCTGGTCATCGAGCCAATATTCTAAATGAACATTATAATTGTGTGGGGATTGGTGTTGTAAAATCTGCCGACAAAATTTACTATTACACCCAAAATTTTGCCAAACGAGAACTGATTTTTTTTAAAAAAATCCCCAAAATTGTCTCAAATCGAAAGGGTGTGCTCCTAAAAGGGAAATCCATTCGTGATATTAAGCAAATTATTATTGAAATTGAGCAGGCTAACGGCGTAAAACAAAGCCAACAAATCCAAATTAAAAATAGGCTCTTTCGGTACAATCTTTATTTGAAAAATACCGGGATTTATAAGATTAGAGTACACATCAAGGATCAAGAAAATTATTTACTGGCAAATGCATTCGAAATACAGGTGAAGAGGCCATGGTGGCTCTTTTAGGGATTTTGGGTATCATATTTCTAGCCTTAACAGATTAAATGTAGTTGCAAATAAGTACTTTTTAGGGTATAATTAAAAATCAAAAACAAAAAATAAAATTTTCATGAAAATCCCTTTTCTAAATCGAGTTCTTAATGTGAGCAAGGGAGAGTGGCCACGTATAGTTCTAGCTTGGAATATAAATCTACTTTTAAGGATTGGCTTTGTAATGGGCTGGACCACCACAATTGCCATGTTTATTAATCGCTTTGGGATAAATTCATTGCCCTTTTTGATTGTTTTGAATGCGTTGTTAATCATGCTCAGCACCATTATTTATGCCCATTTTTTGCAGTGGATAAAAAAGCAATTGTTAATTTATGCCACCATTCTAATGGCCGGAATATTTTTATTCGTTTCCACCTTCTTCGCCTATAGCAATAACTTTATCTTTTTCGGCATTATCCTAATCGCGCAATCAATACTCCTTTCTCAGCTTAATATCCTAATCGCGCTTTTTATTGAAGATCTGTTCTCACCCTTTGAAAGCCAAAGAGCCTTCCCCTTAATTGCATCAGCTGAAACCCTAGGCGGGATTATCGGTGGTTTAGCTGTTGGTATTTTTGTGGGCATCTTACCTGCTTACAAATTTATTTATTTATGGATATTGGCGCTCTTAGCAATTATCCCTATTTTTCTGGCCTCTCACTCGTATCACAAGAAGCTCCCATATCTTAAAGTGCAAAAGGAGAGCCACAGGGAAAGAGAACTAAGAAATCCTATTGATTATATGAAAAATAGTTTTTTTAAGGCTAGGAAAAATCCTTTTTTAAAAGGAATCGTTGGCATTATTTTAATGCAATTTATGCTTTTTAATTTATTGGAATTTCAATACATTAAAGCGATTCAAGAAACTGTTACTCAGAAAAATCCCATTGAATTTGAATTATATAATTATCAACCAACTACCAAAAATCTAAAAGTTTCCTTGCTCGACATAAAGCCAATTACTAATTTTGAAGCAATTGGCGAAACTATTCAACATCGTGAAAATGAATTAACTAAAAATCTGGGAATTCTGGCTGTGATTTTCTCGCTAGGAAGTTTAGTAGTACAAATTTTATTAACCTCACGAATTATTAGTAATCTAGGAATTGTAAATAGCCTCCTAATCCATCCCTTGGTAACTTGCCTAAATTTGGTGGGTATGACTTTACATTTTAATTTTTTTACAGCTGCAATCACGCGTAGTAGCTTTGAAATCACCGGAGGAATTTTTCAAAATGCCTATCATACTTCCTATTACGCCATCAGCGAGCACCTACGAACCAGGATAAAAGAATTATTGGAGGGGCTAATTAAACCGGTCGGAGCTGTTTTGGCCTTTGGGGTTATTTTCCTAATTCAAAACAGATATATGAATTCAGAAGCGACGTGGTTAATAAATCTATCCATAGTGATTGTGGCCCTTTTAATGACCTTGCGTCTCATTCAATTACGGAAAAAATACACCGATCTTTCCTATCAAAATCTTAATCCTTCCTACGATTTACCAACTCGCCTAAATGCCATTGAGATTTTAGGGCAGGAAGGCCACGAAATTGACAATAATGTTTTTATAAAATATTTAAAAAATAAAAAAGAATTACCGCAGATAAAATCAAAAATTCTTGAAATAATGGGCGTTCGGCAAGATATGGAAACACTCCCAGCCCTTATAAATTGCCTGGAAGATGATAATGAAGAAATTCGCCTAGGTGCGTTGGAGGCCTTGCAGCATTTTAAAAATTTAGTAAAGGAAATAGAAAAACTTCCTTTTACTCGATATCGCCTCATTGATGAATCCAAGAAATTATTTCAGCGTGAAGACTCAGATGAAGTGCGTGCTAATATTATTCGGCTACTCTCACACATTGATCAAGGAGATTTAATCCCTTTTATTCTTTCGGTTATGATTGAAGGAAATGAGGGGATTAAACAGGCTTGTATTCGGGCGTGTGGTAAATTCAAAGATGCCAATATTATGGCTTATTTAAAAGGTTATTTGCAGGATAAAAATCCGCTAATTAAAGCTGAAACGATCATCGCGCTATGGGGTTTTATGTCCATGAGAAAAGAGCTTATCCATCATGTTAATTTAATGAAAAAAAGTGATGATAGAGAGGTGGTTTTAGCTACTTTGCTCTTAAGCGGGGAGCTAGAAGGAGAAAAAGATCTCGCTTACTTAATTAAAAATTTGGCTTCAAGTGACCAGAAAATTAGATATCGGGCCGCTGAAGCCCTATCCAAGCTAAAGCATCCTGCTTCTATCCCTCATATGGTGGAATTTTTAATGGAAGAAGACCAAAACTTAGCTGCCAAAAGCAAAAAATTACTTAAAAGGCTTGATAAATCAATTGTGGAAAATATTCATCAATTAGCCCATGTTCGAGTTTCGGAGTACATCTGTCATATTTTAAGTAGGAACTCGCAAGTTGAAAATTTGGATGCGCTGAATATAAAAACTTTAAAAAAACTTAAAGCTGCCTATACTGTTGTTGATGAATACAATGAGGTTGCTAAAATCGAAAAAATTATTAAAAACAAGCAACGACAAAAATCGAAAATACTTATTCTAACCCAGAATTCCTATGCTCTTCCTGCGTAAAAAATTATTACGTAAATTTGTAATTTTAGAGCTTGCTCTGGCGGTTTTAGGCTTAATCTGCGGTGCAATTATACCTGGTAAAATATTTTTAATAATTGCAATTTTTGTTCTTGGTTCATGTTTAGGATTTTGGGTTTTGGTGAGTCGGCCGTTTGCTATTATTTTACGCGAATTTAAGGCACTATTAACCGGTAAACAATATAATCGTTTATATACTCAGAAAATTGATGAAGTTGGGGTGGTAGCGCACTTTTTTAATGAGGTTACGCGTAGTTTAGAAAGAGTTTCTAACGATATTAAGGAACATCGTCGAATTTCTTCAGAGCTCAATATTGCCCAAAAAATTCAGAGGGATCTTATCCCTCAAGCTGCGCCCGCTATTCCCGGACTAGACATTATTGCTAAAACGAAGCCGGCTGCGGAGATTGGAGGAGATAGTTTTGATTTCATTACTAAAAATGATCAAACTTTTTTTTATATTGGCGATGTAACTGGGCACGGTGTTCCTTCGGGATTAGTAATGATGATTGTTGACACCTTAATTCATACTTTTGTTGATTTATGCCTGGATTCTCACCAACTAATTACTCAGGTCAATAAGTATCTTAAACCTCGTATTCAAAGCACCATGTTTATGACCATAATTATGCTAAGGTGGATTCACCCTACGAAGCAATTAATGTTTACTGGAGCCGGTCATGAAACTATCATCCATTATAAATTGAGTGAACAGAGCTGCGAAAATCTTAAAGCCGGGGGTATTGCCCTGGGGATGGTAGCGGATAATGAAAAATTAACCAAAGAGCAAGAAATAAGATGGGAAATGGGTGATTTTGTGATCCTTTACAGTGATGGTATAACTGAAGCCCGCAACATGGAAGGTGAGCTGTTTGGCATTGAGCGATTTTTAAAACTCATTGAAAGATGGGCACCGAAATCAAAGAATGCTGAAGCCCTTTTTCAAAAAATAGCCGCGGAATTAACCTTGTTTTTAGGTGAGCATATCCAGGAAGACGATATGACCTTAATTGTCATTAGAAATGGTGAAACCGGTGAACTCACCCAAGCGGTCGAAATACCAGAATCAACTCAATGGGAAAGCAATTTTGCGAATAAAAATACACAGCCAAGTAAAACCCTTGTTGGATATGAGCAGCAGGAAGTAATTGAATCAGGACTAAATAAAAAATAGCTTTTCGAAGAAAGCAAAAATCCAGTAGTATCCTTTCATGCAGATTAATGAATTTGATTACAAATTACCTCTGGAATTGATTGCCCAAAATCCATTAGAAAAGAGGGATGATGCCCGTTTAATGGTTTTGGACCGAATTAATAAGAGTATTGAACATAAAAA
This sequence comes from Candidatus Peregrinibacteria bacterium GW2011_GWF2_39_17, assembly GCA_000993615.1. Lineage (GTDB taxonomy): Bacteria > Patescibacteriota > Gracilibacteria > UBA1369 > UBA12473 > UBA12473. Next base: position 37,627 of record LBWM01000008.1, on the reverse strand, counting down.
AATTAGCGACTTGCCAGGGATTTTGAATCCCAATACAGTGTTGTTTTTTAACAATACTCTGGTTTTTCCGGCTAGGTTATACGGAGAAATTAGCCAAAAAAAAGTCGAAATTTTATTGCATCAGGAAAAAAGTCCGGGCAAATGGGAATGTTTAGTGCGTCCAGGAAAGAGGTTTAGGGTAGGAACAAAGATTTCCTGGCCAGAATTAGAGGGTACAGTTATTGAAATTAACGAAGATGGGTCACGCCTAATTGAGTTTTCTTTATGCGGCGCAAATTTTACTCGCAAAATCGATGCTATCGGCCAAGTCCCGTTACCCCCCTATATCAAAAAAAGCACCTCTCGTCCGGATCAATATCAAACAATTTATGCGCAAAAACGGGGGAGTGTGGCTGCTCCAACTGCTGGCCTCCATTTTACACCTGATTTAATGAAAAAATTAACCGAAAAGGGGATAGATCAGTTTTATGCCACCCTGCATGTTGGTAGGGGAACATTTGAGCCAGTCAAAGTTAAAAAAATTGAGGATCACCAAATGCATCACGAATGGTTTCAGCTGAGCGTAAAAACTGCAGAACAATTAAATCTCGCAAAAAAGAAGAACAAAAAAATTTTTGCCGTGGGGACCACCAGTGCTCGTATTTTGGAATCTTGCGCCAAAAATCAGCAGGTTAAAGCTAAAACTGGCACCACGAATTTATTTATATTTCCTGGATACAAATTTCAATTTATTGACGGCCTTTTGACTAATTTTCATCTACCAAAAAGCACCTTGCTAATGCTAGTGAGTGCCTTGGTTGGTAAAGAATTTATTAAAGAGGCTTACCAGGAGGCGATTCGTCAAAAATATCGATTTTTCAGTTTTGGGGATGCGATGCTGATAAAATGAGAATTTCTATGATAATAAAAACCGATTTATTTCCGAAAGATGTTTTATTTTTTCCGGAGAAATAACCTGGTTAACCCATTTTTGACCTTCTTTTAATCTTCGCCCTTCTTGTGCTGTTTTACGTACTTCTCCCGAAAGACCAACTTCCCCAAAGGCCACTAAATCAAGCGCAATGGGCTTATTGCGAAAAGAGGAAATCAAGGCCAAACAAATTGCTAAATCAGCGGCCGGATCTTTAATTTTCATGCCGCCTACCACATTAACGTAAACATCTTGATTGCTTAAATCAAGATTAGCGTGTTTTTGCAGAGTCGCAATTAGTAATTGCAATCTATTTAGGTCAAATCCGGAAGTTGTGCGCTTGGGGTAACCAAAATGTGTGGGATTTGTCAGCGCTTGAACCTCAACCAAAAATGGTCGTGATCCTTCAATGGTAACTGTCAAACAGGAACCAATACTATTTTTCGAACGATTTTCAATAAATATTTTGGAAGGATCCGAAATTTCCTTTAATCCCGATTCAGTCATTTCAAAAATTCCTACTTCACTCGTGGCTCCAAAGCGATTTTTGATTCCACGAACAAGTCTTAAGTCATGATAGCGATCGCCTTCAAGGTAAAGAACCGTATCCACAAGATGTTCTAAAGTCTTTGGTCCTGCCAAATTGCCACTTTTAGTGACATGACTGATAATAAGGATGGGTGTGTTAGAAGATTTTGCATATTCCATTAGAGATTCTGTACAAGCGCGAACTTGTGTAACCCCACCCTGTAATCCTGGAATTTCACTGCTGGAAATAACTTGAATGGAATCAATGATAATTACATTTGCTTTTTCCGATTTAAAGCTGGCTAAAATTGATTCCAAAAGTGTTTCATTAAGTAGGAGTAAATTTTCGGAACGAATTTTTAGACGCTTTGCCCGTAAACTAATTTGCTGGATAGATTCTTCTCCTGAAATATAAAGGATTTTTTTGCCTTGATTGGTAAGATTGGCGCAAAGTTGCAAGGTTAGAGTAGATTTTCCGATTCCTGGTTCTCCGCCTAAGAGGATGAGGCTACCTGGCACAATACCGCCTCCCAAAACCCGGTCCAGCTCAGATAAACCAGTTATAAAGCGATCAAAAACTTGATTGGTTTGCGAAAGGGGAGTAGCTGCTTGCGTAGTGATTGATCGCTGTATCCGCTCTTTTTTTAAAGTTTCAGTTGAAATAACATCTTCTATAAAGCTATTCCAGGCTCCGCATGCCGGACATTTTCCTGCCCACTTTGAATTTTCGAATTGACAATTTTGGCAAAGATAAATGGTCTTAAGCTTCATGCAGGAAGTATAGCAAATCTTTATTAACATTTTCTAACAAAAACATTAAAAACAAAAAAACTCTTGGAATTTACAGTTTATTTAGCAATAATAAGCATACGAACCATTTTTCAAAGTCCCTTATACGTCGCGTAACGGATTTTTAAAGAGGATTCATAATCTGGGTCAGTAGCTCAGGGGTAGAGCAGTTGCCTCTTAAGCAATTGGCCGTGGGTTCAAATCCCACCTGACCCACCATTGAGAGAAGCCCGCCCAGGCGAGCTTCAATATATGTATGTGCTTTTTATGAAAATAGCCATCATCGGTGGGGGAGCCGCTGGTTTAATGGCCACAGCAATCCTTGCTGAACAATCTAATTCGCAAAATCAAATATTTCTTATCGAGAAAACCGCTAATCTTGGGGCTAAGATTGTGCTTTCAGGTGGAGGACGTTGCAATTTAACAACCGCCCTTGAGGACATTCCGTCTATTTTGGACAATTACCCTAGGGGAGATAAATTTTTAAATAGCGCCATGCGTCAATTCCCGCCAATCGAAGTACGCCAGTGGTTTGAGACTCATGCTGTCCCACTTAAAATTGAACTTGATGCGCGAGTATTTCCTAAATCAAATCGCGGAGAGGATATTGTCGATCTTTTTAAAAAGATAATAGGGGTAAATAATATTTCCATTTTATTAAATCACCCAGTTAAAAAACTGGAAAAGAGAAATAAACGATTTATCATCCATTTTCAAAATGAAGAGCTTCTTATTGCAGACAAAGTAATTCTAGCCTGCGGGGGGCAAGCCTATCAATCAACAGGTTCAAGTGGGGATGGGTATCAACTCGCCAAAGCCCTAGGGCACACAATTAGCCCTTTGGCGCCAAGCTTAGGAGGATTTATTTTGAAAGAAAAATGGCTTAAAACCCTGGCTGGCGTTACTCTCCAAAAAGTACAAGCCAAAATACAAATTCCAATTACAGGTAAAAAATACGAAAGGCGCGGAGATTTAATTTTTACACACCAGGGAGTAAGCGGGCCACTTTTATTTTCGCTATCTTCCTTAACTGCTTTTGAGTCTTGCACAACAGAAAATCCACTCCATCTTAACTTAGATTTAATTCCGGAATTATCGTTTCCAGAATTAGAACATGCCCTTAGGGAAATTTTTCAAAAATCTCCCCAGAAATTACTTTTTTACAGTTTAACTAACTTTATTCCTAAATCAGTAGTCGAAACCTTAGGGATACATTTGAATATCCCGATTCAGAGGCGTAATGCCGAAATTAGTAAAATTGATCTAGTAAAAATTATTCAAAATTTTAAACGTCTTTCCCTTACTATTATCGGGCGAATAAATGGGCAAGAAATGGTTACTGCCGGGGGGGTGATTTTAGATGAAGTTAACCCTAAAACAATGGAGTCAAAAATTTGCCCAGGACTTTATTTTGCAGGAGAAATTCTTAATATTGATGGTTTTACTGGAGGGTTTAATTTGCAAGCTGCCTGGTGCACCGGTCGGCTAGCTGCTTTAAATTCACTAATTTAAGCCTTCTATCAGGAATAAAAATTTTACAGTCGGACTGGAAATATGCTAATTTAAAACAAACTACTATTTTTTCATTAATTCACCATGGATAATTCGTTTGATCCAAGCCAAGGAAACAGCCAAAATCAAGGTAATGGAGGAATAACTCCGCCTCCTGCAAGCCAATTTACTAATCCCGCGAATCAAGACCCATCTGCTCCGCAGTCACCAACTAATACCGGCATGCCTCCAGCCACTACTCAAATTGCCGCTGTTCAGCCAGGCGTTGGTACGCCACCGTCTCCGCCATTAGCCCCACAACAAGCAACCGTTAATCACCAGCAGCCAATAAATCAGCCTCAACCATCGAATAATACTCCACCTCCATCACCAATAATTCCACCAGTATCGCAAATTGGCCAAGCTGCTCAACCAGGCTTTGTTACGCCACCACCGCCACCACCGCCCCTTCCAGCCGGGCAATCCCCAATACCACCAGTCCAAAATAACTGGGGAAATACTAATCCAATTCCTGGAGCTACCCCTAATCCCTATCAAGGTTACCCCCCAGCTCCTTATCCACCTGTCGGCCAGGGATATGGGGCACCACAAGCTGGCTATCCCCCAATGTCTGGTAATTATATGCCACCTTCAGGTATGGGAGGAGGATTTCCACCGCCACCGCCACCGCCGGTTGAACCTGAAGACCCTAATTATCATTTTGGAGATCATTTAAAGGATTTTAAAACAGCCATAAAAATACCGGCCCATTCACTCCGTTTTGAGGAAGCTTATTTTATTAGGCTGTTAGCTGGTTCTATTTCGCTGACTCGAGACGAAAAGAAAAAAATTATTGATTCCATTCCTAAATTAAGGCAGGAACAAATCGATGAATTAATCGACATTCTCGAAGAGGAAAAAGAGAAATTTCTGGAACTTTCCGCAAAACATCATAAGCAATTAAAGGAACTAGAGCGAAAGCATGCGGCGGAATGGAAAGATTTAGAATTAATGTATGCCCAGGAAGGCAAAAAGCAGGAAGACGCCAGTAAGGCCGATGAAATTAGAAAACAACTTGGCTTGTAATTTACCCTAAAACGTTTAGAAGAACTAGAACAGGCCTCTTCTTGAAAATTTTATCTATTCTGTATTTTTTTAAGAAAATCTTGACTGTTTTAGCACTCGTCGCTATATTTTGCTAGCACTCTTTGTTAATTAGTGCTAATTATTCTTTTTTATTTTTTAACAAAACTATTATGAATATTAAACCACTACACGATGGTTTGGTGGTAAAACGCATCAAAAAAGATGCTCAAACCCCGTCAGGTATAGTTTTGCCGGAAACGGCCCAAGAAAAACCGCAAGAGGGTGAAGTTTTAGCTGTCGGTCCAGGTAAGGTAGACAATAATGGTAAAATTATTGCCATGGCCGTAAAAGTCGGGGATAAAATTCTATTTACCAAATACGGCCCAACCGAGATTAAACACGAAGGAGAAGAATTACTTTTCCTTAATGAAAGCGATGTTTTAGCGATTTTCTCCTAAATTTAAAATTATTTTTAATCTTAATCTTTAACTTTTAAACTATCATGGCCAAGCAAATTCAATTCGGTGATAGCGCCAGACAGCGCATGATGTCCGGCGTAAAAAAACTCGCTGATGCAGTTCGCATCACGATGGGTCCTAAGGGTCGTAATGTTGTTTTGGATAAAAAATATGGTTCACCGGTAATTACAAATGATGGAGTAACTATTGCTAAAGAAATTGACCTAGAAGACAAGTACGAAAATATGGGTGTCCAGTTGGTAAAGGAGGTAGCTACTAAAACCAATGATGTAGCCGGTGATGGAACTACAACTGCTACGGTGTTAGCTTATGCCTTTATCTCTGAAGGGTTACGTAATTTAGCTGCTGGCGCCAATCCAATTCATCTTAAAAGGGGTATTGATAAGGCTGTTAAGAAAATTGTTGAGGAACTTAACAAAATTAAAAAAGATATTTCCACCCCAGAAGAAATTGCTCAAGTAGCCACTATCTCAGCACAAGACCCAGAAGTTGGAAAACTTATTTCAGAGGTAATGGAGGCTGTGGGAAATGACGGCGTGATTACCGTAGAGGAATCACAGACTTTTGGTTTAGATAAGGAAGTTGTTGAGGGAATGCAGTTTGATAATGGCTATATTTCCCCATACATGATTACCGATACTTCTAGAATGGAAGCCGTATACGAAAATGTTAAAATTCTAATTACCGATAAAAAAGTTTCATCGGTCCAAACCATTTTGCCTTTATTGGAGAAATTGGCCCAATCAGGCAAAAAGGAGTTAGTGATTATTGCCGAGGATGTTGACGGTGAAGCTCTAGCCACGATGGTGGTTAATAAATTGCGTGGTACTTTTAGTATGCTAGCTGTTAAGGCACCGGCCTTTGGAGATCGTCGAAAAGAAATTTTAAAAGATATCGCAGCATTAACTGGCGGGACTTTAATCTCGGAAGAAATTGGCTTAAGTCTCGAGAACGCGGAATTAAATCATTTGGGCGAGGCTCGCAAGCTTATTGCTTCCAAGGATAAAACTATTATTGTGGAAGGAAAGGGAACACAAGTTGAAATTGATGCTCGAGTCGCGGAAATTAAAGTGAATATTGACAACACAACATCTGATTTCGATCGCGAAAAATTAATGGAAAGATTGGCAAAATTATCAGGAGGAGTTGGGGTAATTAAGGTTGGCGCTGCCACAGAAGTTGAACTTAAGGAAAAGAAACACCGCATTGAGGACGCGCTTTCCGCCACGCGGGCCGCTGTTGAAGAAGGCATTGTAGCTGGCGGAGGAACTGCGCTTTTGCAGGCCGCTAAATTACTTGAAGCAGGTAAGAGTGATTCTGATGAAGCAACCGGGATGAGTATTGTTTTTAAGGCGCTTCAAGCTCCGGTTTTTCAAATTGCGGAAAATGCGGGAAAGGAGGGCGCGGTAATTGTCGATATGGTACGCAACGCAAAAGAAGGAATAGGTTATGACGCTGAAGAAGGTCAAATGGTAGATATGATTAAAGCTGGGATTGTAGACCCGAAAAAAGTGACCAGATCTGCTCTTGAAAACGCGGCGTCTTTGGCTGGAATTTTCTTGACCATGGAAGCGGCAGTCACAGATTTGCCTGAAAAAGAAAAAGAAATGAGTGGAGGCGGAATGCCGGGTGGGATGGGGGGCATGGATATGATGTAAAACGTCGGGGGATTTGCTTCTCGCGAAGAGTGATTCTTTGGATCAATATCCGATTCGCCTCGCTAAAATGCGAAACTTCCCCGCCTTTGGCGGGGTCGAACAATCGCATTTTAGACGCTCGGTTTATCGCATATTGATACCCAACGAATCCCAAATTCGCTCAAAGCAAATCCCCCTCTGCTTGTGGGTGGGGGAGGGGAGAAGAAAGAGATGAGCGCCATCAGAACCTTGCAAAGCTTGTTCGACTCAATTATCCTTTTTGTTAAAGATATAATATAGTTAGGGCGAAATTATTTTGGCCTCTGATTTATGGGAATAAAAAAAGTTAAAAAAAGAAATATACTCGGTGTAATAAGTATATCTAATAAAAATGAATCCGAGATTGTTTCTGTTTTCGTTCAAAAACAAATAAAAAAATGTAAGTCTAGGTTAAGAAGCAATGACTATGATGGAGCTATTTCCAGCGCTCGGTCATTAATTGAAGGTATTCTTGGGGAAATTTATGATAAATCTACAGGGACAAAACTAGAAGAATCAGGAGATTTACTCAAGGATTACAAGAAAATCAAGGACCTTTTAAATTTTTCAGAAGAAAAATATGTAGAGGATGGAATAAAAAGCATTATCCGATCATTTAACGGAATCATTCAAAGCATAGACACTCTTAGTAACAAAATTGGAGACAGGCATAGGCCACTAATAACGCCTTCAAGGCACCATGCTAAATTGGTGGTTGATAGTGCAATTACAATTGCTGATTTTCTTCTAAGTAGTATGGAATATCAAAGCAACAGGAAAAATTCCTTTTTAAACAGATTAAAAAAAATTTTAGACAGTGAAAAACGCAATTTTACTAGGGAACAACTACTTGAGGATTTAGAAATCAAAGAACTCCTAGTTTCATCAGATGTCTACCTACGACAAATAGCAAAACAAGAATTTTTTAAAGGATTTGAAGTATGGAACTATAGACAAAGCGATATCTACTTCGCTGCCATGCGAATATTTTTCGAAGAATTGAATGCATCCGATATAGCTTCAATATATATTGGAACAACTACTAATAATCAAATTGTGGGATGGGAAAAATTTGAAAAAGAGCTATCAATAAAAAAACCAGATTTACTAAACGATGCAAATGAAGAACTGTGGGGATACCTTAACAAGGACTAAACGATTCAGGTCAATCGCTCCGCTCCTTTATTCCCCCATATTTGCTGAGTGATTCGCCTTTGGTGCCGTATGTCATTTGCAATCATCGTTTATGTTGGAATGTTAAGTATGAGCCCAGACGAATTTTTTCAAAACCCTCAGCTCCCATATTCTAAAAATAGAACGTACCCACCCCGTTCGTATTTGTGTGAATGGGGTGGATGCTGCGGGGAAGACGACCATCGCTGATTTGTTGGCTGATGAATTGCGTCAGCATCGACCTGTAATCAGAGTTTCGATTGATGGGTTTCATAATCCCAAAAAAGTTCGTTATCAAAAAGGGCGATATTCCCCGTTGGGTTATTATATGGATAACACTAATTATCCGGTTTTTATTAACGCTGTTTTGAAGCCACTTGGTCCAAAGGGAGATTTAAAAAATCTAGTCATAATAGTCAGGTAGAAATGAAATTTTAGTCATTTTTTATGATTTTTATTGATTGCTCCCATTACGTCGAATTTAAGTGCGAAGGGATTTTTGACGACGTATTTTCTAGATAAGCGGCAAAGTAAATTGCCTTCTGATAGCGTTGTTTTGCTTTATCAACTTCGGACGATTGATAGGAGCCGATTAACAAAACGGATTTCTAAATTATCGTTCGATCAATTTGGCGCACTTAGGCGGCAGATGATGTTGGTATTTTAGTGGGTTTTTGGCGTCGCTAGTGACATTGAAATCCGACTGTTGGGAATCGGATTAGAGAATCATGGCAGGGCTAATTAGTGGATAGTCGAATTTCCATCATCTTTGTCATATAGTGCCTGGTTGAACCCCTCGGGGGCGTCGTCTATCGTCCCGGACCAAAAGTAGGCATTAAATCCATCACGATCGCTGTCCCAGTCATCCGCATCTGGGCCGCCGTAGAGGCCAATATCAGCCCTTGAGCCGTCTGGATCAACGGCATCCGGAGCGCCGGCGTCAACGAGAGGCGAATCGATGGAGAGATGAAAATCGTCAAATCTCCATACGCTATTATTCTCGAGAAATATCGGTTCTATCAAAAATTTTGGTTCAGCAGTGAGGTTGGTGTCGTCGGGAACGACGCCTGAAAGATTTTTCCCTGATTCGGGTTGATAGAGGTTATTATACCTCCATTGCGAGAGTACATCTGGCGTTTGATTGTAGATGTTGTAGCCCTCGCCACTATTGTAGGCGATTACGGAATTTTGTGTAATAGGGGCTGAATTTTTCAGACAAAATCCTCCCCCTTCATATCCTGCATAATTTCCGGCTACGACCGTTTGGTTCATTCTCGGACTTGCCTCATCCATAAACAGCCCGCCGCCACTAAAATCCGCATAATTCTCGGTTACTACCATTTGGTCCATACTCGGATTTGAGGCGAAAAGAAACATCCCGCCACCGTTGATCCCGGCTATATTCCCTATGAATCTAGATAAGGTAAAGTGTGGATTTGAGCGGGAGAAATACGCCCCTCCGCCGTCATAGGCGGCCTCGTTGCCTATTAGTAACGTGTCGCTTATAATAGGATTAGAGAATGATAAATCCATTCCAGCACCTCTCCACGCGGCGGAGTTATTTTTCAGAGTGACTGTGTTAATTGTAGGATTTGAGACATCCATTCCAATCCCGCCGCCGGTTTTTGAAGCTGAATTTTTTTCCAGTACGACTTGCTCAATGGTCGGATCTGAGGAGTACAGGTACATCCCCCCACCGTCTAGCGCATTGTTCCAGGTCATGTCTGTTTGATATAAACTTGAGGTCGTTGAATCAAAATAGATCCCTCCCCCTTGGTCGGTAGCGTAGTTTTTAAATAGAGTTAGCCATTTTAATGTTGGATTTGATCTCGATATGAATATTCCTCCTCCCCAATATTTGCAGGCACCGTCCTCTCTGCAGTTGTACGATGCGTTTCCTCCCGTGAGTGTGAAGCCGTCGAGGGTACTCTCTTCGCTTTCTCCGTCCACGAAAAGTATGACGGTTCCAATGCGTCCTCCTTTGATTGTTGTCTCGGTTGCCCCTTCGGTAGATATGAGGACGATAGCCTTTCCGCCCATCGTCAGTTCGTGCTCTAGATAGGTTCCGGGGCCCACCCATACCGTTTCGCCATCATGAGCGGCATCTAATGCCGCTTGAATAGTTGTAAATGAATTTTCTCCTAGTCCCACGTGAGGATCTGGCCCATCAGTCCCCCCGCAATCCGCATCTATCCCATCTCCTGAACTATCTGATGCTCCCGGATATACCGTGGTATTTTTGTCGTTGCAATCCCCACGTGACATCCCTATCCATTCGGATTGGCACCATTCCCGAGAAAATCCATCTCTATCTTTGTCTTCTCCCTCTATTATTCCATCGCAGTCGCTATCTATACCGTCACACACTTCCGTAGCACTGGGATTAACTAGCGGATTTTCGTCATTACAGTCTCCTTCCTCAGTGGAAACCCCATCTCCATCCCCATCATCTGCACTAGATGTGGCATCGTCATCACCTTCCGGAGGAGTGTTGCCGTGGGTTGCGTCATCATCCCCTATTAGGGGGGTAGAATGATCAGAGGCATCGTCATCGTCTGGAGGGGAAGTATTAGCACAGCCAGCAGTAATGCCTATGGTAAGCCATAACCAGCGGGCAAATTTAGGACTCCTTGATACTGTCGGTGATGTTGGATGATGAGGTACTGACGGGGATAGCGCTTCTGCGTTTGATGATTGGTCTGAATTAGTTTTCATAGAACAGGTATTTTGATCATATCATCGTTATTTGTCAAGTTTATCTTGACATTATGTCGGAAATATATAAATGTTTAGTCGTGGATTCTGGGCGGAATGATGTTTTGAGAGGGGAGGAGATGGAGATTGTTGTGTACAATGGGATTGTATGGAATTTTGAAAATTTTTATACTGTTCACATATGAACAAGAAAACGACTTTGTATGTCGATGATGATTACGAACCAATACGTATGCTTTTTAAGTTAAGAGCGCCCTCTCTATTTATGGGTTTGTTACTTGGTCTTGGTATCTCACTAGTAACTTCTCGTTTTGAGGAGGTTCTTTCTCAGAATATACAAATTGCTTTTTTCCTTCCTTTTATAGTCTATATGGCCGATGCCATTGGCGCACAAACTAGCGCGATTTATTCTAGAGATTTAAGGTCAGGGAATGCAAAGTTTAGTAATTATCTTCGCAAAGAATTAATTTTGGGAATAATTTTTGGGGTCATTTTTGGTATTTTTTCTGGAGCGATTGCGCTGTTATGGCTTAATAATAATCTTCTTGCACTAAGTGTGGCCATTGCAACATGTCTCGCCATTTTAGTTGCTCCAACTGTTGCCCTCTTGATAACCTATATGTTTGATATTTTGCACGATGATCCTGCCGCTTATTCAGGGCCAATTGCTACTGTCATGCAAGACATGACGAGCGTCCTGATTTATGGGATTGTGAGTAGTATCATCTTTTTGTAGCCACAATGTCCCCCCAAATTATGAATGATGCCGGCTTTGAGTGAATCTTTATTGCTCATTTGGATTTTTGTCATTACTATCCCAATTCTCTGAGTTGAACCCCTCTGGGACATCTTCAGCAGTCCCTGGCCAAAAGTAGGCGTAATAGCCATCGCCATCGTAGTCCCAGCGATCCGCATCCGGGCCGCCATAAATTCCAATATCCGCCCGTGAACCATCTGGATCAACGGTATCCGGAGCGCCGGCATTGATGAGGGGTGAGTCAGTGGCCAGATGAAAATCTTCGAATCCCCATACTTCTTTGATCGGATCCCATATCGGTTTTATCAAGAATCCCGGTTCAACAGTGAGATTGGTGTCGCCAAGTTCGACGCCTGAAAGGTTTTTCGTTGCATCGGGGTCATAGGCATTATTGTAGGTCAAACTCGGGAGCCTGTTTGGACTTGAATTATAGATATTGAATCCATCACCACTATTGTATGACACTATGGAGCCTTGCACCCTCGGGGCTGAGTTATTTAGATACATCCCTCCGCCTTCGTAGCCGGCAAAATTTCCGGCTACAACCGACTGGGTTATTGTTGGGTTTGAAGCAGACAAGAACATCCCACCGCCACTGTAAATAGCGTAATTTCCTCCTACAGCTAGTTGGGTCATGGTCGGATTTGAGGCCGCCACGAACATCCCGCCGCCATTACGTTCGGCTAAGTTCTCTGTCAGGGTGAGTAGAGAGATGGTTGGGTTTGAGTGATAAAGGTACATCCCGCCGCCATCATAATTTGTTTCGTTGCCCACCAATGATGCGTGACTTATGGTTGGGTGTGAGGAGTATAAATCCATCCCCCCGCCTCTCAACGCGGCGGAGTTACTGGTCAGGGTGACCGCGTTAATGGTTGGATCAGCGGCATACATCCCAATTCCGCCCCCGGTTTCGGAAGCGAAATTCCAATCTAAATAGATATCAGTCATGTTCGGGTTTGAATCGTATAAGTACATTCCACCACCATCTTGGGCATTATTCTCAGTAAAGGTTATATGATTCAGAAAAGCGTTTGAGGAATCCATGTAGATTCCTCCACCTTGTAGAGTGGCGAAGTTTTGAATGAAAGTCATATCGGTTAGTGTCGGGCTTGAGGAGGACAGATACATCCCGCCGCCCCAATAGTTGCAGGCTTCGTCTTCTCTGCAATTGTAGGAGGCATTTCCTCGTGTGATGGTGAAACCGTCGAGTGTGCTTTTCGAGGTTTCTCCCCCAATAAACAGAAATACTGTTTCTAGCCGTTGTCCATCAATCGTGGTGTTGTCCCGCCCATGAGTTGATCGTAGTGCGATCACTTTCCCATTCATGCTAAGCCCGTGTTCAAGGTATGTCCCGGGGCCTACCCAAACAATTTGGCCGTCTGCGGCCGCATCTAAGGCGGCCTGAATGGTAGAAAAAGAGCTTTCGCTGAGGCCCACATGAGGATCTGGTCCGTCCGTTCCTCCACAGTCTGCATCAAGTCCGTCATTTGACGAATCCAATGCACCGGGGTAAATGGATGCGTTCTCGTCATTGCAATCCCCACGAGGTACTGCCGCAACGTCCGCAAAACACCATTCCTTGACATACCCATCTCTATCTCGGTCGTCTCCGTCTTCATCCACCTCTCCGTCGCAGTCGTTGTCGACCCCGTCGCATACTTCAGCGGCCAAGGGATGTACCGAGGGATCTTCATCATCGCAATCTCCTTCCTCAACGGTCCAATCGTCATAGTCTATGTCTTCCGCTGGACAGGATTCCCCCCCCGGCAGTAAGACTGGCCGCGAAGACAATGGCCACCATTCGAAGCCCCCCTGTACGCCTATCGGCGAGAGTATTTTTAAATAGAGAAGGGGTTCCTATACTAGGGGCTTCTTCTGGTTTTCTCCGCCTAGGGAGCATGGGGAGAATGAAAATAGGTTCTTCTTTTTGAGACATAAAAATAGGATTAAATCTTAATGGTTAAAAATAATCCTTTTATTTCTATTGTTAATTTTTCGCGTTGTCAAAAACGGTTATACTTGACAGGGAATAGATTTTTAGCTTCTTGTATTGCTTATGAAGCAAATCCCTCCCCCCTTTTTTTAATAAAACATTTGACTTTTTTGGCTTTATTTAGCTAAAATATAGCCTTAAAATTTAACTGATCATCCATCCATGAATGCACATATAAATTTTGGGGTTGAGATAAGAGGAGATGACAAGGGAAAAGTTTTTTCTAGTTTTTTATTACCAGATGTAGGGAGGGGTGGAGGATTTGAGGCCAATAGTTCGAACTCCCTCTTAGAAGCAATAAAAAGCGGAAAAGATAACCTCAGCCAGCTAAGAGACTGTCCTTCTGGGACGCAAGTCGTGGTATCAAGTGGGCCTACATATTGGGTAGATCAACGTAGAAAAATGGAACCCCAAGTCCTTGAAAGTATAGTAGCAGCCCTGTCGATTAGATATAAACACTTGATATTTGAAATCGGACCGGGGGATAATTTTGATCTTTGTCCGCGGTAGAAGATTTCCGGCGGTAAATATTACTGTTTTCGAGTTAGTATAGTATGCTCATGGTATGTCATATCGTATTTTCTGGATTGATTTCTGGCGCGGAATAGCCATGCTGGCAATGATTATTTTCCATGCAGCGTTTGATCTGACTTTTTTCAAAATGGTGAATTTTGATATGCGCCAGGGGATATGGATTATTTTGGCTCGATTCGTTCAATTAACCTTTATAATTACCACGGGGATGACTATGGTTTTGGCTTTCCAAAAGCGCAATAAAGTGCCTGAAGTATGGATCCGTTGGGCACTTCGGCACGCGATTATTTTAATGGGTTGGGGAATGGTTATTACGTTCATTACGTGGATTTTTTTTAGTGACCAGGCCGTAAAATTCGGCGTGTTGCATTTTTATGCTGTGGCTTCAATATTGTCATTGTCACTATTACGACTAAAATATTGGAATAGCGTTTTGGGACTGTTTATTATTTTATTTTCGACCTTTATTTCTCAAGTTCCAGTAACAAGTGAATGGTTATTACCAGTGGGGTTTTTGCAAATTGATTTTAGTTCATTTGATTATTTTCCGCTTTTTCCTTGGTTTGGGGTTTTTTTGCAGGGAGTGGCTTTTGGATTTTGGTTTTACGATCAAAAATGGAGAGAATTTCTCGCATTTGGTTCCCGGATTCCTTTAAAAGTTCGACACATTTTTGAATTTTTAGGGCGCCGCTGTCTTTTAATTTATTTAATTCATCAGCCGCTACTTGTGGGAATACTTTGGCTTTGGCGAATGTTGGTGAATTAATTTTTTGTGATATTTTTCAGATGCTTCCCATGCTAGATCGAAGCTCTGCTTAAAGACTTTTGTGATTTCGGCGGATTCAATGATGATGCCGAGTTTTTCTTTCCAGTCTGCGATCATGATTTTGTTGTCGTAGAAGTTGATTTCTGGAGTGAAGTCCATTACAGACTTAGGAACAATGCGACTATGACGAAGCTCGACATGGTCGAGTGCATGGCGTTCGCGATCTTTAGGAGTATCGGGAAAGATGGCTCTAATAGGAATATTTTTGGAGGCGCGGCGTTTGTAATAATTGGGAAAATAGGAAGGAACGGCTTGTTGATTAGCTTGATCCGAGGCATAGGCTCGGATTTCTTCGGAGGAGGTGAGGGTGTCTTCGTACACGTGGATGAGGCCTGTTTCCCCTTCGAAAAATTGGACACGGGGTTTTCCGGGGATGGCATTATGGATGGATTTGAGTTGAGGGAGAATTGTTCTGGCTTCATTTGCCATTTCGTCAAATTCTCGACTTTGTTGCTCAAAGTAGGAAATGAGTTTCTCTGGTGATTCGGCGCTGTAGTATTGAATTTTTTTGTGGGTGTAGTAGATAGCGAGATTTTTTTTGCGTAGAAGGGTGAGGATGTCGTAGGTTGTAGTGCGATTAATTTCGGCGCGTTTAGCAATGGTAGTAACTGCGGCCGGTTCCCCGAGCTCAAGTAGGGCAATGTAGACACTAGCTTCTTTGGGGGATAGGCCGAGTTTTTGAAGTTGTTCCTGGGGGAGCATTTTTGTGGTGGATTTATGTGTGGGAAAGTTTCGACAGAATAATGTTACCATAAAAAAAGTTACCTTGTAAATCTTAAAAATAAAGTATTCTTTTCTGTCTATTTTTTATTTATTTTGTCGAGATATATTGACAAGTTTATTTTATTAAGTAATATGCCAACGTAAAGTTCACCTCAACTTTAATTATGATAATTATGAATTACCTAAAATACATGCAGGAGCTCCAATTCAAGCACCCGCGCATGTCTATCCTTCAAGTTAATTGCGAAAATAGTCCTTATGTTAATTACACGGGCAACTCTAAAAATTGTTACCTTTTGGTAGGCAGTGAATACGACCAGGATTGCTATTATGGCTATTTTCTTTACAATTCAGAGGATTGCGTGGATTGCGATTATTGTTTTTATTGTCAGCTTTGTTACGATTGTGTGGATTGTCATCAATGTTATGATTGCCGAAAATGTCAGGATTGTAAGAACTCGCGTAGTCTTCAATACTCCGAGGATTTAATTGGATGTACGGATTGTTTTGGTTGTGTGGGATTGCGTCGGAAGGAATATCACATTTTTAATGAAAAATATGATCGTGAAAAATATTTTGCGGCCTTAAAGGGATTTCAGTCATTAGAAGGTGAGGAAATTGAACGTCGTGTGGAAGCGCTAAAATGCACCACTCCTCGCATCATGGTGCATGGGGATCAAAACGAAAATGCGTTTGGAGATTACCTCTATAATTGTAAGAATTGTTTTTACTGTTTTGATGTTAAGCAGCTCCAGGATTGTGGATACATGAATAATTGCGAGCAGATTACGGATTCCTACGATTGCTCGAATAATTATTATAAATCGGAACTCAACTATGAGGTGATGTCGGCTATGAATATTGCGAATTGTCATTTTTGTTATGGGGTTTTCGATTCATACGATTTGGAGTACTCGGAAAATATTTATGGTTCACATCACCTATTTGGTTGTTTTACCATGAAAGGGCGATCATACTGCATCTTCAATGAACAATATTCTCCCGAAGAGTGGCCCAAAAAAGTAGCAGAGATTAAGGCACTAATGAGAAGGGAGGGGACGTATGGAAAACATTTAACTACTACTTATCCTGAATTAGCTATCCACGGATTTTCTTAACCTTTTACCTTTAAAATATGACACCAACCGATACAATTCAAAAATGCAAAGCGTGTAGCAAGGATTTTTTAATTATTGAGCAAGAAAAAAAGTTTTATGAGAAAAAGGATTTACCTTGGCCAGAAAACTGCCCAGAATGTCGACAAAAAAGACGATTGTCGCTCCGCAATGAACGTAAACTTTATAAACGAAAATGTGATAAATGCCAAAAAGAGATTATTTCAACTTACTCCGCAGATTCAAAATACATTGTGTATTGTCAGGAATGTTTCTGGAAGCATATCGGTTAATTTAACTTACTCTTATGTCTCAAAAAAATTGTCGAAATTGTAAAAATACCTTTTTCGTCACCGATATTGATCAAGCTTTTTATGCCAAAATAGGAGTTCCTGAGCCTAGCTTTTGTCCAATGTGTCGGATGCAACGACGCCTCGCATATCGCAATGATCGGACTTTGTATCAGGATAAATCGGTTATTAGTGGTAAGCCCATGATTTCGATGTACAACCCGAATTATGGTTTCGTGGTGTATGAACAAAATGAGTGGTGGGGTGCTGGTTGGGAAGGTTTAGATTACGGGCGAGAGTATGATTTTAGGCAGCCGTTTTTTGAGCAATACGCGGCTTTGCAGAAAGTAGTTCCGCGATTCAATGTTTTTAATCGCGATACGGAAAATTGTGAATATGTAAATTATGCGCCGCATTGCAAAAATTGCTATTTAATTTTCGGATCCTGGTTTGATGAAAATTGTTATTTTGGTCAAACTTTATTTGAATGCCAGGATTCAGTTGATAATCTTTTTTTAGATAAATCTGAGCTTTGCTACGAGAATATTGATGGCAATGAAAATTATCATTCGTTTTACTGCCAGAATTGTAGCAATACTACTGATTCCTGGTTTTGTTTTGACTGTAAAGGCGTTTTGAATTGTATTGGCTGTTGGAATTTACGAAAAAAGGAATATCATATTTTAAATAAGCCGGTTTCCAAAGAAGAATTTGAAAAAGAAAAAGTAAAATTTTCTTCCTACAATTATGTACAAGAATTTCGAGCTAAGTTTGATGATTTAATACGAAAGGAGGCAATTCATAAATCCTCGGTCGGCTTTAATAACGAAAATGTTTCTGGGGATTTCATCTTTAATTGCAAGAATGCCAAATATTGCTTTTCTGCTTATCGATGCCAAGATGTAGCTTTCGCGGGTCGAACGGTTGAACAAAAGGATAGCTATGATTTTGAGGGTGGCGGTAAGGGAGAGCTTTTATACGAAAATATGAGCAATGATTTTAGCTACAAGGCAATTGGCTGTACTACCTGTGAGAATTTAGTGGAGTCGTATTATTGCGATTTATGTTTTAACTGCGAACATTGCTTTGGATGCGTTGGGTTGAAAAAAAAGAAATACTGCATCCTGAATAAGCAGTACACCAAAGAAGAATATGAAATGAAAATGGCGCTAATTATTGCTCATTTGAAAAAAACAGAAGAATGGGGTGAGTTCCCACCTATTGTCTTATCACCATTTAGCTACAATGAAACTATGGCTAATGAATATTTCCCCTTATCCAAGGAGCAGGCCAGAGCCAAAGGATACAAGTGGAAAGATGAAGACGCCTCTCCAATTTCAGTAACGTCGATAATTTCGGCCAAGGAATTACCTGACACGATTGATGAAGTAAAGGATTCAATTTTGGATCAGGCCATTTTATGCGAAGTTACCAAAAAGCCATTTCGGCTCATTAAATCAGAATTGGAATTTTACCGTAAACAAGGATTATCCTTACCAAGAAGGCACCCGGATCAACGCCATAAAGATCGTTTTGCAAGACGAAACCCTAGATGTCTTTGGAATCGAAATTGTACAAAATGTCTTAAGCAAATTTTAAGTTCGTACTCGCCAAAACGGACCGGAAAAATATATTGCGAAGCCTGCTATCTGCAGGCGGTGTACTAATTCATCGTCGATTTTCTTTAGTGAGGCAGTCAAAGCGCCTTAAAAAGGTTTTCGATTTTTTGTGGATTTTTTAGGATCATTTCGACCCTTTCAGCGTTCTTTTTAAGATAATGATATCGTTTTTGCGCAGCTTCGGTATGGTAATGAAAATGGCGCAGAATAGAACTTTGTTGCTTTAAATAGATCAACCACTTTTGCAGTGTTGGATTTGGGTAAATCTCCTTAAAACAAGCACTCATTCGTTCCCAGTAAACAGGCCAGCGCATTCCTAAACCAGAAAGATCACTATCTGCTAAAAGTTGTGAAAAAAGAACAGTACCCGGTTTATGGCGTTTTTTATATTTAGTCACTTCCTGAATAAGTTTATCATCGATAAGCAGGGTCTTAGTTCCCAAAATTGCTCTTTTAATCAATAAGTGGTCATGTTCCGTAAAATATTTAGGGTCATGTAAGTAAGAAATAAGCCATTTGGCTGACATTTCCTCGTTTTTACCAAATTTTTTATAGCGCTGAACAATGTCGTGGGTAATACCTGAAATTATAAGTAATTCACGATCTTTTTGCTCTAATGGAAAAATTTCTTGATGCTGAATCCTAAATTTTTTTTCATAATTAAAAAGGCGCATCGCCTCCTTTGCGGTAAAAAGAGCATGATTAATATTATGGTAAGCTTTGTTTGGGAAAGATTTTTTGATAATCTGACCAGCTTCCTTATAAATTCTAGCTAGGTGTTGATTTTGAAAATTCATTATTTTTTTTGAGATTTTTATAAGTGGCAATCCGTTTATTATACCGACTTGTTTTCTTCTTTACAAGAATTATGTTATACTTATGAGATGGACATAAATTCAATTTTAAAACAAATCGTTGATAATCACGCACCTGACCTTCACCTTAAAGTCAATAGTCCACCGGTAATCAGATTAGGCAATGGTGAACTTTATGTAACCGATAAAGTTCAACCTCTTAAGTTAGAGGAAATTAGCGAAGTTGCTCAAAATATAGCGGGACCCGAAAAATACGAATTATTTAAGAAAAAGAAGGAAATAGATTTTTCCTATCGACTTGCCGATCAAGGTCGATTCCGCGTTAACCTATATCAAGACCAGGAAGGCCCATGCCTAGCTTTTCGCTCAATCCCTAGCGAGATACCAACGCTTGAACAACTTGGATTACCTCGCCTTTTTGGGGATTTTGCTCTCAAACCTAGAGGATTAATGCTTGTCACCGGGCCAACCGGAAGCGGGAAATCAACCACCCTGGCAGCCATGGTTAATCATATAAACACTACTCGAAAATGTCACATAATTACGATTGAAGATCCAATCGAATTTGTGCATCAAGCCAAAAATTCACTTATTACGCAACGCGAGGTTAATGTCCATACGGATTCATTTCCTAATGCTATTCGTTCTGCTTTAAGACAAGATCCGGACGTTATTATGGTTGGAGAAATGCGTGACCTGGAAACTATTGCCGCAGCCGTAACTTTAGCTGAAACAGGCCATTTGGTTTTATCAACATTGCATACTACCGATGCGGCTCAAACCGTTGATCGGATTGTTGATATTTTCCCCCCGTACCAGCAGCAACAAATTCGCGCTCAACTTTCAGTCGCGCTTTTAGGCGTAATTTCGCAAACCTTGGTCCAACGGTTAGACGAGCAGGGGAGAGTGCCGGCTTTTGAAATTATGGTTGCCAATGATGCTATTAAAAATTGCATAAAAGAGGGAAAAACCCATCAAATTTATTCCATGCTTCAAATCGGGAAGGAAGCAGGCATGCAAACCTTAGATGACTCTTTGGCCATACTGGTAACACAAAATTTAGTATCCAAAGAACATGCTCTTGCCAAAACTCACGACCCTGAAGCTTTTAACAGGGCAATTGAAAATTATTCTACGATAACAAAAAGTAATTCTCATGATTAACAACGATTCTACCCAAGAACTAGCTTTATTTTTTGCTGAACTAGCTCCAGATGAACACGAAAAACTATTAACCGGATCAGGAATTTGGCAAAAAAAATATTTCCCGCTTGGAGTCACTGTTTTTGCTGAAAATTCAACTAGTACCGATCTTTACCTAATTTTAAAAGGACAAATTGAAATAAGTAAAATAGTTGGAGAAAAAGGAACTAAAAAGAAAATTCTGGCAATCCTAGGACAAGGCTCGATCTTTGGAGAGGGAGCCCTTTTATCCGACAAACCACGCTCCGCCACAGCTACAACCTTGGTGAATACGGAAACTCTAGTTCTAAGCAAAGAAAAATTTGAATCCTTCTTAAAAGAAAGACCAAAGGAAGCGAATTACCTTTTATTAGCTCTCTTGAGAGTTGTTAATCAAAGGCTTATCTGGACTAATCATGAATTAGTCACTTTATATGAAATTGCACAAATAATTAGTAAAACTAAAAATGATTTACCTGCTCTCGTTAAAAAAATTATGCAACGTTTGGCCTCATTGACTAAAGCTAATCGTGGCCTAATTGCACTTAAAAACCGATCCACTCAAAAACAAGAAATATCAACTCAATGGGGGAATTATAATCTTTCTTCGGAAGAATTAGATCAATTGGCTCAAAAATTAATTACGCAACATACACTTCACGAAAAAACATTTTTAGCCTTGCCCCTTTATGATTTTTCGGAAAATTTTCTAGGAATAATTGCCATGGAAAGCCAAGTAGGATGGACCATAGAAACGCGAAAAATTGCCAGAGCAGTAACTGATCAATTGGGTATCGCAATCAGTGATTACTGGTTTATGGAATCTGAAAATGGGCGATCGAAATTGGAGCAAAGAAATGTGGAATTCTAAAAAAATTAATGTATACTTTAAATAATGGACGACATCACCCTCCCCAACGAAAATGATGACGATAAGATTCTAATTCGTCCCATCCAAGATGAAGACATTATTGATCTTGAATTTTCCAAAAAAAGCATCCCTCAAGACTACAAAAACGAATTACCGACACCAGTAACTCCATCACCTCCATCACCTCTCCCAGGCAACAAGGTAACTATCAATTTCGTAAAATTTGTGCAATTAGTTGCTAATCATAGTTTTGTCGATGTTGTAGATAAAAATTCCGATGAAGAAATAATCATTAGCAGTAATTTGCTAACCGACCTAGCTAACGCCCACGACCAAGGGGGTGAACGCAAAACACCACTTATGTTTTTAGCTGGGATTGTTATCGGCGTAATATTAACTTATGTAATCCTAAAAGTATGAGCTATAAACGAATTATGCTGAAATTTTCTGGAGAGGTTTTGCAAGGCAAAAACGGGGAATCTATTAATTTTAATATTTTAGAAAAATTAGCGCAGGAAATTGTTCATCTTCATAAAAAAAAAATTCAGATAGCGATTGTTATCGGGGGTGGTAATATTTGGCGGTACCGTGACAATAAAGGCAAAGGTATGCCCAGAGTGGAATCTGATTTTATGGGCATGATGGCAACCATAATGAATGGTTTAGCTATGCAAACCGTACTCGAAAAATTAAAAGTGCCTTGTCGAGTTGTATCAGCACTGCCCATTGCGGAAATTGCTGAAACTTATGTGCTTAAAAAAGCCCTCCTGCATTTGCAAAAAGGGAGAATTGTAATTTGCGTTGGAGGAACAGGTCGACCCTTTTTTACCACTGATAGTGCCGCAGCCCTTCGCGGCCTGGAACTAGATTGCGAAGTTTTACTTAAGGCCACTAAGGTGGATGGCGTTTATGACTCTGACCCTATGAAAAACAAAGGGGCCAAGCGCTACACAAAGATTAATTTTGACGAGGTCCTGCAAAAAAAATTAGCATTTATGGATATGACGGCGTCTTCCTTGTGTCAAGAAGGAGGCTTAAGAGTAATAGTCTTCGACTTGATGAAAAAAGGTAATTTAATAAAGGCCGCAACAGGGGGAAAAGTAGGCACAATAGTGAGTACTAATTAAATAAAAACAACATGTATGCGTATGCCTTGGCGCTCTTAAAAATTTTGCTATAGTATATCCACTAAATACTTAAATAAAATTATCTATGTCGACCACCCAATATATTCAACAAGCGAACCTGGAATTCGAAAAAATCATTGAGCATCTCAGGCAAGAATTTTCCAGATTACAAGTTGGACAAGCTAACGCTGCCCTTGTGGAATCAATGTTGATAGATGTTTACGGAGCCAAACAGCCACTTAAAAATTTGGCCAATATCAGTGTCCCTGATTCACGTACCTTACAAATTCAACCCTGGGATCGAAATATTATTAATTCCATTGAAAAAGCGATTCAGCTTTCCGATCTAAATTTATCACCTGTTAATAAAGGAACCGCGATTTTTTTAATGATTCCACCATTGACCGAAGAACGACGAAGAGATTTGGTAAAAGTAGTTCATAATTTAGCTGAAGAAGCCAGAATTTCCATCCGTAATGCAAGACAAAGTGCTCACCATAAATTTCAGGAGTTAGAGCAAAAAAAGGAAATTTCCGAAGACGAAGGAACTGGCGCTGAAAAAAAATTGCAAGAAAAAGTCAATGAATGCAATGATAAAGTTGCTGAATTAGCCAAAGCCAAAGAGGAATCTATGATGAAAATATAGGATTATTTCACTTTGGAAAAATTAATTTTAATTTTTAAATTTTAATGTTTAATATGCATCTCATCCTAACAATTCTGGCCTTTTTGATTATTTTTTCCGTGCTAATCCTAATTCACGAATTTGGTCATTTTTCGATGGCCAAACGAAATGGTATTAAGGTCGAAGAATTTGGTTTTGGCTTACCACCGCGCATTTTTGGTATTAAGAGAGGCGAAACATTATATTCGATTAACTGGATTCCCTTTGGGGGATTTGTGCGAATGCTAGGGGAAAATCCAAGTGACAAAAAAGCTAAAAGCAAGCAAAGCTTTATGAGTAAATCGATTGGTGTGCGCACAAAAGTTGTCTTGGCTGGCGTAGTAATGAATTTTTTATTGGCCTGGATACTTTTAAATATTGGATTCACAGTTGGAATGCAGCCACTTATTGTTGACGGTAATGATTTTTTGAACGGAATCAGGAATAATTTAATTGAACTTAATTTTGACCTTTTTAAAAATAAACCAGCACCCGATCCAAATTCTGAAATAGGCCAAATAGTTGATATCCCGCAGTTATTCATTGAATCAACTGTTAATCCTGAAATTTTTCAACCCGGAGACCAAATTTATTCGATTAATAAGCAAATTATTTTTGAAGCCGCAGAATTGCAGCAACTTATTAATAACCTTGAAACCCCAAAGGTTACTTTTGAGATTTGGCGAAATAATCAACTAAGAACTATCGAATATTTATTTCCGCAGCCACATCGCGCCATCATAACCCAGATTTTACCAGATTCTCCTGCTGAACAAGCTGGCCTAGTAGCTGGGGATCAAGTGATAAGAGTCGATGGGAAAGAAATTTGGCATCCCGAACAAATTGTTCGTCTGACAAGCGAAAACTCAGAAAAACAGCTAATTTATGAAATTAAACGTAATGACGAAATTAAACAATTTAGCATTAATAAAAATAGTGAGGGCAGAATCGGCGTTGCCCTAGGAACAATCTATGATCAATTAAATTTGCCTTTTTCCTATTACGACGGACTGGCTAGAGCAGAAATAACTGCAATAAATTCCATTCAATACCCCTGGTATCTAGCTCCTTGGCAATCCTTAGTTGAGATGAAAAGGATTACGATCTACACCGCCGTTATGCTTGGAGATGTTTTTAAGAATATATTTACCACCGGATCGGTTCCAGAAGGTGTAGCCGGACCAATAGGTATCGCTCAAATGACTGGAATTTACGTTCAGGAAGGCATTATTGCTCTTTTGCGATTTACAGCTCTTTTATCGCTGAGTTTAGCTGTAATAAATGTTTTTCCCTTTCCAGCCCTGGATGGCGGACGATTTTTGTTTATTATTATTGAAGCAGTTCGCGGTAAACCAGTTAATCAGAATATGGAAGCCAAAATTCATACCCTTGGATTTTTGTTTCTAATTTTGGTAATTATCTTAGTAACTTTTCAAGATTTAAAGCGCCTCTTTGAATAAGTGATCGTAAACCCGCTAATTATCCTTTAGTTAAGAAGGTGATTTAATTGTTAAATCGTCCTTTTTATGGTAAAATATTTTGATCAAATCGAATCCGTAAAATACTTAATAGAAAAGCGTTAAAAAATACGTAAAAAACAAAATTAAACTAAACTCAATGAACAATTGGCTAACAGCAAACTGGGAACTAGTTATTATCGCGCTTTTAGCAATCTATTTTGGCTGGAAGCTTTTCTGGCTTGCTTTACGCTATACCTATGCTTTTTACCACAAAAAGGATACTCGTTATTTAAAAATAACCATGCCTCGTGAGGAATCTCAAAAAGACAAGGAAAAAGCTACTGAAAAAGATTTCAGGGAAAAAATTGGCATTATGGAGCAATTATATCGAGCCTTATCTGAGCTTGCCGAATTAAGCATTACTAATCGGATTAAGGTCTGGTTATTTCAACGTAATACAGTTTCCTTTGAAATTATTGCCAAATACAAAAACATCGAATTTTGGGTAAGTACCTATGAATACTATGCTTCCCTAGTCGAAAAACAAATAACGACCTTTTATCCTGATGCCGATATCCAAATCTCCTCAACCCCACCACCGTTTAGTCAAAAAGGAAACAAATTGAGAGGTTATTATTTATACGAGAAAATGAAAAATTGGTTTCCGATTAAAACCTATAAGGCCATTGAAAATGACCCCCTTAACGATCTCACAAATGTCCTTTCTAAGCTAGCGGAAGGGGAATATGCGTGTATTCAAATAATTGTTCGCCCAATTAGCGATAATTGGCAAAAAAAAGCGCAGAGTTTTGGTGAAGCTCTCTTTAAGGGTAAAAAGGAAGGAGGCTTCCTTTCTAAAATTCCGATTATTAAACATTTAAACAGTGTGCTTGTCGCTTTGTTTTTTGGATATGATCAGGTAAAGGGGACAAACGCACCAGGATCATCCAGCGGGGATAGCTATGTCCGTATGTTACAAACCAAGGAAGAACATTACAAATTGATTGGGGAAAAAGCAGCTCAAAATGGATTTGACACCATTATTCGCGTTATCGCTTCTTCTCCTCAAAAAAACAGGCTCGAAGATATTCTAAATAATTTCTTACTAGCTTTTACGGTCTTTAAGGAACCGCTTCTGAATTTTTTCCAAAGTCGTCGCATTATTCCTTTATTCGATTTTTTACACATGCCAATCTTTATTCATAACTTTAGGAATCGTTATTTTCAGTACGGTGAGAAAAAATCACTTTTGGTTTCGCAGGAATTAGCTGGATTGTTCCATTTTCCAAATAGTCGATATAATTACACACCAGTTATTCAATGGCTCAGTTATAAAGTCTTACCAGCACCGCAAGATTCAGACGGGGAAGGAATTTTATTAGGAAATAATGTTTACCGTGGGGAAAAAAGAAAAGTTACCTTTAACCGGAATGATCGTCGGCGTCACCATTATGTTATTGGACAAACCGGTACCGGTAAATCAGCCTTTATTAGCTCAATAGCCAGACAGGATATAATCAATGGTGATGGAGTTTGTGTTATTGATCCACATGGTGACCTAATTGAGGATCTTCTTTTATATATTCCCAAAGAACGGGCTAAAGACGTCGTAGTATTCAATCCTGCCGATATGGAACGACCAATGGGATTAAATATCCTTGAAGCGGAAACACCCGAGCAGCAAGATATGGCTTCCAGTCAAGCCACCGAAATTTTTATCAAAATTTTTGGTGATGAAATCTTTGGTCCCCGTATCCAGCACTATTTTCGTAATGCCTGCTTAACCCTCATGGAAGACAAAGAAGAAGGAGCAACTTTAATCGATGTGCCAAGGGTTTTTACTGATGACGATTTTATGAAATACAAAGTAGCCAAAGTAACAAATCCGGTCGTGAAATCATTTTGGGAACATGAATATGCGCATACTGGAGCCAGAGAACGCGAAGAAATGATCCCTTATTTTAGCGCAAAATTTGGTCCCTTTATCACCAATACGATTATGCGTAACACCATAGGTCAAACCAAATCGGCTTTTAATATTCGCCAGGCTATGGATAATCAACAAATTCTTCTTATTAATCTATCAAAAGGTAAAATGGGCGCCCTAAATACCCAATTATTGGGATTAGTGATTGTGGCCCAAATTCAAATGGCCGCTATGGGTCGAGTTGATACCCCGGAAGATCAAAGAAAAGATTTTTATCTCTATGTCGATGAGTTCCAAAATTTCGCAACAGATACATTTTGCTCCATTCTCTCC
This sequence comes from Candidatus Peregrinibacteria bacterium GW2011_GWF2_39_17, assembly GCA_000993615.1. Classification (GTDB taxonomy): domain Bacteria; phylum Patescibacteriota; class Gracilibacteria; order UBA1369; family UBA12473; genus UBA12473. The sequence goes on along the minus strand of LBWM01000008.1, from coordinate 10,544 downwards.
GAGGCAAGAAAATATCGTCTTTGTTTAACCATGGCACACCAATATATTAACCAGTTAGTAGTCAGCAAAATGGGATCAACCAGCAGTCAAATAAGAGACGCTGTTTTTGGTAACGTTGGGACACTACAATCCTTTAAAGTAGGTGCAGAAGACGCTGAATATCTTGGCAAGGAATACGCGCCAGTTCTTACGGAACAAGACATAATTGGTATTCCCAATTACAAGGCCTACATCAAATTAAATGTTCATAATGCGACTTCTAGGCCGTTTTCCCTAGAAACAATTTATTCGACAGAAGGAAAGAATAAAAAAATTGCTGAAATTATTCGTGAATACTCCAGAATGAAGTACGGACGAAAGAAAATTTTTGTTGACCAAGAAATTAAAGCCAGAATTGGTATTGATGTTGATCAAGCCAATAATTCCACGTCTAAGCAAGAAATTCCTAAATCTGACCAACCATTATCCGTAGATAATGTGAGTCCAGTTTTAACTAAATAATTTTAAGATGAGCGAAAATAACTTCACAGCGGATCCGCAGTTAGAATGGCAATATGCCGAAAAATCAATAATTCAGTCCAAAAAAGAAAATGGGCATCACGAAATGCGCTGGGGATTACTATTTACAGGTATTGCCTTGCTGATATTAGGGGTGGGTTTATCTTTTTGTAGTAAAAAAGTAATTCATGAGCTCCAAATTAAAGATTTTCAGGTAAACTCCTTAATTTCGGAAATTGGACAAATAAGAGAAGAAAATCAAAACCTTTCGGAAAAATTAGACAAAAATGAAAAAATTATAACCCTTATAGAGGAAGCCCTTGACGCTAACGGCAACACTCTCAATCTTCAAAAAAAGGTAGAACAATTAAATCAGGAATTATCTTCCCGCAACAATACCGTGGCAGGACTTCTTTCATCTGGCATTGAAAAAGTAGATCCCACTTTAAAAATAAAAATCGATGAAACATTAGATGTTCTAATTTTAGGAACACATGGTAAATTAACAGATACAATTATGCTTCTGTCTATAAACGAAACGCAAAAGAGTGTCAGTCTCATAAGTATTCCGCGCGATTTAGCAGTTGATGGGCGTCGAATTAATGAATATTGGTATCGGTACGGCATTGATGCCATGAGAGATAAAATCCAAAGTATTACGGATCTTTACCCCGAACAATATGTGGTTTTTGATATGAAATCTTTTGAAACCATCATTGATACAATTGGAGGAGTTGAAGTTAACGTGGAAAAAGATCTTTACGATTCTTTATACCCAGGAGTGAATTTTACCTATGAGCCTTTTTATCTTTCTGCTGGGTTACATCATTTAGATGGAAAAACTGCCTTAAAATACGCTCGTAGCCGAGAATCTACTACTGATTTTGATCGTGCCAAAAGACAGCAACAAATTATTGAGGCCGTAAAAGATAAAATTCTATCCGGAAATCTCCTTAGCAAAATGGACGACATGGTTGCACTTTATACGGAGGTTACCAAATCTATCCAAACCGACATAGATTTACTAACCTTAATCTCTTTTGCGCAAAAATACCAAAATTATACTCTCAAAAAGGGAAACGTTCTCTCTACCAGCAATTTTTTATATTCCACCCATGGCCCAACCGGTGCCTATTTGCTTTTACCAAAAGGTGGTAATTATGACGCGATTAAGGAATATGTGTCTAAGGTAGTAGGGGAATAATTTAATATTGGTAGCAGGGGACGGATTTGAACCGTCGACCCCAGGCTTATGAGTCCTGTGTCCGCCGCGGCGGACTACCCTGCCACGAATAGAACAAAAAA
>LBWM01000008.1:0-8637 GCA_000993615.1 Candidatus Peregrinibacteria bacterium GW2011_GWF2_39_17 | reverse complement strand
ATTCTCATAATCTGGTTTAATGAGAAGTTTAACTATAGAGATAATATTGGTAGCAGGGGACGGATTTGAACCGTCGACCCCAGGCTTATGAGTCCTGTGCTCTAACCAACTGAGCTACCCTGCCACGAAATATGAGTCCTGTGTCCGCCGTGGCGGACTACCCTGCCACAAAATTAAAATTGGTTGCGGAGGGTGGATTCGAACCACCGACCTCCAGGTTATGAGCCTGGCGAGCTGCCTCTGCTCCACTCCGCGTTAATCTAAAAAGCGTTCGTACTGTAATTGAGATTAGCAGATTTATCAACCACAAAATAGCATAAGCAAAAAACATCTTCTTAAATCACTAATATTTATAGGGATTAGTGCCAAAAATAAATTCCCACCATTTTTGAGGATTTGTCCAATTTGCCATTGATCGAGACTTTACCTCAGCATTCACCTCCGTCGCCGAAAGACTTTGATTGTTATCATTGGTGATAACAATTACTTCCTCACCAGGTTTTACAAGATTCATATTTTGTTTAGCGATTTTTTCAACATAAGCTTCTGAAGTGTAATACTTGTAATCATCCAATTTTTGTAAATTTTCAGCCTGCATCTGGGCATTTTTTTCTTCGAAATTTTTGATATGGGTATCAATTTGATAATTTCGATAAATTGTTACCGTAAGGTTATAAAACATGTAAGCCACCAAAATCAATCCTGCGATAACAATCAGGCGTGTAATATTAAACTGCGATTGGGAATAAGGATGATAAGACATATAACACATAAAATAAGCAATGATCGCGGCAGTTATAATATCACTCAACTAACAGTGCCACCAGCTACAAATATGCTAAAATGCAATCAACGAAATACTAGCAATTTTAAAAATGAAAATACACTTTGTCGGTATTGGCGGTATTGGGATGAGCGCTCTAGCCAGGCTTTATCATGAATCTGGTCATCAAATAAGCGGATCTGATTTTGAAGATTCAGAACTTTTAAATTTACTGCGCAAAGAAGGAATTAGGATCCAGATCGGGCATGCGAGTAATCAAGTACCGAAAAACGCAAATTGTGTAATCTATTCTGAGGCAATTTTAAATAATAACGTGGAATTAAAAAAGGCTCGCCAATTAAAAATACCTCTAAAAACCTATTTTGCCGCCTTAGGAGAATTCACCGCGAACAAAAAAACTATTTGTATAGCAGGCACACACGGTAAAACCACTACTACCGCTTTGGTGGCCAAAATTCTAATCGACGCAAAACTTGATCCATCGATTGTCATTGGTACCCAAATGCAGGAGCTAGATAATAAAAATATGCGCTCTGGAAAAGGAGAATATATGGTAGTTGAGGCCTGTGAATACCGTCGTTCCTTTCACTACCTAAAACCGCAGTTAATTATTCTAACCAATATTGAATTGGATCACGTGGATTATTATAAAAATATAGCTGATTACTTGTCTGCTTTTAAAGAATTTATCCAAAAATTACCTCCAACCGGCTTTTTAATTGCCAATTACGATGATCTCAATATTAGAAAAATAATTAAAACAACCCCGGTGAAAGTTATTCGCTATAGTCAAAAATCGTCAGAACTAATCAAAATAAAGCTTAAAGTTCCCGGACAACACAACCTAATGAATGCTCTAGCGGCTTTTACTCTGGGAAAATCTTTAAATTTAGACGAAAAAATTATACTAAAATCCTTGAATAATTTTACTGGCACTTGGCGTCGTTTCGAGTATTTAGGGAAATTTAATAAAGCGTTGATTTATACTGATTATGCCCATCATCCTACCGAAATTCAAGCCACACTTAAGGCTGCTCGCGAAAAATATCCTAAATATCGAATTATTGTGGTATTTCAACCTCATCAGTACAGCCGAGCACGTTACTTTTTAAAACAGTTTAGTGAATCATTTTCACTGGCTGACGAAGTTATTATTCCCAATATTTACAAGGTAAGAGATTCGATTGAGGACAGCCAGGCAGTAACACCCGAAAAGATGGTAAAAGAAATTCAAAAACATCATAAAAAAGTAAAATATGGTAAGGGATTAGGGTCAACAACCGCTTATCTAAAACAAAAAATAACCAAAAATGATTTAGTGCTGATTATGGGAGCAGGGGACGTTTGGGAAATAACAGGAGAACTTGTGTCGAAAAAATAAAATTACTATAATAGAAATCCATCCACATTATTAACTTTTTCACCATGAAATCCCCAATTTTTCTAAAATATTTAGGTTTTTTAAGCATCAGCGCATTCCTTTTTTTAGGTGGCTGCGGCCAGCCAAACGAAACGACTATTGAGCAAAAACCAGAACCCAAAGAACAATCCAGCACTACCAACTATAATATTTATGGAAAATGGGCAGTAGCCGTAAATTGGTCGGATAACTCAGCTGATTTACACTTAGTTGAATGCCAACCAAATGAAACTACTACTGATCCTGATGATGGAATTTTATGGGAAAATGGTGTCCAAACCGGAACTTGCGCAATCAATGGAGAGGTCGGCACTTTCACCTGGGGTAGAGAAGTTTTTGTAGGGAATTTTACAGGTGATGATACAATCGATGGCACTATTACTGACCCCTCCATTCCAAGAAATGGTAAGGCTCAAGCGACTCGTAGCACCGCAAGTGATTATGATGTCCGTGGTAATTGGTATCAATTTTGGGTATTTCACGAAGGAATTGGACATTCGTATGTCACATTTCAAGGAAACAAGGAGTCTGGAACGGCAATTGTAAGTGGGGATGATGGGAGCTCCTTAAGTGGTCCCTATACCTTCATTAATGGAAAACTCGTGTACACAATTGGGAGCGGAATGCAGTCTGCTAAGATTGAAGCAACTTTTTTTGATACTAACACTTTAACTGGGACCTGGTGGAACCCGGTGGATGGAACAAATGCCTACAAAGCACAAAGACTAAACCAAAATATTTGACAAACCTGAAAAATAGGGATAAAGATAATCTCTTATTTTTAATTTTTACCTATGACCAGCACCCAAAGACCAGGAATACCAGATAGGGATCCAGAATATCAAATAGGAATAGAGATTTTAGGTGATTTATTTCTATCAATAGGCGATACCACTGCAGAAAATTTTAATATTGATCTAATGCTAGACACTCTTAGGTATTTCGCAAATAAATTTAAGAGCGCTGCCGAGGCCGAAAATTTTACCCAAGATGTTAGAGTAAGATGTGCAATAGCAGCCCAAGCGTTAAATAAATTTTTGCTTTACGAAGGAAGAAATCCTACAGAAAGGTATCCCGAATTAAAAAAAGAATTGGGCATAATTTTTAGAGATGAAAATGTCCCTACTAATCCTACTGATCTATTCAGGATGATGGAAGCAGAATTAATACCCCAAGTACCAGGACTTCTTAATGGAAACACTGCATTCGCAGCACATCAAATAAGGCCTGCTTTAAATTTTTATAGGGATGCAATCCAGACTTTCAGAGAAAGAGATGACTTATCGTCAGGAGAGAGCCGGGCATTATCCTCCGCAAAGGAAGCAATCTTTGCTTTAATAAATCGAATTAATCCCATAGATACCAATTCGGATTTTGATTCTAATATACTTAAGCAATCCTGGAAAGCATTTAGAGTAATATTTCAAGATATATTAATAGATGCCTGCTACGCCGACGTATCCGAAGATTTTCGAATATGGGGAAACCTGAACATAGCTGGTAGTGCTAGGTTAGCTAAGTATGAAGCAGGAACAGGCACAAAAGAACAATTTGTTGCGACAATTAGAGATTTACATGCAAATTTTCTTAGAGAGGGTGCTACGGAAGCAGCCCAAGAAGTGGAGGCATTCTTAGAAAGAATAGAAAACATACAAACCCCTGCTGAAATTAGAATAGAATGGAATATTTTTTACGAAAAAATGGTTCAAATATTTAGGCCGAATACAGAGCAAGGATTAGATAATTTAGGAAATTAGTTTTTTGCCATCAAAATATAAAGATAATCTCTTATTTTTTAATTCACACCATTATGGAACAGATTGAAGAAACACTAAATATAGCTGAGCTTGTCCGATTAGAGTGTCGAGTTGGGTTGAGCCTTACATCGCTAGAGGTAGAACCATCTGAAAACTCCTTAGCGTATTTTTTAACCGAAGTATTAAGGCTAAAAGAATTTTTAGAAGGATGTGGAAATGATTCAAGTGCCGTAACATTACTTGAGTTCATCGCTGCCTTTGAACAAGAAATTTCCAGGCCTAATTTTGAAGTATTCTCGATTAGCGAAAAATGGCACGTAGTAATAAAACAAATCCATTTAATAAAAATAGCAGCTGAAAAATATGACCTTAACGGGGATAAATCTAACCCTGCCTGGGGAACTCTTAATGTTTCCGCCGTGCTTAAAACTGTAACGGCTAGAATCAAAGCAACAGCAGCGGCAACAATATAATTGAATCGAATTAAATAATTTTAAGCACCGTTCCATACGGGGTATCTTCAACCTCAATTCCCTTTTTTAAAAGTTCAGTGCGTAAAGCATCGGAACGAACCCAATTTTTGGCTTTACGAGCCTTTTCGCGCTCTTTAATCATTTTTTCAGCATCGCTATCAATTTTTTTTTCAATGGCAGGGAAAATACCCAACACTTGATCAATTTCAGAAAGCGTGTCCCTAATTTTCGAAATATCCTTCTTGGGTAAATTTCCGGTGGCTAGCTGCCTATTTATAAGTTTTACAAATTCAAACACCAAAGCCAAAGCCCTTGGTGTGTCAAAATCATCATTCATGGCCTGCTCAAAATCTACTGTTAATTTTTTCAGCACCCCTTCAAGCTCATGATAAGCTGTTTGTGCTTGAACTTTATAATAATTAAGACTAATAAAAAAATCCCGCAGTCTAGCTAAAGCATTTTTGGCCTGTTCAAGTTGCGCATCTGAAAATTCAATAGGGCTGCGATAATGCGCCGTTAAAAAGAAATAGCGGACAACTTGTGGTGAATATTTCGTAAAAATATCTTTAAGTGTAAAAAAATTACCCAAAGATTTACTCATTTTTTCTTTATTGACCGTAATAAATCCGTTATGTAGCCAGTAATTACAAAAAGACGACCCATAACCAGCCTCAGATTGAGCAATTTCATCTTCATGATGCGGAAAAATTAAATCCATTCCGCCGCCGTGAATATCAAAAGGCTGCCCCAAATTTGTTCGCGACATAGCACTGCACTCAATATGCCAACCAGGACGTCCTTTGCCCCAGGGGCTATCCCAGGATGGTTCACCTGGTTTTTCTTTTTTCCACAAAACAAAATCATGAGGATGGCGCTTACGATCATCACTTTCGACTCTGGCCCCAGCGCGCAATTCAGTTTGTTTTTGACCGGATAACTTTCCATAATCAGTCCATTTCTCAATTTCAAAATAAACTCCATCTTCTAACTCATACGCATAATCCTTGTCTACAAGTAATTGAATAAGTTCAATCATTTCCCTAATATAATCCGTAGCTTTAGTTTGAATAGTCGCTTTTTTAACTCCTAAAGCCTGATAATCAGCCTCATACTCCGGAATAATTAAATCAGCCAACTCCTTAACCGTAATACCTTTTTCCTTCGCGCGATTAATCATTTTATCATCAATATCCGTATAATTGGTGACAAAAATAACTCTGTCCGCCCCAAAACAATACTCTAAATAGCGCCGAATAACGTCAAAGGCGACTGCGGAACGACCATGACCAAGATGCCCATGGTCATAAACAGTTGGACCGCAAAGATACATCGTAACCTTATTCTGATTAATGGGTTGAAAGTGCTCCTTTTGCCTGGTTAGGGTATTAAAAAAACAAAGCTCCATAAAATTCGGTATATTTTAAAGCCCTAATAAAATCCAAATTAAGAATTGATGAATTAAATCCAAACCGATTAAAGCGATTAGGGGTGAAAAATCAAACATCGCTGTTCGTGGAGTCATTTTTCGTATCCATCCTAAAATTGGCTCTGTAGTATCATAAATAATTTGGTAAATATGCCCTGTCGGATTTGCCCAAAACCAAGAAATTAACACTCGCGCCACAATGGCCAAGGATAAAATGTTAAAAACAATATCAATAAATTTCAACAAAAAAATCATACAACTGAAATGTAACAGGTCTGTCTTGAAATTCCAAGACTGAAATTCTTATTTTCCTTAAAGAGTCCGAATATCACTCATGGGCACAATTTGCTTAATTTGATGAGGGACTAAGAGAAGGGGACGGGGACGTCGAAAGAAAAAATAAGCAATTATTACACTCATTCCCACTAACCAGGTCACTTCAGGCCCAGTCTCCAAGGTTTTTTCTTCGCTTATAGTTGTCTCCAAAACATTAGCCGTAGTCTGATTTTCCAGATCCTCCAAACTTTCCTTTTCCACAGCCGCCGCAAATAAAGCATCTTCATTTGCTACCGGAGTAGCGGACACTATAGCGCTCATCTCCGAAGCCTCATTTCCATCAGAAGTAATGACCACAATTCCAAAATAATAAATTTGATCATTTTTTAAATCTGGAAGATACCAAGTAGTGCTACTATCTATGGTCTCCACCGTACTAAACATCAATTCTGTATCAGGACCGTAATAAATTCGATAGTGATCTATTTTAGTTTGCTGCCCCAAAAGAGAAGGTGGGGTTTCCCAGGTCAAACTGACCCGAGTATCACTAGGCACGGCTTCAACTCCAGTAATAGTTTCAAAAACAGCATTTTCCAAATTGTTTTGTCCTGAAACGTCGCTGCCAACTTGCGATAATTCAGTCGTAACCGTAATTTGCAAATCCTGATCATAGGAAATCTCATTACCTATTTCATCTACCAGTATGATCTCCAGAGGATAATTATCAGCCTCATCTGGAGCTGTTATTGCCCCTTCATAAAGGCCATTAATCAATAAATCCTCAGTCAAAGGAACAATAACGCCATCTAAAACAACAGCCACTTGAGCAAGATTAGGCTCACTATAAACACTTACCTTAAAAGGGTTGCCGCTAATCACAATTCCATCACTAGGATCAAGTTCTGCTTTATTTATTTCTGGCGGAGTTGTATCAATTTTTACGGAAATATCTAAACCGGTCATTACTTCTGCCCCCGTACTATCAACTATTTTTAGGTTAAAAGCATGAGTCCCATCCTGCAAATTGGTGACATTATAATTAAAATTTCCAGAAGCATCAGCTGGCGAAGTACCTAGCAAATGGTTATTATCATAAATTTGGACAGTTAATCCATAATTAGCTCTACCGGAAAATAGCAAAGTATTACTGCTATAAGTTCCAGTTGTCGGTGAAAAAATTGTAAAATCAGAATTACTACTATCGTTGGAAGTTGTATTTGAAGTTGAAGTGCTTGCCCCAGTTCCTTGAGTTTCAATATTAACTTCGATTTCGCCATAAAGATTAGTATTATTAAGATCAGTAACTGTCAGGGTTTGCGTTCCGGCAGTTTTAAAAGACAAGCCTAAACTAAAAATATGCTGCCCCTGGTCTTCTGCCTTAAAGGTATAGTCATTTGGCAAAGTGGCATTATTATCACTAGAAGAAAAGCGCACCTCTCCTGAATAATCCGGAGTAATATTACCTTCTGAATCCTTAGCAATAACCGCAAAAGTAAGGGTCTTACCCAAAGTAACTGATTCTGGTAATTCCTCAATTGATAAATAGCTTACTTGGCCGCTAACCGAAGAACTAGCCAGCCAAACACTAGACAAAAGGTTACCGCCGCGCACAACGTCAATAGATTTAGTTTCATAAAATGCTACCTGAGGGCGTTCCTGTAAAACTAAATCATTAGTTTCATCATAAATTATAAAATACGAAACCCCTGGGGTACTGGTGTAAATATTAAAACTTATTTCTCCCTGATCATCCGTATATTGATCAGAAAGTAAGACAATTTCATCCTGAAAACGAGAGGGGATAACATTAACATTATGCTTAGCAATGGGATTACCATAACGATCATTCAACTTAATTTTAAGAGAAACTGGCGATATTCCATCTGCTGGCGCTGTTTTGCGATCCACTTCCACTACTGAACGCGAAGGGGACACTGTATCAGGGTAAACCCGAAAATTACTAAAATTTCCAAATGATTCATTTCTTGACGAACATTTTGCCTGTAGTCCATAAATACCAGCTGTTTTGGTATGAAATCCATCGATATCTAAGCTGGAATTTCCGTATTGATCAACCTTGGACGTATAAAGTACCTTACTATTATCCGGCTTTGTAAGATTAATTTCCACCTCACAATTAGACGGAGCTTTGCTAATTTGCAGTAAAGCTGAATGTCCAGCTACGGTATCGACTCCCTTAATCACTAAAGATGACATCGAAGCCGCTTGCACCAAGGGGTTCATTAATCCCATTGACACCAAAGAAAAAACTAAAATTTTAGTAAATAAAGGGAAACTCTTAATGAAAAAATTATTTAGATTCATACTAAAATTTAAAAAACAAAATTTAAGGAAAAATTAAATCTAAATATTATATCTTAAAATCAGACAAAAGTAAAGGTTTTGTGCGGTTCCATAGTCTCGAGGGCACCCCTGAGATGAGGCGGGATTTGTAGAACAAGTTAAAATATACAGCGATTGGAGGTCTCATATCCAGAGTT
>LBWM01000007.1 GCA_000993615.1 Candidatus Peregrinibacteria bacterium GW2011_GWF2_39_17 | reverse complement strand
ATGATATAGTTTCATGGGATGTGGTTTAGATATTAAGCATACCTATTCTACATCCCTCTCTTTCCCAAGAGTGCCCTCGAGATTCGTGAAACTACGTATTGTGGCGTTTCAGGCTAAATGAGACATTTGAGACAGTATAAAAAGGCTTAACAAGTTTTTAACATCTTTTTCATAAGTTCTAAGCATTTTTAGTTTAAAAAGTAATAAAACCCACAGCTATTCCTTTTACCTAACTCAATGAAAGCAAAAATTCTAACACTATTAAAAGCTTGGAGTGGCCGTATCCTTTTAGGGGTCGTGGTCCTTTCAGTAGGAGCTTTTTTTATCTTTAGAGGCGAAGAAACCACTGAGGACTATCTCCTACTTGGAAACACTGACCAGGGCGATATCACCCTTTCCATTTCCGATTCCGGCCAAGTAAGCGATGCGGAAGAAATTGAAATTACGCCCAATGCATCATCCAAAGTGACCGCCATCTATGTTGACGAGGGATCATATGTAAGCGCTGGCGATCTTTTGTTGGAGCTAGACTATGAGGATGCCCTATTGAATATTTCGGAAGCTGAAATCAGCTTAGAGCAAGCAGAACAAGATCTTCAAGAACTATTGAATCCTGCGGATGAAATTGACATAAAAAAAGCTGAAAACGATGTGATTGAAGCAGAAAATGCGATTAAAGAGCGCGCATTTCAATACCAAGACGATTATGAGGCGCTCGAAAAAACCATTGAAGACTACCACAACCAAATTGCAGACAACACAGATCAAATTGAAGATTATCAGTCTAAAATCGAGGATACGGAAGAAAACATTTTAGACGCTGAAACCACCGACCAGCAGTCCGCCATGAATTCTGCTTACAGCGCTGTTGCGGATATCATGGTGAACTTGGGAGAAATCATGAACGACCTCGATGAGATTGTTACGGGCAGTTTCTCGGGTCAACAAAAAAAACTCTCTCAGTATTCTTGGGCAACCACGGAAGACGAAGGTGATCAACTTGAAAAAGTGGAGGATGAATTTTACGAGGCCTCCGCAAGCTATGATTCGCTGTTTACCCTTTATCAATCGGCCTCCAGATCCGACCTTTCCAGTATTCGAGATCTTACCGATGCCGCTTATGAGGCCGTTTCTTTTTTATCGGAATCCTATAAGGAGCTCGATGTTTTTTTAACTTTGATTTACGAGCATCTCGACCCTTCTGATTCTGAACTTTACATCGAGCTGACCACCGATCGAAGCACCGTCGCTACGAACATCAGCAGAGTCAACCCTTATCTCTCCACCATTTACGATGAAGTCGAAGCGATCGACGCTCTCAACGATTCCATTGAAGATTACGAAGGGGAGATTGAAGACTATCAAGGTACCATTCTTGACTATGAGGAAGACATTCAAGATTTGAACAAAAGCATTGCCAGTTCTGAGAATGACTTCGCGGAACTGGATGAACAATATGAACTTGACCTGCAGAACCTGCGCATTACGGTTGAAGAAAAACAACTTGATCTGATTGACCTTCAAGCGGGAGACGTTTCCGAGAGCGACATTAGAGCCCAACTGCTTGTCGTTCGGCAACGTGAAAACAGCTTGAAATCGACCCAGGAGAGTTATGCCGATTATTTCTTGTATGCGCCTGTTAGTGGATATATCTCGTCTTGGGATGTCGACGTTGGAGAATCTATTTCTAGCTCAACCATCATCGGAAATTTAATCGATAACAACAAACAAGTGATTGTTTCACTCAATGAACTGGATATTTTAGATATTGAGATTGGTCAAACGGCGAAGATCACTTTTGACGCCATTCCAGATTTTAAAACGGAAGGAGTAGTGGTGAAAAAGGATGTAGCAGGAACCGTGAATTCCGGGGTGGTGAGTTATGATGTTACCCTATCTGTCCAGTCCGAAGATGAACGAATCTTAACGGGCATGTCAGCAGATGTGGACATTGTTTTGCTTTCTAAACCGGGGGTCACCTTAGTTTCTAAAATGGCCGTTAAGGAAGATCAAGACGGAAAGTATGTGGAGGTGGTTCAGAATGCAGACTCACTCGAAATGCAGCCTTTCTACTCTCCAGAAGTCATCGAAACAGAAAAAGCCTACATTGAAGTGGGCGATGAGGACGAGGTGAACTACGAAGTGCTTTCTGGTTTGAAAGTGGGAGACCGCATTGTACTCAGTACCATAAGTCTAAGCAGTGAAGAAGACACTTCCGGTGCTTTTGGCTTACCAGGTGGAGGTGAAGGACCCGGCAGTGGCGAATTCACTCCACCCAGAGGAGGAGGCAATTTTGAAGGGGGTCCGCCTATTTTTTAACAGCAAATCATGGATAAGAAAAGCATTGTCATTAAATGTTCTAAGCTAAAAAAAACCTACGAAACGGGGCCTATTTCGGTGGAAGTTTTAAAAGGAATAGATATTGAAGTTCGTGAGGGAGAATATGTGGCCATCATGGGGCCTTCAGGTTCAGGAAAGTCCACCCTTATGAATATTATTGGGTGCTTGGATAAACCCACCTCTGGTAAATATGAACTCAGCGGAGAGGATGTTTCCGAAATGAACTCAAAGCAGCTAGCCGGAGTTCGTGGGGATAAAATCGGGTTTATCTTCCAGTCCTTCAATCTTTTATCTGTGAATGTAAAGGAGAATGTCGGGTTGCCTTTGATTTATTCTCCAAAAATCCCAGTTTCCCAAAGACAGGAATTGATTGAAAAAGCATTGCGGTCCGCCTCACTGGAAAAAGACCGGTGGCATCATAAGCCCAATGAACTTTCGGGAGGACAAAAGCAGCGTGTGGCTATTGCACGAGCGCTCGTAAATGAACCTTACATTGTGCTCGCAGACGAACCAACAGGAGCCCTGGATTCCAAAACCGGAGCATTTATTCTCGAGACCTTTCGTCATATCAACAAAGAGGAAGGTCGCACCATCGTGATAATCACTCACGAACTGGATGTTGCGGAGCATGCCGATCGCATCATTCATTTAAAAGACGGCCTTATTAGCGATAAAGCATGAAATTTTACGACTTAAAGCATCAGACCTGGGCAAGCATCTCCCAAAACAAAGGGAGATCTGCCTTAACAGTACTAGGGATCGTCATTGGTATTGCTTCTGTGATCATCATGCTCAGCATCGGACAAGGTGCTCAATCGTCCGTAGAAGACTCCATTGCATCCATTGGAACGGATATTTTAACCGTTTCACCCGGCGAAAGCAGTGACAGTTCTGGTTTGAGTCAAGGGCAAGGCACGGCAGATACACTCACCTTATCGGATGTAGAATTTTTGCGTGAAAAGCTACCCTTTCTTGAAGGGGTCGCGCCAATCAGCACTCAAAGAGTGCAAGTGGTGATCAGTGGTGGAAGTAATACAAATATCAGTATTTATGGCGTAGATAGTTCCTATTTGAATGTAAAAGAATTGGGAATGCTCCAAGGTGATTTCTTTTCAGATGAGTCCGTAGATACAAAAGAAAAGACAGCCGTGCTGGGCTACACCGTTTTTGAAGATTTATATGGGACGGTGACAACTAATGTGGTTGGTCAGACCGTTTCAATAAACGAAATTGATTTTGTGATTGCAGGAGTAGTGGATGAGCTTGGATCTAGGCAGGACGATAACTTAATTTATGCGCCCATATCCACCGTACAGCATTACATGACGGGCTCTAACTCTGTGTCTTCCATCACAATCAAAGTGGGTGACGACGATCTTGTACCAGTGGTTCAAGAAGCCGCGACCATCATGATGCGAGCCTCACATGGAATCATCAACTCGGACGATGACGACTTTTCCGTAGATGAAACAGGATCTTTCCTAGAAGCAGCCTCTGAAATCACCCAAATTTTTACAATTCTCTTAGCTTCAGTTGCAGGAATTTCACTGCTGGTAGGTGGAATTGGAATCATGAACATGATGCTCACCACAGTAAAGGAGCGCACAAAAGAAATTGGAATCCGCAAATCTATGGGAGCGACCGAGTTTGAAATCAATATTCAATTTCTGGCCGAATCCTTTGTACTAACCCTTATTGGAGGAATTTTAGGAGTTGCAATTGGGATAACTACATCAACAATCGTAAGCGAGTTGGGCATCATAACAACCAAAATCAGCATCAGCTCCATCCTCCTTTCAGTAGGAGTTTCGAGTTTTATTGGAGTCATTTTTGGATACTATCCGGCCAAACAAGCAGCACAACTCGACCCTATCGAGGCTCTTCGCTACGAATAAATTCAGGTATAATACCATTAATGGTTAATAAATAAGCATGAATCAAAGCACTCTACTCATCGTTGAAGACGATGAAAACATTGCCGCCCTCGTAAAAAAATATGCTGAAAAAGCAGGTTTTCGAGTCATTGTGGCTTTGGATGGTCAAACAGGCCTAGATTATGCTGAGCAAATAGATGCAGACTGCATCATCTTAGATCTCATGCTACCAAGTATTTCAGGCGTGGACATCCTTAAGCAGCTTCGAAAAACTAAAGATACCCCTGTCATCATTTTGACAGCGAAGGTGGAAGAAGTGGAAATGCTCCTCGGTCTTGAGCTCGGTGCAGACGACTACGTTACAAAACCTTTTAAGCCCAATGTGCTCATGGCGAGAGTGAAGGCTATACTCAGACGCAGCCAATCCAACTTAAACAATGAGAAAACCGAAATCATTCAAGTAGGCGCACTAAAAATTGATGGTGCCAAACACAGCATTTGGCTTGAGGATAAAGAGCTGGAGTTTTCACCTATTGAAATGCGCTTAATTTCCCTCTTGGCTTCTCACCCAGGACAAGTTTTTAGTCGAGACCAGCTCATGGAAAAAATTTATGAAGGAAAAGGGAAATTTGTATTCGACCGAACCGTGGATGTTCACATTGGAAACATCCGTAAAAAACTCGGCGAAGATCCAAAGCAACCTCGTTTCATCCAATCTGTCTTTGGGGTGGGGTATAAATTTAAAGAACAATGAAATTTAAAATTCAACACAAGCTGCTTTTAGGATCCATGTTGATCCTACTTATCACCATCATTTTGGTCGCAGTGACTGGAAGAATTTGGTTTCAACATGAATTCCAGCAATTCCTAGCGAAAAATCAAATCAGTATGGAGAGCCTAGCCCCACCCCCAAGGGATCGGCCAGCTTTTGGTGGATTTGAACAAATCTTCCTTTTGTTCACCATTTTTGGTGCCGTTTTAGCCACCATCATGAGCTTCGTTTTTGCTCGGTACCTTGTTACCCCACTGGAGCGTGTGATCCAAGCAACCCAAGCCATCGCTAAAGGAAACTATAAATCTCGTGTAACTAGCAGTAGCAAAGACGAAGTCGGAGAGCTTTGCGTCGCAGTAAATGAAATGGCATCTGAACTGGAAAAAATGGAACAAATCAGACGGGATTTAGTTTCTAATGTCGCTCATGAACTTGCCACGCCACTCACCAACATCGGAGGCTACTTAAGAGCCATCAATGATGGAACCATTAAATATGGGGACGAAATGAAAGAAACGCTGGTTCTTCTAGAATCCGAAACCGACCGTCTTTCTAATTTAGTTGGAGATGTGAGAGCCCTGTATTGGGTGGATAGCCCTAAGAAAGACTTAAAATTAGAGAAATTGGACTTAAACAAACTCATCAAGGAAGTGGTAAAAAATATGAAGCCCAAATTTGAGACAAAATCATTGGACTTCGAAATGAGTCTCCAAGAAGATTTGCCAACTGTAGAAGTTGATAGAGATAAGTTCATTCAAGTGATGATGAATCTGCTTGCGAACGCCATTGCCTATACCTCAGACGGGGGTCATATTGCGGTTTCCACGGGAGTAAAGAATGACGAAGTATTTATTGCGATAAAAGATGATGGGATAGGAATTTCCAAAGAAGATATCCCCTACATCTTTGAACGTTTCTATCGGGTAGATAAATCTCGCTCAAGAAAAACCGGAGGAACCGGGGTTGGGCTGACGATCGTAAAAGACCTCATCGATGCCCATAGCGGACGGATGGAAGTTAAGAGTAAATTTGGTAAAGGATCAGAGTTCTTTGTTTATTTACCAATTTCACATCCTTAGTTTTTTGCATTTTTCTGAATATTACGCCTTGAGATTGCCTTATCGTATGTATTTCAGCGCAGTTTGTGAATGAATTCCAAACTTACTTTTCAAATCAGAGAGTGAGTATCAAGAATCAGTGCCCTTGAAGTATTTGAGTGGCACAGTCTTTCGTTCTAAGGCGTGCTGCCACTTCTGGCTGGCTGCGTGGGAAGAAATTCGAACAGAATTTGTGCAAAACTGGCCTCAAAATGACGGCGCGGTTCCTTGCCTCGGTTTCTATCCTGATGCTGATGGTCGCGAGGTTGGACTGAGCGACGACGATCCTGATTCTCCTTATGAATATCTCGGTGGTCGTGATGTGCTCGGTACGTTTCTTTCCTAAAAACCTTGGTTCCTTAGTCCTTTGTACTCTTGGCGCGTAGCGCCTCGAAAATTTTTTCTAGTAGTAATGGGTCAAAGTCTGCTTGAGTCACTTTTTTTTAGATTGAGTAGACTTTACGAGGTTCATGCCAAAATAAAGACCGTGCCCAAAGGTCAAAGCCTTTTCCTTACGAATTCCTATATCTAAAACGAAACCTAAAGTGGAATCTAAATCTGAAATGGTAGCTGGGGTGGGAGCAGTGGCGGAAATAACGCCATAATCTCCATCCCTCGCCAAAATAAGGGTGCCATCCTCACTTCTCATGATTTTTATAAAACCGAATTTCTCATCCAGGTTGATACTTCCATCCAAGTTGAACTCGGTAAGTTCAAAAGAATTGATGTCCATATCGCTTATTATACAAGCGTGATGGAGTAGCGCCACACTCCAATCGCTAGAATCTCCTAATGCCCGTGCTCCTCAGGGCAAAGGGTCTAGTACCTTTCGGCGATTTTAAAAACTCCCAACAGAGGCGGGACAAAGCAAATCCAGCCTAGGATTCGCTTCTCCTTCTCCCTAGGAAAGTGGATCATGGGCTTTCAAACTGCACGTAATGGCTGGGGCGCTAGGATTCGAACCCCCAGTTCTCAATCTGTAAAAAGCAATAAGGAATGCCTAACTGTCTTTAGCGATATCTGTAAACTGTTTTGTCCGAGTGCCCCTCCTCCATAGCTCTGTAAGTCGTTTATAGATATACTAGGATCGATAAAAGTCTCGACAAATCACATATAATCACCTATAATCAAGCATATAACTTTATTTGAATCCATGGATCGTTTCAAAAAAAGATTCCTCTTCGAACCTAAAATGGGACAAAAGATTTATAATCTTCTGGCTCAGATTGAAGAATTGAAGGGACAATGGAGAGCGGGTGTAAATTTATCTCCACAAGTTCTTAACCGTTTGAAACAGTCTGTGATTGTGACTTCAACAGGCTCTTCCACTCGTATTGAAGGGGCAAGACTTTCAGATTTGGAAGTAGAAAAACTGCTGAAAGGTCTCAAAATCCAAAAACTCAAAACAAGAGACCAGCAGGAAGTGGCTGGTTATGCTGAGCTGTTAAATAACATTTTCGAATCTTATTCAGAGATCAACTTGAGTGAAAATACGATAAAACATATCCATCACGAATTACTAAAGTATTCAGAAAAAGATCAACGTCATCGGGGGCACTACAAATTTGGGAGCAATAGAGTAGAGGCCAAAGATAGTTCTGGGGAAATGTTGAGTGTTTTATTCGATCCCACTCCTCCTCCTTTGGTGCAAAAAGAGATTTCGGAACTCATAGATTGGACTCAAATACAATTGTCTAAAAAAGAAATCCATCCACTTTTAGTGGTCGCGCACTTTATTTTTGAATTTCTCTCCATTCATCCTTTTCAAGATGGAAACGGTCGCAGCTCCCGCATTCTTACGAATCTACTTCTTTTGAAAAATGGCTATACCTATACCCCCTATATTTCGCACGAAAAGCTGGTGGAGGACAATAAAAATTCTTACTATTTAGCTTTGAATAAATCACAAAAAACCTGGAAAAGCAAAAAAGAAGACATCACTCCATGGCTTTTCTTTTTTCTCACTATTTTTCTAAAACAGACTCGGCTGGCAGTTGAACTTTTAGACAAAGAATCAATTGAACATCTTCTCTCTGAAAAACAGCGCATGGTCTGGGAATACGTCCAGACACAGGAAACAGTTAGCCCCAAAGAAATTCGTGAAAAACTAAAGATGCCTGTAGGAACAGTCCTCCAAGTACTAACAAAACTTTTAGATCTCAAAAAAATCGAGCGATATGGTGAAGGACGGGCTACAAGATACAAATCACTATTATGACTAAAAAGAGAGCTAAAGTCCTACATGTTTTAAACTGGTTTCACGGAAATGTTTGTATAAAGAAGTGTTCTCCAGAAATTGACCGTGAGCATTACCAGAAAATGAGAAAGCTAATTGAAGGTCATGAAGATTATCCCATCACTTACAAACTGTTCATCAAAACGATGCGCGAAAAACATAAAATCTGCGATCTCCCAGAAAAAGAATTCAGGAAGTCCACCAAAAATTTTTGGGAACATCCATCTTCATGTTCTTGGCATGTGATTTCAAAATAAAAAACCCCTTTAAATCTTCGCGATTAATAAAAGCAGGTAAGGTATCAAGATCCAAAGTCAGAAGCTCTTTGTGAGGAATAGTTTTTCTTGAATTGCTTAAATCAAAATAGTGACCAATGTCGCTTAAATGGTTACCACTGAATTTTTGTAAAACGGCTTTCCCACTCTTAAAAAGACCTGGTTTTAACCCAATTTTTACAAGCTCTTCAACCTTATCAGATTCATAAGAGTACTCAAATGCAAAATCTGAGCTGAATACCACATCGGTATCTCCGAAGGCTTCATTAATTTTGGCATCATCTTGATTCCAATATTGTGCGTTAAAAACCATCATTATTAACTCAATGATAGAGCTTTTCCCGGAACCATTTTTCCCAATAAAGTAATTAACCTTTGCTAAATTTTTAAGATCAAGTGGTCTTTCCTTGATCAATTTATATCCCGATATTTTTATGCTTTTTAGCATAGTAAAACTATTCATTTCACAATATCCTAATGGCTGGGGCGCAGGGATTCGAACCCCGGATGCTGGTGCCAGAAACCAGTGCCTTACCGCTTGGCGACGCCCCAATATTTTAAAATAAACAGATTTCGAATCCCAAACCCCAGACAGCCACCACCTAAACAAGAAGACAAACCCAGATTACTTGCTAGAAATTTACCATCTTATCAGGTCTTTTCAAGCTATAATGATGGATTTTCTAATCCGAATCAGGTAAAATATAAAGATTTATTGTTTTCCCGTTCAGCCCAATATCTTTAATATGCTATCTCCTTTAAAATTCCGATACAGATTTCTGATTTTAATTCTCGTAATATTTAGCTTAAACATTTCCCCGGTGCTGGCTCAAGGTACTTATGCGCCCTCATTAGCGAATGACTCATCAAATACAGATGAACTAAGCAATGATAATCCTGACACTAGCAACTTGGACCCTGACGCCTTGCGCAACGCTTATTTGCTTATAAAATTACGCGATTACTTACAATCAGCTCAAAACAATTATCAAAGCCTTCAAGACAAAATTGATGAAACTCGCACTACAATTGACCAAAATCGCTACAAAATTAGTGACTTACAATCCCAGGTTAATCATTTAGAGGGATTGGTAGGGGAAAGTGAAAATAAAATTAGAAATGTAGAAACGCAAATTGCAGTCAAAGAAACTGATATTAGGAAAAGTTTAGAAGCTGTTAATTTCAATACCCTGGAACAAGAACATCAACGTGACATTTTAAAATCTTACTTGCGCCTACTTTACCTTGAAAAAAATCTTTATTACGATAATAGCAACAACTTAAATGGATTTAAAATCCTTCTTCAACCAGAAACAATTTCTAGTGTTTTGCAGCAAAATACCTACCTTGGGATGCTTGAAAATCAGGCCGAAACTTTAATGGATCACTTCTTAACTCTTGATCATCAAATTAAACGAAATAATTACGAACTCAACATTAAGCATGAGCAACTTACTGATCTTCGCGATCAGTTAGAAGGAGAACATCGCAATTTACAAGCTCAGTTTGAGGGAAAACAAAATTTACTAAATGAAACCAAAGGAAATGATCAAATTTATCGCGACCTTTTTGCTTCATATTTAGCTGCCCAGGAAGCAGTTACCAATGAGATTGCTTCTTTCTACGACAATATTAATCTTTTAGATGAACGTTTTTCAATTCTGTCACAAACTCTTACCGCAGCTGATTTACAAACTATTCAAACAATTCGCGATGAAACGGAAGCGGATTTTAGTACTAATGAAGCAGCTGATTTCTTAAAGCTTGACTGGCCTGTTTCGCCCGCATCTGGACTTACTGCTTATTTTGATGATGCTTCCTATATTACAGCTTTTGGGGTCGCCCATCATGCTCTTGATATTCGCGCCAATCACGGGTCTGTGATTTATGCTCCATCTGACGGATTTGCGTTCAAAGTATATGATGCAGCAGCTTTAAGCGATTCCAAGGCAAAACTAGGTTATGGCTATTTGGTACTTGCCCATCAAAAAGGAGCAATGACGGTCTATGGTCATGTGTCGGCAATTTTGGTTAAGGAAGGAGATTTTGTGAGACGCGGCCAAATTGTAGCCTTAAGCGGCGGTACCCCAGGAACACCGGGAGCAGGAGTTCGCACCACTGGTCCGCATCTCCATTTCGAGGTTTACCAAAATGGAGTTTTAGTCGATCCGCTGGAATATTTAGCTTTGGCTGAGGTTCCTCTTGATTATTTACCGGAAAAATACCAAAAAATACTTCAACAACAATTGGAGCAGGATTTGGCTGATCAGGGAGTTACTGAGGCTGATTTGCAAAATTTACAAAACACGCCTAACCAACAACGATTTGAAGAATCCATTCAACAAACGCTTGAAAATAATTCAGCCAACGATTCTTCTTTCGAAGAACGATAGGGTTAAAAATATGTCACGGCATTTTTAAATAACTGCAAACATTCCCCTCCTCTCTGCTTTTCTTCATTCCAATTCGGGTAGTGATTCCAGATGGTATTACATTCCGGATGCGGCATGAGTCCTAAAATTTTACCATTGGGGCTAGTAAGTCCAGCAATAGCATTCGTGGAACCGTTGGGGTTTGCTGGAAAAATTTGAGTGGGATTTTCCTGCTCATCGACATAACGAAAAACCACTTGTTTTTCTTGCTCAATTTTATTTAATTCATCTTCTGGAGCTAAAAATCGACCTTCACCATGCGAGACTGGTGTGCGAATAATTTGCCCCTCCAAACCTCGTGTAAAAACACAATTTGAAGATTCAATTTTTAATTTTACCCACCTGGATTGAAAAGAATTAGAAGCATTATGAGTTAAAGTGGCTTCGATTTTACCAAGATGATTAAAAGGAAGGAGCCCGGTTCTAATCAGGCATTGAAATCCATTACAAATCCCGATAATCAATTTATCATCCTGGGCAAAAGCTTGTAGTTGATCGCCAAAATAAGCTAATGATTCACTAGCCCAAATTTTAGCAGAAAAAAGGTGGTCACCATTGGCAAAACCACCAGGTAAAAATAAAATTTGATAATTGGCCAGCTTCTTAGCACCGCTTTTCAATTCACTAACATGAACTAATTCAGTTTCACCTCCGGCTAAGCGGAAAGCATAACCACTTTCCTGATCTCTGTTAATTCCTTCGGTATAAAGAAGCGCTATTTTAGGTTTCATTTAATTTAGAATTAAAACAATAAAGCCAGAAAACTTTCTACCCAAAAACCTTTTTCATTGGTGCCTGCCATTCCTGTTTTAGATCATTTATATTCAGTTCAAGAACTGATTTTTGATTTAGTTCAACAACTATTCTTTGTTCCAAATTAATTTCGCCCACTAAAATGCACGGAATAGAATCGCAAATGGTTTTAAGTATTCCCATATCTTTCTCCGCAACTTCACAGACAAATCTTCCCGGTGATTCCGAAAATAACCATTCGTAATCCTTCATTCCTTCGACTGAGGCTACAATTTTTGTTCCAAACAATTCACCAAAGCTCATTTCCGCAATACTTGAGATTAACCCTCCCTCGCTTATATCCTGACAAGAAAGGATAATCCCCTGCTTAATTCCCTGGTGGATAGCCTTAAAAATTTGAAAAGCCAGCTTAGTATCAATGGTGGGCACTTGTGTCCCAACATAGCCCAGCGAATCATAATATATTGAGCCCCCTAGCTCTGGCTTTGTTTCACCAATAAGTACTATTTTGTTACCACTTTTCTTAAAAGGAGAAGAAATTGTTTTCTCAATATCTTCAATTATCCCAACTGCAGAAACACATAGCACCGGAGGAATATGGATTACTTTATCGCCTCGACGATAAGTCGAACTAAGGCTGTCTTTCCCAGAAATAAACGGCATACCAAGCTCTTTTGACGTTTCCACGCAAGCATCAATGGCGCGACTTAAGTCCGCTAAATATTTAGAATCTGGTTTCGGATAAATAAAATTGTCCAAGAGAGCAATGTTTTCAGGATCAGCGCCCTGAGCCACGATATTGGCTACTGCTTCTAAAATAGCCCATTTTGAACCCAAAAAGGGATCCAGGCGATTAAGAATCGGATTTAAACCGTGGCCTATAACAACACCCTGCTTCATTCCGGGGAGAGGTTCCAGAACACTGGCATTATTGGGGCTTTGATGATTACCTCCGGCAAAGGGCATTTGAACTGCTGTCCCCTGCACATTATGATCATATTTACGGACAATTAATTCTTTTGAACAAACATTGTAATTTCCCATTATGGTTTTTAAAGCCTCGTTATAGTTATTTTTTTGCAAAACAGATGCGGAAGGTTCTTCAAACTTAAATTTTTCAGTTTTTCCTTCAAGTGAAAGTTGCGCTAATCCACCATGAACAAAATCCATGGGCAAATCGCAAAGGGTTTCCCCGTTATAACGAACTCTTAGCTGCTGATCATCTGTAAAAGTACCAATAACAGTTCCTTCCACGTTGTATTTTGAAAAAATAGCCTGCGCTTTTCCTAAATTTTCAGGGGAAAGCGCTATAATCATTCTTTCCTGACTTTCGGAAATCCAAATTTCCCAGGGATCCAAACTAAGATATTTTAAAGGAGCCTTTTCCAAATCTATGCTTACGCCAGTCTTTGAGCCCATTTCTCCTACAGCTGAAGAAAAACCACCGGCTCCGCAATCAGTAATAGCCTTGATTATATTCTGCGCTGACATTTCTAGGATGGCATCAAATGCCCGCTTCTCCTCAATCGGATCACCTATTTGTACAGCCGATGCATTTACTTTTTCGGTTTCAGCGGTCATTTCAGCGCTAGAAAAAGTAGCTCCGTGCACTCCGTCCCGTCCGGTTTTACCACCCACACTAAGAACTAAATCTCCTGATTCTGGCTCCCCTTTTTGAGCCTTATCTATCGAAATAAGTCCATACGCCCCCACAATTACCGTTGGTTTGGCTCGAAAATCTTCGTGAAAATGCAGTGACCCATTAACAGTGGGCACACCCATTTGATTGCCGTAATCTGCTACTCCTCTAATTACTCCTTTTAAAATAAAACGAGGATGTTTACATCCTTCCGGTACTTTTTCCTCAGCAAGATCTGGTGGCCCTAAACAAAAGATATCCGTAGAGGCAATAACTTTTGCGCCTTTCCCGGTTCCCACAATATCACGCAAAACGCCACCAGTCCCGGTCATGGCACCACCGTACGGATCCAAAGCAGATGGTGAATTATGAGTTTCCACCTTCATACAAACACCATACTGATCATTAATTTTAAAAACTCCGGAATTATCCTTAAAACAAGAAATCACGCGAGGATGATTAATAGCTTTTGTTGCATCTTTAAGGCGCCTATAAAGCGGTACTACCTCTTGCCCGTCAATGATTAGATTCGCTTTAAAAGTTTTATGTCCACAATGCTCTGACCATGTTTGAGCCAAGGTCTCTAACTCTGCATCATAAGGATCTCTTCCAATTTTCTGAAAATAATTTTGAATTGTGTGCATCTCTTCCAAAGTCAAAAATAAAGTATTTTGACTTAGAGCCATTAATTCTTTATCTCCCATATTTCGGATCGGAATCGTGTTTATTTTGCCAATTTGTCCTGAAATAATAAGGGTTTGCGGCGTTTCGGTGCGAATATCTTCAATTAAAGGATTCATCACTAATTTAGTAATAATGTTTTGAACTTCAGCTTGATCAATGTTTGAGCCGAAAAAATAATAAACCCAACATGAATCAGCGGCTTTGAGTGTAATACCCAAGGCTTTAGCTGTTTCTTTCAAACTACGCACTTCGGGGTTCATCATTGCTGGCTTATACGCTATTTCGATTTGGTGAGGGTGATTAGGGTAAAAATTCGCATCAATGGCATAATCTTGCCAAACTTCTTCAACCAATAGTTTGGCTCTTAAGGCTTCAAAATCCGACTCAATAACTCCTTCTAAATAATATTTCCGAACGCAACGAATTTCTTCGATGGTTTTGACCTTTAAAAATTCTTTAGCATCGGCTAAAAGACTCTTACCTTTACTATCAATGGAGGGATCTTTTGGAAAGACAGATAAGGTTCTAATCATTTAAAGCTTAGAAATAATCGTAAGGACGCGGATATAATAATTACCCCGAAATAAAAGTCAATCTTTACTATTCGATCGTGACAGCGTCAATACGATAATTTTGCTGATCGGTCTGTGAGCCGTCATAATTTATTCTAATTGATGCAAAATCTATTAATTTCGGATCGATTAATCCCGCAATTTGGGCGGGAGTGGACGTTGAAACCATAATTGGATTCCATCCCACTTTAAATGCGCCTTGTGTTGATTCATAAATACGCCAATCCCAAAAATTATGATCATCATTGCCCAATAAAAATCTTATATTGTATACATGTGTTACTTCTGGTAAATAAATCCAAAACCGAACAGTGCCAGAAGACGCATAATTTGATAAATCAAGCGGATTTTGGCTATTAAGATTCATTCCTGCATATACTTGTGTCGATTGATTTACCACCATATCAAATGAAACGCTACCATTCCCTTCAATGAAATTTTCAGGATCATTTTTTACATTAAAACCATCCCCTATGTAGTTCCAAATCCCATAAACTGGGCTATCGAAAATATCCGCTGAATGAATAATTGTAGCATAGAGGTTAGGATCTAACCCAAGTTGATATTCCTGATAGTTGGTGTAGCTATCTCCATCAAAATCACCAGAAGCATTGTAAAAATCTGAACTAAGTCCATATTGATCTTCCCAATCATTGGGCATACCGTCTCCATCCTTATCACTATCACACACATCTCCCTGACCATCCTTATCAAGGTCATATTGCTCTACGTTGCTAATATTTGGACAATTATCCAGGTTATTGGAAACATAACCAGCGGGCGCAGAGCAGGTGTAAAAGATCATGCCACTGCCAGACCCCTTTGTATCTTTGTCTGGATCCGCATAATAGGTAATACCAACACCTGAACTTTCATCGATCTTCCCATCTTGATTATTGTCCTTCCCATCACAATATTCAGGCGCTCCAGGGTAAATTGTAGAATCGTAATTATTGGCATCATTACCTTGGCTAGCAGCATAGACATAGCTTTCCGAAAAAGTACAACTGTTTTGCAAAATTCCAGCGCCGTAATTATCCTGATCTGAATCATAGTAGTAAGAGAAAGGCAATCCCTGCGAAGCATCATAAGCATCACAATCCAAGCTATTATCAACCCCATCTCCATCGAGGTCAGCATCACAGATATCTCCTTTACCATCATTATCCTGATCGAACTGCTCAACGTTTGAATCAGATGGGCAATTATCAGTTTTATTAACTGAATATCCCTTTGGGGTACTGCAACCTATAACTTTAGAAGTAGCATCTCCGAAACCATCATTATCCTGATCTAAATAATAAATATTACTGCAAACCAAAGGAATAATTAAATCTCCGCCATTATTAGTTTCATCAGCTTCAACTATACTATTTGAAGGATCAATAACGATCCACGCCTTAACCTCCGTTTCCGTACCTGTTAAATTATAATGGCCGACGCTTAAGGTGTTAGATTTTAAAATTCCACATTCTGGAGTATTGTTACTGGAACAAATTTTTGTATCCGGAGTAACCAAAAACGTATTC
The DNA here is from genome assembly GCA_000993615.1 of Candidatus Peregrinibacteria bacterium GW2011_GWF2_39_17. GTDB lineage: Bacteria > Patescibacteriota > Gracilibacteria > UBA1369 > UBA12473 > UBA12473. The sequence continues at coordinate 54,728 of LBWM01000007.1, read as the reverse complement.
CCTATTCCGTTGATTTCAACCCGAACGCTAAAAGAATTCTGCGCAGACACACTGTTGTAAGGATTATGGATATGATATTCGATATCCAAAACGTTTTCCTCATTATCATGAGAAACCGCCACTATTGCCAAATCAATAATTGTGTTCGGGACATCAACCCGAGCTAAATATTGATTATCCTCTTCCTTAACTTCATTAATCAGATTATTAGGGTCCATATTAACAACAATTTCATAAGTGCCGGCCGCGTGTTGATTGTTGCCAGTGCTAATCTTAGCCATATAAAGCGGAATATAAATTGAAGCGCACTCATCTTGGTTTCCCAAATCATAAATCATAGTTTCTGGAGTCCCATTTACCAAAATGCTTACTTCCATTTGGGCCAATTCATCACTACTGATACCTTGTAGGCAATAATCAACTTGGAAAGAGTCATAAACATTCACTGTTGTTCCGGTTTTTTTATCAACATACGAAGCATTAGCTACATAGGAAACTCCTTTTACCCCAGCGGCTGTGTTAATATAAAGATTTCCTGTTCCTGTGGGTGGCGCATAATTTATGGTCATGCTCATTTCATTATCACTTTCGTTTTGTTCATCTAAAGAATTATCAGGATCGATAGTAGCGACCATTGGCCCAGCATAAGGATAAATAACCTTACTTTCGGCTAAAAACCAATCGATCGAACTAGAAATTATTGTTCCGTTATTCCCTTTTAATAAATCAACTTGGATATATTCAGTCGGATCTAATTCCATTTTATTTATTTCGTCATAATAAGGGGCATTTAAGGCTGTAAAATGAAGTAAGACATTGTTTAATGATGCTGGACGATTAGAAACTGCATAATCGACGCTAAACATTTTTGTCGTCTGATCATAGGTTAAATTGCTGAGGCTTAAATTTAACCTGGTATCTTCTATTTCAACTTCCACTACCCCGGACTGATTGTTGGCTTCATCATATTCCTGATAGGCCCCAATCCAAGTATTACTACTATTAGTGATTGGTGGATCAATGTAGGCACTAACTTCATATTTACCAGAAGCGTGCTGTCCGTAAGCATTACTGATATCAAATCCTTTTATGGGAAAATTCGCTATGCCACAACCTTCCTGACTATAGGTATTATTTTTAAAATTCTCTTTAACGGTCTTATCATTTGCAGTGAAACTAATCACAATATCATTCTCTGGACTTACATTCTCGATACAATATCCCACTTGAAAAGAATCGGCGCTAAAATCATAACCGATCATCGGCTGATCACCATTTTCTTTATCAAGAAATAATTCTGGCATACTTCCAGCAGCAGGTAAATTAAAATTATCGAGCAGTAATTTATTATTATTTTCATCGGCCTCGTAATAAATATTATAAATTTCCGGAGAATCAAGATAAGCAGCGACTTTATAAACTCCGGCCTGATGTTCGCCATAGTCAAGCCCCATTCCGAAATCATAAGGGCTAAAATAAGCTGACTTGCATTCGCCATCAGCAAGTGCCCCAATCCCTATATTAGAGGTTTTTCCGTTTAATTCTACTCCTAAAACAACTCCGGCCACATCGACTGGATATTTTGATTTAAGACAATAATCAAATTTCATCGTATCACTACTGGATTCGTAAGAAATCCCAGGATAAGACTGATTTTGTGGAATATAAAAATCCACCGAGTTATCCGCGACTGTAACCGACTCGTAGATAATATTGTTATTATCACTAACTTCAGGTGTAGTCCCCTCGTATTCAGGGTATACACCCACAATTTCGGCCTTCATGGAATAGGCACCAGCAATGTGTCCACCGTTTTGAGTCCCGATAAAATCAGCGGCATTAAATGTAATTTCCTGACAATTTTTTTGAACCGAAAAGCTAACTTTTTTAGTGATGGTTTTTAAAATTATTTCCTCTGCTCCTTCGCCGCTAATACTCGACAATTTAAGGTCAAAATTCGCGTAGGTGACCCCCTTTTTAGATAAGGCGATATTTTTCTGACAAGTATTTAAGGTTAATTTATCTTGATTAGGTGCCCCAACATCATAACGAATATAAGAATTGCCAATTTTACCAAAATAGAGATCCACTCTAGTATCAAGTGGTAGATAGATGTCTTCCGCCTGATAATTATTTGCGGAAATGATTTCATCGGTGCTATTGCAATCTTCTTCAATCGCGAATTCACAAACATTATTAATTATTCCGATGTCAGCCTGAACCGGCAAATTCGTGGTTGGATGCCCAACGTAATAAGAGGAATTCATCCCAAATCCAAAGTCCTTCAAGGGATAATCCTTTGTAAAACAATTATCCGGATAAGCCAAATAATAAAGTCCGACTTGGCTGTTTTTTGTAATTCCGTTAGCAGTTAGGCTTATTTCAGTACTCTGATTGTATTGATCGTTTGTAATTCCGCTAGAACAAAAGTTAACTCTCAAAAATTCCTCCATTGTTGTTGACGAATAATTAATCACCTTATAAGCAATACTATCCACGTAAAGATCGAAATTATTTTCGGCTAAATTTTCTTCAATATAAGAAGGTGTTGTAGTTCCTAAATTCGAAGAGCTGGAAGTATTAGGAGAAGTTGTTTGGGTATTTATGGACTGAGTAGTATTTGGCCCACGTTGCGAAGTAGTAGTAGTTACCGTGGATTGCAACGCATAAGCATTTGGAATGAAAAACAACATTGCGACCAATAATTGAAGCGCAATAATTGCTTGTTTCCTCTTTGAAAATTTTGAGATATTCATAGAATGAAATTAGAAGAAATAAAAATTTGAGTAGTCGCTCTTTTTGACACCTGAAACCTATGAAAAGTTTCAAGTGGCTGTGGCTGCCCCCCCACCACCGGCGAGGTTTTAATTTTAAGTTAAAATGGCTTTAAGTCAACAGATCCTCAAAAACCTTTCGCTCATTGCCAACATATTTTTGAAACTTTTAAGATGATTTTTCGGTCGAAGAATTTCGAGAACGATTATTTTGTTTTGAATCTCACCGCAAATTAGCAATAAAAATCTTGCTTAATTCTTAAAAAATGTTATAATTATAAGATTTAGTCCTAAACTATAAATTTAAATGGTTAAATATCAAATCCAAGGGGAAAATATGGATACCGGTTTTTATTCAAAACCAGAACATAGTCACAAAAATCCCAAGATTACCCCTGGATTAGCTCAAATTAAAGAAGTCCAGTCTCAACAAGAAGTATTTACTCGCCGTCTCCTGGAAATGCGCGCTAATTATCGAGAGAAATTTCATCATTCCCCCAGTTTTTCTAATATCAAACTTGATGCTGGACAAATTCAGCAAATTGAACAGCAATGGGCGCCAAATAAAGAACAGGATTTAAACCAAGTTGATACCCTATATAAAGCTCTGCGAAAACTCTATGAACCAACCTATACTCCATTAACACCTATGCTTGCCGCGCTCTTGGATTTGCACGTCATGGAAACCATCTGTGTTTTACTTCATCAAAAGCAAACAAGCTCCGCTTCAGCTTATTACGAAGAGATTGCGGATGTAAATTCCATGGCAGTTAATGATTTGCTCGAAGTAACTGATAAAGGTAAAAAAATTGAAGTTAAACGTGGAGACAAGCTTCTTTTTGTAATTGATACTGGGGCCAGGCTCGAAAAAAATCCGGGGATTATCCAAGCGGTGGAAGTTACAGTTGAACGTTTAGAGAAAAAAAAGCGACTATTCTCTAGAACAAAAAACGAATTACAACGTATTAAGCTTGCAATTCAAAACGAAATTAACACAATTGATGGAAGCTTAGATCACTTAGAACCCACTCCCCCTTATATCGAAGGGAACCTGGACGATCTATAGGTTAATCTTAATTTAAATTTCTTATTAATTTTATAGTTTATGGTTAATAACCAAAAAAATCCGCATTCTGATAGCTACACCGTTGATCTCCTGGTAGATCAAACCCATCAAATTAGAGTACTACCCAAGGAAGGAGAAAAATTTCCACCTGAATTGCAACAAGGGAGCCTCATTAATAGCCAAGGGGTATTTGGGATTGATACGGATCATAATCCTGAGACTGCGGAAAATCTTTTTTTGGGGGCTGATGGTAAGCCGCTTAGTGTTGATGTATTAAAAGGAAAAGTAAAAAAAGTTTTAGAAACTCCAAATAGCGATGGGTTTTTCCCTGTTTTAGAGGGAATTACTTTAGTTACAGCAAGAAAACAGGCAGAAGTGCCAGTAGTGGACAAAAAAACAGTTGAAATGATTTCTGGTGAGCCAGTGGAAGCAAATAGACAAGATATACGGGGGAAAATTGAAGGAATATTGTCGCCGATCATAATTCTTGGACTTGCGGCCGGACTAATTCACCAAAAATTAAAGGGCATAAGGGTACAAAAAACTATGGCCAGAGCTGAAAAAGACAGAGCATTTTTTGATGGAAAAAAGGATGATGAATTAAAAAGGGCAAATGCAGTCGTGGAAAAGTTAGGAGACCAGGTTAGTGCATTGAGAATTAAACTCAATGAATCCTTGAGCCTAGAAGAACAACAAAAACAAGCAATAGCAAGCGGTGATACAATCATCAGTGACTTAAAAATGGAAAAAACTAGGTGGGAAGCTAATGCGAAAGCTCTTAATGGAATACTATCAGCGAAAGAAAATGAATTAACCCAACTCCAGGCTCAACTAGATAAAAGCATGAAAATTATACAAGAGTTAAGGGCAATTCTAATAAAAAAAGGGCATAATTTAGACACTGAACAACAGAAAGAAATATTTCTACTTAGAAAACAGATCGCGGAACTATCTAGGGAACTACAACAACTCACCACTAAAACCAAGATGCGAAGTTCTCTTCCTTTGGAAAATTCTAGGCCAGACGTGACTTTACACTAGTTTATTAAGATAAATGACCGACAATCTTTCTATTGTATTGTGATAGGAGGTAATAGAAAATGGAAATATCTATTTTCTATTATTTTTTTATGCGCGTAACTTTTAGGTCATCACTTATTTTAATAGGCTTAATGACCGCTCTCACCTCTTTATTTGGGGGGTGCAGCTTATTTCAAGATGAAAAGGCTGTTCCAGTTATTCCAGACGGCAAAGGCGAAACTCCGGTGGCTGTAGACCTCCTCAACCCCGAAATCGCCCCTTATTTTCAAACCGGAGACATCCAGTACACCGGCATTGTGCAGCTCGATCGCGAAACCTTTCTCGCGCCCTACAAAGACGACCTGTTTAAAATTTATAGCGAAGGAATGCTTGGAGGAAATCCCAATTCCACAACCGCTGCCCAGTTTTCATGGGAAACGAATTTGGCTCCTTTCTTCCATTGGTATGAAGTGGGCACGATTTTTACAAAAGGATTGCCTTACGAAGGGCAAAAACTGGTTGTTCTCAATTTGGACTGCGAAGGCCCGTGCTTTTCTCCAAATCTCTACCGTTTTGCATGGGATGAAGCCACTCAAACGCTCACATTTTTGGCACCTTATTCTACGGAATATTATCCCGATTATTTAAGCCCTCTGATGACCAAAAAGGATGAGCAAATTGTTTTAGCCGGATTGACCTTGCCCGAACAAATTGAACTTCCTGACGGAAAAGGAGTCCTCACCTTATCTCACCGAGACAAGTCTTATTTAGCGGATCCCTTCAGAAATGTGACCTTCAAAGATCCTTCTATCGGCGATGTCTATTTCCCTGGCACTTCTGAAAATCCTTCAAATCTGGGTTGTTTTTATGTTCAGGCTCCAGACGGTTCTCATTCCCAATACGACTACAATCCCGGCTTTTTTGCTGAAAATCAAACCACCTGGCTAACGCTGGGCGCTACGCCTCCTGATATTGGTTTTCCTATGCGCGTTAACCTCTCGGAAACTTATTCGTACACAGTCTCCGGGTGTGGGATTGATGGAAATTGCTACTTCCTCGTCACGGCTGATGTGAATAACCTCGAAAAAGTCGGCCAAACCGATAGCGGAGTGGATCTTTATGTGGTCAAAAACCCGATTGAAGCTACTGTGAACGTTCCCCTCACTCCAGAGCAAGAAGTGTTCGCTCAGTCCTACCAGACGTATCGCGATATGTATCAGTGGAAAGTCGACAATGAAGGCTATACACTGCTTACTTTTGACCAATATGTGGATGCAAATCCCATTTTGTATTGGCAGGATCCCCTCGGTCGATGGAGTACGTTGAGTCACAAGGACTTTAAACCTCTCGCTGAATGTGGAAAGCCCGTGATTTATCTTTATCCTCAGGAAACAACGGATGTCTCGGTTCAAGTGGGCGTCACTTCCTTCAGTAAAACCGTTCCTGCGTATGGCGAAAACGGCTGGATGGTGCAAGCCTCTCCAGATGGGACGCTCCTCAATTACGCGGATGGGCAAACTTATCCTTATCTTTTTTGGGAAGGACAAGGGAAACCCAGTGTTTCTCCTGACCAAGGATTTGTGATCGCGCGTGAAGATTTAGCCACTTTTTTAGATAGTTCTTTGGATAAACTCGGATTTTTAACTCAAGAAAAAGCAGATTTTGTGGATTTCTGGTTGCCTCGAATGCTGAAAAACAAGCAAGCTTACTTCTTCATAAGCTTTTTGGGCACTCAGGAAATGAACGCCATTGCTCCGCTCACGGTCACTCCTGCTCCGACTACGATGAGTCGCATTTTGATGTTCTATCATCCCACGGATTCGTATTTATCGATACCAACTCAAACTTTGTCCCCTGTGATGAGACGGGGCTTCACTTTATTTGAATGGGGAGGAACTTCTTCCAGGCCATGGCAAGAATAAAACAAAATTTCATTTATAGAATAAACACCCTGCAACAAGCCCGCAGGGTAAGGATAATAATTTTTTCTTTTATGAGCGCGCTCGCTCTGGCGAGCGCGCTCATAAGCTGCACCCCTAAAATCACTACAGAAAATCCAGAAAAAGTGCTTGGTATTATTTTGCCGCATCACTTGTTGGTAGAACACTTTATTGATCAATTTTATACTCAATTTGCTTCAAGGGATGTTGAGCATATTATCCTTCTTAGCCCAAATCATTTTAATTATGGTTATCATTATGCCCAAACCACAAATCAACTTTTTCCCACTATTTTAAATACCCCACCTCTCAATCTAGCCTGGATCAGCACACTTTCAACTCATTCACCTCTTGCTATTGAACCAAAAAAATTTGGAAAAGAACATGGCATTACCACCCACCTTTTCTTTTTACATCACTATTTTCCTCAAGCTGATGTAACTCCTATTATTCTTAAAACTCAAACCCCACAATCGGTTCTCGATCTCCTTCGAGATCAACTAATACAATTCGACCTTTCCAAAACACTTATTGTGGCTAGTATCGATTTTACCCATTATGAGTCCGAGAAAATCGCTTTAGAAAATGATAACCAAACCATCGAATGGCTAAAATCCGTTCAACCCCAATCTTTTTCTTTAGAGGATCTTACAAATTTAGCTCACTCTCCCGGGGAATTTTCACCGGATGCAGTAGCCATGGATTCTCCTGAATCATTGTATTTATTACTCAAGCTTCTGGAAGCCAAACAAGCCCTCCATTTTTCCTTATGGAAGCGAACTTCAAGTACCTCACTTGGTGACGCTAAAAATCCATTAGATAATACCAGTCACATTTTTGGAATTTTTCAATTTCTAAGGTAAATTTTAAGCATGCCACTTCCTCTTACTTACACTATTAGGCTTACAAAAAAACGCCAACTGACGCACAATATTTACGATTTTGAATTTGAATTAGTGGAGCCAAAAACAATTACCTTTTTACCGGGTCAATTTGTGCTAGTCAAAACTAGACATCCCCAAACCAAAGAATTGCTTAGTCGGGCCTATTCTATTGCTAGTTCCTTATCGCCAGAAAATAAAATTTTACTTTGTGTCCAAATTTTACCAGACGGCAAATTAACGCCATTAATGAAAAATTGGACACTAGGTCAAGAGGCGGAAATGCAAGGCCCTTTTGGATTTTTCACCCTAAAATCTCTCCCTGATCGAGACTTAATTTTAGCAGCCACAGCCACCGGCATAGCTCCTCTTAGGGCTATGATTGAGAATCGATTAACAAACAATGCGCCAGGGAAAATTCAACTTTATTTAGGGGTTCGTTCGGAAAACGATATTTTTTATCAAGAAATTTTGGATTCGTGGACACGAAAACATCCTCAATTTACTTATACTTATTGCCTTTCACGTTCAAAAGAAAACCGGACAGGCAGGAAAGGACGAGTAACTCAAATACTTCAAGGCGAAAATTTAGAGATTAAAAACACTGATGTCTATTTATGCGGAGGAAAGGAGATGATTACCGAACTTTTACTAATTCTAAAGAAAAAAGGATTTAAAGAAGATCAAATCCATTTTGAACAATATTTTTTATAATTCGAGAAGAAAAAGTGGTGCCCAGGAGAGGATTTGAACCTCCACGGAGTTGCCCCCACTGCGACCTGAACGCAGCGCGTCTACCATTCCGCCACCTGGGCTCTATCGAAGGGGGCACAGCTGGTTCCCCCTTCGGGACCCCCTCCGAAATGTTGTTCGTAGATTTCACTCTCGCTAAACTCAGTCGCCTGACCATTTTGGGACCCACGAGACCCAAAATCGGTCGCGACTTCGTGGGCTCGAGGAAATCTACTCACCTTTTTGTCTCGGACTTTTTTTAAAGAGCGGTTAATGCTTTTTGCACCATCTCACGTACCATGGAACCGTCGGCTTGCCCCGCGACTTTTTTCATGGCTAGCCCCATGACTTTGCCCATATCACTCGGGCTTTTTGTTCCTGTTCCAGTGATAATGGCTTGCACAATGGCCTTGAGTTCATCGGCATTCATTTGGGTAGGGAGATAACCTTCCAAAACCGCCAGTTGCTTGCGTTCAATTTCGGCTAAATCGTGGCGATTGCCTGCTTCAAATTGCTCAATGGAATCCTGGCGTTGTTTGACCTCTTTTTTAAGGATTTTCAAAACATCGTCGTCTGTGGCTTCTACTTTTTCTTTCCCGGAAACTTCAAATTTCATAGTCGCTGCCTTCAATAATCGCAGAGTGGCCACCTTAACTTCATCTCTGGCCTTCATGGCCTCGGTGAGATCGGATTGGAGTTGAGATTTGAGAGACATAACATGATTAGTTTACGACCGTTGGGTTTAAAATAACATGGACTTGTGGTTGACAAAATTGATATTTTTGTTAAAATTATAACAACAATTAACAATTTTAAAATGTCTGAGTATCCTACTGATACGGAGGTACCCGCAATGTATTTATTCCCTAAGCTTTTACCAGGATTTAGGCTAATTGATGAGCCAACAACAAATTTAGCCACATTAAAGCCGCGCTTACAAAACGGCTGTACACCTAATGGCAGCACTACTGCACTGCTTGTAAAGAAAACTAAAAATGGAAAGCTAATCTATCAACTTCTCGAAGGACCCTTGACAAGGGATATGGAATATATTTCTTCCTTAAGAGAATCTGAATTAACTGATCCCGACTCATTTCCCGGCGATTCATGTTCTATATTTTTACCTTCTGTTAAAATTGATCCCAATAAAAGGGAGAGAATTTTCACTTATAGCGGGAAAAAAATAGAATCAGATCAATTGGCTACCACTCCGCCAGTAGCTGTCGATGAAGAAGCCAGGCGAAGAGATTTCGAGAGAACAGTACTTGCTACCCTAGATGCATTTCAAAGCATTCTCGATAGAGAATTTCACCTATCCCCTAGCCAAAATTCTGGTAGCTGTGATCAATTAAGAAAATTAAGAAATATTGTTTTCCATGGGGGAGACGAAGTAACAGCCACTAGAAAGGAGCAACAAAAAATGCTTAAAAAGTTTCTAACTTTTTAATCGCTCCCCTCTTAACCCTTGTTGATATTTGAGGGCGAAGCGATGGGCTTCGTCGCGAAGACGCTGGAGGAGTTGAAGTTCTGCGGATTCTTTGGGAAGGATGAGTGGCTTGGATTGCCCGGGCATAAAAATGGCCTCTTCTTTTTTGGCTAATCCAATCAAAGGAATGCTGAGTTTTGCTTTTTTCAGCGTGGCCGCGGCCACGCTCACCTGCCCTTTCCCCCCATCCACCATGATCAAATGCGGCTTTCGCGTCAATGAGGTGTCCCCTTCCCCTTTTGGAAACCTATAAACCATGACCACTGGTTTTTCAATCAAGCAGGCATTTACGCATCGCGTGGCCTTATCCTCAAAAAATTTGGGTATTTCCTTCACGTCGTGAAAACCCAGTGATCCATACCAATCGATCAAGGTTTGGCACGGCAGCACATAAAGTTTCCCTTTTCTTTGTTTCGCCATGACTGCATAAACCAACTCACGAGCCAATCCTTCGCCTCGACAGCTCGGGTCCACCCACAACGACGCCAATTCGTTGGCGTCTTTTTCGATGGGTTTGGTGCGCACGATGCCCACGATTTTTTTGCGTTTTTCAATGATCAATATTTTGTGCGGAATCAAATCGTCGGTGTCCAATTTTTCTCGAGTGAGGATTTTTTCAATTTGAGGAATTTCTTTCTTTTTTGCTTTCCTCATCCCGCTTAAAATGGGCTCCAAATACCTCAATCGCCGCTGCAGCACTTCATTCATGGCCGCATAATCATCGATGCGCTCTTGCACGGTTCTGAGCTTAAAATGACGGTAGTCCGCTTTTTTGGGCAGGCCTTTTTCAACCACCACCATGCTGCCCACGGTATCCTGCCCGCCCAAATGGGAAATGTCATACCCCTCGATGCGCTGCGGCAACTTGGGTAGTTTGAGTATTTTTTGAAGCCCCTTTAGGGCGTCTTCCACCCCCTTACCTTCCTTATTTTGCCAACTCACCTGCGTTTTTTTGGCGAAACTGTGCGCGTTGTCATTGGCCAGTTGAATGAGAGCTTTACTTTTTCCTTGCTTGGGATGAAAAAATTTCACTGGATGATTGGCTAACGTCGTGAGCCATTCCTCGATTGTTTTGGCTTGTGGAAAAGGTTCTGGAAGCAACACTTCGCGTGGGATGTCTGTGGCTTTTTCATAGTATTGCTGCACAAATGCGTACAGGATTTCCGCGTCTTCAAGTTCAGCACCGGACTCCAAATGCACGGCATTGAGGATGAAATTTTCCTGACTTTTCAATTTTCCCGCACGAAACATGAAATGACTCACATATCCCATCCCGCCCTCGGTCACAAGGCCGATGACGTCTTTATCGATGCCATCCGGGCTACTCACCCGCTGCGGCGCCATCAAATGCTCCATTTCCAACAGTTGATCACGAATGCGCGCGGCTTTTTCGAACTGTTTTCCGAAAGCGGCCTGCTGCATTTTTTCTTTTAAATCCTTCACGATTTCGTCGGTTTTGCCTTCAAAAAAATGCACAATGGGAAGAATGAATTTTTTGTACTGCTCAGGAGTAACTGTGCCAATGCAAGGCCCCACACACCGTTTGATGTGGTAATCGATGCAGGGGTATTTGAGGACCTTATGCGTGACCAAAACCTTGAATGGGCCTCCTCCTTCACCCGGTTGTCCGGTTCGCAGCGGTTCAGTCGAATCTCCCTTAAATCGGATGTCGAGGCCACAATGGCGATAGGGAAAAACCTTTTTGAGCCATTTGAGGGTGCGGTAAAGCTCCCCGGCTGAGGCTTTTGGCCCGAAATAGCGCGCACCGTCTCGTTCGACTTGGCGAGTAACTGTAATGCGTGGGTAATCTTCATTCGTTGTGATTTTAAGATACACATAATTTTTATCGTCTTTCATCAAAATGTTGTAACGCGGCCGGTAGGATTTGATGAGATTGGTTTCCAAAATGAGGGCTTCGAGTTCGGAATCGACCACCGTATACTCGATGTTCACGGTTTTCTCGATCAGTTTTTGCAAACGCATGGGCTGATTTTTTTGCTTGCGAAAATAGGAACTGACGCGTTTTTTGAGGTCAATAGCTTTGCCCACATAGAGAACTCCACCCTTATCGTCCAAAAATCGGTAAACTCCTGGAGAGTGTGGAAGATTAATAATAATGGATTTAAAAGAGGACATGAGTTAATTATAACAATTTACCTCCTTTAGGATAAGTATTTCATACTTTTGCAAGGTTTTATTCATGTCAAATATGCTATATTCGAGAGTGGTGGTGGCCCCCGGGAGGGTGGGATTGGAGAGCGAATGAATTCAAATTAATTGCAATCGGTCACTTATGTCCAAACCTCGAAAACTAAATACTACCTCTTTTAATTACCAACAAGCGGTACTAAAAACATTGGCCTATTTTAATTTATTTCAATACCCACTCACAATCGAGGAAATAGAAAATTATTTACTGGTCCACGTCTCAAATTACACTAAAATCAGATCAATTTTAAATAGCAACAAAAATGTAGTTAAAAATAATTTATTTTATCAACTTAAGAATGCTAAAAATTACGCTATAACCAGGCAAGACCGAGCAAAAATCGCCCAAAAAATGTGGGGACGTATTCATCGTTATCAATGGATTTTTAACCTTATTCCCTATCTACGCCTGGTGGCGGTTTGCAACAATTTAGCCTATAATAACCCGACCGCTAAAAGCGATATTGATCTTTTGATAATTACTAAATCTGGTCGATTATTTACGGCTCGATTGCTTCTTACTTTTTGGCTGCATATTTTAGGGGTTAGGCGTCATGGTAAAAAGATCACTGGACGATTTTGCTTAAGTTTTTTCATTACCGAAAATCAACTAAATTTGAGCTCAATTCGCATCCAGGGACAGGATATTTATCTGGCCTATTGGTTAAGAACTTTGCAACCCATTTCTGGATCGATAAATGTTTATGAACAATTTTTAAAAGCTAACAGCAAATGGTTAAAGGAATTTTTTGCACAACCACTATTAGAACAAAAAATCTATTTTAGGTCTGCCCCTCCATTACTAATTTATCTTAAAAATCTTGGTGAAAAAATCTTTGATTCAAAAGGAGGTCAATGGCTTGAAAATCGTTTAGCTACTTGGCAACTAAAACGCGCCAACCAAAAAAAACAGCGACTTAAAATTCCCGAGAAATCAACGGCCATCATTCTTTCTCGGGATATACTTAAATTTCACAACAATGATCAGCGGAAAAATTTAGCAGATTTATGGCAAAATTGGACATCCATAAAAAAATAATTTTTAATTCTCTAAAAATATACTAAAAAGCTCATCATCGAACAAATGGGGGGAAATTAACGATTTCTTAGAATCTCACGAAAAAGACATTCATGTCCTAATTGCTAATACATTATGCCGATACTGTCGCAGGGCGGCATTAAGATGCATCAAAGATATGATCGATCAAAAACCATCTTAATTCCAGTCCCAATAAATCCAAATTTTTCTCTAAATTGATTTTCGAGAAATCGCTTATAGGAAAAATGGAAATATTCTGCATTTTTAGCCTGGAAGACAAAGGTGGGCGGTTTATTTCCTCTCTGTTTAATGCCTATTAATTCAGCTTGCCGATTTCCACGATTACCGGCCGGAACGTGCTTGGCCACTGTTTCATTTAACCACGCTTGCAATTCCTGATCTGGAATTTTTTTTATTCTTTCCTGTTCGATTTGAATGGCTAAATCAAGAATGGTAAATAAATTTCGCTTTTCCAACGCAGAGACAAAGACCACTGGTGCCCAAGGGACAAAAGCCATACGGTGACGCAATATATTTTCAAAACGGCGCCTGGATTGATCAAAATCATCAAAAGTATCTACTTTGTTAATGGCCACAATCAAACCCTTATATTGTTCCAAGATAAATTCCACCACATGCAAATCTTGTGCCCGAATACCATCACTTCCATCTAAAACCAAAACTACGATATCCGAATCCTCAATCGCCTGAAAACTCCGCATCACACTATATTTTTCAATTCCCTTCTCTATTTTTCCTCTCCTTCTAACGCCAGCGGTATCAATTAGAATAAAATCGTCATTATTGTAGGAAAACGGAACTTCAACGGCATCTCTAGTTGTCCCTGGTATCTCAGAAACTATAACTTTTTTTTTGCCAAACAAGGCATTAATCAGTGAAGATTTACCGACATTTGGTCTCCCTACAAACCCCAGTCTTATCCCCTTATTTGGGGTTATTTTATCATTCAGGGCAGGAAATCCTAAAGCACTAACTTGCTGTTCTATCCCCTCTCTAAGTTCATCAAGCCCAATGGCCTGGATAGCGGAAACAGCAATGGGTTGATCAAATCCCAGTTCAAAAAAATTAAAAGTTTTTTCTTCTAATCTCCCCAAATGATCGCACTTGTTCGCCACCATCAAACAAGGTTTACCTGATTTTCGCAAAAGCTCTGCGGCGTGAAAATCATCGGCCGTAGGGTCAAATCGAACATCAACTACTAAAATCACCACATCTGCTCCGGCAATAGCGGCGTTAGCTTGCGCCTGAACATCTTTTTCAATGTCGCCTTCATTCCCAATTTCCAATCCCCCAGTATCAATCAAAAGAATATTGTGCTTAGAAAGTCGAACTAGCTTTGAAATCTGATCTCTGGTTGTTCCGGACACCGGAGATTCAATAGCATGCCTTCTCCCAGCAAGCCGATTAAAAAGAGAAGATTTCCCGACATTGGGCCTCCCCACAATGGCAACAACCGGTAACACTGGTAGATAGATTAAAAAATTTAAGTTAAAATCACTTTGGCACTGAATAAATTAACTATACCAAATAATGAGTATTTCCGCCAATATCCACAACCTAAAAAATATCCTAGGACCGGGCGTAAAATTATTAGTGGTAACCAAAAATCATTCAGTCTCAGAAATTGAAGAAGCGATTAACTCTGGAGTTACTTTAATCGCGGAAAATCGGATTCAGGAGGCAGCGTCTAAATTTCCCAATTTGTTCTTACCGGTCGAAAAACATTTTATCGGGCATTTGCAGACCAATAAAGTGAAACAGGCTGTGAGCTTATTTGATGTCATTCAATCGATAGATAGTTATCGTTTAGCTAAAATAGTTGACCTTGAAGCTAATAAGCAGCAAAAAATAATGCCTATTTTTCTACAAGTGAATGTGGCAAATGAGCCACAAAAGCACGGGTTCGATAAATTAGAAATACTAGCAATAACGCATAAAATTGGAGCAGAATTAAAAAATGTAAAGATAAGAGGGCTAATGGCAATTATGCCGTTGGATGAAAATCCCCAAAAAGCAAAACCTTATTTTAAGCTTATGCGCCTACTTTTCAACAAAATAAAATCTGCCGATCTAGCAAATGTGGCCTTGGAAGAATTATCAATGGGAATGACTAATGATTACGTAATAGCACTACAAGAAGGCTCAACCATGGTCAGAATCGGTCACGGTGTTTTTGGCTAGTCCCTCTTCGCACAGACTCTTGTCTGGATTTAAGGCTAGCGCTATACTACACAAGTATCTAACCTTCCCTTGATGAAAAAAATATTTGTCTCCTTATTCCTTACTGCTTTTTTCTTTCCAGGGGGTGTTTTGGCGCAAGACACACTTTTGCCAAGAGGCGATGAAGCCCTAGATTGTACGGTTATCATGAATCAAAGCCCAGATGTAATTATGAGTAAAATTAAAGCACTTGAATCACGTGATGATTATCTTGCTTGTGCAGTTAAAACCGGCAAACTTCATCTTTGGATGCTCCCCTATTTTATTACCTATATTGCTAATTTTTTTATTGGCATTGCTGGGACTGTAAGTGTTCTTTCGGTGATGCTTGGCGGATTTTGGTACATGTCTGGAGGGCTCACTGATGACAAAGAAAAAGGGAAAAAAACCATTACCTATGCCTTAATTGGCCTTGTTATTACTCTTCTTGCTTGGATTTTGGTTAATGTTATTCAAGTGCAACTAACTAGCTAAAATTTTAACCCCTAAATCTTTTTTATGAAAAAAAAATCCTTACAGACACTTTTAAATGCAACTTTGACTCAACTCCAAAAGTTACGCCAAAAGATCAGCAACCTTAAAAGTCAACAAAAAGCCTCGAAACATCGCGACCCAATAATAGAAGCTTCTACCCCCACCCCCCCCTCAAATGAACAAAAAATTAGAGTAGAATTTTCAATGAGTAGTGTAGCCAAAGCGACTCTTGTGGTTTTAGGTTTGTTAATTTTAGTTCTATTTCTTTATGGGATTAAAGATATTTTGATCATTATTTTTATTTCCTTGTTTCTGTCCGCGGCCTTAGATTCCATTGTTGATCACTGGCAAAGCAAAGGTTTACCGCGTTATGCTAGCGTACTCCTAATTTATTTAATCTTTTTTGTTGTTTTAGCATTATTTATTTCGACGCTAGTTCCGCTAGTTGTTCATCAATTATTAGAATTGGCACGGACATTACAAAGTTTGGTGATGAACATTTCCAGGGGACCATTAATCGAAAATCTTCCTTATTCTCAAAATATTCAGTCCTTTATAAATGATTTTCTGCACAGCATTGACCAAGAAACTCTAACCAAACATTTGCAAACCGCCCTAGAGCAAGTCGCCTTTCAACTGCAGGGACTAGCTGGGAATACTTGGAATGCAATTAAGATTCTTTTTAATGGGCTTATGAACGCTGTCCTTATCCTGGTACTCACTTTTTTTATGGTTGTGGATGAAGATGGGATTGAAGGATTTTTCAGCTCTCTTTTCCCTTCCAAACATGCTCGCTACATTGCCGAAAAAAGTGAAGCAATTAAGGAGAAAATTGGATTTTGGCTTAGAGGTCAGCTTAAATTAATGTTGGCCATAGCTGCTTTAACCTTCATCGGACTTTCCATTTTACGTGTGGATTACGCTTTAACGCTTGCTCTAATGGCCGGAATGATGGAATTAGTACCGGTTATCGGACCGATTGTAGCGGCGGTCCCAGCTGTTCTTATCGGGCTTAACACTTCTATTTCTCTAACTTTTTGGATTTTCCTTTTTTATATTTTGATTCAACAATTTGAGAATCATATTATTGTGCCGTTTATTATGAACCGAGCCGTGGGATTAAGCCCTTTGATAATTATTATTGGAATGTTAATTGGATATAATTTTCTGGGGATCGTGGGAATTATTATTTCAGTACCCTTAGCCACCGCAATATCTATCTTTATTAACGATTACTCAACAAAGTCAAAATAATTTGAGTAAGGATTATTAGACGGATCATTTGTATATATTTAGCTTAATAGCTTTAAAAAGCTCCAAGTAGGCATGCTGTTTTTATGGCGAATTGCTATTAGAGTTCATCAGCCTCTCCATTAAATACTTTTAGAGTTTTTTTAGCAGCCTTCAGCCAACTAAATTGTTTAACGTGCTGTAGGCCTTTCTGGCGATATTCTTCATGAATTTCTGGTCTAGTTAATTTTTCCATCGCCTCAGCGATTTTTTCACTATCATAGGGATCAACTAAAATAGCTGCATCATCAGTAACTTCTGGGATAGAGGTGGTATTAGAAGCAATAACTGGAGTCCCGCAAGCCATGGCCTCCAAAACAGGCAAACCAAATCCCTCGTAGGTTGAAACAAAAATCATACCACTAGCTAGGGTATAAAGCCCTGCCTTGTCAGCTTCATCAATAAATCCTGGCAATAAAATATCGGGATGATCATCAATAAAAACTTTCCCAAAGATAAGTGGATCGCGCCTTCCAGCTAATACTAAACGATAAGTTTCTAAAGGGGATTTTTTTTGAAAAATTCCATAGGCTTTACTTACGCTTTCTAAATTTTTACGCGGCTCAAGGGTGGAAAAAGTTAGGAAAAAATTTTCCGGAAGGGCGTACTTTTCGCGGATTGTTTTTAATAAAAAGATATCCTTTTCGGGTTTAAGCTTTCCAGGAACAGCTTCCGGGATAACTGTAATTTTATTTTCTTCAACACAATACAATTCCTGCAATTCGCGCTTAGTAAATTCTGAAACCGCAATCAAATGCGTACTGGAACGCACCTCTTCCCTAGGGTTTAAAACCGCAAACCAAAGCCTACTTTTCCAAGAAAAATGCTGCGGATAACGCTCAAAGACCAGATCATGAAAAGTAGTTACTTTTTTTACTGATTTTGAAACAGGAGATGGCCTTGGGTCAGGCACAAACAAAACATCGAGTTGTTTACCAATTTTCCTTAGAATTATTTTATCAATTTTGGGATATTTAAAAAACCGCCATAGCAAATGCAAAAGCTTGTTTGGGTATCTATAACGGGCGACTTTAACCCTTCGCCCATCAAATGGGGGTAAAAAATTCTGACATTCTTTTCTGGAATTATAAAAAAGAACATACTGATTTTCACTATCGATCTCAAATAAAGCCTTAAGAAGTGACCTAATGTAATTTTCAACTCCACTTGTTCGTCCATGCATTAAAGCGCGAACATCAATTCCAATAATCATAATTAAATAATTAGAACATAATAAATCTGCTCTCCGTACAAGCTTTTTAGATTCCAAAGTAGATCTTCAGAAGTGTAACCTAATTGAACAATTAAAATGAGGGAAAATTCATTCGGCAGGTCCTTTAGGCCAAGGGGGTAACTGCGGACATGAACATTATAATCGGCTTGAAGAGATTTTTTTTGTGAAAAAATCCCTAAATCGCCCAATTCCAGTAAAATTATTGGTTTAGTAAAGGCAGACAGGGATGCATCCAGGAAACTCTTGAGAGCATTTTCTTTTCGCTTGTTTGGCAAACGATAAAGAGGCTGTTTTTCTAAAATGGTTTCCACCTGAAACCCGAAACTAACTTTCCGATTAAAATATTCCCATAAACCAACTAGTAAAATACCACTAAAAAATCCCAGCAAAAGCGCTACCAAAATATTTAGTCTGATATTTGAATCCTTTTCGTAAGCCGTAATTGAGCTTAACGCTAAAACAAAATGCGATCCGGTTGCCTTATCATAAGCTTGAATTTCATTTTTCAATTCATTAATGAGCTCGTTGGCCGCACGAGTGGGATCAACCAAAGACGGGACAACAAGGTTGACAACTAAATTTTGCTTTTCTTGCTTACGAAAACTTAGGGAAGTATCAAAGCCGATTCGGTTATTAACCCTAACCTGAAATGCAGGATTAAGAAACCATCCCTGAATTGTTTCAGTAAACTGATCAATAACATTATTACTTTCGTTGGTCACATACTGATCCGCGGACGTATTTTCAGAAACCTGCATACCAATTGTTAAAAAAATGGTAGCTCCTTTTTCGCCATGATCAAAATAAAAAGTATACCCAATTCCCAAAAAGAAACCTACCAAACACATTCCTACTATAAAGACCAGATGACGTCTGATTAGAGAAAACATTTCGCGAGGATCCATAAGCTGATTTTAACCTTAAGTTTAAAAAAATGCTACTTGGAAATTTTCGCCCACTCCTTTTCAATAAAACTAGCAAGTTTCTTAGTAAAAATTTCGGCTCCGAATTGTTCCGCGTGTTTGCTAATTTTTCCCGGTTCAAATTGAAGATAATTAAATTTTTCAAGCGCATTTTTAAGAGATTGAGTGCTTTGCTCTTCAAAAAAAATGCCCGAAACCTTATTTTTTACGGTTTCTAGCGCCCCCCCAGCAGCATAAGCAATAATTGGACAGCCGTGGGACATAGCTTCCACCGGAATAATTCCAAAATCCTCAACTTGGGGGAAAATAAGTGCTTTGGCATGACTATAAAGATTTTGTAATTCTCCCTCAGGTATTTTTCCTAAAAATTCAATATTTTCATAGGCAGCCTTTTTAAGGCAATTAAATTGATTACCAATACCCACGATCTTAAGCGGTAACTTTAAATCATTAAAAGCCTCCACGATCAGGTCAAATCTCTTGTAAGGAATCAATCTGCCCACAGCTAAAAAATAATCCGCGCGCTTTGTGCTTTTAAACGAAGTCATTTCCACCGGAGGATAAATAACTATCGAATCGCGCCGATAATACTTTTTAATTCGATTTGCGACATATTTAGAATTGGCAATGTAGTGATCCACACGCTCAGATGCGGCTCGATCCCAAAGACGAAGACGATGAAGAGCACTAGAAATAAAAGTATGTTTTAAAAATTTTGGCCATGGATAATTAGCCACATAATTGTGCCAATCATCCCATAAATAACGCGGCGGGGTATGACAATAGGAAACATGCAGGGTTTCTGGTTTAGTAATTACACCTTTGGCACAGGAATGTGCGCTGGAAATCACAATATCGTAATCACTCAAATCAAAAGATTCAAAGGCCTCTGGCATAAACGTCAAATACCACTGATGGTGATGCCTTGCCCCTGGAAAATGCTGAATAAAAGAAGTTCGTACGTCTACCCCTTTTAATTCAGGGAAATTAGCCTCGTTATAAATACTAGTGAAAATTGGAGCTTTGGGGTAAAGTTTATGAATGGCTAAAATAACGCGTTCTGCGCCTCCCCAATCGGTTAACCAATCACAAACAATAGCTACACGTGGTTCTTGCATGCGCGTATCATAACACATTGAAATAGCTAAAGGTACTAGAGCATTTTAGCGTGACGACTGGTAATAAACTTTCCAAAAGACCTTTTTAGGCCTTAGAAAGTCCCTGCTTTAAATCCCCTATTAAATCTTCAATGTCTTCGATCCCGACTGAAAATCTTACTAATTCATCAGTAAGCCCGTTTTCTAGCCGCTTTTCTTTTGGGATAGAAGCATGGGTCATACTGGCTGGATGATCAACCAAGGATTCAACTCCGCCAAGACTTTCAGCTAAGGAAAAAACCTGAAATGAGGAAATTACTTTTTTTATTTGCTCTAAATCTAAATCAAATTCAACTGAGACCATACCACTAAATCCTCTCATCTGCTGTTTTGCTATCTCATAATTATGGTGGCTTGGTAATCCGGGATAATAAACCTTTTTAACCATAGAATTATTTTCGAAATATTGAGCAATTTTTAGAGCATTTTCACCATGTCTTTGCATCCTAATTGCCAAAGTTTTAATTCCGCGACTAATTAACCAAACATCAAAAGGGCTGGGATTAATGCCCATGGCCTTGCGGGCAAAATCCATTTTCCCCTTTAAAGATTCGCTATTTGTAATAACGGCGCCACCGATAATATCAGAGTGGCCGCTAATATATTTGGTTGTACTATGCAAAACAATATCAGCCCCTAACAAAAGCGGATTTTGAAAATAGGGCGAAGCAAAGGTATTATCCACCACAACTAACACACCATATTTATGAGCTAGCTTAGAAATTTCTTTAATATTTGATATTTTTAATTGGGGATTTGTAGGAGATTCCAGGAAAATAAATTTAGGTTCTTTTTTTAAAATTTTCTCTGCTTCTAGTAAATTCTGCGTATCAATTAACTCAAAATGGAGACCAAACGGTTTAAAAACCTGATCAAATAAACGATGCGTACCGCCATAAATATCATTTGTCCCTACAACTTTATCGCCTATTTTTAAACTAGAGAGCAAGGCGGTAATCGCGCCTAAACCCGAAGAAAAAACCGTTGCGTATTTTCCTTCTTCTAGGGCAGAGAGCGCATGCTCAAGATTGGAAAAATTTGGATTTCCAGCTCTAGTATAATCATAGCCTCGATCCTTTCCAGGGGTCTCTTGGACATAAGTAGAGGTCATATAAATAGGAGGGATAATCGCTCCGGTAATTTTTTCAGGCTCTTGCCCCACATGAATAACTTTGGTGGAAAATTGCATATTAGTTTGGTTAGAAGTTTTAAATTTCATAATTATTTTCGAGCATCCACTGATCATTGTAAAATTTACTCAAATATTTTACCCCGTTGTCCGGGATTACAGTAACAATAGTGGCTGGTTCTGTAAGAGATTGAGCTAATTTTAAGGCGGCCCAAACATTTGCCCCACCAGTCCCCCCACCGAAAATACCTTCCTCTCTAGCCAAACGACGGGCCGTAGAAAAAGCATTCTGATCTGTAAATTGAAACATATCATCAACCAAAGAAAAATCCATAGCCTTAGCAAGGTGATCTTCCCCGACACCTTCCACTTGATAGCTGCAACTACCATCTTTCCGAATCTGGCCGGTTTTAAAATAATCATAATAAATTGATCCAATCGGATCCGGCATAATAATTTTAATATTAGGATTTCTTTCCTTAAGATATCGACCAATTCCACTAATAGTGCCACCGGTACTTCCAGCTGCCACAAAATGAGTTACGGCCCCCTTGGTTTGTTCCCAAATTTCCGGCCCAGTTGAAAGATAATGAGCCTCAGGATTTTTAGGGTTATCATATTGATTAACACGAAAACTATTTGGAGTTTCCGCTGCAATACGCTTGGCTGTATTTACATAATGGTCTGGTGAATCTGGTGATGCTGACGTTGGGGTAACTACAATTTTGGCGCCGTAAGCCTTAAGTGAATTTTGTTTTTCCACACTGACTTTATCAGGCATGGTCAAAATAGCTTTATAGCCCTTGATCGCAGCAATCATGGCCACGGCCGCGCCTGTATTGCCAGATGTGTTTTCAACAATTGTCCCACCTGGCTTAATTAATCCTTCAGCCTCAGCATGTTCAATAATATGCTTTACAATTCGATCTTTAATACTCCCACTGGGATTAAAAAATTCTAGTTTTACCAAAAGCTCAATATTTGAATATGGGTTTATTCTTTTTAATTTAACAAGAGGAGTATTTCCGATTGACCTTAAAATAGAATGAGTTGCAGGCATAGTAGGGAAAAATTAGAAAATAAAAAATAGCCTTTCCGTAGCAACCTACTGAAGGCTAAATAATTTTAAATTTAAAATCTCAGCTCTCCAGTGGCGCTTCCTTGCTTAGGCAACAACAATTACTAATTAACTGAGAATAAATCATATTTAAGTAGCTTACTCTAAATTTTAGATTCTTTTATATTTAGCATTAGCCCATTTAGACTGTCAATAATTTTACTCTAAAAAAATCTCTTTTTCATTTTCAAAATTCTGTTATGCTGTGCTTAGCATCTTTATTGTCATTGTCCATTATGAATTTATTAGCTCTCCAAACAAGCCAGAAAAAAAACTTCTTAATAAATGGAGAGTTTTGGTTTTACTTTTATTTTTCGAAAAGGCCGTAAAGGAGTTTTAGTTTGAAAGTCATAAATTATAACACTCCCCTACGGTCTCGAGGGGATTTTTTTATTTTTCTTAACCCGTTCACCCATGTTAACATCAAAACGGAAAAATCGTGTCCACCAAATAAATATCAGGCCGGATGTCGACGCAATGAATTACGCTAGATCCTGTCTTTATCCCTGGCAAAGCTAAACTCAATCTTTCTCCAAATCTTATAACTTCCAAATCTATGATTATTGTTATGAAGGCCCACGCCCCAGAAAAACAAGTTCAGCGCATTATTGATGAACTCAGAGGGCAAAATCTACAACCAATGCCCTTGATTGGAACTGAACGCGTTGTCATTGCGGTAATTGGCGATGAACGCATTTTGGATGTTAGCCATCTGAGCTCCTTACCTGGCGTTAGTAAAGTTATGCCGGTACTACAACCTTACAAATTGGCTTCGAGAGAAACCAAGTGGGAAAATACGATAATTAAAATCAAAGATGTGGAAATTGGGGGAGATAAAATAGTAATGATGGTTGGCCCATGTAGTGTTGAAAGCAAAAAGCAAATCGAAGAATCGGCCGCTATTATTCATAAGGCTGGTATTCGAATTTTGCGAGGAGGAGCATTTAAGCCAAGAACTACGCCTTATTCCTTTCAAGGTCTAGGCGAAAAAGGGCTAAAACTTCTTAAGCAAGCTGCCGCTCCCTACAACATGATCGTAGTGACCGAAGTAATGGACCCGAGAGATGTTCCTTTAATTTCAAAATACGCTGATATTTTACAAATTGGAGCACGCAATATGCAGAATTTTAATCTTCTCAAAGAAGTGGGGAAAACCAAAAAGCCAATTCTTTTAAAAAGAGGCTTAAGTAGTACAATTAAGGAATTTTTACTTGCGGCTGAATATATTATGTCAGAAGGTAATTCAGAAGTAATTTTATGCGAACGGGGTATTCGTACTTTTGAAACCGAAACTAGGAATACGCTTGATATTAGCGTTGTTCCTTTACTTAAGGAATTAAGCCATTTGCCAGTGGTAGTTGATCCCAGTCATGCAACTGGAAAAAGAACTTTGGTCCCAGCAGTATCCAGGGCTGCGATTGCGGCTGGCGCAGATGGTTTAATAGTGGAAATGCATCCTCATCCTGATGAAGCACTTTCGGATGGTGATCAGTCCATCACACCAGACATGCTAATGCCCATGATGGAGGAAATTAAAGCAATTACTAAGGCTATTGGCAGGAGCATTTAGGGCAATTTAAGCCTTTTTAACCTATTCCTAATTGACTGTCGTATGAAAATAATTTCGCTTAAACTTAAGAAAAAAATTAATAATTCCTATGATCTTTTCATTGAGCCCGGATTATTTTCACAAATAGCAGGTGACATCGCTAAGCAAGTCCTAGCCACTAAATATTGTCTTATTACAGACACCAATCTCCGAAAACTTTATGGAGAAGAACTCCAGGGAGCAATGCGTAAATTAAACATGCAAACTACTCTTCTTTCTTTCCAAGCCGGAGAAAAAAATAAAAATTTAGCCACCGTGGAAAAACTAGTTGGGCAAATGGTTCAACTGGGACATAACCGTCAAAGCTGCATAATTGCACTGGGTGGAGGAGTGGTTGGTGATGTGGCGGGGTTTGTAGCTTCAATTTATATGCGCGGCATTTCTTTTATCCAAATTCCGACCACTTTATTAGCCATGTGTGATGCAAGCATTGGAGGGAAAACCGGAGTAGATTTACTACTGGGGAAAAACTTGATAGGAAGTTTTATTCAACCGAAAAGGGTTTATATTGACCCGCAACTTCTGAGCACTTTATCTAAACGCCAAATACGTAATGGATTGGCAGAAATTGTTAAGCATGGACTTTTGGCGGATAAAAAAATCTTAAAAATTCTCCGTAAATTTCCAGAAAAAGCGCTGGATGGGCACACCACAACAATAACTGAATTACTAGTACGTTCTTGCAAAGTTAAAGCTAAAATTGTTCAAAATGATGAACAAGAGAATAATTTACGGATGTTGCTTAATTACGGACACAGCATTGGACATGCGATTGAGCATGCCAGCGGATACCGACTTAATCATGGCGAAGCAGTGGCTATTGGGATGAATCTTGAAAATTGTTTAGCTCGGGAACGCAATTTACTCGCCCAAAAACACCAACAAAGAATAGAGGAACTTTTAAAAACACTCCATTTACCGACAAAACTACCGGGCAGCATTGATCGTCAGCCAATTATTCAGGCACTTAAACATGACAAAAAAAATTCTGCACTTAATACTTACACTTTCACTTTATTAAAACGCCCTGGTCGCCCTATAGTTGTCAACGACGTGACTGAAAATGAAGTACAATCTGTCCTACTTCGCTTTTAGCTTTTAAATTTAAAAGTCTACACTCTTTTTATTGCGATAAGGTTATGTCGTACCATCTAATTTTGTAACGTAGAGTATATTTTATCAATGAGATACAATGATCCCTACTATTAAAATCCCCGGCTCGAAAAGTATTAGTAACCGCGCGCTTCTAATTGCCGCACTAGCAAATGGAACAACAATTTTGCGTCATTTTCTATGGAGTGATGATACCGTAGCAATGATGGACGCGCTAAAAGCCTTGGGCGTGATAATTAATGTTGAGGAAGATGACTTGCACATTATTAGTTCAGGGCGATTAGTACGGCCAAAACAACCGCTTTATTTGGAAAATTCTGGAACAAGTATGCGTTTCCTAACCGCAATCTTAGCGAATCAAAAGTTTAGAAGTTATTTAGATGGCAATGCTCGCATGAGGGAACGTCCTATCAAAGATCTGTTAGATGCCCTAAAAGCCTTAGGGGTGAGAATCGAATCTCAAAATGGATGTCCTCCTCTTAAGATTTATGGCCACCAAATTAAGCACAATAGAGTGGAAATTAAAGGACAAAATAGTAGCCAATATATTTCTGCCCTAATGATGCTCGCTCCTTTGTTAGCGCAGGGGCTAGAAATTCAAGTTAAAGGAAAAGTAAATTCCAGGCCTTATTTAGAGATAACAGCTCAAATAATGAACAAATTTTTTATACAAAATATTACGACTCCAAATTCCCACACTTTTAAAATTCCCCATCAATCCTATGAACCAACCACACTTGAGATTGAAGCTGACGCCTCCAGTGCCAGCTATTTTTGGGGTTTGGCCGCTATTACTGGTAAAACTATCAAAACTAGGGGAATTTCTCGAAACAGTCTTCAGCCAGATGTTCGACTCTTGGATTATTTGGAAAAAATGGGCTGTAAGGTAAAAGCAGATCAAACTGGAATTATGGTTACGGGACCGACAGAACTTATTCCCCTCGGTATAGTTGGAGCTAATGATTTTCCAGACGGAGCCATGACCTTAGCTCTGGTGGCTTCCTTTGCAGAAGGTGAAACCGAACTAAGAGGGCTCCACACTCTAAAAATCAAAGAATCAAACCGCTTACAGGCCATATCAACTGAGCTTAGAAAGCTAAATATTGCGGCTACGGAAAAGCAAAATAGCTTAGTAATCAACGGGAATCCAAAATTATTACGGGGAGCGAAAATGGCAACCTATAATGATCATCGGTTAGCCATGTGCTTTGGTATGGCAGGTTGCCGAATAAAAGGATTAAAAATCGAAAATCCGCGCTGTGTGGAAAAAACTTACCCTAATTTTTGGAAAGACTTACGTAAGGCTCATCCGATTACTCCATTTCCTTCTTTCTACTAAAAGATGAATATCATTTTAACTGGCATGCGTGGCAGTGGAAAAACAAGTCTAGGCCGTGAATTGGCTCAAAAACTAAAATGGAATTTTATTGATATTGATCAGGAAATTGAGAAAAAAATAGGTATTTCTATTAATGATTTTGTGTATACAAAGGGATGGAAGGATTTCCGCAAACAGGAAAGAAAAGTAACAAAATATTGCGCTACTTTAGATCAAACTGTGATCGCAACCGGAGGAGGGACATTGATGGATATGGAAAACGCCAAACTGCTCAAGAAAAATGGTTTAGTGATCCTCTTGGAATGTAGCTTACCGACCCTAAAAAGCAATTTAGAAAAAAGCTACCTTCGTCCTGCACTTACTGGCGCTAATTCAGCAATGGAGGAGTTAGAAGAATTGTGGAAAAAACGCAAAAAGCGGTACTATGAAGTGGCAGACATCATCCATGATATTAACCACTGGCCCAATCTTGATTTACTCCTAGCTCAGGTTAAAAAAATTAAATTATGAGTATGACGAAATTAAAAAGGGATCCTGAAATCCACTTTGATACCATTATCATTGGTTCAGGGATTGCTGGACTTAACTTTGCGCTTAATGCGGCGAAACAAGGCCGGGTATTGATTATTACCAAAAAAAAATCCATTGAGTCGAGCACTAATCGAGCCCAAGGAGGGATTGCCGCTGTCCTTAATAAGGCAGATCGTTTTGAAAAACATGTACAGGACACCATGGAAGCTGGCTCTTTTCATAATAAACGCAATGCAGTTGAATTTATGGTGAAAAATAGCCCAGAAGCGATTTGCCGCTTAATTGAACTCGGTGTCCCATTTGCGACGAATGTCCAAGGAAAACTACTTTTAACGCGCGAAGGTGGTCATAGTGAACGCCGAATTGCTTTTGTTGGTGATTATACCGGAGCAGCCATTGAAAAAACCTTGCTTAAAAAAGTAGCCCAAAATCCAAAAATAACCTTATGGGAACACACTTTTGCAATTGACTTACTAACCATTAAGAAAATTTGTTACGGAGTTCAAATTGTGCGAAAAAAAAATGTACAAAATATTTTCGGAAATCGTATTGTCCTAGCCACTGGAGGGTTGGGGCAAATTTTTTACTACACAACCAATCCGTCAATTTCAACTGGTGACGGGATTGCGATGGCCATGCGGGCAGATTTAAAATGTCGGGATCTAGAATTTTTACAGTTTCACCCCACGGCACTCAAAATTGGAGGACGAACAAAATTTTTACTCAGTGAGGCGCTGCGCGGAGAAGGTGCTATCTTGCTTGATCGTAAAGGACAGCGTTTTATGAAAAAATATAATCCAAAAATGGATTTAGCTCCCCGTGACATTGTAGCTCGCTGTGTTTACCAAGAAGATCTTAATGGTGGCGCTTTTTTGGATATTCGTCATAAGCCCAGCCACGAAATTGAATTAAGGTTTCCGAGCATTTATCAACGACTTCTGCGCTACAAACTTAATCTCACCAAAAATTTAATTCCAATAGCGCCTGCGGCTCATTATAGCTGTGGAGGAGTAATGACTAATTTACATGGCGAAACAAAAATTAAATATCTTTATGCGTTTGGAGAAGTAGCCTGGACAGGAGTGCATGGAGCCAATCGTTTAGCCTCGAATTCACTTCTTGAAGCTTTAGTTTTTAGTAATCAAATTTTAAGATCTCCGGCACGTGAAAAAATGGATCAAATACCCCATTTTGTAAAACCAGCGCTGCAACCAAATTCACCAAAATTAGTCAAAAAACTAAAATCTATTAAATACCGCATTCGGAAAATTATGTGGGAGAAAGTCGGAGTTATTCGAACGACGAAAGGACTTAAAGAAGCAAAACAAAAACTGGATATTTTGGAAGCCAAACTCCCCCATTTTCCTGGCCTAAATATTTTACTAAAAGAAACCGAAAATATGTTACTCACAGCCAAAGCAGTAACTCAAGCCGCGTTAAAAAGGAAAAAATCCTTAGGCGGTCACTATCTTTTAAGCCCCGAGAAGACAAAAAAAACACTTAAGCATTAACTAAGCGCTCTGCTTGATCTGCTTTTTCAAGAGCAAGTACCATTTCTTCGATTTCACCATTCATAATACCAGGAAGATCGCTCCAGCTTTGCTTAATACGATGATCAGTAACTCGATCTTGAGGGAAATTGTAGGTTCTTATTTTTTCAGACCGGTCACCGGTCCCGATTTGGGCTAATCTTTTTTCACCTAACTCTTTTTGCCTTTTTTCTTGCTCAATAGCATAAAGCCGCGACCGCAATACTCCCATGGCTTTAAGCTTATTTTTAAGTTGCGATTTCTCGTCCTGACAAATAACAATCAAACCAGTTGGCAAGTGCGTGATACGCACCGCAGAATCAGTGGTATTAACCGATTGTCCACCATGCCCGCCAGCCCTAAAAACATCAATTCTTAAATCTTCATCTCTAATTTTAAAATCTACATCTTCAACTTCGGGAAGCACGGCAACTGTTGCAGTTGAGGTATGAACCCGTCCCTGACTTTCGGTTACCGGAACTCTCTGAACACGATGCACCCCACATTCATATTTTAAATGACCATAAGCCCCTACTCCGCTAACTTTAAAAATTATTTCTTTAACCCCACCTACTAAATTTTCGCTCTTAGCGATTAGGGTAAGAGTAAAATTTTTTGACTCCGCATAGCGAAAATACATTCGAGAAAGCTCTTCAGCGAAAAGAGCAGCCTCATCTCCTCCTGCGCCAGCTCTAATTTCAAAAATACAGTTTTTACTGTCATTAGGGTCAATTGTCAAAAGCGCGACCTTTGCCTCATCAAGAACATGATCTCGATCATGCCTAGCCTTACTGATTTCTTGTTTTAAAAAATCTTTAGTTTCCTCATCCGTTGCTTCTTCAAGCATAAGAGTTGCCTCTTGAATTGTATCCTCAATCTTCCTTAAAGCACTGTAAATTTCAGCACGTGACTGAATTTCAATTCGGCGACGTACCAATTTTTGATAAAGGATTTGATCAGCAATAACTTCGGAATCAGCCATCCTTTTTTCAATGTCTTGAAATTCATCGTAAAATGGTTTGAGTTTAGCGAGCATTCTGATAATTTAATTTTTGAAAGGAATTTTAATGCCATTTTATAACGAAAAAACGATCTAAACCAGCTAAATCCTGATAAAAATTCACCACAACCAAAGGAAAATTGGCGCTAATAATTTTTGCCAGTGCAACGCGTTGCTGAAAACCAAATTCGCCTATCAAAAAATGGGGAATCCAAGATGACTTTCTAACCTGCCCAAATAAAATTCGATAAAGATCCAAGCCATCCTCTCCGCCAAACAAGGCCAACTCTGGTTCATACCTTTGAACATTTTTTTCTACAAAATTAAACTTTTTGGTCCCGATATAAGGTAAATTCGCAATAAAAAAATGCGGCTGCCATTGTTCCAAAGGAATTTGTCCTAAAAGATTAGACTTAACAAAATCAACCTGGGTTAGATGGAGATTTTTAGCGTTAAGATGAGCAACTTCTAAAGCATCTTCTGAAATATCACTTCCCCAAATTTTGGCTTTTCTCAGAACTGATTGAATAGCTAAGGCTATAGCCCCACAACCAGTACCAATATCCAAAAACCGCGGGTGAAGATAATTTTTTGCTAAATTTAGCGCTTTTTCTACTAATAGTTCAGTCTCGGGCCTGGGAATTAAGACCCTAGAATCAACGTAAAAATTCAAATTAAAAAATTCCTTGCGCTTTAAGAGATAAGCCATTGGTTCACCTTGCTCAAATCGAAACCAAAAAGCTTCGAATGATTGAATCTCCTTTTGGTTTAGGGATCGATCTGGATAAGCAAACATTTTTTCTTTAGAAATTCCCAAAATATCAGCCAGCAAAAGTTCTGCTGCTGCCTTCTTTCCGAGAAATCGAGGATGATCAAGATACCCCCCCCGGCTGGTGGTGTTTAAAACTAAGGGCATTTAAAAACTTAATAAAATTTCTTTTTCTCTCGCTCCGCTCGAAAATTGGTTCGCTTTAAAGCCGCGGTCCTCAGAATACGCTTACTTGGCTTCCTGGTGCGATAGCGTCGTTCACGAAGCAACCGAACAATTCGGGCTCTCTGCACAGCCTGATCAAAGCGGGAGAGGAATCTTTCAAATGATTCTTTCGTGTTTTTAAAAACTCTAACTGCCATAAGATTAAGTTCCTGTTAAATTGCTTGGTGAGTATAAGGATGGCTTTAATTAAAGTCAAGAAATTAGGAAGTAATGATTAGACCCACTATTGACAAATATAAATTTTATGTATAAGATGCAATCTTTTAACCACCAAAAACAAACATCAAAAGCGTGCATTCATTTCTTGACCGCTTATGATGTTGAGACAACTACTAATTTTTCTTCTAGCTTCGTTTATTTCGTTATCTACCCTTCAGGGGCCACCTCGTGAGGCCCATTATCAGGCCCCTGAAGATGATATTCAGCTAACCCCAATTTTAAAAACACCGAATGATCTAACAAACCTGGCAATTCCTTATAAAATTAAAGGGAACGCAAATCAGGAGCAACTTGAGTGGTGCGAAAATATTTTGGCTAAGACCTTAAACTCCCTTAAAGCTAACCACGTACAGGAAATCCAAAACTTAACCCTTAGCTTTGATCCCACAATAAGGAGAGGACTAGGCGGAGGACATACTATGGTTATTCGTTGCGTTAATATCGATGAACAAGAAATGGCGGCTGTAGTAGTACATGAATTAGGACATATAGTTGATACTGGCCTACTTTCCAGTAAAAAAAATAAACAACAAAGTCAATTTGACGATAGAGGAAACCCAGTCTATAGTGATGATCCTAGTATCCAATTTTACAAAATTAGTTGGCTAAATAGTAGTTCCTTAAAATCTAACTCTCCAGTCAGTAATTTTATATCAGGCTATTCACAGGAATTGCCGCAAGAAGATTTTGCGGAATCCTATGCAGCTTATATTTTACACGGTCGCCTGTTTCGTTTTTATGCAGCGCATAATGAAGAGGTTGCCAAAAAATATATCTTCCTTCGAGACGTCGTTTTTAAGGGGCAAGAATATCAGTTACAAGAATCATTGCCTAAAATCTTAGAAATAAAAAATCGGGTCTACGACGTCACTCGATTAGACTTTGACCTTCAATCATTCTGGACTCTTTCTTAGAGCCCCTAAATGATACAAAACGTTAGGTATTTAAGGGTTATTTGGTTTCGACTGAGTAATTCCTTGATGCCTAATAAAAGCCCCTTTCTCAGCGAGAGAGGGGCTTTTTCTTTTTAGAAATTCCTCTATAAAATCCCCATCACTGGGGGGTTTCATTCTGATGGGACAGTAATATCAATGGTGGGATCCGAATTAGAGCTGCTATCACCTGATGGGGGGACTGGGCAATTAGCAATACTTCCAAGCTTTTCAAAGGTCTGCACCCCAACCCATTTTCGTCCATCCGTATAAGTCCACGTTGGATAGCTTTCAATATTTTTTTCCTTGCAAAGCTCAGCTTGCCCCTTACCACTTGGATCACGGTCATCACATTCAATATAATCAACATATTGAAAAGATGAACCAAAAAGTTTTTTTTGCGAGGAACAAGCTGAACACCAAAATGCACCGTACATTTTTAAACCTTGATCAGCCAAACACTGGGCAAATTGATCATACGCGGGACGATCAACCTTACTGCATCCCTGAAAAATTAATAACCCAAACAAAAATCCTAAAAAGGCCACTTTTGTAATTTTAATTTTTGAAAACATTTATATTTAGGTTAAAAATTAGCAACTCTATAACTCCCCTTTTCGCTCACTAGAAGACAAACGCAAAATACTAACCATGAGAAAGAGGTTTATTAAAATAATGATTTGCTGGGCAACACAAAAAATACACACCACCTGCAGAACAAAAAACTCAATATAGGTCAAATAAAAACAAAACAGAATTCCGATGGCAAGCAAAATTAGAAGAAGCCAATACAAATTGTGAGCAATAAGGGCGCGGTGCCATTTAGTGAAGCGAAATTTTTTATAAAGAGCGCGTCCCATTAAAAAGAAAAAACCGTAGGCCAAAAATCCAATAATTGCAACCGGAATACCTAAAATTTCAGAATAAGAACTTCTATTAACAACATCGCAATTCAAATATTCATTAATATTACAGGGAGCGTCGCTGGTTGGTTCAAAATGCAAATAAACAAGGTAAGCAGCAAAAAGCATAGCCAAGAAACTTAACCCCGTAAACCATTTCAGCCTTTTGATGATTATTCTTCCAGCAGGTGAAATTGCATCTTTAAGTATGATGTTTACCATAACAAATTAATCATAACAAAGGGGAAAGTCGAACACAATAGGACAAATCCTAAAATAAAGCTCGTCCAAGATGCGCTTAAAATTTTAGATTGCCCTTAAGGCTTATAATTCGTACAATGCGATAGTCCAGTCAGGTTTTATTGTGGTGACTATAGCTCAGTTGGTTAGAGCGTCGGATTGTGGCTCCGAAGGCCGTGGGTTCAAATCCCACTAGTCACCCCAGATCACACACCAAGCGGTTAAAAAAATCTCTTGCTTTTTGATTTTAAAGTATGTTAAACTAGAATTGTTCGTAGATACTGCAGATTAATATTGCGAGCTTAGATATTGAAATTTTAATCCGTAGACAATATCAATTACTGCAGTACGAAACATTCGCCTCTAATTCAGGCGATTTTTTTATTTCCACATCTCTTTTTAAAAAGCCCTATTTTTGCATAGGGCTTTTCCTTTTACCTCACTCCGTTTACAGCCCTTTCATCCTTGATTCCCGACACGGGCTACACTTCTCTTTTCATGAAGATGATATAATTTATAAATAATTACGATAGTGACGACAATGAGAAACAAAAGTCCATACATCTGGAATAAATAAAGAATCGAGACGGCGACTCCGGCTATCAAAAAGGCCATAAAGGCGGTAATAAACCAACCACTCACCACTGTCAGCACCCCATGAATTCGATGAGGAGCACATTCGCGATCCCAAGCCCCATCGGTCAAAGCGGTCCCCATGGCCACCATAAAGGTCACATAAGTCGTAGAAAGCGGCAACTTATGGGCTGTTGCAAAAGAAATAAGAACTGCGGAAACCATTAAATTAACTGCGGCGCGGAGTAAATCGAAATCGGAATGGGTTTCTTCAAGATGATTACGCTCTGTCCCCGTCCACCGTGACTTGATTGTTTGGAGCAACGCTTTAGGGAAAATGCGTAGAATTCCTCGATATAGAAAAAGAATAAGTCGCGTCAAGTGTTCTACAAAACCATTGGATTTCCATTGTTGAGTGACCGATTTTTTATGGCTAGCCAAATTCACTTCGGTACTCGTGACTGTTTTGGCCTTCTTCGAAGTAAAGATAGAAAAAGCCATCACAAAACCGGCCAAAATCAACACCCAAGTGGGAGTAGGCAAAGTTCCCGACAAATCCGCTCCTAAAAAAGCATGAACGCCTCCGACGGAAACCCCGATAAAATTAGCTAAATCATTTCCTGCAAACGCCATCGCCAAGCCACCAGTCCCAATGAGAACAATAATTTTTAAAATATTAACACCACGGTGAATTAAGGTATAGGAAATAACCGAAAGTACAACTAATGAGCTACCTAAAAGCATATTGAGATTCCCCTCAATCCATCCTTTCGTCCCTTCTGTCATAAAGGTCGCATGCTTACCTCCGACCACCAAAATGAAATAAAATAAGCACGTTAGCGCAACTCCACTCCACAAAAACCCCCATTTTTTAAGACGAGAATGATAATCAAAAGTGAATAGTAAGCGCGTAATAAATTGCACGATAATGGCCACAATAAATGCTACTCCGATAGAAAGGAAAATACCGGTAATGATTTTGATGGCCGAGGCACTATTGATGGTTTCCCACGCCTGATCCAGGTTTCCTAATTTTAATAGCGCTAAAATAAAGGCTGCTCCAAAAATTTCAAATACAATAGAAACGGTCGTTGAAGTAGGTAAGCCAAAAGTGGAAAATAAATCGAGTAGAATGAGATCTGCCATGGCTGCTGCGGTAAACAAAATAATGGCTTCTTGTAATGTGAAAAACTCGGGATTAAAGATCCCTTTCCGTGCCACCTCAATAATTCCATCGGAAAACGTTGCGCCAATAATTACCCCAATGGACGCGACCAGCATAATAACTTTTCGTGAAGCGACCTTTGCGCCAATCGCTGAGTTCACAAAATTAACCGCATCGTTGGCTACCCCGACCATCAAATCGCCAAACGCCAAACAAACTAAACAAACAATTGCCAACCATTCAAAAATGGCCATAATTTATGGTTAGATAATAAAATTTCGAAATTTTAGCACGCAGGAAAATAGTATTTTAAATATGAATCCCCCTTTTTGAGAGAAGAAAAAACTTACTTTTCATAACGTCTTTTCGTTGCAAAAAACCAAAAAAAATAGCAAAAAATCTTCAAAAACTAAATTTAATCATTTTCCCCAAAAATGAGCTGATAAATACCTTTTCCAATCCTTTTTTTAAAAAAAGAACTATATAAAGATATTTATTTAGACTATTTCTATCCTGTACCCTATTAAAGGTGTAGCGTTGTCGCTACCCCTTTTTGAAATTGGATTTTCAAAGATCAATTATTTTTTTAAGTATACTCATTTTGAAAAAATAGCAAAGGAAAAATTTTGCTGAACTTCTTTTCCTGCAAGTTACACGCCTCGAAAAAACAGAAGATTTGAGCGTGGCTTTTTTTGCGCAGGTTTCCACAAAAAATCCCTAAAAAGAGCCTCATCATACAAACAGATCCAAACAGTAAATCGCGATTTCTTGCTTGGAGCGGGTAACGGGAATCGGACCCGTGTCTCGGCCTTGGCAAGGCCGCATAATAGCCACTATACGATACCCGCGGATTTTAAAACATCTTAATCGTGCGTCACTATACCCAAGTCTTTATTTTATTACAATATTTTTAGAATAAAAGTGATAAAGAAAAATCTATTGACCTCCACCATAGGTATAGGTATATTAGGTGTGTTTATACATATACATATATTCCTTAAGTCACCCACACCTATGATTCAACCCTATACCAATAAAATTAAAATCAGCCTCAAAAAGGTCAACGGCCAACTAAAGTTGATCGAAAAAATGATAGATGAAGACCGCTATTGTGTAAGTATTGCTCAGCAAATCAATGCCGCCATTGGCCTCCTCAAACAGGCCAACAATTCCATATTAGAAAGTCACCTGCTTTCCTGCGGCGGTAACAAATTAAATTCACGCAAGACCACGGAGCGCCTGGCTTTTGCCCAAGAACTCATCAAAGCTTTCAATTTAACCACCAAATAATTCTATGAATAAAATCACTATAAAAATACGCGGCATGCACTGTCGGTCATGTGAAATAATTATCGAAAAAAATCTCAAAAAAATTCCCGGGGTTCATCAAGTACACGTCAGCTACCATTCCGGACAGGCCGAAATCAGTTACGAAGGGGCTAAACCGTCTAATCAAAAGTTAGCTCTTGCCATTGAGGAGGCTGGTTACGAGCTGGGTAACCCCAAAAAACTGCCCTGGATTTCCACTGAACCCATGGATTACGAGGATTTATTAAAAGCAGGGCTAATTCTCATCGTTTTATTTTTCATCGCGAAGAGTTTGGGGATTTTCAATATCGACTTGGGCTCAAATTTTGAAAACACGGGACTTATTGTCGCGCTTGTCGTAGGACTCGTGGCCGGAATTTCAACGTGCATGGCGCTTGTGGGTGGATTGGTGCTTGGACTTTCCGCTCGCCATGCAGAAATGCATCCAGAAGCCACGCCCATGCAAAAATTTCGACCCCATCTTTATTTTAATTTAGGCCGGATAATAGGGTATGCCATTTTGGGTGGGATGATTGGACTTTTGGGATCTGTGTTAAAACCTTCGCCCAATGTACTGGGCGTCATGACGATTATAGTCGGTGGGGTGATGATATTTTTAGGCCTAAAGTTGATCGAAATATTCCCGGCTTTACGTGATAAAAGCATCAGCTTGCCCTCGTCTATTTCTAAATTATTTGGGTTACATAAAGACCAACGTGAATATAATCACAGTGGAGCTATCCTCACAGGCGCGCTAACTTTTTTCTTGCCGTGTGGGTTTACGCAGGCCATGCAATTGTATGCTGTCAGCACAGGTAGTTTTTTTCAGGGAGCACTCATCATGGGCCTTTTCGCTCTAGGCACAGCGCCTGGACTTTTAGGCGTTGGAGGACTCTCGTCAATTTTTCGTGGCAGACAAGCCCGATTATTTTTCATGGTTGCTGGCTTAGCCGTAATCTTTTTAGGTACATTGAATGTGACCAATGGCCGTCGCTTAATTTCCTCGGTCACACTTCCTGTTGAACCTACGGTTACAGTTAATGGTGAATTTCAAGAAGTACGCATGACGCAAGGTAATAGCGGGTACACGCCCAACGTGTTCACTATTCAAGTCAATAAACCTGTCCGTTGGATCATCAATTCCACAGCTCCATTTTCTTGTGCCAGTTCTCTTGTCGTTCCTTCTTATGGAGTCAATGAATCACTTAAAAAAGGAGAAAACATCATTGAATTTACTCCTGCAAAAGTGGGTGAAATTCCGTTTTCATGTTCCATGGGCATGTATAGAGGGAAGTTCATCGTGATTGAGGGCGACGTTTTAAAAATCATTTAACCCAAATAACCCATGTTTACGACAAACTTTAGAATTACCAATTTGGAATGTGAGGCGTGCGTCAAATTAAGTATAGGTGCCCTGCAAGAAATCTCTGGTGTGGATGACGCTAGTGTGGAGCTAAAAACTGGCCTTTCTAAGGTCATTTCTAAACGACAGCTTGTATGGGAAGAAATTGTAAATGCCTTGAAGGCCATTGATAAAACTGTAGATAAAATCCATCAATAATTCCTTTATTAACCTAACTCCTTTGTCCCATGTCTGAAAAAATCATTGTCAAAATTTCAGGAATGCATTGTAAGTCGTGTGAAAAAATCATCGCCAGTGATTTACAAAAAATACCTGGCATCCTGAAGGCAGAAATAGACTACGCCTCTGGACAAGGTCAGATTGAAACATCACAACCTATCTCTGATGATGTCCTTTTAAAAACCATTACTAAATCCGGCTATAAAGCCACTCTTGTAAAACGCGAAGCCCTTGATGCCCCCCCCCTTGTATTAAAAAAGAAGACGGTGAGTAGTCAATCCCCGTTTAAAATAAGATTGGAATCCGCCATTGAGGCTGAAGGGGCATTTTCATCCAACGGAGCACAGCCCAATTTTTCCGGAAAACTCATCCAACATAAAAAGGGCGAATTTGAAATCCCACAGGGCCATGATGACATCGATCAATTTGTCGACAAGCTTTTGAATTCGTCCAAAATAGGACAACTGTTTAGCGTTTTTTCGGGCATGCAATCGCTGGAGCAGCCCTCAGTCCATGCTTTACCAAAAAACAATATCCAAGTATCTGGTCATAAAAAAGATGAGCAGGCCTATCTAAGCATCATCGGGATGCATTGCGCTTCATGCGCGGGCATCATCGAACGCAGTTTAAAGGATTTAAAAGGTGTCAAGGAAGCCAATGTTAATTTTGCTGCAGAAAAAGCGCGCATTCTATACGACACCTCCTCGGTAGGGGTTAATGATTTAATGGAAGCCGTCAAACATGCTGGTTACCGAGCGGAACTTTACACAGAAGATCGCGATGCCGAAAAAAATAGGCGTGAGGAGATGATTAAAAAACAGTGGCAAAAATTTTTATGGGGCGCTGCGCTCAGTTTGCCGATGGTCTATTTTATGTTTTTTGATTTTTTTAATTTCTTACCCGGAAAGGCATGGCTTTTGCCGTACGTTGGCATCCTGTCATTTATTTTGACCACTCCCGTCCAATTCCTCATCGGTGCGGGTTTTTACAGAGGCATGTGGAGCAGTTTGCGCATGAAAACTTTTAATATGGACAGTTTGATCGCCATTGGCACGAGCACGGCTTATTTTTATAGTTTAGGCCAATTCATCGCTTATGCCATCGCTAATCAAAGTATTATTGGATTGAATGGAGCAAAAATTCCTGAACTCTACTTTGAAACCGCTGCGTTTTTGATCACGTTCGTGATGCTCGGCAAATGGCTTGAAGCCAAAGCAAAGGGCCGTACATCTGATGCCATTAAAAAACTCATGGGCTTGCAGCCGAAAACAGCTCGAGTGATTCGTGATGGACTCACAACGGATATTCCGATCGAGCAGGTGATCATTGGGGATATTGTCGTGGTGCGTCCTGGGGAAAAAATCCCGGTGGATGGCGTCATCACTAAAGGGACTTCCTCTGTCGATGAGTCGATGCTCACTGGGGAAAGCATCCCAGTTGAAAAAAACAGTGGCGATCAAGTTATTGGTGCTACAATTAATAAGCACGGCAGTTTTGAATTCAAAGCCACCCGCGTGGGCAGTGAAACCGCTCTGGCCCAAATCATCCGCTTGATTGAAGAAGCGCAAGGTTCCAAAGCGCCAATTCAGGCTGTTGCGGATCGTATTTCTTCATGGTTTGTTCCGATTGTTTTAATCCTGGCTGCTTTAACATTCCTCGTGTGGTTTGCGTTTTTGGGCGCAGGGTGGACATTTAGCTTAATGGCGTTTACTTCGGTTATCGTGATCGCGTGCCCTTGCGCACTGGGCTTGGCCACTCCAACCGCCATTATGGTGGGAACGGGCAAAGGCGCTGAATACGGTGTCCTAATAAAAGGAGGTGAACCACTTGAGGCCGCTTGTAAAATTAAAACGATTGTTTTTGATAAAACAGGAACATTGACCAAAGGGCATCCTGAAGTGACGGACGTCATCAGTTTGGGGACTCAGGACGAAGAGGATATTGTGGCGTTGGCCGCAAGTTTGGAAAAACTTTCCGAGCATCCCCTGGCTGAAGCCATTGTGAAATATTCTGAAGAAGAAACCATTTCTCTGCAGGAACCCCAAAATTTTAAGGCCATTCCCGGTCATGGGGTGGAAGGCATTATTGACGGTAAGAAATATTATCTCGGAAATCAAAAACTCATTTCGGAAATCGCCCATTTGGATGGATCAAAGGCCGCACGAAAGGCCCAACGACTCGAAGACGCGGGAAAAACCGTGGTGACATTGTGTTCTGAAAGCGAAGTCATCGGCATGATTGCCGTGGCCGACACCTTAAAAGAAAGTTCAGTTGAGGCCGTACGCGAATTGCAAAAACGTGGACTTAATCTCTATATGATCACGGGTGATAATCTTCGAACAGCTCAGGCCATTGCCAGGCAGGCGGGTATTAAAAATATTTTGGCTGAAGTTTTGCCGGACGACAAGGCGAATGAAGTCAAAAAATTACAAAGTTTAGGGTTTAAAGTGGCTATGGTGGGTGATGGGATCAATGATGCGCCCGCGCTTGCTCAGGCTGATCTTGGCATTGCCATGGGAGGCGGCACAGATGTGGCCATGGAAACCGGCGGAATCGTCATCATCAAGGATGATTTGCGTGATGTATTGACCGCGATCGATTTAAGTCGCGACACCATGGGTAAAATTAAGCAAAATATGTTCTTTGCACTGTTCTACAACATCATCGGCATACCGATTGCGGCTCGCCTATTTGTGGCCTGGGACATTATCCTTAAACCGGAATTGGCTGGACTGGCCATGGCGCTCAGCTCGGTATCCGTTGTTTCTAATTCACTCTTTTTGAAATACTTCAAGCCGGGTCGTCGCAATTGGATCTCGACCATTGCCCCTTTTGGGATGGGCATCCTCTTTACCGCGGCATTTCTACTATTTGCAAGGTTGAGTCGAATGGGGTAAAAAATGCCCAAAATCGATCGTAACCTCTTGTGCCGCTTAATTTGTAAATTTTTCAGGCCTAGGTAATAAAGCTTTGCGCGACAAATTATAACGTCCCATATCATCTATTTCCATCAACTTAACCTTCATTTTATCCCCTATCTTGGCCACATCCTCAACTTTATTTACCCTAAAGTGTTCCAATTCCGAAATATGAACTAATCCTTCCTTCCCAGGAACAAGTTCTACGAAACAACCAAAATCCATAATACGCGTCACTCGGCCATCAAATACATCTCCAACTTTAGGAACATAGGTAATCATCTTAATCCAATCAACTGCTTTTTGCCCACTAGCTTGATCCGGAGCGGTGACCAAAACTAAACCTGTTTGCTCAATATCAATTGTAACTCCACATTGTTCTGTAATTTTTTGAATTGTTTCGCCTCCTTTACCAATAACATCTCGAATTTGCTCAGTATTAATTTGAATTGTCGTAATTAACGGAGCATATTTGGATAATTCCTGGCG
This sequence comes from Candidatus Peregrinibacteria bacterium GW2011_GWF2_39_17, assembly GCA_000993615.1. GTDB lineage: Bacteria > Patescibacteriota > Gracilibacteria > UBA1369 > UBA12473 > UBA12473. The sequence goes on along the minus strand of LBWM01000007.1, from coordinate 13,574 downwards.
GGCAGCAGGCAAGACCTTGGCCATTTCCCCTAAAATAAATATTCGAGCTTGTTTAGCTCGATCCAAAGCCTCTTTCATAATACTCAAAGAAAGTCCTTTGGCCTTGATATCCATTTGTAAGGCATTAATCCCCTCTTCTGTCCCAGCAACTTTAAAATCCATATCTCCAGCAAAATCCTCCATGCCCTGAATATCAGTAAGAATCGTGTAACCTAAGCTGGCGTCGGCCTTATCCTTAACAATTAAGCCCATGGCAATACCCGCCACTGGTCGCTTAATTGGGACACCAGCCGCCATTAAGGATAATGATGAACCGCAAACCGAAGCCATTGAACTTGATCCATTACAAGTGGTTATTTCGGAAACACACATAATCGTATAAGGAAATTCCTCTTTGGAAGGAATCACTGGATCTAAAGATCTTTCCGCTAAATTACCATGCCCAATTTCTCTCCTGGAAACGCCACGCAAAGGTTTAACCTCCCCAACCGAATAGGGGGGGAAATTATAATAATGGATATAGCGTTTTGTCACATCTTCGTCCATAGTATCAATAATTTGAGCATCTCCAGGTGCCCCCAAAGTAGTAATAGTTAAAGCTTGAGTTTCGCCGCGCTGGAATAAGGCTGATCCATGTGGCCTAGGTAACAAATCAAGCTCGATATTAATAGGACGAATTTCATCTAATGCCCGACCGTCAAGTCGTTCGCCTTTTTCTAAAATATTAGCTCGCATCGTTGTTTCCAAACGATCATTTAAAATTTCCCCTAATTTTGACTTACTGAAAACACCTTCCTCTAATGGGGCGGCAAGATGCTGGAACAAACGCTCTTCTAATTCATGAATTTTGGCTTTAATTATTTTTTTACCATTTCCCTTAATAGCATCTAACATTTCTCGGGTTATAAACGCGTCAACCGCTTTTTCAGCTTCTTCATCATGCTTCATAAACTTTGCTTCCAAAGCAACTGCTCCTACCTTTTGAGCTAATTCTTTCTGCAATTCACATAAAATTTTAATATTTTGATGTGCCAGTTCTAAAGCCTGCAAAATAATATTTTCCGTAACTTCATTACAAGCCGCTTCAACCATAGTAATGGCGTCGGCAGTCCCAGCTACAATTAAATTGAGTCGACCATTTTTAATTTGTTCGTAAGTCGGATTAACTACCAGTTGCTCTACCCCCCCCTCTTCTAAAGCGATATAGCCAATACGAACTCCGGCTACCGGCCCGCCAAACGGGATACCGGAAACCATTAGGGCGGCAGAAGCCGCTGTAATTCCAATACTATCCGGAGGGATTACTAAATCAGCGGACAAAGCGGAAATAATTAACTGAACATCATTTGTCATCCCCTTAGGGAAAAGTGGCCTAATTGGACGGTCAATCATTCTCGAAATCAAAATAGCATTATCAGATGGGCGTCCTTCTCGCTTAATAAAACGACTGCCCTTAATTTTCCCGGCTGCGTAATATTTCTCCTCGTAATCAACCATCAAAGGGAAATAATCAACCTCATCCTTAGAATTAAGATTCATGCCAGCGGTAGCTAAAACCATAGTATCTCCCAAACGAATTGTCACTGCACCATTAGCTTGATGCGCTAAACGACCGGTTTCAATCACTAAGGATTTGCCGGCTAATTCGCAACTAACCGATTGGACTGTTGCCATAAAAGAGGGTTAAGGATAATTATCCCTTCTCTATCATGAGCAACAAGATTCAAGTAATCTTCTATTTTTTAGAAGATAACCTGTGACCTATTGCTCAACCTAAGAGATATAAGAAATAAAATAACTAAAAAAAAATTACGCCCTGATTCCTAGTTTCTCGAGTAAATCATCATAAGTTTCTTTGTCTGTTACCTGTAAATATTTAAGTAATTTACGGCGTTTCCCAACTAAACTTAAGAGACCTCGCCGAGAACTAAAATCCTTTGGATGCAATTTCAAATGATCAGTTAAGCTCGTAATTCGTTCACTAAGAATGGCGATTTGCACCTTCGGGGAACCAGTATCCTTTTCATGGGTAGAATGCTTTTTGATAATTTGCTTTTTTTGTGAACGTTTCATTGCGATTTTTGAAAATAAAAAATAAAAAATTACACTGTTTCGCTCGGTTTATTAGTTTTGAAAATGTTTAGGTCTTAATATTATTTAATAAATGCGAAGCTTAGTATAACACGAATGAATTTTACCCAAGATTGTCTATCTTTGCAAGACTAACCTAAATCCAACCTAAATCCATCTCTTCCATTTGAAAAAAATCAACATTAATATTGCCAACCCCAACATAGAAATACTAATCCCCCACACCGCTAAAGAATGCCATCCGAAAGGCAAATTAACATTCATGCCATAAAAACTGGTAATTAAAGTCAAAGGCAATAAAATCACCGAAAAGACCGTCAGAGTTTTAATTACGCGGTTAGTTTGATGCGAAATTAGGACTTCGTTCGTATTTTGTAAAGTTTCGGTGATTTCTTTTAAAGTTTCTAAATTACTCCATAATTTTTCAATTTTATCAACCACATCATCAAAATAAACTTCCAGATTTTCCGGTAAAAATTTCTTATTTTTATGCTCAAGCTGAGCAATAACGGCTCGTTGTGGAGCAATAATTAAACGAAAATTAATTACATCCTTTTTAAGCCATAAAATATCCCGCACCATATCTTTTTCCGTATTTTCTTCGAATAAATCTCTCTCCATTTTAATCACTCCTTTTTCCATATCATCAATAATGCCAAATGAATCGTCGAAAAGCTCTCTAATAATAATATAAAGAAAATAACCAGTGCCTTTTCCTAAATATTCCTTTAAATCCGCCTTACTTTTTTTGCATTTAGTTATTAACTTCTCCATGGTTTTCAAATGACCATCATGGAGAGTGATCAAATAATCTGCCCCAATAAAAAAATCTATTTCTTCCGCGATAATTCTTTTGCGGATACGATCGTAATAAGGAAAATGCAAAACAATAAAAAGATAATCAGCATATTCGTCTATTTTTGACCGCTGATTTTCAGACAAACAATCTTCTAGATCTAACTCATGAAATTTATAATTTCTTTTTAAGCGCTTGATGCTTTTTTCGTCAGGATGCACAATATCCAGCCAACGAATGTCATCGTGTTTTACAGTAGTTAATTTTTCCATAAAAAGGATTATTTAGAAAAATTATATCAATAATTCTATTATTACACTACTACAAATTTTGCGTTTTCGAAGCATCTCGTTATAATCAAAAAGATGAACTATAAGGAGATTATCCGAGATGCTTGGCGGTTTACGCAAACTAATAAACCTTTAATGTGGTGGTATGCCTTTGTTCCGGAATTTATTGGCTTACTGGTTGGAATTTGCTATGTGATGTATCAGGTTTTATCTTTTTGGAAATCACCCATTTTTCGCGAATATCATGGTTCCTCGTTCACAAGTGATGTTATTATTTATTTAAGTTCCTTCCTGTCTTCCCAGCCATCCCTGGGGATTATTTTAATCGTGCTAGTAGCGATTATTGTTCTATTTTATTTTACCTTACCCATTTTTTCCAAAGGCGCATTAGTGCAATTAATCGCCCGCAAACGAAATGGTCAAATGGTGAAACCGGTAGAAGGAATTTCTTTTGGTTTCCTTCATTTTTTGCCACTTTTTGAATATCATTTAATTATTCGTACCTTTAGTTTATTTGGTTTACTAACTGAAGCCTCTTTTGTAATTCGAAATCTGGGGACCGGGGCTTTTGAAATTCTACTTATCCCTTTTATCCTTATTCTGGCTGTTGGCCTTTTACTGCTATTGCTTTTTACTTATTCGGAATATTTTATTATTATTGATGAAAAACAGGTTATTGAATCAATGGGAGCTAGTTCCAAACTCGTAATTCGGCATTGGCAACACACCATTTTAATGCTGATGCTTATGGTTCTAATTACGTTGCGTATTTTCTTAAATATTATTTTAGTCCTGTTAATCCCTTCGGTAATTATTATTTCGACCGGAATTTTAGCCGCCTTTGCCTTGGCAAAAATAGGCTTAATCGTAGGCTGTGTAATGGCCTTAATCGGAATGTATTTTTCAGCTTACCTAGGAGGAATTTTGCAAGTTTTTTCAACTGCAGTCTGGGTTTTTACTTTTTTAGAACTTACTACTGCAGCTGAAATTAGTGCCAGAGAATCAGCTAGAGAGCCAGCCAAGGAGTCTTGAGATAAATATCTTTTTTAAGCTTTCGTTAATCGAAATTATTTAGGCGAAGGAGTCTATTACGCAAATTAGAGCAAATTAGATTTTTCCTGATTATTTTTAACTCGGTTCAAAAATTCCTCACTAAGTTTTCCGGCAATACTTTGATTTTTTAAGACCAAATTATAAAAATCAGACTTTTCCAAAAGAAAAATTTCACAATCAGCGGTTGTAATTGCGGACGCGCTTCTTGGCCTTTCTTCAAACAAAGCCATTTCTCCAAAAAACTCATTGGGCCCAAGGGTAGCAATCGGCTCATTCTCGCTAGAAGGATGCACTATTTTTACAAAACCAGACTTAATAATATAAAGCTTATCTCCCATATCGCCTTCCTTAAAAAGGGTGTAATTGACTGGAAAATAATTTAAAGCGATATGTTTAATAATTTCCGCATGATCTTCCGAATTAAGTTCGGAAAATAAGGGTATTTTCTGCAAAATTGGCAGAATAGTAGCATTTTCCATGGGCATTTTGGTAAATTAATGTTTTTATTATAACTTATTTTGAACTTAATCGGCCTGATAGCTATTGACTTTTTGTTATAAATATTTTATTATTTTAATTGTTCAGTGTCCTCTTTTCGGCTCAAATAAAACAAAAATCAATGCCAAACCCCTTCAATTTTCGATTAAATCCTCGCACAAAACTGGTTATTGTCGTAATTTCAATTTTTTTAATCAGTCTGACCATGGGGATGTTGGTTTTTGGAACTAATGAAACTTTACCAAATAACCTCAATACCGATAGCTTATTCGAGCATCATAGCTCAAGCGTTATTCAGCTACTAAAATAGTAAACCAGGACTAATCCCTTGAATTAGCTAGAAAAAGATGAGTGCGCTTGGTTTCTTTTGCATTTTTACATTTAGAAGGTCTAAGTTATAATAGCGAAGATTTAATATCTTCTTTACTATGCCCAAAAATCAGGCCACCAAAAAATTAACTTTAAAAAATCAGGTACAGGACTTTTATAATTCAGCTAAAGTTGAAAAAAAATGGCAAGAAATCTGGGAGACTAAAAAGCTTTTCCATACTGATCTTAAGTCAAAAAAAGGCAAACCTTACTATAATTTGGTCATGTTCCCGTATCCGTCTGGAGATAAATTACACATCGGCCACTGGTATAATTTTGGACCTGCGGATTCTTGGGGACGTTTTATGCGCATGAAAGGCTATAACGTTTTTGAACCCATTGGATTTGATGCATTTGGCCTTCCTGCAGAGAATTATGCGATCAAAACCGGCATTGCACCAGCTACGAGTACTGCCAAAAACGTAAAAACCATGATTCGCCAGCTTAAGGAATTGGGGGCCATGTACGACTGGTCGCACATGGTCAACACTAGCGAACCGGATTATTACCGCTGGACGCAGTGGCTCTTTTTACAGATGTACAAGCGGGGGTTGGCCTATAAGAAAAAGGCTCCGGTCAACTGGTGTCCTGGGTGCAAAACGGTTCTGGCAAATGAACAAGTGCAAGATGGAATTTGCGACCGGTGCAAGAGTGAAGTGACCAAAAAAAAATTGGCGCAATGGTTTTGGCGCATCACGGATTATGCCGAGAAATTGCTCGATTATTCAGGACTGGATTGGCCGGAGAAGACGATCACCATGCAGAAAAACTGGATTGGGAAGAGTGAGGGAGTTAATTTTAGGTGCAAAATCAAAGGATTTGATTATAGCTTTGATGTTTTTGACTCTGTTCCCCAAACATTTAAAGCCCAAACTTTCTCAGTGATTGCGGCCGATCACCCACTCCTTTCTAAAATCATGAAAGGCCATTCCCTTGAAAAAAAAGTGATGGCCTGCGCGCAACGGATTAATAAGAAAAAAATGGCCAAACGTTTTGATGCGGATGAGTCCATGGAAGGAATTTTTACTGGTCATTATATCGAAGATCCTTATGGTACAGGTGACTTACCGCTCTGGGTAGCTTCGTTTGCAATAATGGACTATGGATGTGGGATTGTGAATTGCAGTGCTCATGATGAACGCGATTTTGCTTTTGCCAAGAAATACGCCATCCCATTGAGACCCGTCATGTTTCCCGAAGATCCAATAGAAGCAAAAAAAGTGAAAAATTTAGAATATTGCTATCACCATGCTTCAGATGGAATTTTAACGACGCCAGAAGAATTTAAAGGTCGTCGATGGGGAGAAGTTCGTCAGGATATGATCGCTTACTTTAAAAAGAAAAAAATGGGACAAAGGACTGTCAATTATCGGCTCCGTGATTGGCTCATCTCGCGCCAACGCTACTGGGGAGCACCGATTCCCATTATTAACTGTGAAAAGTGCGGAGAAATGCCGGTGCCAGAAAAGGATTTGCCCGTGGTTTTACCTCGTATAAAGAATTATAAACCTAAAGGGAAAGCGCCTTTAGCCACTAGTACAGCCTTTATGAATACGCGCTGCCCAAAATGTGGGGGAAAAGCAACCCGTGAGCCCGATACCATGGACACCTTTGTCTGTTCCAGTTGGTATTTTTTGCGTTATCCCTCCTCTACTCTCAAAAATAAGCCATTCGACCCAGAGATCCTTAAAACATGGAGTCCGGTTGATATGTACATTGGTGGCCCGGAACACGCCTGTATGCACCTCCTTTATGCCCGTTTTGTGAATCGAATGCTTTTCGATGCAGGGCTCATCCCTTCCAAAGAGCCATTTAAACGTCTCGTCCACCAAGGGATGATCACCAAAGATGGGGCTAAAATGTCTAAATCGCGCGGAAATGTGGTCAGTCCAGATGCGTTTGTTCAAAAATATGGGAGTGATGTTTTTCGCATGTATTTAATGTTTATGGGACCTTTTACGCAGGGGGGTGATTGGAACGATAAGGGTATTATTGGAATAGTGCGTTTTGTCCAAAAAATCTGGAAAGTACTATCTGGCCCAAGCCTCGCAAAAATTTCACCGGAGAGCCAACGAGCTACCCACCGCACCATTAAAAAAGTAACTGAAAATATTGAAAATCTACATTTTAACACCGCTTTAGCGGCCTTGATGGAACTTATAAATGAAGTAACTAAAGAAGGCTTGGATCAAAAACATAAAAAAATTGTAACTCAATTAATTGCCCCAATGGCACCTCATTTGAGCGAAGAATTATGGGCACTTTTGAATGACACTTTGGATATAAAACGTGGCTCCGAGAGTATTTTTGATCAAAAATGGCCTAAATATGACGAAAAACTTATCGCCGAATCAACAATCAATCTAGTTATTCAGATAAATGGGAAACTGCGCGGCATGGTCGAAACCACCAAATTAATTTCTAAAGATGACGCCTTTGCGCTAGCTAAAATGCAACCTAATGTTCAACGCTATTTAGCAGATCAAAAAATAGTTAAAGAAATTTTTGTACCAGGGAAACTAGTGAATTTTGTGGTGAGATAAGCCCTAAGGAGTTCCCTATTTGACTTTCCGTAGCGATCCAAGAGCAGATTGGATTGGCTCTTTATGTGAGATCACTCTATTTAAGGTGAGAATAATCCAATAACGAACTCCTTCCCTCCTCAGGCACAACAAAACTAGCATATTGACCATGAACATTTTCTAAACAAAAAATTAAAAAAAACCGATTTAAAAATTAACGGTGCAAAACTAACACCATCTCGCCTTTTAAAACCTGATTTTTTAAATTACTTCGAAGATTATTTACGGTACCGCGATAAATTGTTTCGTGTATTTTGGTAAGCTCCCTGGCAATTACGAGATTATGATCAGAAAAACCATTTTCGTCCAAATCTTTAAGGGTGCGTTGAAGGCGATGAGGTGCTTCGTATAAAATTATTGTTCGCTTTTCGCTATTTAGTCCTTCCAGGAGCGTTTTTCTACCCTTTTTTACTGGCAAAAATCCGATAAAGATAAATTTATCCATGGGTAACCCTGAAACAACGAGTGCGGATAAACAAGCGCTAGAGCCTGGAATAGGCGTAATTTCAATTCCTTCTTCAACCGCACGCCTTATCAAAAGGTATCCAGGATCGGAAATGCCTGGCGTTCCAGAATCTGAGACCAAAGCCACATGCTTTCCCTCATGGAGCATGGCCATGATTTTATCCAATTTCGCGTCACTACTGTATGAATGGAAACTGATCTGCGGTGTTTGGATTTCAAAATGATGGAGCAAAATGCCGGTACGTCTCGTGTCTTCAGCCGCAATATAATCTACTTCCTTAAGAATTCGGAGTGCGCGTAAAGTAATATCCTCGAGATTACCAATCGGGGTGGAGACAATATAAAGCATTGGGATGATTAGCTACGAAATTAATTCTCCAATTCGGGGCTGGTATCCCCCGACAGTTAAAACTCCGCCAGCATTATACAAAGAGCCAGCTGTATCCCTTAAAATATCCGCTATGGGGGTAACTTTTCCCTTAGGTCGTGATTGAGCCACAGGCGCAGCAGCCAAAAGTCGCGCATCCAACGCCCTCGTCGACTGAGTATCTCTGCCTGCGGGATCCTGAATTTTAAATTGGTCAAATTGGCCTAATGACATGGCTACAGCTTAAATTAACTTTTAATCAAAAACAAGAGATGAAACCCCCTCCCTGAGCTTCATCCCTTGTTCTTAACGGTTACTTCTTAACTTCCAAAGTAACCATTACTACTTGACACAGGATAGCTATTATAGTCTTTTTCAATTAATTGTCAATGCTTTTTCTAAAAAAAACTTATTACTTCTTCAAAGTAATATTGGGAGGGTTGCTATATAAGGGCTGAATCATTTTTTCTTTAGACAATTTCCAAAAATCAAAATTAGCCACTCCTTGGCCAAAGCTAAAATCAACTTCTGCTTTTGTCTTAAAGTCATCTGGCAATTCACCATAACAAGGCTTACCTAAATCAATTAATTCCTCCAAGGAATAGCTATGAGTATCCCCTGTCAAACGATAATTACCACGACCTATATCCACGACTATAGCATGGGGCGCAATTTGCCTATCAAGCGTAAGCCTTTTTTCCCAGACCTCAAAAACATCTGCACTAAACATTGGCAATTTTAAAACCCAAGCAGCACTATTAGCCACCGCGATACCTACCCTTAAGCTTGTATAAGCGCCAGGCCCTTTGGTCACAAAAATTCCTTCCAAATCTTGCCATTTCTTCTTCCCTTTTTGAAGCAAGGCTTGAAGATTGGGTAATAATTTTTCAGTTTCATTGGCGGCAGCTCCCCAAGAATCTTCACCCAGAACAATCCCACTTTCAATTAGGGCGATAGCGCTTTCCTTGGAAGCGGTGTTGATGGCAAGCAAAATCACAATAACAAAATAAGAATTAGGAAGTTTCTGATTCTTTCAGAACTATTTTACCTCAACTTCGACCCCAGTATAATAATATTTTATAATTTGCCGATAAGTTTGCCCCTGATTAGCTAAGATTGTAGCTCCACACCCACTTAATCCCACTCCATGTCCAGAAAAAGTTGAGGCACTGCAACTATCTTTTACCCCAATTAAATAGGGCGTATTTTCCCATCCCCAAACTTCTTTTGCGCTAAGGGTATAACCTGGGCTAGCGCTAAAATAAGGCGTTTTAATGAGTTTCCCTTGATATGTCACAATTTCTCCCTTGGTATCAATTACCGCTTTCCTCATATTTGGGGATCGCAATTCATATCCGTACCCAAGATATTTTTGAAATTCATCAGGATTATCAGTGCCATCATAGGGTTTTCCTGAAAATTTTACTTCCTGCCCACTCAGGTAATACCGGGCATAAGTTCGAGCTAAGACTGCTATGGTTTTTACTTTTTCTTGAGGATCACTATTAGCGACTTCGGCCAAACCAGCCAGATAATCAACCATTGGCAGCTCATTGATGATAATCAAATTATTGTTTTCGAGTCTTACCTCCAATGTCCCACGATAAAGATTATCATTTAAATTTTGGTTCCAGGCTGGGCTATGATCGTAATTGACTATTTCCATGATCGTCTCACTTGTTTTCGGCACAAAACGCGGGTAATCATCAACTATCCAAACATTACCCCCCTGCTTTAATTGGTATCTGCTTTCTAAATTACTAATTTCAACTTTTTCGCCTGATTTTATGGCTTGAAAAACCGTACCATTTAATACAATATTAAAATCATTATTCGCACTAATTTGAGGATGACTATTTTGGCTTTCATCATAACTTAATTTAAGACGAATTAGTTCCTGGTCAAGGTTAGCTGGTTGATTCTGGATATTCCCCTGGACACTAAAGGTAAAATAAATTGGTTTTGGCATTAAATTCTGACCAGTCGCAAGCCTTGGACGTAATAAAATTGCGTAATTGCCAGGTGTTTTTGGTGCAGTTACTTTAAAATTAAGCCTAGCAGTTTTGCCTGGTTTAACCTCAAATTGACCTAGCGTTGGTAACTCTACCCCAATTGAAGGGTGCTTAATCACCCCAACAACGACTTTATTACTGCCGCCAGTTTGCTTCCAGGTTTGATTACCAATATTTTTTAATTCAACCCAACCAGCTTGCACTTCTCCTGGAGAGAAAATTTTAGCATCACTGCGCTGCATGAACAAAGCTTGTGTTTGATCATCGTAAACACTCATGGCGAATTGGATTAAACCTCCCTCTAGCCAACCGGCATTATCAATCACTGGTTGCATGTATTCCACGTAATATCCTGGTCTTTTGGGTGCCATAAGGCTTAGTTCAAATGTCCCAATAGCCCCTGGGACAACTACTTCGTCCTTAAGTGACCCATACCGATTGCCGCCATTAGCTAAAAACCCGCTAGTTCTATCTCTAGGAGAGGCTGTGCCCATTTTTAAGGAATACATATTTTCACGATACCAATTTACATTACCGGTATTTTTTATTTGAACCACAACTGTGAAGGTTGTTCCAGCCTTGACTCTAGCACCGGGGGCACCAAATTTAACTAATTGGTAGCTTAAAGTAGGCGTGGAAATGTAAAGAGGTAAAGTTAGGTAATGAGCGGTTTTTTTGGTGCCATTAAAAATCGGAGTGAGTTCTAAAGCTTGGAATCCTCCGACCAAATAGGCTTGTGCCTTAATTTGAAAAGTCGCGATCTCTCCTGGTTTAACCATTGACTCCTTCATCATCGCAACTCCTTTAGCATTAACACCTGTTTTTTCGAGATGGATTAATGATTCAGCGGCTGGATTTTGATTTACAATTAAATAGGTTTGATTATTCCAGGCTTCCTGCCCAGTATTTTTAAGTTTTAATTCAATGGTCGTGGAGGCTTCTGGCTTCAAATTAATAGCCACATAATCATTAACATTAGAAAAAGCAAACGGCTCAAAATTAAGATCTTCTGAGCCTAACCCCGAGCTGATAATTAATTCAGCATTGGTGGCTGCAATTTTTTTTAAGACCCCTAGTAAGTCATAAACTTTTTTCCCAGGACAAGCCGTACTGCCAACATCACGGTGTCCAACTAAATTAGGAATCACCTCACCTCGAAAAGAACTAAAACCAGCAATATTGATCTTAAAAAGATCCGCTTTAGCCACAATCAACTTGGTTAAAGAATCTAAAACAGCGTAAGGCACTTCTGAGTCTTGATAATTACCAATTAAGGCAATGCCGATTGAACCGGTATTATAACCGCGAGAATGGCCACCAACCACACCATCTCCTCCATAGCGACCTTCGTAGATATTTCCCTCTGGATCAATTAAATAATTATAACCAATATCACCCCAGCCACGAGTAATGGCGTGATAATAATAAATCGCCCGGACCGAGGCTGCCGGATCGGCTAAATTTGGAGTGCTAGCGGTATGGTGAATAACAATTTTTTGAATATTTTTAGCGTATTCAAGTGGCCAATATAATTTTTGATTTTGCACATCTTTGGTTATGGTTTTAGTAAGTTCAAATTCTTGGGGATAAAGCTCTTGAAAGGAAAGATTTTCGCCGTTTTTGACGCCAGCATCATCAGCGATATTACCGGTTGGTTCTTCGGAAACGATAGAATCATCTTCTCCCTCACCAAAATAACTACTCAAACGCCAACTTTCATCAGCTCCCCACTGCGCTCTGGGAATAATATTGATTGATCCGGTACCAAAGGTTAATCGCGCTTGCGGCTCTTGGATTTTAGCTAATGGTTCTGTTATAATTTCTCTTTCCAAACTTAGAGCTGAATCCTGATCACTTGAGGAAGCCGCGTCGATATAATGAAAGGTCATTGACCGAACAAATGGCGTCGTGGTGCCATCTACAGTACTTAAAATTACGCGATATTGAATCGCAATGGACGGAGCCGTAAGAATCAAAGATTGCTTACTTAAGAATCCTTCACTATAAGTTTCGATAATTTTGTCTCCAATAAGATCATTATCTTCCTGGACATCTTGCCAAGGGCTCCAATTTCCTTTTTCCTCTTTAAAGCGCACCGCAATGGCAATATTTGAACCTTTTTTATTAGCTTCTTCCCAGGATAATTTTACGGCCACAAATGGAAAGTTGGAGGGATAAATTTGGGAAATAAAAGTAGTGTTTTTTTCGTAATTAGTTGCAACTGGCGATGAGGAGGCTGCTAATGAAAGCTTTAAATGGACAGAGTCACCAGTGGTTATGGTGCTGGCCTTAATTCCGCCGGAATTAAATTCCGAAACAGCGTCCTGGTTAATTGAAAAACTACTTAATAAAAAACAAACACTAATTAGAATAGTGCCGATTAAAATCGTTGAAATATTCTTTATTTGAAACACTTTTTTAGAATAATTTTTTAAAAACATATTTTAAAAACAAGACAATTTTAGTAACACTTGTATATAACGTAATTTATCTAAATATTATACCCTTTTTTTAATTTTTAATAAAGTTTGGGTTTCGCAAATAGGGCAAAAGCAGTATAATATTTTAGCTTTTGCTCTTAAGTTATTTTATTTTTTTACTTACTTATAATATGCCTGCTCAACATTTTACTGACGATAATTTCGACCTTGAAGTGCTTAAATCGGACCAACCAGTTTTAGTTGATTTTTTTGCTACGTGGTGTGGCCCCTGTCAACAGATTGCCCCGATTATCGAAGCATTAGCCACGGAATATCAGAATAAAGTAAAAATCGGAAAACTCGATGTCGATCAGGACGGAGCGATTGCCCAACGCTACGGGATTATGAGCATCCCTTCTTTGATCATTTTTAAAGGAGGTCAACCGGTTCAAATAATGGTTGGATTTCAGTCTAAGGAGAAGTTGAAGGAAGAAATTGATAAGGTAATTTAAAAAAATTTCCCCTCCCTCCCTATATATATCCTAGAGAGGTAGGGAAGGAGTAGAATTTAAAAAGTGAAGAGAGAGACATCACTCCCGCCCCAAGGTTAAAGCCTTCTCCCTCAGACGAT
>LBWM01000006.1 GCA_000993615.1 Candidatus Peregrinibacteria bacterium GW2011_GWF2_39_17 | reverse complement strand
CTGTTTGAGTGAGGGGTGGTTCCTCGCTGATTTCCTCTGTGGCTTCTGGGATAGCTTCCAGCGTGGTTTCCAAAGTAACTTCCTCTGTAACTTCCGGAGAGGCAGTTTCTGGATTAGCTGCTATTAAAAAATCCGCCTTGAAATTTTGCGGACTTAAATAGTTTAAAAAATTAGCTAGATTAGGGGCATTTAATACGAGGGAAGGGTTAAATAAATTTATTTTTTTTCTATTCCCTGCTGCATCTAACGCCGAAGCCTTAAGATAAAAAATTCCTTTACCTAAAGAAGTAAAATCTAGAGTGATACTTTTGTTTTGCGAACTACTCGCCGTTTGAATCGGTTGATTTAAAATATATTGTTCGTGGCTTGTAAAAAGAGGTATGGCTGAAATTTCAATAATTTCATTTTGCACAGAAGTTTCTTGGTTTTGCCATTGAATGGTTAGGGTTTGATTTTTATTGAGCGGATGAAGATAGTGGATTAGGATAAAAACAATTGGCAGTAGGAGAAAAATTAAAAAATTTTTAATAATTTTTCTTTTAGTTAAAAAAGGAGGCTTTTCAATTTCTACGGGCGTAATTTGAGTTGTTGGTTTTTTAAAGAAGGGTAAAGACATTGGTATTAGGGTTTTAACGCGCGTTTAAGATAAAAACGATGCATTTTAAACAGGACTAAAAACAAGCCGCTGATTACAAAAGCCATCATTAAAATTTGGTTAAGATTTAGGTCAATTTTTGAGGTAGCGTTATCTCGGGCTACAATTGTAAAATTAGCCTTAATCAGGGAACTTACGATATTGGTTTTTAGATCTTGGCTATAGATATAAATCGCATAATCTCCGCTCGGTATTTTTGATGGCGCTTTTAGGTCAAATGAGCCAGAATTTGGATGAGATATGGCTTGCAAATACCATTCCTGTTTCCCTTTCCAGAGAATAAAAATTTCTGCTAAAGGTTGCGTTTTTCCGGAAAAAGTAAGGTCGATATCCGGGCCAAATAGGGTGGTTGCGCTTAATTTGGCATAATCATTTAAGGAAAGAATCGAAGTGTAGGGGATTGGTGTAATGACTTTATAAAAGGCATTAACTTCCAGAGGTGTTGAATTTTTAGCTCGACTAAAAGTAACTATTCCTTTATTTGTTTCATTTAAAATCTTACCCTGGTTGTCAAAGATTTGAATAATAACCGCAAAATTTCCTATTTGCTCAAACGGGACATTAAGCAAAAAAGTACCAGCTTCATCAGCCTTACCGCTCCATATTAGAAAGCGTTGACCTAAAATATTTTCTAACTGGACTTTAATCGATTGGTTTTTTGGAGCAATCCCGTATAGGAAAAAATATCCATTAGTGATAATTGCTTTGTCGAAATTAAGGACATCAACCGGTGGCTGGAAAAAATCATTATAGGAGTAAGGGTCTTTGCCTTCGGCTATTTCGAGGGCATCAGTAATTTGATCTTGATCTGAATCATTAAAAAAATCACTTTCATTTACAGTGAAAGGATAAGTTTTTAACTTTTTGGAAGTTGCTAGAAGTGAATTTGGAGTAATGGTGTATTGAATTTCTTTTTCAGTAACTTTATTGGATAAGGAAGGCTTAGGCGCAAGTGAAAAGCTTGGTTTTTCTTGAGAAATGATAATCATATCAATTGTTACTTCAATCCAAGCGATAGTTGGTTTTGAGATATTCCCCCAATAATCCGTCGCAATTAGGGTTAAAGTATTTGTTCCCAGCGGTAAATCAATAAAGGTTTCAGCTAGGCCATTGGTATTTGTTTTACTGGTGGTTAAAAGTTTATTATTTTCTTTAAAAATTTGGATAGTAGCGTTTGGCTCATTGCGTAGAGTTATTTTAGTTTTTGTTGAGTTTATTTGAGGTTGAGCGGAAACCAATTCCGGTTTTTGAATCTCGGTATCAGGGGAAATTGAAAGCTGAAGTGTGGTGCTTAATTCATTTTTTTGTAATTCTTGGGCAAAGCATGGGGCATAAAAAACAGTTAAAAGGAAGAAACTTAAAAGGATAATAGTGAAAGAATAAGAATAATTTTTCATGATTTTTGTTTTGATGTTTTTGGATTAAATATGGTTACCACTGTGAGATTTTAAATCTTGCATCAATATATATTTAATTATTATACCTGATTTTGACGAAAAGTTAAAGTAAAATTTTGCAAACTTAACCTGTTATTTTTAATGGAAAAAATATATTAAAATCTAGTCTATAATAATAATTTGACCATAATGAAATATTTGATACAATGTTATGAAACGCAAAAACAAAAAGAAACAAAAACAAAAATCAAATTGCGTTCAACTTCGTCCTTTTACAACATCACTCAAACAAAAACAAAAATCGCCTTACGCACAAAGCGGAGGCGAAAAGGTGACTAATCTAGTGACCACTTAATTTAAAGCGGTAACTATTTTGTCCGCAATTATTCTACCTTGCACTAGTGATTATTCGCCTTTTCCTTTCTGCTTTGTGATGGGATCTCCGTTGACCTGGAGAGCCCGATCCACTTAATAGTCTGGTACCTTTGTCCGATTAAACCCTCGTGGTTTAGCGCAACGGTGCGTCAAACAGACGGCTATGGTCAGGCCTTCACTGAACCAAAGCACGGCAGAAAAAAACGAAGGGTAGGATCACCTTCTTTGCCACTCTCTTAGGACCTCTGAGCAGCTAAAACAAAAACAAAACTGCTAATAGAAAGCCTCTCCGGGAGTGGCTTTTCTATTAGTAAATATTTTCTATAGTATGAGTCCTCTGCAAAAGGGCGATCCTGCGGAGGTTCGTTGAGTTTTTGGAATTTGTAATGAATTGTTCATGATTTTTTCATGAACCGTCGATTCAGAAATAAATCCGTCTAATTTCAAGTTCAAAAAATTGATTTTTGTTCACCAAAAGCATACGGTGGTGATCCTTAATCGTGGCCACATGCGCATAAAAATCCAATCTGAAAAACAGGAGAAAAATCAAAAGATCAAAGGGAAGAAGATCACTTTAGAGATGGTTCATCAAAGCGTTGGGAAGGTTGAGCAAAAACTAGAGAAACGCATGGACGGTTTAGAGAAACGCATGGACCAGGCCGATATAAATTTTTCAAATTTCTACGGAGAATTTTGTCAATTTCGAAAAAGCACTGATCAACGTTTCACACAAATAGATGTCCAATTTATCCGTACCTATAAACTCATAGAGAAATTTAGAGATGAGATGATGACTCGTTTTGATGCCATGGCCGCTTCACAAGAAAAACATGATCAGGAAAATACAATGAGAGATTACGATCTCAATCGCCATGAGGTGATGCTCAAACGCATCAACGGTAAATTGGTCATGCCTCACTTAGAAGCGATTTAAAGACTCCGTTCCATAACGCGCCTTGTCGCCAAGACTTTCTTCAATTCTCAGTAATTGATTGTATTTTGCAATGCGATCCGTTCGGCAGAGTGACCCGGTTTTGATTTGTCCGGTGCCCATGGCCACCACAAAATCAGCAATGGTCGTGTCTTCAGTTTCACCCGATCGGTGAGAAACCACGGCGGCCCAACCCGCTTTATGCGCCATAGTGACGGCTTCAATGGTCTCTGTTAAAGTTCCGATTTGATTGAGTTTGATGAGAATGGAATTTGCGGATTTTTCATCAATCGCCCGTTTTAATCGTTTTACATTGGTGACAAGGAGGTCATCTCCCACCAATTGAATTTTTTCCCCAAGCTGTGCATTCAATGTTTTCCAACCTTCCCAGTCATTTTGGTCGAGTCCATCTTCAATTAAAATCAGCGGATAGCGTGCCACAAAATCAGCATAAAGTTGAACCATTTCAGCACTTAAAAGCACTTTGGGTTGGCCTTCCACTTTAATGTGGTATCCATCCTCTTGATAGAGTTCGGAAGCCGCCACATCAACCGCCAACATGACCTCTTTTCCAGCCGTATAACCAGCGGATTTAATTGCTTTTAAAATGTATTCAAAAGCGGCTTCATTGTTTGGAAGATTGGGTGCAAAACCTCCTTCGTCGCCGACAGCCGTGCCCAGCCCCTCGCTGTGCAAAGTTTTTTTGAGGTGATGGAAAATTTCAGCTCCCATGCGAAGCGCTTCTTTAAAGGAGGGAGCCCCGACAGGCATGATCATAAATTCTTGAATATCCAATCCGCTATCCGCGTGCTTTCCCCCATTCATGATGTTCATCATAGGCACGGGCAAAATATAGGCATCAGGGTTGAGCGATTGGAAAAGAGGGATTCCTTTTTCGGCTGCTTTCGCATACGCATTGGCGAGAGAAACCCCTAAAATCGCATTGGCTCCTAAACGTCCTTTATTCGCTGTACCATCCAGGGTAATCAATTTTTGATCGAGTGCTTTTTGGTCGTCTGTATCTATGCCTTTTATCGCTGTAAAAATCTCTCCATTGACGTGATCGACGGCTTTTAAAACGCCTTTTCCCCCATATCGTTTTGAGTCTCCGTCACGCAGTTCAACCGCCTCATATTCTCCAGTTGAAGCGCCGCTAGGCACGATCGCTCGGCCATGGAAAATTTGACCCGCTTTTTCAGACACCAGATCCACTTCCACAGTGGGATTACCTCGAGAGTCGAGCACTTCCCGAGCATGTAGATTAGTGATAACTGCCATAATTCTTTAATTAAAAATAAAAATTTATATTCAAAGTATACTGTCCCGTATCCGAAACTTCAATTAGTGGTTTATTTGGGATCAAAAACAGAGAAAATGAAATTTTTGGTGAAGTTGTTGGTTTCTGATATAATGCCGGGCGTATGGAAATTATTTGGCATGGACAGGCTTGTTTAACCATCAAAGGAGCTGACGCAACTTTGATTACTGTCCCTTATGGTGAGGGGATTGGGATTAATTTGCCCAAGCTTAAGGCTGATATCGTTACTTTGAGTCTAAATGATTCAAATTCTTTTAATAGTAAAGCGGTTGAGGGAGAGCCAAAAATCCTTAGTTGGCCTGGTGAGTATGAGGTTAGGGGTGTGCTGTTAAACGTATTATCGACACCAGAAGGAAGCACTACCGGTGAATCATTAATTTTTAAATTTGAGATGGACGGCTTCCGTTTTTGTCATCTTGGTAATATCAGGAGCAAACTGCCAGAAGCTATTATCGAAAATTTGGGAGATATAGATATTCTATTTGTGCCTGTTGGTGGTGGTGAGGTTTTGGATTTTAAGGCAGCCCATGAGGTGGTTGAGCAAATTGACCCCCGAATCATAATTCCTATTTATTATCAGATCGAAGGGTTAATTACACCTTTAAATGATCTAGAGCTATTTTTAAAGGAAATGGGGACGCATCCCGAGCCGCAAGAAAGTTTTAAAATTAAAAGCAGGGTTGATTTACCAGCCGAAACTACAGAATTAATCGTATTAATGCCAAAATTAGGTTGAAATTGGAATAATAAGCGCCGTAATCTGTAAAGGTGGTTTTGATATTTGCCTTATCCTTTTTTTATGATATAATAATAAGAATTTTTCTCAGCTCAGCTATGCTCATTTATTTTTATGTTTAAGGCTGCGAAGCAATTTAAAAAATAATTCTTAACAAAAAAACAAAATGTCTGCAAATCATAAGGTAGAGCTTATAAAACATAACTCTGAAATAACAGAATTCAAAAGTGAAGTGGGTAGCCCCCCATCCCCTGATCTTGCAGAGAAAAGGGCCGCTCGCCAAATAGAAAATCGTAAAAAAGCCGCAGAAAGCAGCGAAAAACAAGGTTTAATAACATCTATTTTGGATGCGTTTGATGAGGCTTTTTTAACAGAAAAAAACTTAAGCCCAGAAACGATGGCAGCTTATGCAGACCTTCAAGATATTTTAGAAGGTTTTTCGGGAAATAACGCTATGCTTGCGGAATTAGCCGGGATTACGGATGGCATTTTTAAAGACCCATTGAGTGAACCACAACAAGCGATTCTTAACCTTAAATTAACCCTAGCCCAAATAAAGGATGAATGGCCAGATTATCACGTGACAGGTGGCAGGCCAGTAAGGATGGAAGACGAAACGCGTGAAAAAGAATTATTAGAGAGAGATAAAAACAGGATTCAAAACGTTTTTGAGGATGCTTTTCCTTCAGCGCGCCAAGCGCTAGAAGCACTCCAAGTTTTTTTAGAGGAAGGGATTCAGTACCGTGATCAGCTCCCGACAAATCAGGAAATTGCTTCATTTCTTACAAAAAAGGATCCAGAAGTAGCCGTCCAACAGTTTGCTGCCTTAATTGAAAACGAAATATCACCAGGGACTTTCAGCCGAGTACAAACAGCGATTGAAAAGATAACTAAAGGTGCTCATACAACTGATTACGGCAACGCAAAGGAATTTTGGGAGGTAAATGGGGATTCGGTTCTAGAGAAAGTGCAGTATAAGATAGCATCGGTCTTGACCGCTTTTGAAAAAGCTTATCCATATGATCATTCATTGAAAACACCAAAAGACCGAGCCACGAGGCAAGCACTTGCTGGACTTACGTTTTTCCTAGAAGAGATAACTCAATCCACAGTATATCCAGAAGGAGTAGACGATTTAAACTATCTTGATATAACCCCAATTTTGAGCGGGAAAAATTCCCCAGAAGATGCAGTTGTAAGCTTTGCGGGAATAAGGTATGGAGCTCATAGCCTATACGTGATTGATAATGGGATTAATAGAATCCGCACTAGTCCCCCTGCGTATTTTAGGGATGCAGTGCAATTTTGGAAAAAGCATAAAAATGAAATTTAGAATTTTCAACGACTAACTCAAATCTCTTGGCTCTTTCTTTAATTGTCAGTAGAATTGAAGACGATTTTTAAGTTGATCTTTTAAATACCCCCCCCCTCGCTATGTCCCCGTAGTTCAATGGATAGAACAAGGCACTCCTAAGGCTTAGATGCAGGTCCGATTCCTGCCGGGGGCACCATTTTAACCTCTACATTTTTATGACCAAGAAACCATTTAAAATTCAAAAAACATTTTACGCGGTCAATGGGAAAGAAGTTCAAAATTTATCAGATCTTCCTCAAAACGTGAGATCTATTTTGGAGGATAAAGATCAGGATGGACAACCGGATATTATGCAAAACATGTTGGCTAATAATCTAAAGGATACCGTAAAAATCAACAGCGTTAAGGTTAATGGCCAACCTGTGAATGACCTCAATCAATTATCTGTAGAAATACAAAAACGCGTAAACTCTCCTTTTGCTAAATTTTTCCTAAAAATGTTTTTAAAAAACAGTCCAATGAATGCGCATCCCCCCATGAATCAAATAGTTCATCATAAAACTCTACCGTTATCTCCTTCGGAACAATCAGACCCATCGATTTCCAATAACCCTCTCATTATCGGCTCTGATCGAAGGCGAACATTGATCCTGATTTGTATTTTATTTGATTTAGCGCTCATTGGTGGGATTTGGTTTTACTTTAAAGGAGGTCTATAATAAATTTAATTTATTTTTTTCACCTCCATATTATGAAAAAAACTTTCAAAATAGGATTGATGGTTGTTGCGCTTGTGTTAATTGGTGGTGCTGGTATCTTTGCCTATTTGGGCGGGTTTAGTTCCGTGACTCCGGAAGAACGTGAAATTGGTCCTTATCATGTGGTTTACAAAGAATTCATGGGGCCTTATTCTGGGGTTGGTCCTACCATGCAAGATGTCGCCACCATGCTTATGGGTAAAGGCATCGAAAGCACTCAGGGTATTGGATTGTATTATGGGGATCCCAAAACAACTCCTGCTGAAGATTTAAGAAGTGAAGTGGGATTTGTTCTAACGGAAGACCAAGTCTTGCAATTAGGGATGATGGATCCAGAATATGGATTAATGACTGTTGAGAAAATGAACGTCATGATGGCTGAATTTCCTTTAAAAAATAAGCTTTCCTATTTTGTGGGCCCCATGAAGGCCTATCCAGCGATTAACACTTACAGAATGGAGCACAATTATGGGGAAATGGGCTATGCTATGGAACTTTATGACCTGCAAAAAGGGATGATGTCTTTCATGATGGAGATTTCGAAGTAAAAAATCTTTTAATCTCGTGTCGTCCAGAGAGAATATTGCATAATAAAATCTAAATTTCTCAGGTCAACAATAAAAACCTTGACGGTGAGTAAATACTCACCTAATATAGAGACAGGTGCTCACCGCAGGAAAGTATTGTTCATTAACTAATTTTATTATGAAAATTTTCTTTTTTCTCTATTGGTGTACTTTTTTTGCCGGCTATTTGGTTATTCGTTCTTATGGTCATTACTATCGTCGCACTGTATTACGGCATGAATACGCTGAACGATATCGACGCCGTTATAAAGGACCATCTCAATCAAAGCTTTTCTTTGAATAGGGGCTCATCAGAACTCGTTAAAAATTAAATTTTTTATGGTAAAAATACCTCAACCCTTATCAGGGATTTCTTCAATAGATCGCTCAAACCCATTGACCGAAAAACAGCAAAAGCTCTTTGAATTTATCGAACACTATCAATGGGAACACGGATCTTCTCCTACTTTAAGAGAGATGCGCGAATATTTTGGAGTGAGCTCGGACAATGGTGTACTTAAACATCTCAAAGCGTTGGAGGAAAAGGGATTTATTCAAAAAGCCGATACACCACGCGGCATTAAATTATTAAACTCAATCAAGGCCCAATTAGAAGCCGCCGCTGACATGGTCAAAATTCCAATTGTGGGGACAATTCCTGCCGGGGGGCCGATTTTGGCAGAAGAAAATATTTTAGGCGTATTTGAAATGGGGAAAGGATTTTTAAATCCAGGGAAAGGAGCTTTTTTATTGCGCGTGTCTGGAAATAGCATGATTAATGCTGGTATTCATGAAGGAGATATGGTGTTGGTTTCTCCTCGCAAAGAAGTGGATAATAGGGACATTGTAGTTGCGTTGGTGGATGGGGAAAGCACGGTTAAGCGTTATATGAAAAATGGGCAAAATGTTTATTTAAAAGCTGAAAATCCGGATTATTCTGATATTTATCCTAACCAGGAACTTTCTGTGCAGGGAGTAGTCACAGGATTGATTCGGCACTACTAAGGGTAAGCTTTTTGAAATTAATTTATGGAATACAACAGGATATTTCGGGCTATTTTACAATCTCGAAATTTAAAAAATTTCGAGATTGTAAAAAGTGAGTTAAAATTTTCAAAGCGCATAACGCTACAGCAACCTACGGGTCTCGTGGGTCCCGAGGTTGCGGCTGTAGCGGAATTTAGCGGAGGAGATTTTAACGAACATCAGCTCGGAGGGGGAGCTCCCGAGGGGGAACCAGCTGTGCCCCCTCGGGCTATTTTACATGTAGATGCCGATGCTTTTTTTGCTTCTGTTGAACAACAATTAAATCCACGCTATCGCGGAAAACCCCTGATTGTTGCTGGCGGAGTACGAGGTGTGGTTTCAAGTGCCAGTTACGAAGCAAGGCGATTTGGGATTCATTCCGCTATGCCGACCTACCAAGCGCGCAAATTGTGTCCAACCGGGATTTTTGTTTCAGGAAATTTTGAGCTGTATAGTCAATTTTCTAAGGCCATGTTTCAAATTTTTAGAAACTACACCCCTCATGTGGAGCAAACGTCTATTGACGAAGGATATTTAGATCTCACAGGAACTAATTTATTGCATAAAGCCAATAGCCTAACCATTGCTCATCGGATTTTGCTTGAGGTGAATCAGCGTTTGGGAATTTCAATTTCCGGTGGTCTTTCTTCGAGCATGATGGTTTCTAAAATTGCGGCTTCTCGATTTAAGCCAAAGGCTTTAGTCTGGATTTTACAGGGACAAGAAAGAACTTTTTTAGAACCTTTACCCGTGGAAGTCATGCCTGGGATTGGTCCAAAAACTCTCCCTACTTTACACCGGATGGGGCTTTATCGCCTGGGTGATATCGCTGCATTGACCTTTGCCCAAGCCCACCAGATGATGGGCGAATATGGGATTATTCTCAGAGAACGTGCTCAAGGACTCGATTCCCGTAAGCTCGCTCTGCATCCTTCTCGTCGGCAATCCATTTCAGAAGAAAAGACTTTCCCGCGAGATATTTCTCAAGGTGAAGTCCTCTTTAGGGAAGCTTTTTTATTGCTCAAGGGGCTTTGTTTTCGTTTAAGGAAAGAAGGGCTTTACGCCAAAACTTTGACCTTAAAAATTCGCTATGGAAATTTCGAAACCACGACGCATCAGAAAAAAGGAGCTTGTGGTATGAATGATGAAGAAGAGTTCAAAATAATACTAAAAAGGTTATTTAAAAAATCCATTTTAGGGAAACCGGTCCGTTTAATCGGGATTTGCTTGAACGATTTAAGTTCAAAAAATCAAGCAACGCTTTTTGAAACGAATGAGTTCAAGAAACGCCATCAATTAGTGCAATCTTTGGATCGTTTGAGGGAAAAATATGGGTTGGGAGTGATTTAGAATCATTGAAAAATCAAATAGAGATCAGTACAATACCTTTTGATTTAGCCGATGTAGCTCAGTTGGTAGAGCGACGCATTCGTAACGCGTAGGTCGCCGGTTCAATCCCGGCCATCGGCTCCAGATCTCACTTTTTTCACCTCTTTTGCAATTTGTAATTCTTCGTCCGTAGGAATGACCAAAACCGAAACGGCACTGTTTTTTGCGTGGATATGGCCTTCGATCCCTTCATAGGTTCGACGATTTTTTGACACATCCAATTTGAGACCAAAATGCAAAAGTTGCGCACAGACATCGCGTCTTAAGTACCAGGCATTTTCTCCAATGCCCGCGGTAAAAATTAAGGCATCGATCCCCCCGAGGGGGACTGTATAACTGGCAATCATTTTTGCCAAACGGTAAACATAAACGTCATAAGCTCTTTTGACCTTATTGTGTGATTGATGCTTGGGATTTTGAAGTATACCCCAGAGTGGTCGCATATCCGAAGAAATACCGGAAAGTCCCTTTAGCCCAGATTCATGATTAAGTAGATGGTCAATTTCTTTAGCATCCATTTTTAGATGATTGATCAAATGCAAAATAATTGACGGGTCAAAATCTCCAGTTCTAGTCCCCATCATTACTCCTTCAAGCGGGGTAAATCCCATACTGGTTTCAAGCGATTTTCCGTTTTTAATTGCCGTCACGCTAATCCCATTTCCAATATGGCAGGTAATTATCCTTTGCCAAGATTTTTTGGCGTGCTTGAGCCACTTAATTGCTTCTTTGCTTACATAGGAATGGCTTGTGCCGTGAAATCCGTATTTTCTAATTTGGTGTTTTTGATAATATTTGTAGGGCAACCCGTAAAGAAAGGCGGTCTCAGGCAAGGTAGTGTGGAACCCCGTATCAAAAACCGCAATATTAGGAATTAGAGGTGTGAGCTTAAAACAAGCCGAAATTCCAGCTAAATTGGGGGGATTATGTAGTGGCGCTAAATCATTAAGCTTGGTCAGTTCACGTAAAATTTTTGGTGTAATTTTGAGCGGTAGCTGATATTTTTCGCCACCATGCACTACTCGATGACCAATTGCCTTAATATCGCTTGTAGATTTTAAAATTTTAGCTTCTTGAAAAGATAATAGTGCAATTTCTAGAGCTTGGCGATGATCTTGAACCTTAATTTTTTTTTCGATGTCTCCCCGTAAACGACACGTTGAAAGCCCGATGCCATCTACATGACCTTTAAAAAGGCATTGCCACCCCTTAGCTTCAAAAAGCTTGAAACGCAAGGAAGATGAGCCGGAATTTAGTACTAAAATTTTCATGGGGCTAAATTATTTTTTTGGAAACCACCCCGTGGCCACCGCCTACTCCCAAAATAGCATCTTAACCATGAACAGAGTCTTCCACTTTAAGTAGTTCTTTTTAGGTCAGGATTAATCATCGCGAGGTAAAGATTTTTATTCTAAATATTTTTCAACTCCTTGGGCTTCGATTGTGGTAAAAGCGGCTAAATTTACAATGTCTTCGGCGGAACATCCGCGCGAAAGGTCATTTACCGGCTTATTAAGGCCTTGTAAGATAGGTCCAATGGCATCGGCTCCAGCCAAACGTTGTACAAGTTTATAGGAAATATTTCCTGACTGGAGATCTGGAAATATTAAAACATTAAAATCACCCGGAGTTTTTATTTGCGGAAATTTTCGACGGCAAACTGCCGGAATTAAAGCGGCGTCCACCTGCATTTCTCCTTCCACGATTAAATCTGGGCGCTTATATTTAACCATTTTAGTAGCTTCTTGGACTTTCTTTACAAAAGGGTGGCTACCTCCTGATCCGGCTGTGGAAAAAGAAAGCATGGCAACGCGTGGTTCAATCCCGAATCGTCGCGCAGTTTCTGCGGTATCAATAGCGATATCAGCTAGTTCGTTAGAGTTCGGATCTTCTAAAATGGCACAATCCGCAAAAAGTAAAATTCTTTTTTCTAAAATCATAAAAAAGAACCCAGAAACTTTATGAAATTTTTCTTTGGTTTTAATAATACGCAAAGCCGGCCTCACTGTATCTGAGGTGGGAAAGGTGGTGCCGGAAATCATACCGTCAACTTCACCCATTTCAACCAGCATGGTTCCAAAGGTGTTAATGTTATTTTCCATTTCCTCCAAAGCCGCTTTCTCTGTAATAGCGCCTTTTCGCATTTCAAAATAGGTTTTCGCATAAGCTTTTAAACGGCTATCTGTGTGAGGATTAATGACCTCAAGTCGATTCCATTCAATAGTGTGACCAGCTTCTTTGGCTTGTTTCATTAAATCTTCCTTGTCCCCTAAAATGACCGGAATCGCTGTTTTTTCGTGCAGCAAGGTAGATGCTGTGGCTAAAATTCTAGGCTCAAATCCCTCTGGAAAGATAATTCGCTTTGGGTTTTGTTTGGCTTTGGCTTTGATGGTGGCGAGAAATTCTCTCATGATCGAAAATAAAATGAGGAGGCGACCAAGGCAAATAGCGTTTAGCATTCACTAAATTCATTTTAGCAAAGATTTTTATCATCTGAAATAGACTTTTTGGATAACTTATTGAATAAAAACGTTTAGATCTCATGGCCTCAAAAACAGCTTCGATGCTTTTTTCGGCATCAATAAAGACATAATCCAAATGTAGCATTTCTAAAATATGAACATCTGAAGTCGCAATATAAGGAAGATTATGTTGCTTTGCTAAAGACTCTGCTTTTTTATTGAAATTAAACCACTCAGTGTAAAACCAGGATTGTTCAATTCCGTCAAAAACATCGATATAACGATGAGCATTAAGCTGTAAGCACATACTGCTTTGCGGGAAAAAGGGATGAGCCGCAATGATAAAAATTTCAGGGTGATTTAGTCTGTAAGACCTAAGGTCTTCTAGGGTTTTTAGATACTGGGTTTCGGGGTGAGCATTAAGAATAAGGACGTGTCCTCCTAGGTTAATTTCAATTCCGGGAATTAATAAAATATCCAGGCTGCGCGCATATTGTTTAAGATCTTCGGTAATGATAACTCGTTCGTGAGCGGAAAAGGCCACTACGTCAAAATTTAGTTTTTTGGCATAATCCAGAAGTTCAAAGCCAGTATGCCCAATATAGTCGTCATGGTCGCCTTGGAGATGGGTGTGTAAGGTGGCTTTTAGCATGGCTTTATTATAGGCCAGATAAGGGATTCGGGCTACGAAATTATTCCCCTCCCTCCCCACGGGGGCTTACCACCCGGTAATACTCCTATAGCACATTTGACATGAATAAAAATTTGCAAAAATGTGAAAAAGCATGAACCGACAAAAATCTTAATTAGAGGAATAAATTTTTTTTGTTCCCACTTTAAAAGTCGGATCTAATTTTCTTTTGGCGTAACAGTTAGTTGGTAACGTCGGTAACGGTTTGGATGCTATTTAAGACGTTATTAACGCTGTCAGTTGCTTCTTGAACATCGTTAGTCGCCTGTTTAACATTATTGACGGCCTCTTCGATTTGTAAAATTTTAGTTTGCATCCAGGTTTTAGTATCGCTAATTTTAGCCTCTATATTAGTGTAGGCTTCTGTTAATTCTTTAAAAACTGTTTGCGCTGTTTCGTTAGCCGAACAGCCGCTTAAGAGGAGTAATAAGGCGATAGCCGGGAGGAATTTTTTCATTACTGTTTACTAAAGAGTGAGGAAAAATCACCGTTAAAATCCTTGAGAAAATTGCAAAGATCCAAAATCTCATTTTGAGTAATGGGTTTCAGCGAGGGGGAATTTGACGGTCCTCGTTTACTAATGCTGCGATGAGCTGGTCGGCGAGCCTGCACATGAACATTGATTAGTAGATCATGCTGGCAAACAGGGCAGTGTCCTACAAAAAAGCCCTGATCATGCAAGGTGCCAACTACGTTGATTTCGGTATCCTCAAAAATATGACCGCATTCCCGGCACGGGGCAACAGATTTAAGCTCTTTAAGTAGACGTTTTAATTCAGAAAAATTCATGTTTATAATCGTCAAAAAGTGTACTTTAGTTTAGTGCCAAACCCCCGAAATTGCAAGGGAAATTTGACAAAGAAAGAAGCAGTGGTGCAACTCAAAGGTTGGCGGGGGTGGCGGCCAAACTAGAATTCGTTTTTCCGATTCTCTCTAGGCTTTTTTCTTTTCCCAGCAAAAAAATCATCTCAAATGCCCCTGGCGAATATTCCTGCCCAGATAAAGCCACGCGTAGCGGCCAAAGCACTTGACCGTTTTTGAATTTGAGACGGTCGATGGTTTTGACAAGACAGGCCTTGATTGCGTCTTCGGAAGAAAAATCGTCGTGTTTTTTGAGATCCTCATAGCAAGCTTGAAGCGCACTTTTGGCCACGGGTAAGTCGACATTCATTTTTTCATTTTTGAGCAATGAAGGATTATATTCTAGCTTTTCAGCCAAAAGATAATTGAGAATGGCAGGAGCTTCACTGAGTATCGTGATTCTGGTCTGGATGGCGGGCAGAAGGCGATACACCTCTTTTTTTTGTAAGTCATCAGCTGTTCCTTTAAACCAATCTGTTTTTTCAAGCCAAGGATAAATTTTACCCGCAAATTCTTCTACCGAAAGTGCCCGAATATAGTGTGCATTAAACCAATTAAGCCTTTCAAGGTCAAAAACCGCTCCTGCTTTATGCACTTTTCCTAAATTAAATTTCTCCACTAATTGATCAAGGCTGAAAATTTCGTTGGTTTCACCGGCTCCGGGATTCCAGCCCAGTAGAGCTATAAAATTCAGCATCGCTTCGGGTAGATATCCTTTTTTAATATAGTCTTCTACGGCCACGTCATTTTGGCGCTTACTTAGTTTGGATTTGTCTTTATTGAGAAAAAGCGGGATATGAGCGAATTCTGGTCTTTCCCAGTTAAAAGCTTTGTAAAGATAGACATGTTTTGGAGTGGAAGGAAGCCATTCTTCGCCTCGAATCACATGGGTGACTTTCATTAAATGGTCATCAACCACATTAGCTAAGTGATAGGTAGGGAAGCCATCCGATTTAACTAGCACTTGATCGTCAATTGTCGCTGATTCAAATTGTAAATCGCCTCGAACCAAGTCACGAAAACGCAAAGTGTCGTGTTCCGGAATTGCCAAGCGAATTACATAAGGGGCTTTTTCCTCCAGAAGTTGCTTAATTTCCTCCTTAGGGCGATAGCGGCATTTTTTATCGTACATTGGCGCTAAATGGCGCTCTTGTTGATCTTTACGCATTTGGTCAAGCCGTTCCAGGCTGCAAAAACAGTGGTAAGCATGGCCAGTTTCCAATAATTTTTGTACCTCTTCTTTGTAAATTTCCAGTCGTTGCGATTGGATATAGGGGCCAGCTTCTCCGATTGATTGGGTTAGATCATCTGGGTGTGGGCCTTCATCGTAAGATAAGCCAGCCCATTTTAAGGTGTTAATTAGGCTTTCCATGGCTCCTTCTACAAATCTTTCTTGATCTGTATCCTCAATTCGTAAAATTAAATGTCCCTTTTGTTGTTTGGCAAAAAGGTACGCATAGAGAGCGGTTCGTAGGTTGCCGATGTGCACAAAGCCGGTGGGGGAGGGTGCAAAGCGAGTTTTGATCATGGGAGAATTTTAAAGTTTAAATTTGCGGCGTAATTTTAGGCTCATTTAGGGGGCTTCTTAATCGAAATTTTACCCTTTTAAGGCGCAAAGCCCAAATTCTTTTTGCCTAAAGGGACTTGTTTTTGTATAGTTATTGCATAATGTCTCGAAAACGTCCACGAATTAAAATTAATACTAATTTCAGTCGCAGCCGCTCGTCCAGGCGGCGCGCCAAGGGAATGCAAATTTCTGTGGCTTCGCACGTTATGCGAGAAATTTGGGCGGTCATCTATTTGGCGCTTTCAGTCTTAACTATTTTAAGTATTAATGGGCAATTAGGGTTTGTTGGGACTTTTTGGAATAATTTTCTCTCCCCGATTTTCGGCTGGGGGCTTTATGCGGTACCTGTTTTTTTGGGAGGAATTGGTTTGGCATTGTTCTTTTCAAGACGCGTGGAATTTGAAGCAACGCGAATTTTGGGACTTATTTTAATGGTGGCAGCCGGCTTAGGCATAATTCATTTATCTGTTCCCCAGGATCAAATTTATGAAGTAGCCAAAGCTGGGCAGTATGGCGGATATATTGGTTTTGTCTCCAGTTTTTTAGGAAGACAAATTTTGGGAATAACCGGATCTTATGTAGTTTTTATCGCTTTATTTATAATTTCAATCCTGCTTACTTTTTCTATTTCTTTGCGTGAAATTTTTAGTTTATTTGAGTGGAATTGGCAGCGACCAGAAACCAAAGAAAAAACTTTTACTCATTCTAAAGATGAATCAAAGCAAGCTGGTTTAGATGATGATATGATGATTCACGTGGTAAAGCCAATTGGCGATTCAAGTGACACTGATTTAATGACTGTAAAAATGATTGGAGACGAGGGAGATGAAATCGTTGGAACCACTGCTATAGGGTCAAAAAATAAAGCTTTTTATGAATCAGAAGGTGATGCAGGTGATGACCCGGGTGAGCAAGAAAAGGGGCAATCCATTCCGGTAGAACGGATTGTCGAGGAGCTGGAAAAGGCCGAAGCCGAATCTGAATTTAAAGAAGAAATTCCTTGGGAATTTCCTTCTCTGGATTTATTAAGCGATGAAACTATTGATATTCAGCTTAATCAGGAATTATTAAGAGAAAAAGCAGAGGCCATTCATGATAAATTAGGTCAATTCGATATTCCGGTAAAAATGTATGATATCCATGTGGGGCCAACTGTTATTCAATATACCCTTAAACCGCACGAGGGCATTAAATTATCCAAAATAACGACTTTAAAAAATGATTTAGCTTTGGCCTTGGCTGCTCCGGCCATTAGAATCGAGGCTCCGATTCCTGGAAAATCTTTAGTTGGAATTGAAGTTCCTAATGATACTCGTAGCATTGTGCATCTTCGTGAAATTTTGGAATGTGAAGAATGGAAAATCGCTCAAAAGAAAAATAAATCTAAGCTTTTACTACCTATGGGGCGTAGTGTAAATGGAAAACCGATTATTGAAGATTTATCAATTATGCCTCATTTATTAATTGCCGGGGCTACTGGTTCAGGAAAATCAGTTGCCACCAATGTTTTTTTGTCAGCCTTTTTATATCAAAATTCTCCCCGTGAATTAAAATTAATTTTAATTGATCCTAAGCAAGTTGAGTTGACGGCCTATAACGGTATTCCTCATCTGTTAACACCGGTTATCACTGAGCCGGAAAAAGCTGCCATTGCTTTACGCTGGGTGGTGGCGGAAATGACTCGTCGTTATACGGTTTTTGCTGATGCGGGCCAAAGAAATATTCAAGATTATAATGACGATCCTAATTCACCTCAGTCCATGCCCCGTATTGTGGTTTTAATTGATGAATTAGCCGATATGATGATGGTGGCCGGTAAGGAAGTGGAAGCTTCTATTTGCCGTATCGCGCAAATGGCTAGAGCCGTGGGTATTCATTTAATTGTGGCCACACAAAGACCTTCAGTTGATGTTATTACCGGTTTAATTAAGGCCAATATACCGGCTCGTATCGCTTTTACGGTTGCTTCTTCAATTGATTCCCGAACTATTTTAGATGGGATTGGGGCTGAGGATTTGTTGGGCCGTGGTGATATGCTGTATTTATCCGGCACCATGGGGAAACCAATTCGAGTTCAAGGAGTTTTTGTTTCCACTCAAGAAATTCAAAAATTAGCCAATCGCGTTAAATTAACAATTGACGGGAATGAGCCGGAATATTTAGAAGATATCACTTCCCGAAAAACCGCTGGCATTAAAGTTAATGGTGTTCCAAAATCTGCAATAGGTGGAGATGATGATGATGATTTGTACGATCAAGCGTTGGAAATAGTGAAACGTACTCAAAAAGCTTCAGCCACTCTTTTGCAGCGACACCTCAAAATTGGTTATTCGCGGGCAGCCAGATTAATTGATCTTTTAGAAGAAAATGGAGTTGTCGGTCCCGGACAAGGCGCTAAACCAAGGGAAGTTTTTGTAAAGGGAGAAACTGTGTGAGATATGCTTTTGTAATTCTGGATAATACTTAATTTTGCAAGCGATTTTCATATTTTTTAATAATAATAGTTGAATAAGCTTTCCGTCGGATAGTTTGTTGATTAGCATCTCTTTTAAAGATGTTGCCCATGGCATTTTTTGTATTTCTTGCCGCTGCCGCAAGGGCAAGGGTCATTTCGACCAATTTTTTCATTATCAATCCCAGTTCCTGTTACTGTGTGTGTGCCAATTATTTTAGGTTGATTGCTTGCCAAAGGGGCGTTTTCTTCTGCTTTGATGGTCGTAATTTTTTGAGGTAAAGATTTTATTTCGTCTTTAGAGAGTGTTCCTTCTATGGCTTGAGCATTAGTTATTAAATGAGTTAAGGCTGGAGGTATTGCCATAACCGGATTTTCCTCTTTTTCAACTTTAATTTTAAATAAGGTGTTCACTATTTGGTGCTGGATGTCAGCATTAAGTTTGACAAACATATTAAAAGCTTCACCTTTGTATTCTACCAGGGGATCACGTTGTCCATAACCGCGCAGCGAGACATTTTCTCTTAATCTGGACATAGCATCAATATGATCCATCCACAAAGTGTCAATAACGCGAAGTGCTACCATTTTTTCAATCTTTTCCATGATTTGCGGTTCCGGGAACATGGATTTTTTATGTTCGTATTCTTGGCGTAAAAAATTTTGAGCTTTTGCTACTAGGTCTTCGGATTTTTCATGTGCCCTTAAATCTTTTTCTAAAATCACATTTTCTGAATCTCGATGAAGATTACTGAGGGTTTCTGCAATTTCTTTGTAATTCCACTTGTCCTTATCTTCTAAGGAAGCATGACTCATCACAATGGAATTGGCCTCATCGTTCAGCATTTCTAAAATGTGCTCCGTGATTACTTCTTTTTCTAAAATGTCAGTTCTTTTCCTATACATAATTTCGCGATGTCTGTTCATCACATTATCGTATTCCACGAGATGTTTGCGAATATCAAAATGATGTCCCTCAACTCGTTTTTGGGCACTTTCAATGGAACGCGAAATGAATTTACTTTCAATGGGCGTATCTTCTGGTACTCCGAGTCTCTCCATGACTCCTCTTACTCGATCTGAACCAAATAAACGCATTAAATCATCTTCCATGGAAACATAAAACTGACTGGCGCCAGGGTCGCCTTGTCGTCCAGAACGACCTCGTAGCTGATTATCAATGCGTCTGCTTTCATGACGTTCAGTGCCAATTACATACAACCCCCCCACTTCAACCACCCCTTCCCCAAGCTTAATATCCGTTCCCCGTCCTGCCATGTTTGTGGCAATGGTTACTGCTCCTTTTTGTCCAGCTTGAGCTATAATTTCCGCCTCTCGTTCGTGATATTTAGCATTAAGGACATTATGTTTGATTCCTTGCACCGAAAGGAGTTTACTAAGCAGTTCGGATTTTTCTACTGAAATCGTGCCAATAAGAACCGGTTGTCCTTTTTCGTGTAGCTCTTTTACTTTTGTTACAATCGACATAATTTTCCCTTTGGTGTTTTTGTAAATTCCATCAGCTAAATCTTGGCGAACTACTGATTTATGAGTGGGTATGATTAAGGTTTCCAGTCCATAAATACTGGCAAATTCTTCTGCTTCCGTAATAGCGGTTCCGGTCATGCCGGCTAATTTTTCAAAAAGTCTAAAGTAATTTTGAAAAGTAATGGTTGCTAGAGTTTTACTTTCTCTTTTGATTTCCACCCCTTCTTTGGCCTCAATAGCTTGGTGTAAACCTTGCGAATAACGTCTCCCTTCCATTAAACGTCCCGTAAATTCATCAACGATAATTACTTCACCGTCTTTGACCATATAGTCCACATCGAGCTTGTAAACCGTTAAAGCTTTAAGCGCTTGCTCAATATGGTGAACTTCCTCAAACCCTGCCTCGGTATAAATATTTTCTACTCCCAAAAGTTGTTCCATTTTAGCAATTCCTTCTTCTGATAGAACCGCTGTTTTTGCTTTTTCATCAATATTGTAATGGGTATTTTCTTGTAGTTGGCCAACAAGCTGAGCGTATTTTTGATATTTGCTCGTTGATTCTTCGGCTGGTGCGGAAATAATCAATGGAGTACGCGCTTCGTCAATTAAAATAGAGTCAACTTCATCTACGATTGCGTAATTAAGTTTGCGTTGCACTCGATGTTGAGCTTGGCGAGCCATGTTATCTCTTAAATAGTCAAACCCAAATTCATTATTCGTGCCATAAGTAACGTCTGCGTCATAGGCTGCCTTTTTTTCAGCAGGTGATTGGCCATAAGCAATCACTCCAATCGAAAGCCCTAATTTGTTAAACAATCCGCTCATCCATTCCGCATCGCGGTGGGCTAAATATTCGTTCACCGTTACCAGGTGAACACCTTTGCCAGTTAGGGAATTTAGGTAAATCGGAAGGGTACATACCAAGGTTTTTCCTTCGCCAGTTTTCATTTCTGCGATTTTACCCTGGTGTAAAACCATTCCTCCAATCAGTTGGACATCATAGGGAATCATTTCCCAAGTTATTTCTTTGCCGCGAACTAGCCATTTTTCGCCAATGAGTACCCGGCAAGCATATTTTGCCAAAGCAAAAGCTTCGGGTAGAAGATCGTCAAGGGATTGGCCGTCCTTAAAACGTTGTTTAAATTCCGCGGTTTTTTGGGGAATATCACTTGGGGGTAGCGAAGTTTGATAATCTTTTTCAATTTGGTTGACTTCTTCGACGAGTGGTTGAAGTTTGTGTAATTCTTTTTCATTAGGGTCGCCGATAATTTTATTAAGCAACTTAGTGAGCATGATAACTCAAGGTATTAAAAATTAATTTGGATTGGCAAAATA
The DNA here is from genome assembly GCA_000993615.1 of Candidatus Peregrinibacteria bacterium GW2011_GWF2_39_17. Taxonomy (GTDB): domain Bacteria; phylum Patescibacteriota; class Gracilibacteria; order UBA1369; family UBA12473; genus UBA12473. The sequence continues at coordinate 67,328 of LBWM01000006.1, read as the reverse complement.
GTAGTAGGTTGATTCTAAACCTTTAGATCTCAAATGTCACCATTCAAATCATTTATACTTATTAAGCTTTTTAGTCCGCTCCCTTACCCCCAATTACCACCAGTAAAGTCCTAAATAAAATTTTAATATCTAAAAAAAGCGACCAATTTTCAATGTAATAAGTATCAAGTCTGGCCTCTTTCTCAAAATCCAAATCACTGCGTCCATTCACCTGGGCTAGGCCAGTGATCCCTGGTTTAATACTTAGTAAAAATCGGTGATGTTTTTCGTATCTCTCTACTTCTTCAGGCAAATGTGCGCGTGGCCCCACCAAGCTCATTTCTCCGCGCACCACATTCCAAAGTTGAGGCAGTTCATCCAGACTCCAACGTCTTAGAAAACGCCCAAGTATTGTTATCCTTGGATCATTTTTAATTTTAACTAGAGGAGAATCTTTGCGATGATTGAGCTTAGACAAGGTTGTATAGCGCAAATTATCAGTTTTATCGCGCATGGTGCGGAATTTGTAGAATTTAAAAAGTTGTCCAAAGCGACCAACCCGATTTACCGGACTACCATCATCTTTTTTGGTAAATAAAATAGGCCCCCTGGAATCCAATTTAATGCCAATTGCTATTATTAGAAAAATTGGTAGCAAAAAAATAAGCAATACGCCAGACATGATAAGATCAAAGAGTCGTTTTAGAACTTTACCCCATCCGTCCAGAGGAGTGGTTTTTAGGGTAATTAGAGGAAGCTGAGCCACATTAAAAACATCAACCTGCGCTCGGTGCATTTGCAAAATATCAGGGACAAAATGATAAATAATGTGATTTTCGCGACAAAAATTAATTAGATTCTCAGTTTGCGCCTCGGAAAGATTGGTTTGAGTTTGAATAACTTCTTCAATCTTGTTTTTTTGAATGGTAGTTTCTAAATCCTTGAGAGAGCCAAGAACTTTACAAGAAATTTCCGCAAATGGTTTTTCGGAAATAGTTAAGCAGCCAACTAAATAATAGGAGGGGAATTTCTTTAATTTTAGATAAAGTCGATTTGTAATGCTGTTTGCCCCAATAATCAAAACTCGTCTTTTTCCGATATTAAAACGACAAAGATAACGTTGTAAAAAGCGCATCATGATTCTGCTAAAAGAAATTAACAAAATGGCCAAAATCCAGATATAGCCTAAAACCAAGCGCGAGAAAAAAAGTTCCCGCGTTACAAAATAATAGGCAATGATGAGCATAATCCAGGCTGAAACCAGGAAAACAACTTTTATCAGTTCGCTGCTAAAGCGCAGGTTGTTGCGCAACGAATACATTTGGTTAATCCCAAAAATAAATATCAAGGCCACGCTTGCCACCATGGCCAGGTATAAAAAAGAATAGAAATTAGGAAAGCTAAAAAGGTCTACCGGGAAATAAACCCCAGGAATAAAATCGCTATATTGACGCATCTGATAAGCTAGCAGGAAAGCCAACAGGGTCATCCCCAAATCAATGGGAATGCGAGCAATGCCAAAAATTATTTCAGATTTTTTCATTAATCGTTACTTCAATATTGTCAAAAAAAGCGGTGGGATTAGTGGTAACTGCGAAGCGGGTATTGCTTTGTTTTAGGAAAATTCGAATTTTTTGAGTAGAGGCGGGCAGGGGATATGTTTTTTCAAGCGTAACCCATTCGTTTGACTTTGAAACTCCGCTATTTAGATAAGTATTAATTTTATTAGGGTTATCATTGGTGCCGATCAGATAGCCGTAAAAATAAGGATTACCACTGTCCGCGTTGCTTATCTCCGCTTTTAGATCCCCCCTAATGGTGATTTTAGCATCTGCTCCGATGGAAAAATTCGGGATATCTGAAAGATTAATATCCTGATAAGTATAAGCTGATTGCAAAACAAAAAAAGAATTATTATTAACACTCATCGTGGAAACGCCGGCGCAAGGAATAATCCAATCATTAAGGCCGTCATTAGCTGAGCCATTTTGGAGAATATTATTGGAAGTTGAAGTAGGCCCCGGGGTAAATGAGTCCTCAACGGAAGGGTTAAAAGTATAGTGCAAATAAACATGTCCGAATGAAGCATGGTTTACGGCTTCTTTCGCTGTTGAGTAAATCAAGGGACTATTTTCATAAAAAGGGTTCCTAACCCCAGTTGCAAAGAATTTTGCCCCATAATCAAGATAAGATTTATTTTTAGTAAAAGAATAAGCATAGCCACAGACATCAGCCAGCGTTAACATCCAGTTACTAATCATCCCATCTTCAGGCGCATTTTGGCCATTGACAGCATAATGGTAAGGGGTAGTTAGCCAGTCATGATACTCGTAGCTGCCATATTTCAATAACCAATCTGTATACTTAACTAGGTTATTTTTGGCGGATTGGCTTTCCGTTAATAGGCCGGCTGTTTCGGTGGCTTGGGCATATCGACCAAGCGCGTTTAGGTACATGCCCAACATCCAAGGAGCCACATAATTGCCCATATCTGAAGTGATCGGGCCATTAATATAGGGTTGTTTTTGAGCCGCATAATAATCAACAAATTGCTGAGCTAATTGTTGATATTTGAGGTCGCCAGTAGCCTCGAACGCTGTTGTTAGTATGGATAATAAATTGGCTGCATAGCGTTCGGCGCTGTTCCATAAGTAAGTGCTTTCAAAACGGTCTTTGTAAAAGCTGTAGGCATATTCTCCGGCTTTATCCAAAAAACGCTTACTAGGCTGATAGCCAGTTAAATAATAGTAAAGAGCGGATCCTCTAACTCCCCAGGCCGTGTCCATTACTGGGCCCAAATAATTGCGTTGGCCGTTTTGATTTCCGGTTTCATTATGTTGCGCATGTCCAAAGATGGCATTATCCCAGCGATAAATATCCCATCCGGTCTCCGTGATAACATCGTGCAACATTAATTGCTCATTGTATTTAGAAAAAGCTTCGCCCATTTCTTTCCAGCGCAAATCTTGAGTGCGCAAAAATTGCATCCAGACCCCCCAGTCAAAATCATATTTACTGTCAAAATAACCAGCTTTTCCATCTCCATACATTTCAAAATCAAGCGGCTGATTGCCATAAGCGTTCCAGCCGTAAAAATTAAAGTATTCTATGGCGCTGGGGGCTTGCGCAGAGCTTTCCCAAAGGCTATGGAAATTATAGTAATATTCCGGTGAGATCGTGGGGTCAGATGATAAAGTTCGATCATTATAATAAGCATATTTCCCAGCATCATTAAGGTTTGAGGCTTGTCCAAGACGATCGGTGACGGACTGAGTCTCGGGAGCAAAATCACCAACCGCTTTTGAATTGCTATACCAATCTGCTGAAGCTAGAGCTAGTAAAGGGTTATTAAGAGCTTGAGCGAAGGTGTCAGCTTGAATTGCCGTTCCCTTGCCGACATGGAAAAATAAGGACATACTTGTGGTTTTTTCTTCCCCTACTCGAAAATTATAGTTAGCGCCATAAGCTTGTGGGAAAATTTGAGTTTTAATTTGGCCACTTTCATTTACGGAAAATCCTTTAGGATAATTTTGCCAAAAATCTTCGATGGCCACGGTAATTCCCTTGCTTGAATCAGAAACGTCCAACCATCCACCAAAATGATCTCCGCTATCCGAAGTTTGGCCGTTATTAGTGAGGCGATAACCCTTAAAGCTAGAATAACTATTTGGTCTGGGATTATCCGTAGAGTTGTAGCGGTCCCAATAAGTACTGCCTGAAGAATCTTGATAAACTGAGAAATTTTGAACTACCCCTTGGTTATTATTTTTACTGCCAGGCGCAAAATAAGTAAGTGCCCCAGAAGGACTATAGATTTGGGTATCTAAGCTTAAATCCTGAAAAGTGAAACTGTTTTGGCCATTATAATTAAAAACATCGTAGCTGGTACCGTTTAGGGCAGCTTTTTGATGATTGCCGACTGTGTATTTGGCTTGGACATAACTTTTACCAGCATAAAAATAAAGGTAGAGGATGTAATCTAAGACTGAATTGCTTCCATTATTCAGGGAGCCTTCTATCTTTAAGGCAAGACGGAGTGGGCCTTGTTCAATAATTGAAATAGTTGGTTTATTTTGGGTTGAAATATAGGAAAGTCCGGTTTGGTCGATCAGCGAAAAAGCATTTTGCGATGAAAAACTAATGATTTGACCATTAACTGTAACTTTTTTAAAAAAATTAAGAGTTTGTTTGTCCAAAGTAAAATCAGCATTGCCAGTGTGAATTGTTAAATCAGTTGTGGTTTCTTCTTTGATTAGGGTAGATGGACTCGTATTTTTAGTCCCATCTACCAAATAATAAGTTGCGGTGCTAAATGGCTCTACGTTTGCATAAAAAGTACTTAGGACCCATTTGATTGGCTTAGTGGTATCATTTGGGGCTCCTCCCCAGCGAGCAGTGACCGTAAATTGAGATGAAATAATCGCTTGATTCTTATCGCGAATATTTAGATCCGAAGTTGAGATGATATTCAGGTTTTTAGGGAGAGGGATGCCAGTGGTTACGGGTTCGTTTTCCCTTGTAATGGCAAGGTTATTTGTCACGGTAAGTGGGACGCTTAAAACGCTAGCCGCTTTAGTTGGAAAAGAGAATGGTTGTAAGAACCCCGCTAAAAATATTCCTAAAATTAGCCCTGAAAATGCGCGATAAAATTTTAGCATTTGGTAGGAAATTAGAAATTTAGAATTGGCCAAAAGGGATTCTACTTTAGAAGATTAGTGTCTAGAAATCAATAAGCCCCAGATCAGGAAAATTTTGAGGTTATTACGTGGCTAATTTGAATGAGGATTTAGGCGAAATTAATTTCGCCTAAATCCTCATTTTAGAGAAAATCTTCATAAGCCGAGTTCTGTTCCCCGCCGAGGCGGGGCGTGATCATCTCTCTAGGATTCTTGTTGCCAAGAACCTCATGCGGTGGGCTCGCTAGATGGTGTACACTCCATTAATTCCAGCGGCCAATCCCACCTTGCAACGAAAAGGGTTTGCCAGCATTCCTGGGTCACCCCAGGTGCCCTGAAGTGACATTGCTGCCACTTTCAGGCGTTTCACATTGCTCGTCTCTGTGGCACTTTCCCTAACCCGCCTGAGGCGGGCTGGTCGCTGTTAGCGACTTTCCTGTGTACTTGCTGCTCGGACTTTCCTCCCTGCTGTAGCCTTAGCGAAGGCGGGGCGATCACTCCGATTTTCTCATGAATTACTATAATCCATTTTTTAAATACTTCAATCTCGGCCAAAAAGAACCCTAAGTTTCTTTTTAGCTAAGCTTAAATTCTTACCAGTCTCCTCTATCTTATTTGCTATTCTTTAATTGACTGTATTCCCTCTGGAAAAACATCGCTGTTTCTAGGCACTCCTTGGCTTTTTGATTTTCGGGATCTATGGCTAGAGCATTTTTTAGTAAATTAATGGTTCGATTAAAATTTCGCTCATTAAGATAGCAAACTGCCAAATCGCACATGATTAAACAATCATCTGTTGCTATAATTAAGGCGCGTTCCAAAATAATAACACCGCGTTTGCGTTGGCCGTAATGAAAAAAAGACCAACCCAAGCAACGTAAAATTTCCGGATGATTAGGTTGAATTTCATCGGCGCGTTCCAAAAAATCAACTGAAGTCTTCCAATTACCAAGGGCTGAATGGGTAAACCCCAGTAAATAGTTGGCATTGGCACTATTTGGATTTAAATTAATGGCTCTTTCTAGAGCCTTACGCGCTTTGCCGAATTCTCGTAAACTTAAATAATTATCGCCAATTTCTTCCAGGGCATCCACGCAATTTAGATCATAGTGCAGAATTTTTTCGCCAATTTTAATGGCTTCTTCGTGTTGGCCATCTAATTTTTTGCGTTCTGCTTCCAAAAGTAAAACCTGATAGGGAGAAGAAGTTTCATCCATGATTTGTGTGTGTTTTATTTATTGAAGTTTCTACTTATTCTAACAAAAAATGACCTCAAAAGCAAGAAGCCCTAAATAGACGAAAGCTTAAAATATTTTTTTTGGTTAATGCAAGCATTACTATTTTTAGCGTTGATTCAATAAATCTTGAGTTCCCTTGAGATGACCTTGTCGGTTTATTTGTCAGGAATATTTTTATCTACTAGATTTTTTAATTTTGCTCCGAAATCTTCGGCTTTAGCTCTTATGGCCGAAACTATTATTGGTAAATCCTTGTCAATAAATTGGTGTCCCTTTCTTGAGTCGGTAGCGATTATCGTTAATATTATGCCAAGAGAAATTCCCAAAATTTGTATTTTTTTTTCTAAATAGTAGGCTTCCATCCTTAGGTCATCAAGACTCCTTAAAAGGACCTCGCCGACCAATATTGCTGTTGTAGCTCGTCGTTTAAGAACTTCAGTTCTTTCTCTTTGTAGTACAGCAGTTTCCTGTAATTCAGCGTATGGCTTATTCACTATATAATTAAAAATATCTCTAGCCCTTATTTGAAGATTTTGATCAAACTCAGAATTATTAGCAATAAGTAAACAAATTTCCGCAATTTCCGAGAGGGCTATTTGTTGGGGTAGTCCAAATGTTGAAATCGCTCTTTTTATATTTTCCCAGCCAGTGGAATTAGCAGATTGTCTGGTAAGCTCATATAAGGGAAGGGTGCTTTTTTTATCACGAGGATTTCCCTTAATAAACGAAATTCGCCTTTTATCTGGTGCATTCCAAGACCAGCTAGAATTTGACGATGCCTCACTTAAGGAAACTACGTCATGGTTAATAGTAGCGATATCTTCCAAAAGAGCATACATATCCTGCACAACTTTTTGCATCAGAGGTTGTTCAGGGGATGCATCTAGGAAACCGCTTTCTCCTATTTCTTTTAACGAGTACATTTGAGGGGTAAATGGGGGACAGATTAAAAATCTTATCAAAAAAATAATATTTGTCAATGTCAATCTTGACAAAATAAACTTATTAAGTAAAATAAACGCCCAATTTAACTTACCCGTTATGCGGAAACCTACTGAGGTTAGCACTCAAGACCCATTAGATAATTTACGAACAAGGTGTGAGGAAATTTTTTTCCCAAAGCCATTCCCTGAAGCTCGTAGTGGATGGGGCGAGGATGAAATTGGATACAGATTAAATAACTTACTAGGTAATTGTGCAAGATTAGGGGTTAGAGTAGGGCATCCAGTTCGGCCATCTTCGCGAGAACTAAAACCGGCTGTTGTTACCCAAAACACCTCCCCTGAATTCATTCCAATTCCTTCTCCTCAATCTGATCCCCGCACATTTGTATTATCCTTATTGAAGTTTAGTTCACGCTTGCGTCGTTGGTGCTTGGGTGCAGCATTAGGTGGAGCCCTTGCTGGTGGGGTTGCAGCTATTCCAGCTGTTTATTTGGCTAAGGGGGCCAAAGAAGCTCATGTCTTTGAATGCGCGCCCCCGATTTATACTCGTGATCCGGATTTAGAAAATGCAAAATATCCGGGAGAAAGGGAGCCGGTTGGCTATTTATATGGCACTAATTTTGTCACTGGTGCCGATTCGGTAAATAGTCATAACGATATTGAACTTCCTGTAAGTTTATTTAGAAAAGGAGGTCGTTTACGCGTTTATTACGAAGCTTTTCGGACATTGGAAGATCAAGGCGGAGGTTTAAGTGATGTTATCGGGGTTAATCCTCGCATGTTAGTTGCTCTGCTTTTTAAATTAATAGGTAGCTCTAAAGGTGGTGGTGGGTCAGGGCTAGCTGAACAAACTTGTGATGTAATTCTTGATGGTGTTAAAGGGCATCATCAGCAAAATCGTCTTGTCCGTAAAATGAAAGGGATGCTTTGTGGTTTGGGCTTAACCTTAACTACGGAAGATCCGGAGGAGATGGCCGCCCTGCATGCTTCTCATGTGCCATTGGGATACGGGATAGCTGGCTTGCAAAAATTTACCCTTAAATACTGGGGTTTTGAAAAAGAATCAGGAAACTATCCCGACGATGATGGGCTTGGCATTTATCATCCGGAATTTGGGGTCGAGCACCAGTTATTGTTAGCGGCTATGAGTCTATGGACATGGTCAACAACCGGTAATTTTAAAAAACTGGAAGAAAAATTAGGAAGACCACCAACTACTGATGAAAAGTATACCTATCGATGGAAATTAATTAGTCATAGAGCCAAAGAAGCTGCTAGGCAATTATCCGAAAGAGGTCTACTTAAGGGTAAGCTTGATGACATTTGCAAGCGTATCGATCTAGCCAGGCCAAAAACTTATCAACAAGTATGCAATTCGCCGACAGGTTTTAGCGTTAAGCCTAAAGAAGGCTATGATGCTGTTTTGTATGAAGCGAGTCGCGAAATGTCTGCCCAAATGGGACCACAATATGCCGCTAAAATTAGTTCTATGACTGTGACTGTAGATCCTAACACTCAAGGGAAAGCTCTTATGGCCGCTCAAGCAGGATTGCGAAAACTGAATAACCTAAAACTTAAAGCTACCGTGATAGTTGTTAATCAAGGAGGTGAGGCAATCGCTTGGTATACAGGAGGTGCTTATGGAGCTGATGCAATTGACCGTCCTCATTTGCCAAATCCGCCCGGCTCGGTTGAAAAAATTTTTGTTACCGCGGCAGTTGGTGTGGCTGGGCATTCTGCTTCTGAAGCAGCACCTTTCTGGCAATATTTAAAGTTGTCAAAAACTGAAAGATTTGCGAGTGAAGCTAAAAGATTAGGGGCCAAAGGTGAAATAGTGAGGAAATTAGGAAAGTGTTATGCGGAAGGAGATACAGAGAGGTGGAAAGATCCGGTTAAAGCCGCCGCTTGGGGATGGTATCTCATGACTTCGACTGGCTTAGTTCGTGTTATTGGAGAGGCAATGACTGGAGAACCTATTCCAGAACCGCATGTTGTGGCTTCTTATGTTTTGAAAGGTAAAAGATTTTTTTCTCCAAGGGCTGAAAGTCGTCCTGGAAATAGATCAAAGTGTGCGCAGTGGCTTTATGCTTCTGGTTTAACAAAGGAGTGGATGAAAGCTCCTTTAGAAGGTGGAACAATGGATGATTTAAAAGGGATCGCTGCGATTGGAAAAACCGGAACAGTTGGAGAAGGGGAAAGTTCTGCAAAGGAAGGGCAGAATAGATCAGTAGCAGCTATAGCCGCAACCGGGCAAGGCCTTTCGGGAGTAGTTGTTATTGCATCTGATGATTTCAGTTTAGGTAGAATGCCTACTGCTTCAAGTACCGCTGTTCCTGTTTTAGCCGAGACGCTAAAAGAAGCCAATCGTCGGCAAAGGGAAGGGAAATTATAAGCGCAAAGGTGTGTATATCAATTCATTCACACAGATGAGAAAACTTTTTAGCGTTGAGGAGTGCCGCGGCCGTGTTTTGATAGTCTCTTTTTTTTGGACAGCTGTGAATATGGAAAGCACGTTTTTTGCAATAGATTTACGAAGCCTTTTTTAGATATTCCCTTAGCTCTTTAGCCAAATCTTCTCTCTTTAAAGCCCAATTAATTGTAGCTTTAATTAAGCCTAATTTTGTCCCACAATCATAGCGGTTTCCTTGAATTTCATAGCCATAGATCGACTGTTTTTTGATAAGCTCTCGGAATCCGTCAATTAAACGAATTTCACCGTCTAAGTGGCTGGATCGGGAATTTTCGAGTGCCTCGAAAATTCCCGGGGTACAAACATATTTACCAATAATACCAAGATTGGAAGGTGCTTTACTTGGCGCTGGCTTTTCGACTAGAGTTTCAATTTCAAAAAGCCTGGGGTCCGCACTTCTCGATGATTTCCCGGAAGGGTTTTTGGGCTTAATCATGCCATAGCTTTTACTGTTTTCTTTGGCAATTTTTTCCAAACCAATAACGCACGAATTGGTCTTTTTATAAATTTTAATTAGTTGTGAAATCGCGGGTGTTTCACTGTCCACTAAATCATCGCCAAAAAGAACCACGAAAGGCTCATTACCAACAACTTCTTTGGCGCAAAGAATCGCATGTCCATCTCCCAGGGGTTGGGGTTGACGCACATAAATAAATTTGGCCATCCCAGAAATGGCCCGCACTTCTTTTAATAACCGATTTTCCCCTTTTTCTACCAAATTGTGTTCCAGCTCAAAAGAAAAATCAAAATGATCTTCAATAGCTCTTTTCCCTCGACCCGTCACAATTATAATTTCCTCAATCCCAGATGCTACCGCCTCTTCCACTAAATATTGGATAATTGGTTTATCCACAATTGGCAACATTTCTTTTGGTTGTGCTTTGGTAGCCGGAAGAAAACGAGTCCCAAACCCGGCGGCAGGGAAAATTGCTTTTTTAATTGGGCTTAAATCCATAAAATTTAAGAAATAAAATTTTTATATAGAATAGGCAATCCACTTCAGAGCTTTTTTATTCTTCGCGAATTCGAACTACTCTAGTTTTTATGTATTCAGTTTTTGGGATTCGAATAATTAAAACATTTTTTTTAAAACGTGCTTCCACCTGGTTCGTGTCTACCGCTACCGGAAGAACAATTGACCTGGAAAAATTACCCCAAAAACATTCCTGAATATAAAAATCAATTTTATTGATGTGATCAAATAGCGGCATTTCTCTTTTACCTTTGATTGTAATAACATCCTCCGTAATACTAATGCTGATTTGGTCAGCCGAGGTTCCGGCAATTGGCGCAATAATAACAATATCTTTTTCGGTCTGATAAACATCAACGGATAGTTGTCCTTCGATTTCCTTTTTTGTAGTATTGATATTTACTTCTGGCTCTGGTGAAACAAAAGTATGTCGCGACAATAAATTAGGCGCCACATCTTCCCTTTTCCCTTTGAGTTGGCCAATACCAATTGGATGCATAAAAAAAGCTAAAAAATTTTAAATATTTACGCTATTTTTTTAGGGGGTGATTTTTCGAAAAAGGCCATAAATTCTTCGTGAGTAAGGGTTTCCTTTTGTAATAAATTTTCAGCGATTTTATGCAGCACCGGTTGGTGTTTTTTTAAGATTAATTGAGCGCTTTCATAAGCTGTCTTTAGAATTTTTTCCACTTCATCATCAATTTGGGCGGCAATTTTTTCCGAATAGTTTCGCATTCGATTAAAATCTTTCCCTAAAAAGACTTCTTGCTCTGATTCTCCATAAATAATGGGGCCGAGTTTACTCATTCCAAATTCTTTAACCATTCGGCGAGCTATTAAGCTGGCTCTTTCTAGATCATTGGAAGCTCCAGTCGTCATTTCACCAAAAATTAATTCCTCGGAAGTGTATCCACCCATCAGCGCAGAGAGTTCCGACATGTATTTACTGCGACTGTTTAAGTGTTTATCTTCTTCTGGTAAAAACCAGGTTGCACCCAAGGACATGCCTCGGGAAATAATTGATATTTTATGGATAGGGTCGCATTTGGGAGAGTAATACCCAACAATGGCGTGACCAGCTTCATGGTAAGCTGTAATGCGTTTTTCTTCTTTGGACATAACGCGTGATTTTCGCTCAGGTCCCATTACGACTTTTTCAATGGAATTTTCAATGGCTTGCATGCTTATTTTTCTTTTATTTTGTCTCGCAGTTAAAATAGCGGCTTCATTCATTAAATTTTCCAAGTCAGCGCCTGAAAAACCAGGGGTCTGTTGTGCTATTTTGAGTAAATCCACGGTTTTATCTAAAGGCTTATTGCGGCTGTGTACTTTTAAAATTTCTTCTCGATCCTTAATGTCTGGTTGGTCAACTACAATGCGTCGATCAAATCTTCCTGGTCTAAGTAAAGCCGGGTCCAGGACATCAGGGCGATTGGTGGCTGCAATGACAATCACGTTAGTTCCTTGTTCAAAGCCATCCATTTCGGTTAGAATCTGGTTTAAAGTCTGTTCGCGCTCGTCATGGCCTCCTCCTAATCCAGCTCCACGATGTCGTCCTACCGCATCAATTTCATCGATAAAAATAATGCAAGGAGCATTGCGTTTAGCTCTTTTGAAAAGGTCTCGAACTCGACTGGCACCCACACCCACAAACATTTCCACAAATTCCGAACCGGAAATATTAAAGAAGGGTACATCGGCTTCACCGGCAACTGCTCGAGCCAACAGTGTTTTCCCGCAGCCAGGCGGCCCGATTAAAATTACCCCTTTGGGGATCTTAGCGCCAATGGAAAGGTATTTTTTGGGATGTTTAAGAAAGTCCACAATCTCGGCTAATTCTTCTTTGGCCTCCTTGGCTCCGGCTACGTTTGCAAAAGTGGTGCGTTTGTTTGCCGAATCATCGCTCAGTCGCGCCCGGCTTTTCCCAAAAGAAATAGCTTGATTGTTGGAGTTTTGCGCTTGCCTCATCATAAACATAAAAAATACAATAATCAGCGCAAAAGGAATTAAGCTAATTAGCAGATCGCGCCAAAAACTAGTAGCCTGTGTGTCCACAATTTCTGTGTCAATAGAACTAACAATTTGAAGTGGCGCATCTTTTAATAAATCGTTTAAGGTCGCGCTCGGTTCTTTAACGGTGTAGTAATCAATTACCCCGTCCTTTTTTGTGGAAAAATTAATTCGATTGCCATTAACCTCGATTTTAGTTACCTGTCCTTGGTTAACATTTTCAATAAAAGTATTAAGCGGCACTTTTTCAATAACACTCTTTGGGCTGGAGAAGAAAAAATAGAGGCTCGTGATAACAAGAGCCACAATTAGGACATATAAAAAGCTATTTTGGTGCTTCTGGGGAATCTTTGGAATTTGAGGTTTTGGAAAATCTTCAGACATAGTAAAATGATTGTACTTGATAAGATGGGAAATTGTAAAGATGCAAGAAAATTAAAAAAAATCACGCCAAACTTTAACAATTAGGGTAGTTTATTTTTTAGGTTTTTAAATCGTTCGTCAAAACGATTCCCCACAGCCACAATTTCATTATTGTTAGTGACTAAAATTGGAATTTTATGACGCCTTGATTTTGGGATTTTTGCATCCGTAAAATAATCTTGAAGTTTTTTAGTGCCTTTCATTCCCGAAGGTTGAAATCGATCTCCGGGGAGCCAAAAGCGAATTTTTAAGTTGGGGGGGATAGCATCTTCTTTAGCCCAAGAGCCGCGGGCTAAAGAAGGCTTTATAGCCAGACGAACCCGACCATAGTCTGTATAAACAAAAAACTTTTTCCCAAAACGTTTGTGTTTTCCGGTGTGGTTATTGAGGATTAAAGTGCGTGCCTCATCAAGGTATTTTTGGGTAAGTCCATAGGTGCTGTCGTAAAACTTTTCGTAAAGATGAGAGAGTAAAAAATTTTGATCTGAAGTCGAAAGCATCTGAAAAGCAGAAGCTGAAAATTCACAATTATTTTTTGCCCATTTTAGGCAATTAGCAGTTAGCCATTTTTTGGATTTTCGGGTTAAAAGATTGTATTTTTTAAGAACTGATTGACGTTGCTTAATAAAATTTTGTAAAAGATTGGGATTTTTCTTAAGAAGTTTAGGAATAATAATTTGGCGAAAATAATTACGTTTATATTTTAGGTTTTGGTTAGAAGAATCAAGCCGATAGGGGATTTTATGGGACATAAGATAAGCGAGAATTTTTTCTTTTGGAATATCGAGGAGCGGTCGAATAATAAATCCGTTTTGTTCGCGCATGCCAATTAGGCCGCGCCAAAAGCATCCGCGGTCTTTATTCATGAGCACGGTTTCCAGGTTGTCGTTAAGGTGATGTGCTGTAAAAACAGAGGTGGCCTGGTGCTTTTGGCGCACTTTTTCTAGAAATTTGTAGCGCAAGATTCGGCCACCTTCTTCCAGTGAAATTTTGCGAGTTTCCGCCCATTTTTTTACATTCCTCCGTTTACTTTCAAAAATTAAGCCATGTGTGGCCGCTTGATTTCGTACAAGCGCTTCATCTTCGTCGCTTTCTGCGCCGCGTAGGCCATGATTGAAGTGCGCTAAAACAGGTTTACAACCTTTTTTGAGGAGTTTGTGTAGTAAATACATGGAATCCGGTCCTCCGGAGCAAGCTAAAATGATTTTCTGAGAGCAAAACGTGGCAAAATTCATGCTTTCAGTTTAACACAAAAACTGATGAGGCTTTTTTCGAAAAATATCAATTAAATGCAATAAAGATAAGACTTTAAAATCTCGTTGCTTTTTGATCCTATTCTACTCCTTTCTCGAAATTCTTTGCCATTTTAACCAACCGCTCCGCTGTCCCTGTTTGTTCGTTTTTGACATGATCGGACATTTCGCCAGGGATGGGCGTCCCGAAAGTTCCTCCTTCTCGATTAAAACGTTCTTCTGGGGTTACTGATCTGTTTAACGTAACATCAGGACCATAAGAATTTTCTAATGCATCGTGCATAAAAAAAATAAATTATAAAATAAAATGGATTTTTACTTTAGGATTTTTTATGCTGTTTCGTCAAAAACTCGGAGAGTCGATCTTCGTCTGTGGCTAAATTGCGAATCTGCTTGCCACAACTAAGACATTGGTGAAGTACGGAATATCCCAGATAACCTTTGCGACTGCCGGCCTCTAAGGCAATGGGCTTCATGAGGCCGCGGCACAAGCTTAAGCGATCACCCGGTACATTTTCATCTACATGCCGCGAATACAAACAAAAAGGGCAATGGTTTCGGTAGCCGCGGCCTAGGGGTATCACTTTTTTTTGGCAATTTAAGCAGTTAAATCCTTCATCGCAGGCCACAAAATTAGTTCGTTTATTTGCTCTATTCATCAAAATCTGTTATAATTAATAGATTTTAAAGGCTCCAAAACTAAAAAAGGAAAGAGCCTAAAGTCCCTCTTCCTTGACTTAAAAACATTTTTGTATTAAAGTCAATCACTTGTTCTTTCCTTCTAATTCCGTTTCCCTGTTCAAAAATAAACTTCTACTTTATAACATCCAATCTATGTCCCTTCACTCTACTTCTGAAATAGATACTCCTCGTTTTCGTCTTACCCATCTTATTTCCTTGGGCATTTTAGTTATTATTTTTTTGGGGACAGGATGGACTTATTTTAGAAATTACCAACTCAATCAAGCCATCGCTAAAACTCAAAATGATATTCAAGTCGCGCAGCAACATTTGGCTAATCTGCAAGCTCAAAATTTAGATGTTTTAATTGTGGCGCAGCAAACCATGGCCCAGATTGATAAGGAAATTTTATGGTCAAAAGTAATTTCAGACCTAATTAAAATTATGCCAATTGATATTTTTTACCGTTCTTATTCTGCTTCCGCCAATGGCACGCTTTCTTTAAGTGTGTTGGCTCCTTCCTATGAAGCCGCCGCTGATCTTATTAAGCTAATTAATAATCAACCACGCTTTTCCAATGCTTTTGTTGCTTCTTTAACCAAGGGAGGATCTAGTGTTAATTCAACCGATTCATTGATTAGCTTTGGAATTACTTTTAACGTCGCATCTTCCACTGCCACGCCTGCCACTACTGATACGCCTACTTTATAATTTTTTTATCCTTCTAACTTTCTAACTTTATTCGCATGATACGCAAATCATCCACTTCTACCCTCATTGCCGCCGGATTTTTGATTCTGGCTATTCTTATTACGGCGCTTTTATGGTTGCCTACTCGTGATAATACGCAAATTTTAAAGGAAAATTTGACCACAAAAAATACAGAACTTACTCAAATCAATACCCAAGTAGCCAGTTTGGTCGACCTTGAAGCTAATCTCCCGGTTAGTGAAGTTGAAAGGCAGCGTATTTTGGCCAAGGTGCCTATTGCCCTGAATCAGGATCAATTAGTTAAAGATATTTCCGCAATTGCTAATTCAGTGGGTATTTCTCTTAATTCCGTTACTTTTGCTTTATCTCCGTCTGAGCAAAAAGAGCAAGCCAATGTGGTAAATATGGTGGCTAATTTTGCCGGTGATTACAACAACCTAATCGCCTTGCTTGAGGCTATTGAAAGAAATAATCGTTTACTTAAAGTTTCTTCTATTGGGGTTCAGTTGGGCGAGACTAGCGATGAAGGCAAACAGCAAATGAATTTTAGCGTCTCTCTCGAATCTTACTATCAGTAATAAATTATTAATTTTTAAGCTTTTATGAAAGATCTTTCTGTTGAGGAATTGCTTAATTCCTTAGGTGAAAATGAAACCGTTTCCAGTTCAGAACAAGTAGTTTATGGTGTTTCTGATCGGTCGAAAGAATCATTTTGGGTTCGTTTAAACGATTCCTGGATTGATCGCCAAAAAGTTCCTTTAAAAGAAAAAGCTTATTTTTTTCATCTTTTAGCAGTGATGTTAGATGCTGGGGTGCCGATGTTGCGTGCCTTAACTGTTTTAGCAAAAAAGACCACTCATCCTCGTTTTCGTCGAGTTATTGCCACTTTGGCTCATCAGGTCGAAGATGGTCGACATCTTTCTGAGTCAATGGCTAAATTTCCCACGGTCTTTGAGGAAGCAGAAATTGGAGTCATTAAATCCGGTGAAACCATTGGTCATGTGGATCTGATGTTGGAGCGATTATCTTCACAATTAGATCGGTCTTATGATGTGCAGCTAAAGTTGAAGGGAGCTTTAATGTATCCGGCCGTAGTGGTGTCTTTATTAATCGCGGCTACTTTAATTGTGATGACCTTTGTTATTCCTAAATTGCAGGTATTTTTTGAGGAAAGCGGGGTGCCATTGCCTTTTTTGACCAAAATCGTTTTGGGCGCTAGTCAAATTACGCTTCATTATTGGTGGCTTTTCGGGGTAACTATTTTGCTGCTTTTTTTAATGCTCAGTTTTTACGCTAATACTCAATCAGGACGAATAATGAGTGACTATTGGAAATTAAAAATTCCATTTGTCGGTGAACTTCTTAAGAAAGGTCTTATTTCTAAATTTGTTAGACTGCTCGGCGTTTTGACCAGTTCTGGTTTACCGGTTAATAAAGGATTGACCATTTTAAGCAAATCCATGGAAAATACTTTGTATGAGCTAAAGCTTGCGGAAGTTGTTAAGCAAGTGGAAAGGGGAGAAAAAATAGCGGAAAATTTGGCTACAACTCCGTTTTTATTCCCGGAAACCGTCACCCAAATGTTATCCGTTGGCGAAAGTTCAGCCACTGTTGACCGGGCTTGCGAAAAATTATCTAATCACTATGAACGAGAAATTGAGCACACTATTCGTAATATGATGACTGTTTTAGAGCCTTTGATTATTGTTTTGGTGGGTTTAGCAGTTGCTCTATTGGCTTTGGCTATTTTGGGGCCAGTTTTTGCTTTAAGTGAATTAGTGTAAAAGCATGATTTTTTTATAGCTTGATTTTAGGATATGAAAATATCTTCGCAATCGTCAAAATTTAATTCAAAATCTCAAGCTATTCCGGCTTTTACTTTAATTGAACTCATTTTGGTAATGACCATTTTGGCTATTTTAGGTGGAGCCGCCTTAATTGATTATGGTCGGTCTATTCAAAAAGCAAGATTGGAAGTAAGTATCGAGCAATTAGCTTCTTTATTTGAAGATGCCAGAGTCCGAACTCAAACCACCGGAACCATCGATATGCAGGGGAAAACTCTGACTAAGTGTTGGGGGGTAAAGTTACAAGAAAAAAAGAATCCTGCTTTAATCTATTTTAATTGGGATGAGCCCCAAAAAGAGTGCGATTTAAGTCAGGAATTTACAGATCGGAGCTTGGCATTTGCTAACGAAGTCCAATTTTCAGGTTGGGATTCGGTTAATTCCCTGGATAAAACCATCAAATATCCACCTAATTTACCTTTTTGGATTTTATTTATGCCGCCTGCCGGAGAAGTTAATATTTATAAAACCGAAGGAATAAATATGGTTCAACTTTCGGATGTTGAAAAAATAGTAATGGGTATTAATTACGGAGGAGAAAACAGTCCGGCTTTAGCTAAGATTGTTACTTTATATCCGGCTACTGCGGATTTTGTAATTGCTCCTGGCCCATTTTAATTCTTCACTTGGAATCCCAAATATGCTAGCTTCTAAAATAGATATGAAAATCAGAAAAAACTCAGCCTTTACTCTTATCGAAGTCATAATTGGCGTCGCTATTCTTAGCGTGGTTTTAACAGCCATGACCAGCTTAACTTTGAGTTCCATTAATGCCAATCAAGCTAATATCAACCGGCTTACTGCTTATTATTTGGCGCAGGAAGGACTCGAAGGGATGAGAAACATGCGTGATAGCAATTGGCTTCAAAATTATACCTATAATACTGGTGCTTCTTTTTGGGGAACGAATTTTGATCAAGATGGTTTTTATGTGCTTGATTATTTGCCAAGTAGGGGTAATTCCAGTTCTCCTTGGAAATTAGCTTATTTTAGCGATAAGGAAAATGAAGCCAGTGTTAATAGCTTACTTTACAGGGTAGAAGATAACTTTGGACATAATTTTTATCTGCATGACAGTTCTTTCGCAAGTAGTGTCCCATCTAATTTTCACCGCTATTTGCAAATTAGCAATGACCCTGATGCGCACGATTGGTTTGAGGTAAAAGCCGTTGTTTTCTGGGAGGATCACGGGGTAGAAAAAAAGATAGAAGTCAGCACTGATTTAGCTAATTGGCGCAAAGGGCCAATTTAAAATTTTCCAAACTTAATTATTAAAATGCGTTTTAGAAATTTAAAAAATCTTTTTAAAAGGCCTCAAAGGGCGCTTAATCTTCCTGCTTTTACCCTAGTGGAACTTATTGTGGGAATGGTAATTTTTACTATTTTTATTGGGATCGCTTCTACTAGTTATCTTTTTTTAAGCCGAGCGCTTAGAGGGGCCGTGGAAATGCGTAAAGTTTATGCCGAGGCTCGATTTTTAGTGGACAAGGTTACGCAAGATATTCGGCGCTATACTATTGATTATGATTGTTATGAGGACGGGGCCGATGGACGCCCGGATTACAGTTCTAATCTTTTAGAATGCTTAGGTATTCAGCTTGGCCCTCAAAATACCTATACTGATACTTTGGTTTTAATTTCCGCTAATGGCTTAACACGAACTGTTTATAAATTTAAAAATGGGTCATTTTCCGTACTCGAATTAGTTCGAGATAGCGTGGCTTCTTCCTGGATAATGGCACCAGGCTATGCTCGGGGGTTTCAAGTTTTTCAAACTGATAAAGTTCAACTCACTAAAATTCAATTTGTTGTTAGTCCTGTAAAAAGTCCCTATACCTACGCTGAAAGCTCCAATCAGTATCAACCTAGTGTTAATATGATGATTCAAGCTAAGGGAATTTCAAGTTTATTAGATCTTGATAAATCTCAAATTCAGTTACAAACCACAGTTTCATCCCGTGTTTATAGTGTTAATTTTAAATAATTACCATGAACCATTTAATTAAAAAAAGATCCTTATCTAGGCAGGTGATGGCTACAGAAGCCAGTGCTTTGATTATTGCCTTGCTTTTAATGGGATTTTTAGTGGTTTTGGGTTTAGGAATGAGCAAAATAATTGTGGATTCAATTCGAGTTGAGAGCAATGTTGTTGATGCCGGAAAATCATATTTCGCGGCCGAGGCCGGTATCGAACGCGGTTTGTATTATCATGAAAATAATTTATCTGGATTCGAAATAGAAGAGTCCTTTAATTTTAGAGCTCAAAATCAGGCTCAGGCCACCTACAAAATAATAGCTCAAGAGGAAAGAGTGCCTTGTCTTCATCGTCCGGAAGAATGGCGATCTTTGGGTTTACAGGAATCGGTTTCTTGGTCACTTTTTCGCTGGGATGAAAATTTAGGTCGAGTCGAAATTAAGGATTTTGATTTAGCTTATTTTGTGGATCGTTCAGAGGCTCAATTTAAAGGAGTCAACGGGAATGTACTCCGTTGGAAAATTTTAGGAATAAGAGGAGGAGCCACACAGTCAATTAGTGGAATTTTGCCTTATGATAGCGGTATGTCGCCAAATCATCTTGAGGAATCAGATGATGCTAACTTTTACGAAGGCCAAAGTGGTGGTACATTTTTCAATGATCCCCATTACCCGATTATTCAATTTTTGGAAAATCATCAATTCAATACGTTAATTCTTACGAATGTGGTGGAGTTGGCGAATCAAGCGGATCCACTTGTCCAATTGCCGGAATTAAACGAGCTCAAAATACAGCTTTCTGTCCCAGAAAAAACTGCTTGTGAATATGCTTTAATTGAAGGAAATGGGATTTTGGGAGGAGCTCTGCAAAGTCTTGATGTCCAAGTGCAGAGAGATTCCGCTTTGCCGGTTTATGATTTCGCCTTGTATCAGACGGAGTAGAATTGCTATGCTAAAGTGGTAATGCGCTTGAAAGGTAAGATTCTAAATCTTAATTTTTATGAGTTTTTTTTATATTACCACTACCCTTCCTTATGTGAATGCCGAGCCGCATATTGGTTTTGCTTTGGAAATTATTCAAGCGGATGCTATTGCCCGCTATCAACGCCTACTTGGCAAGAAAGTGTTTTTCAACACTGGCACTGACGAACACGGGCTCAAGATTTATCGTAAAGCGCAAGAAAATGGACAAGATCCAAAGGCCTATTGTGATGAGTACGCTGCTAAATTTGATGCCTTAAAACAAGCCTTAAATCTTTCTTATACCAATTTTGTCCGCACCACTGACGAGCATCATGTTAAGGCTGCACAGGAATTTTGGCAGCGTTGCGCTAAAAACGGTGATATTTACAAGAAAAAATATAAAATTAAGTATTGCGTAGGCTGCGAATTAGAAAAAACTGATTCGGAATTATCCGAAGAAGGAAAATGTCCGGTGCATCCCAATTTGGAAATTGAAAACATGGAGGAAGAAAATTATTTTTTTCGTTTTTCAAGATACCAAAAATCACTTTTGGAAATTTATCGAGAGAGGCCGGATTTTGTTTTGCCTGCTCATCGTTTGATGGAGGTTAAAAAATTTACAGAAAAAGGTTTGGAGGATTTTAGTATCTCGAGACTTAAGGATAAAATGCCTTGGGGAATTCCAGTCCCCGATGATGACGAACATGTTATGTACGTTTGGTTTGATGCTTTAATCAATTATATTTCCACTTTAGGATGGCCAGAAGATAAGGAAAATTTTGCCGCTTGTTGGCCAGGTGTCCAAATTGCGGGTAAAGATAATTTAAGACAACAATCAAATATGTGGCAGGGGATGTTACTTTCCGCAGGGTTAAGACCTTCTCATCAAATTTTAATTCATGGTTTCATTACCTCTGATGGGCAAAAAATGAGTAAATCTTTAGGTAATGTGGTGGATCCTTTTGTGGTAGCTGAACAATATGGGATTGATGCTTTGCGTTTCTACTTATTAAAAGAAATTCCCACTACCGAGGATGGTGATTTTAACCAGGAAAGATTTAAAATTGTGTATGATTCGGATTTGGCTAATAATTTAGGAAATTTAGTGAGTCGGGTGATGGCCATGAATCAAAAATATTATGAGAATAAAATCCCAATCAAAGGTAATCGACAAATAACCAGAGACTTTATGCAGCAAAAGTGGCAAGCAGTGGATCAATTTATGGTAAGATTTGATCTTAAACAAGCTTTGGAAGAGATAGGGGCAGTCGTTAATTCCGGTAATCGTTATATTGAGGAGGAAAAGCCTTGGGCTTTGGAAAAAGCAGGGGAAAAAGAAAAATTGAATGAGGTGATGTATGTCCTTTTGGAAGGATTACGTCAATTAAGTTGGATGCTAGAGCCTTTCATTCCGCAAACTTCGCAAAAAATACGCGAGCAACTTGGAGTTGAGGAGTTAGAAAATGAGGGTTTAGCTTTGCGTGAATGGGGGCGATTAAAGCCAGGTACGCAAACTAAAAAGGGGGAAATATTGTTCCCAAGGGTAGAGATATTGAAATAGCTTTTGTAAAGCGAAGTAGCATCAAATGTGCCTAAAGAGAACGTGATGGCTGGTTGCCAGGGGGGACTCAAGTATAATTGAGGTTTTTAGGGTGCTGTCGCAGGCGGGGTACTTGGCGTAGTTGTCGTGGTTGTATTAGTCGTAGTTGGTGTATCAACACTAAGCGTAATTTTAAGGATATTTTGTACAATGGCGTAAGACATTAGTACTACCAAAAGGCCAATAATTGCCCAGGTAAGGCCTTTTTTTGCTTTTTGAATTTCTTCCTCCTGGCCAAACGCTTTTACATAGTTAAATCCATTGGTAATTATAAAATAAACTGTCAAAACCCCAGCGATCTGGAGCAGGACTACCGCAATATCAGCTAAAATATAAGTAACCGAGCGGTCATCAAAATTTTGGGCTGGATCTGAATTGCCACCATAAAGCTCTTCAAAGCCCTGGGGGGCATATCCTGGGCGTAAATCGGAAGGGATAGAAGTGGCCGCTTGAACTAGGCAGGGGCTTAAAAAAAGTAATAGCCAGATTAGGGTAAGACATTTTAAAGTTAAATTTTGAAAGATTTTTTTCATAAAGATTTTTTTTAATCAAGGTCTAAGTGAGCAATGCCGTAAATTACAGCGTAAGAGATAGCCATAACCGCGGCTCCAATTAAGGAATAAATAAGGATTTTTTTTGCTTTCTCTATTTGTTCTTCGTTGTTATTCACAAAGACTAGCAGGTATCCGGCATACAAAAAAGCAGTAAAAATTAGTGTTCCCGCCACGGCAAGGGCAGTGTTAATAAAGAAAGGTAAAAAATCCCCCATAAGGTCTCCACTGGGGAGATTTGTATTAGTGGCTTTTCCTTGGGGAGATCCCTGTATTAGTTCTTTTTCGGTCCCTAATAAACATTCTAATTTTTCGTCAGCCGTAAGATTAATAGAATCGCAAGTTTTGTCGGAGTTAAGCGCATAAGCTGAAAGTCCAAAATTAAAAATATTCAAAATTACAAAGATAAAAATGATTTTTGCACTGAAATAAATAATTAATTTTTTTAGAAAAAGGCTCATAAAAGGAGATTAAATATTTTCGTATTGAATATTTTCTTGGGCATCTTTTGTGTATTCGCCGGTTTGATTAACAATATCACTTTTAGGAAAAGCTAAGGTGTTAATAATTGAAACAATAGCTAGTGCGAGTAAGGTGATTACAAAACCAACCACTGACCAGGTAGCTGTTTTTTTTGCTGCGGTAATGCCTTCCTCCTCTCCATAAGCCACAATAAAGCGAATGCCGGACACTAGTAAGCCCATGAGTGAAAGTCCGGCTACTAACCCTAAAAATCCCTGAATAAAGCCGGCAACGGCGTTGTCTCGGAAATAGGTTTGGACTGCATTTTGATTCGCTTCTTCTGGAGGGCCAGGCAATAATTCCGGTTTGGGAATGATGGGGATAGTGCCGCCTTTATCTGTCGATGACGAATCGGTCGAGGTTGTGGATTGAGCTGATACGATTAAAATTAATGGTTCGATGGTGTGATTCGAAGCAGCAATTTTATAAATACCTATTAAAGTAAAAAGTAGGTAAAAGATAAGCAGTTTTTGTTTTCTAGTGATAGGCATTTTATTTTTGGAAAAAAGTAGGATTAATAGTGTACAAAATAAGGGCTGACAAAAATAAAACTGCTAAAGCAGCTAAAGACTGCATAATTCTAGTCTTCGAAGCGCTAACACTTTCCCCTCCGCCTTGGTCCAGCGAAATTTGAATGCCACTAAGCACGATCACTAAAACCGCCACAATCCCGACTACGCCGGCTGCCCAGCGATAAATAATCGCGATATAGGTTTTAATGAGTCCAGAACCGGATGTCCCTTTTAAAATTTGCACTAAAGAGCACTGTACTCCGGGTGGGGCCGGACAAGAAGGGTTTTTTTCATAGGGAACATAAAAACTTATATTTTGAGATTTAAGATGTTCCTCGGAGCCATCAGAATAAGTAACCGTGGTATCTGATACCGTACAATTAAATTTCCAAGCTACTTCACTAATGGTCATACTACCAGTTTGGATTTTTTGCTGAATACCTAATAATGGTTCAGCCATTTCCACTGCAATATAAGGGGAGCCGTTTTCGGCCACTCCCTTGGTGTATTCCTCAAAAGTTTTTTTGTTGGCCACGCTGTCGCAATTCGAGCCGCTGTAGGTCGTATTTGTGACGTATCTTTTGTCCCCATCAGGGGTGGTCGTTGCAGGAGTAGTCGTAGATGTAGCTTCAGGTGAAGATGTGGTTTCCTGGGCTAAGGCGGAAAGGGGCAATAGTAGCAACATTAATCCCACCCAACTGGTTATTAAAAATGATTTTGCAAAAGCTAAAGGCATTTTTTGCATATTATTGAAGGTAAAAAATTGATTGGACAAAACGAACGATAATGTAAGAAAACATAACGATAATTAAGCCAAAAATTGCGGTTTCTAAAAGACCTTTACCTTTTTGGAGACGGGTGTCATCACCTTCAGAAACAATCATCATCAGTCCGCCTAAAATAAGCATTATCATGGCAATGGCGCCAATAATTCTGGTTACAAAATTTATAACATCTAAAATAAAAGCTACGATTGGGGAATTATGCTCATCATTAAGATAGGTTTGATCTTGGCCAGAGGTGCTTAAGATGTCGCCCACGTCAAATGTGCCGGAATCATTAAGTGATTCTGCGTCAAAAGGGATCGTATTATCGTTGCTATTGCTTGGGGTCGGGATATCGGCATCGGCTTGGGCAAAACTAATTGTCGGGAAAAGGAGAATTAAACCTAGCAATAATGGTAAAAAGTAGATAGCTAGTAATGATTTTTGACAAGTAAACATACAAGGTAAATTTCAGGCTCAATAAATCATATAATTATACCAGAAAAAACCTTAATTAGCAACATTGCTTGAGCAAAAAGAGGCAGGTATACTTGCGTCAAGTTTTTCTTTTGTTTAAGGGGCTGTAGCTCAGCTGGCTAGAGCGCTTGCATGGCATGCAAGAGGTCGAGGGTTCAAGTCCCTCTAGCTCCACCATCATTAGTTCCACCGCAGAGGTGGAATTTTTGTTTTGGGGATTTCTTAATGAACCTAAAGAATCTGGAAATACGGAAGAAAGAGTTTTTCTGTTATTTATCTGTTTTACAAGCCTTGCATTGGCACATAAAAGCCATGGCAATAGCCGCAAGTCCCACTACGATGTAAATGACTCTTTCCACTATAGGCCAAGCCCCAACCAAAACATTGACAAGGTTGAAATTGAAGGCTCCGACTAGCCCCCAGTTAAGTGCGCCAACTAGTATCAGGATTCCGGCAATTTTGTGAACAGGACAACAAGTGCATTTCATAGGGAAAAGAGGTCAGTAAATAAAATTAAATTCATTTTACAATATTTTTTTAAGCCTAAGCTAGGCGAAATTATTTAGGCGAAGAAGTATAGCTTAAGAGGTGTGGATTTTAGCTAGTTTTTCCCTTAAATAAGCCACCATTTCGGCTAGTGACTTTGGATTAGAAATTATTATCTCACCACTGATCTCATTTCCCGTTACACTTAGTATCTGCCACGAATCCGGCAAGCTGGTTCTTTCTAGTGTTTGAATTTGCCCTGTCCCGGTCGCAGTTGTTTTTATAAATGAGAGAGTAGTTGTCAAAGGGGATGATTTCCCTGGGTCACTGTCATTATGTGACGGAGTGGCATTTTCACCAGGATGCTTTTGTCTGTAATTCTTAAATCCCGCCCTTTCAAACATTTCTCGTATCTCAATCAATAAGCGTAAATTTTGTTCTACCGCGGCAAGAGTTATAGTTGGCTTAAAAGCGTCTTTGTCTATCCATTGTGCCCCATCAGGTTCAGTCATAATTCAAGGATATTTAAAAAATAAAAACATCCTTATTTATAACCAATATTGCTTTACATGTCAATCTCTTCCGGGGCGTATTCGAGATAGCTTTTTTCAGAAATTAAGCCTTGCTCTTTTAGAGCTCCAAGCGCTTGTTTCATGGTTTGCATGCCTTCCTTGCGACCGGTTTCAATGATTGTATCCAATTGATGCGTGTAGCCTTTGCGAATTAGATTTTGCATGGCGTGATTTTTGAGTAAAATTTCCAAAGCTGCGACTCTTTTTGTCCCGTTTACGGTTTCGGTTTCTGCTGTAAGTAAATTTTGCCAGATAATCGCTTCTAGTGTTTCCGCTAATTGAGTGCGGATTTGGGCTTGTTGATCTGCTGGAAAAACATCAATAATGCGATCCACGGATTTTGCGGCTCCGCTGGTATGGAGGGTAGCAAAAACAAGGTGGCCGGTTTCCGCTGCAGTTAAAGCCAAAGAAATAGTCTCCAAATCTCGCATTTCACCCACTAAAATCACATCTGGATCTTCGCGTAAAGCTGCTCTAAGCGCTCGCGAGAAACTGGAAGTGTGCGTCCCGACTTCGCGTTGTTCTACAACAGATTGGCCATTTTCATGAATAAATTCAATCGGATCTTCAATGGTAATAATATGTTTTTTTTGGTGAGTATTAATTTCTTTAATCAGCGCAGCCAGAGTAGTGGATTTGCCGCAGCCGGTAGGTCCGGTTAGCAAAACTAAACCTTGCTTTAGATGCGTCAATTTTTTAAGTTGAGGTGCCAGTTTTAGTTCCTCCAGGCTAAGAGGATCTTCCGGAATAACCCTGAAAACACCACCAATCCCTTTCCGTTGTACAAAAATATTAACCCGAAAACGAGCAATCCCTTCTGCCTCAATTGAAAAATCTAAATCAGAAGTCTCTTGAAGTGATGTTTTTAGGCGATCATTCATTACCTCTAATAAATAATTTTCCGCTATTTTTTTATCCAAAACAGGATGCTGACTAATCGCGATTAACTCTCCATTAATTCGCAAAATAGGTTTGGCTCCGGTGGTTAAGTAAAGATCAGAAGCCTTATACTGAATTGCGGTTTGAAGTAGCTTGCGAATACTTTCCATTTATTTTTTTGTTTAATTTTTAGGAGGACTCTCTCTTAAATAATAATTGTCTTTCTTCTATTTTAGCTGCGGGGAACTCTGCCACCTGTTTCGGTTGGTTGATTTGTGGGGGTATCTGTTGATGGGTTTAGCGATTTAAGATAGTCATCTTCTGTCATATTCGGACTAATGATTGTTACGTTATCTTTTGAAACATCGGTAAAATCAGTAAAATCGTTAGTACTTCCGCCGGTTGACCAAATTTCAGTTGCTTCGTTTTCATCTTCAAAATAGGCGCTCAAAATATAAATCTGGTTGTCTCCTATCTCGTTATTATACACCGCGTAGAAATAGACCTCGTTATCATTGGGAGGAGTTGGCATTTGGCTTAAAAAATCTTCTTCTATCATGACTGTACTAGCTTCATCCGCGCTAGGATAGGATTGATTTTTTTCGTAATATTGGATTAGGGCTTCCTCAATGGTGGTTAAGTCGCTTAATCGTTGGTTATTGCGAGTTTCCATTTCGGTGGCTTCGATATCTATTGAATTTGGAGTTTTATCTATTGCCGGAGTTTCTTGAGTTTGGGAAGAATCTGTCGGCTTTTGATTATTTTGAGCTACTTGATCTGGTGTGTTGTCTTGATTGTTAGTAATGTTATCCGTATTTTTGCCAAATAAAGCTTGGTAGCCAAAAACTCCACCAACACCCACTAAAACAATCCCCCCTATAATTATTAAATTAACTAAAAACGAATGCAATTTATGATGGCTCTCTGCTTCGGGCATAGGAATAGCTACAGAGGAAATAGGATTAACTGAGTCTGGGGGGATTCCTAGATCATAAGAAGTCGTTGGAATCTGTTTTGGCTGGTCTGAAATTAATTGGTCGCTTTTAGGCGTAATTTGCTCTTGGTGGCTTAGCTCTGATCCAGTCGTGATTGGCTCCGAAATAGGCGCTGCTGCTGGCATTATTGGTATTGCTGGAGTTGCTTCCGTTGCAGTTGAGGTAGACATCACTAAGGCTTCTTCTGCTTTTTTAAGAAGGTCTTGGGCAATGCTGTTGTTCGGTGCAATGTGTAATACTTCACTGCACCCTTGTTTAACTTTTTCAAAATCGCCACTTACAAACCAGTTTTGGATTTGCTTAAGGGCGTTTTCCAAAGCACTAGATTCGGATTGATTGTTGGGGGTGTTGTCAGTCATTTTTATTTTGGTAAGTGATAAAATTGAGGCCTTTTAAAGAGGGCTCTTTTAGGTTTTATTTAAGGAATAACATGTTCAATAGCGCCCCAATCGCTGTCTGCTTGAGCAGGAACAATGAGGGCGATTGTATCTCCTACATTCGCCTTGAAATAAGTAATGGAAGCCAAAAGCACGTTATAACCTTTTTCATCTGTGACTACTTTGTATTGACCATCGTCATAAATTAATTGTCCGGTGACGTGTTTGCGCTCGATTGGCCCAATTTGTTTGTATAAAAATGCACCATCGGGTTTGATTGTAAGTTTTAAAATATCGCCCGGGATTAATTTTGATTTACTGGCATAATTAGCTGGGACAGGATAGATTTTTTGATCTGGCCCCATCATGTTTTGTCCATCAAAAACACCCTCAATAATATTTTGCTCTCCTTCGGTGGCTAAAAAAGGATTAGCGGACAGATTTTTTATT
This sequence comes from Candidatus Peregrinibacteria bacterium GW2011_GWF2_39_17, assembly GCA_000993615.1. Lineage (GTDB taxonomy): Bacteria > Patescibacteriota > Gracilibacteria > UBA1369 > UBA12473 > UBA12473. The sequence goes on along the minus strand of LBWM01000006.1, from coordinate 39,001 downwards.
AAATCCTGGTTGGCACTTTTAGCATGTGGATTATCTAAAGTAAGTTCCGCAATAATTCGCCCTGCTGCTTTAATGCTTATTTCAGCGCTTTCAATAAGTCCCCTAAGATGGGTAAGTTTGGTTAAGTCTGTGGGCATAGGATTTTTATTTGTTTTAAGTTCGTATCCTTAAGGAGAGAGGAACAGAAGAAATATTTATAAATTAATTATACCAAAAAAAACAGTTAAATTCAATGTTGGTTATTTTATTTTGTAGATTACCTTTTCTCCATTAATTCCCGAAATTCTAAGATCAATATACTCAAGGTCAGCATTGTAAATATTAAGCTTTGGCAAAGCCATTTTTAGTTTATTAAGTTGTGTGTCAAGATTTTGAGTCAGATCAAGCCAAACATAGAAATTTCGATCAGTCCATAAATGAAGTTCCCGTTCAGTTTTAAGATAAAAGGAATTAATGATTTTCATGTCGAATTTATCTTCGTAGTTTTGCATGGCTTCAAGTGCAAAAGCTAAATTTTCTTTTGAGATAACTTTTGTGCCTCCAATTAGTTTTTTTTCGCTAGTCATTACTAATGCTGGCAAGGCGGAATAATCTTTATTTTCCTCTGGTTCGATTAGCATGCCTTCTGCATTTAGAACAGAAGTAGTTGTTAATTTTATACCTTGCGAATCAGTGCTCTCAATAGTAATGGTGGCAATCGGGGAGAAGCTGGTTAAGTTAATAATTAGTGTATGGGGAAGCGATTTTTGGATAGTTAAGGATTCATAGGTTGGGTATTTTTGTTGGAAAAGTTCCTCGAGATTTTTTGTGTTGAGTAAAAGCAGATTAGAGCCCCGAAGATCAGTAAAAAGCGGGGTAAGAAGATGATTAGTGATTTCTGTGTCATCTTCGATTACTTTAATAGTAGTCAGATTTAATTGACTGGAGATAAAGAGTGTATTAATAACAAAAAGAAGCAATGCGCCTCCAGATGTAAGGAGCACTAATCTTTTTAACTTTGTTCCTGTCCCTGTATAATTTCGTGCTCGCCGCACTGGTCTTTCAATTCTTTTGCTGAGTGTTTTCCCTGGGTGTCTTTTTAAAATAGGACGTTTTTTCGAGAGTCTGGCCAGGGTGGGATGAACAATAAAACCCTTCTTTTTTCGACGAAAAATCATAAATCAGGAGGAGCTTAAAAAAAATACAGGTGCGTTTCTTTAAGACCAAAAAATATTTCGTGCTAGTGAAATCAGAAGTCCTCGAAGAATCTTAAACAGCTTTGGCTGTTTCGCGACGAGCACGTGCTTTGGCTTTATTGCGACGTTTAGACTGACTACTTTTGGGTCGTCGTTCATTTACTCCGTGCATGCCGTGTTTTTTGGAAGAACTGCGATTGGTCATGGTGAAGATGCTATTTAGAGTTAGTGCGAGAAATATAATGGAGAGGGGGAAAAGGGTCAACAAAATAGGTTAAAAGTGAAAATTAATTAGGGGCTGAAAATTAGTTTATTAGGACGATTGGTAGGCGAAGCCTGCCTTATGGGGAGGGATTTGTCTTATTTATCTCGGTGTAAATCTTTATACTGACCGCAACGTGTTCGCCCTTCTCGAGTTAACATTAATAAAGTTTCTCTTGCAGCGATGTAGCCATTGCTTGTTCTGGAATTATAAGTTGGAGGATATTGTGTGGCTTGCTTTTTTGTAGTTTGAAAAGCTTCTAGCTTCTCCCTGGCTCTCAACTGAAGTTGGCCTGTTTCTGTGCCAAAAATAATTCCTGTTTGTAGGGTGCAATCCCAATCGTCAGATGGATTTGGCCGAAGGGTACAGGAACATACGGTTTGTTCTTGTCCTGCAGGGGATGCTGTTCTTGCCTCCCAAGTAAACTGAGAAGAGTAGTTATGCAGTTGATTGATATCGGGATTAATAGGTTTATAAAATGACCCTGAATCAGGTACACAACCATTTTGAGCAATAACTGTGAAGCACCTTTTCGTAAATTTAGTGCTAAATTCGTTAATAGCATTTGCGTCTTGAGTGATTTCTGCGGGGTTAGCTGGAGTTTCAGCTAGAGGTGTAGTATTATCTAGTGTTTCGGTTCTTCCACAGGCTGCCCCGGTTAGCATCGCCAAATTTGCCAAAAGGTGGTAAGGCCGATTCATATTTATAGGGTAAAATAATGCCTTTACTAAAACAAATTTTAAAGTTTGAGTCAATAATTTTATCTTGATGTTTTTGCTTTTCCTTTTTCGAATAAATTTTGGAATTTCCTCCAAATATTTCTTGTAGCCGATCTTGACTTAAGCCGATAGCTACTTTCACCAGTGTGCATGCTCGAATAGTGAATACTCTCAGGTTGAGCATGGACAATTACTGCTAAAGTGTTGTTGTCGGCCCGGAGGAGGCATTCAATCAATCTTTCTCCTTGTGCTTGGCAGACGCAAGTAACTCTACCTTCGGGCATATGCCCGGTGACAGCCCATTGCTCCGGCCCCAGTGAATTCACCCTATCTTTGGCAACCAGGGCGACGCAAGTAGAATTAACCTGGTGAACAGCTTCTGCAATTGGTTCGGGAATTGGGCTAGGGGGTTGACAGGCATTTGTGGTAATTAAAAAGGTAGCCAAGAGGCCTGGCGAAGATTTTAGATGCATGTCTAATTATTTTTTAATTTTCTAAAATTGCTGACTTTAGATACGACTCTATTAAAGAACTTAAGCCTAAAGATGTCAAAACGGTCTTGGTCGCCTTTTTTAATAATTTTGAAAGGTTTTTTTCACAGCAAATATGCTATCCTGAATTTGGACGGTGGCCCCCCAAAGGGAGGGAGGGATGGCTTTTTATCAGTGATTTAAGCATTTTCAGGGTCTCTTTAGGGATTTCCCTTTTGTCTTCCAAATGGTCTTCAATAATTTTTACCATACCGCTGCCTACGATAGCGCAATTTGCCCCTGCTTTTAGTACCTGCTGCACTTGCTGTGCATTTGAAATTCCAAATCCGACATAAAGAGGTAACGTAGTTTGTTTTTTTAACTTAGCTAGTAATTTTAGGGTCTCGGGCTCAATATTCCCCCGAATCCCAGTTACTCCGGGTCGGCTGACCACATACAAAAATCCTGAGGCCATTTTAAGAATAAATTTAAGCCTTTTTATTGTAGTTAAAGGACTGACAATAAAAATTTGCTTAAGTCTAAATTTTTTCGCTAGTTGATTTAGATGAGAACTTTCTTCTGGGGGAATATCAGGGATAAGCACAAAATTTAAGCCAGCCTGAGCTGCGTGTTTATAAAATTGTTCCGGCCCATAAGCCAGAATAGGATTATAGTAGGTTACTAAAAAGAGCGGGATTTTGGAGATAGAACGTATTTTTCTAATAAACGCCAAACCTTTATGTACATTACTACCAGCTTTTAGAGCTCGTTGATGCGCTTTTGCCATTATTGGGCCATCCGCCACTGGTTCGGAGAATGGGAAAATAAGCTCAATTCCCTGAACACCTTCTTGTATAAAAGTTTTCACGATCTCAAATGAGGTTTCAAAATCCGGATCCCCGATTATAGTGCACGGCATGATGGGGGTAAATTTAGACATAAGGAAAAAGATTAAATAGTGGGATTTTCAAAAGTCAAAAAGCGACTCACATATTCCATGTCCTTATCGCCCCGACCCGAAATATTAACCAAAATGCAGGCTTCTTTTTTTGTTTTTGGTCCTAAATTTTTAATTAATTTTGGCAAATAAGCTAAAGCATGGGCTGACTCTAAAGCCGGAATAATGCCTTCTATTTTTGCCAAATTTTGCATTGCTTCAAGCGCTTCTTTATCTGTTACGGACACATAATCAGCTCGATTCGATTCTTTTAAGAAAGCATGCTCCGGTCCCACCCCTGGGTAATCAAGACCAGCGGAAATAGAATGAGCTTCCTTAATTTGTCCATCCTTGTCTTGTAGAACATAAGATAAAGAGCCGTGCAGGCACCCTGGCGAACCTTTGGTAAGAGTGGCACCGTGTTTTTCAGTGTTTAGCCCTTCTCCGGCTGGTTCTACGCCAATTAGCTTAATTTTTTTGAGTGGAATAAAAGGCCAGAAAATACCCATGGCATTTGACCCTCCACCTACACACGCCACCACATGAGTCGGTAATTGATTTTTTGATTTTTTAAGTTGGCGTTTAGCTTCAATACCGATGATTTTTTGAAAATCTCGAACCATGCTTGGATAAGGGTGCGGGCCAGCCACGGTGCCTAAAACGTAAGCCGTATTTTGACTGTTTGCCACCCAATAACGCAATGCTTCGTTTAAGGCATCTTTTAATGTTTGTGAGCCGAAATTAATGGGAATTACTTCTGCTCCGCACATTTGCATTCGTAAAACATTAACATGTTGGCGTTCGACGTCCTTCGAGCCCATGAAAATTTTAACTTTTAGCCCTAGTAATGCCCCAATCATGGCTGTGGCAAACCCATGCTGCCCGGCGCCTGTCTCGGCCAGTAATTCTTTTTTGCCCATCATTTTAGCTAATAACCCTTGCCCTAAAGTATTATTGGTTTTGTGAGCCCCGCCGTGCAAAAGGTCTTCTCTTTTAAGATAAATTTTTGCACCTAATTGCTTGGAAAGATTTTGGGCAAAATAAAGTGGCGTAGGTCTCCCCGCGTAGTCAGTTAACAATTTTTTTAATTCTTTTTTGAAGTTTGGATCCTGGCGATATTTAAGATAGCCGGCTTCCAGCTCTTCTAAAGCAGGCATTAGTAATTCGGAAACAAAAATTCCTCCGAATTTTCCAAAATGTCCTAAACTTTGCATAAAGATTTAATTAGGGATAAAGGATCTTCGGTGGTCATTAAGCTGGTGCCAATTAAAGCCGCGTTTATCGGTAAAAGGCCTTCAATATCTAGCCGATTCCGAATTCCGCTTTCCGCTACCACAATTTTATTTTTTGGGATAAGAGGCCGTAAGCGATGAGTGGTTTTTAAATCAATTTCCAGATTTTCCAAATTACGATGATTAATCCCAATAATTTCCGAATCAAGATTTAACGCTTTTTCCAAATCTGCTTCATCGTGAATTTCCACTAAGACATCAAGGCCTTGATCTTGAGCTGTTTTGTAAAGCATTTGCAAATCTTGCGCTTTTAGTAATTTGGCAATAAGCAAAATTGCGCTAGCTCCGGCTCTCTTGGCAAGATCAATCTGGAAAGGATCAAGGAAGAAATCTTTAGCCAAAAGAGGCAGGGTAGTTTGATCTGTTAATCGGTTTAAGTATTGAAAACTTCCCTTAAAAAAGTGTTCGTCCGTGAGCACGGAAATTGCACTCATGTAACGATTGTAAATCGGTAAAATTTCGGGAATGATTGATTCGTCTGTTAAAAAACCCCTTGATGGTGAGTGGAACTTAATCTCTCCAATTAGATGAACGGATTTTTTTTTAGTCAGCGCTTTTTTAAAGCTTGCTCGCTTAAATGCCGGCTTAAATTGGGGAGGATTCTTTTTTAAGTCTTCAATTTCCCGCAGCTTAATTGGTAGAAGTTCTTTTAAGAAATTCATTTTAGATTTTGGCTAAAGAGACGATAATCAAGAAATTTTTGTTGAGCTGCTCCTGATTCTAAAATTATTCTAGCTCTATTCACTCCTTCGGCGATTGAGCTTGCTTTGTCCGCGAGATAAAAACCGGCTCCGGCATTAAAAAGCACGAGATCTAGATAGGGTTTTTTAGCTCTATTTTCCAGAATATCTCTAAAAATAGAGGCATTAAGCTCAACGGAGCCTCCCTCGATTTGTTGCCTTGAAACCTTTGAAAGGCCTACACTTTCCGGAGTAATAGTGGTTTGGGTAATTTCCCCGTTGCGCAATTCCATAATAGTTGTGTCCCCGGTTAGAGTAATTTCGTCTAAGCCATCCGAGCCAATTACCACTAAAACTCTTTTTAGTTGAAGATTCCGTAAGACGTGGATCATTTTTTGGGCTGTTTCTAAATTATTAACGCCCATAAGTTGTTTGCTCGCTTTGGCTGGATTAAGTAATGGCCCTAATAGATTGAAAATTGTGCGTTTTCCAATTTTTTCTCTAATCGGATTAATAATTTTCATAGCCGGATGAAAAAGGCGCGCATAAATAAAACCCAAGTGCGTTTTTTGCAAAGACGATTTAATTTCTTCCGCCTTAAGCTCAATATTGACGCCAAGTTTTTCCAGGACATCAAAACTCCCGCAACGGCCACTTGCAGCCTTATTACCGTGTTTGGCTACGTAAATATCATCAGCCGCCAAAATAAAAGCGACTAAAGTTGAGGTATTAATGCGATTTAATCCGGACCCTCCTGTTCCGCAAGTATCAATAACCGGATAAGCGGTTGTCACTGGAACCATTAAAGCTCGCATTGCTTGTGCCATGCCGGTTATTTCTTCTACGGTTTCTCCTCTGTTTGCCATTTCTGTGAGTTGATCAATAATTTTTCCTTCAACTAATTTTCCCTGAACTAAATCGTTTAGAAATTGAGTTGCTTGCTTTTTATTGAGATAAGGCATTAAGTTGCTTGCTTAAGAAAATTGGCAATCATTTGCTTGCCGGTTGGGGTGCCAATGCTTTCCGGGTGAAATTGGATCCCTTCAATTGGATATTTATTGTGCCGTATGCCCATAATTATTTTGTCTTTGGTAGTGCGAGCCGTAACTGTTAAGCAATCTGGGATAGAGTTAGGATCGCCCATTAAAGAATGATAGCGCATCACGGTTAGGGGATTTTTTAGCCCATGAAAGATTCCTTTTCGGTCATGATGCACCTCGCTGGTTTTGCCATGCATAATTTCCGGAGACGAAACGATTTTTCCTCCAAATAAATAAATAATTCCTTGATGACCCAGGCAAACTCCTAAAAGCGGAATTAGTTTGCCAAGCTTTAAAATCGCTTGGCTGCATATCCCAAAATCCGTTGGGTTTTCCGGTGTCCCTGGTCCGGGCGAAATTACCAAATGAGTAGGTTTCAGTGCTTTAATCTTCTCTAGTGAAATTTCATCATTGCGTTTTACAATCGGATTTCCGCCCAATTCACCGATGTATTGGTAGAGGTTATAAGTAAAGGAATCGTAATTATCGAGAATAAGAGTTTTCATGGCTTGATAGTTAGGTAAAGATTTAGCTCGGTAGGGTAGTATAATTCAGAGCCTTAAAATTGGCTTTGCCCTTGTGAAAGGTCTCTTCGTATTCTTTTTCTGGGATGGAATCATGCACAATTCCGGCTCCAGTTTGAAGCTTGGCTATCCCATTTTCAATTACAAAAGTGCGGATCGCAATCGCGAAATCCATATTACCCGAAAAATCAAAATACCCAATCCCTCCGCCGTAAATATCCCGAGGTGTTTTTTCTAGTTCGGAAATGAGTTGCATGGCCCTAATTTTAGGCGCTCCGCTTAGTGTTCCGGCCGGGAAACAGCTTTTAAAGGCGTTTACCAAAGTTTGATCTTTACGTAAACGCCCCTTTACGTCACTTACCAGGTGCATTACGTGTGAATAACGTTCAACCTGCGCTTCTCGCTTAAGAAAAACACTGCCAAGTTCGCTGACTCGGCCAATATCATTTCGTCCTAGATCAAGCAGCATGCGGTGTTCCGCCAATTCTTTCTGGTCATTTAGTAGCTCGTTCTCCATTTGCAAATCTTCTTCTATAGTTTTTCCCCGTGGCCTAGTCCCGGCAATTGGAACTATGCCAACTAGTCCACCCTGAACTCGCACTAGTGATTCTGGTGAGGCGCCTATAATTTGTCTTTTCCCCAAATTAAGATAGTACATATAAGGGGAAGGGTTGATAATTCTAAGCGCTCGATAAAGGGTAAAAGGATCACCTTTAAATGCTGTCGAAAAACACTGACTAAGCACTACTTGGAAAATTTCACCTTCAGAAATGGCTTGTTTAGCTTTTTTTACGGCTTGTAAAAATTCTGATTTTTTGAAGGTTGATTTAAAAGAAGGGGATTGTGGTTGATACTTTAATTCTGGAAGCGGAATGAGTCGATTTTGTTGATAAATTTGGTGTAAATCAGTGAGTTGTTGTTTGGCTTTTTTGAATTCTTTTTCTAAGGGGTTATCCAAAAATAAATTACTAATTAGAAGAATTTTGGAGGTAAAATGATCAAAAACGATGATGCTGTCATAACGTTTGAAATCGACTTTCCCTTGACCTAGAACTGGCACAGTTGGCTCAAATTGGTGAATCATTTCGTAATTAACTGATCCTACATAACCGCCTGTAAATATCGGTAAATCAAAATGCGCGATTGGCCGCAGGTTTTTAAGTTTATTTTGAATCGCCTCCAATGAAATTTGTGTTTCAGTGGGGTTAGTAAGGATAAAAGAATAACGAGCGCGGTGCTCTGCGTTTAGGACGCTTTCCAAAAGAACGCTCCCCGGTTGGTTACGAGTTATTTTGGAAAATAGGGTAATTGGATTTTCTGTGTCCGCAATTAATTCTACGGACAACGGGAGGATATTACCTTGGGGATTGGCTTTAATCAGCGGTAAAAGTGAATTTAGGGTGGGTAATTGTATGGTCATAAGACGCTGACTTTAATAAAAAACTTGCGAAAAATTATCATTACTGTACTATTGTACTAGTACATTTGTCAACCCGTATTTTACTTTCTTATTATGCCTCCAAAAAAAGATTTCTCCCCCGGCCAGCAGGAATTAATAAAGGCTTTTCTTTCGCTTAAAAACAACACAGAGGTAAGATTGTTTTTGAATGATATCCTAACGCCTGGCGAAATAGAGATACTTGTTGAACGTTGGAATTTAGTTAAGTTGCTTAGGCAGGGCAAGACTCAGCGCGAAGTCAGCGCCATTCTTGGTATTGCCATTGCCACGGTTAGCCGAGGTGCTCGGCAGTTAAAATACGGATCACGAGGGTTTGCCTTGATTATGAAACGGATGGGGTTGTAACTGATCAATTTTAAAACCAGCGGCTTCAAAGGTTTCTAAATAATCTATGCGACTTCCTTTGAGCCTTTTGAATGAAACGGCATCAATAAAAAGGCGTACTCCGTATTGAAATTCTAAAACATGGTCATTTTTTTGAGGAGTTTTCTCGAAATCCATAAAATAATTCATGGCTTCCGGCTTAGAATTTTTTAGAATTTTCACTCTTAACCCATATTTTTTTTTGTTTTCTCCGTGAGCGATTTCAATAATTTTAGCCGCAGCTTTATCTGTTAAAACTAGGCCTTTTTCCTTGAGATCCAATTGGTAGTTTTCAAAGCTCTTATTTAAGGCCAGAAGAATTTCTTTAAGCGTTTTCTTAGTCATACCATGGCCTAAAATTCCTTCTTCTAGAGTTTCAAAAACATTCAAATGACACCCAATACAGTGCAAACCAAATTCCTGGAGAATTGTAAATCCATCTGGGTGTTTTTCTAAAATTCCACTGATCATCATTTCTTTCCTAAAAGGAAGGTGCTTTTTTAAGGGTTTAGCCATAGTACCTTCATGCTAATACTCCAGGCCTCATTATTCAACTAAATCCGCGCTTGGTTCTTCTTGTTTAGAGGGTGAATCTTGTTGGCTTTCAACCTGAATTTCCAGAGGATTTTGTCCTGGAATATTGGCTTTAAGCGTTTCTTCTTGAGCCAAATTGTTTTGCCAAAAAAGATAAATCACACCCGTAATCACCAGTAAAATGAAAAAAACAGCGACCAGTGATGAATTGGTACGAGATGGATTCATAAGGATTCGTTACAGGAAAATTAACCTAATTTTAGCACAACAATCTTTGCAGGCAAGTTTTGGCTTGCCAAGGAAAATCTTTTTCGGTACTATCCTGCTTACTTACGCTTAATTTTTTAACGGCTTCCCATGGATTCAGTAACTCTTAATGCCCTAAAACGGGATACCTCGCTTAGTGCCAAACAATTACGTTACGAAGGCTTTATCCCGGTTGAATTTTACGGTGAGAATTTACCCAATCAGTCTTTACAAATTGAATACCAAACCTTCCGAAAAGTTTACATCCAGGCCGGTAAAAATACTTTAGTTGATTTAGTTGTCGGAGAAGCAAAACCCTTAAAAGTGCTTATTCATGATGTCCAATTTGAGCCGGTCAGTGGCACGATTGCGCATGTTGATTTTATTAATATCCGAATGGATAAAGAAGTTCATACCAATGTACCTTTAGAGTTTATCGGAGAATCGCCAGCAATTAAGAATTTAGGAGGAATTTTGATGACAAATATCGATGAATTGGAAATTAAATGTTTGCCTAAAGATCTTATCCATTCAATCAAGGTTGATATTAGTATTTTGGAAAATTTACATACTTCCATTCATGTTAAGGATTTGCAAGTGCCTGCGGAAATTACTGTTTTAAGTGAGCCGGAGCAAGTTGTAGTTAGTGTTATCCCTCCAAGGGCTGAGGAGGAAGAACCAGTAGCAACCGAAGCGGTGGTTCCAGAAGGAGAAGGCGCGGCTAAAGAAGGCGAAGGTGATAACCAGGGAGCCGAGAAAAAAGAATAGTAGGTTAAATTTATTTGACAGATTTTTCTTTAGCGTATTTAATTAGGTCTTATTTTGTAAAACACTTTTTTATGGCAAATGGTGAAGATGGGGATCAGCTAGCCAGCGCCTTTGAGGGGGAGCAATTAGAGGATGGCAGCCAGATAGAAGCTTCGCTGACTCCGGAAGCTTCGCTGACTCCGACGGCCGAATTGTCTGGGGAGATGCTAGCGCTCAAAAAGAAATTTGAAAAAATCATAGCTCAATTAAGAAAAGATTTAAAGGGAGATTCTTTAGATGGGATGATAGATAAGTGGGGTAATATGACTCGCTTAATGGAAGGATTGAATAGCGCATTTGGAGAATATGATTGCGAAGATTCTGAGGTATTATATGACGCAGTTATCGCATGGTTTTTAGCCAAATTAGGGGAAGATGTGAAATATGGCGTAGAGGATGGGTTGGAGGTGAATGTTAATTTGGGTGATGGTGACGGATCAGAGAAATTAATAAGCGGAAGCTGCGATCTGAGAATTCCTTGTAGTGCAGATGATCTTGCTATTTTAGAAGCTTATCATCACCAAATCGATAGGGAATTTAAAATCGATGAGACCTTGAGAATCAAAGCTGAAAAAATAGAGGAAAGGGTGTTTAAAGATTTGAAAATTAAATTCGGAGAGGATGTCAGATTTGAATTTCGCGAACCAGTTACTGAATCAGTCCGTGCTATAAGAAAAACAGTCCATCTCTATCCATCAAAGATAGGCCAAGGTAGCAGAATTTTAGCTTGGGCTAGGGTGGGTATCCCAGTTTTTGAGTTAGAGCAATATAAAAGTAATTCTTAAAAATTTAGCTAATCAGCTCCTCTAAGAGTTTTCTTAGGGCCGTAAGGTGCTCATTTTGATCGGAGCTGCTTATGCTCAAATAAACTGGCTTCCCTACTTTGGGAGTTTCTGTAAAATTAGCTAAAGGCCATCGCAATTCCCCAAGAGCTTCACAGCTTAAGATCACTTGTGTTTTGGTGATTTTGCTGATTACGGCACAAAGCGGAGCAGAAGAGGGTTTATCAGTGGTTGATTTTTTGATAGATCGAGCTAGGCGTTCATTAGTCATAAAATCCGCTTAAAATTTAAAAAAATCATTTAATCCCAAAGGGTAAACCCAACGATAAGAGGAGCGATGAGTAAAGCAATCATGTTAATAACCTTGATTAGAGCATTAAGAGCTGGCCCAGCCGTATCCTTGTATGGGTCTCCAACTGTATCGCCCACAATCGCCGCATGATGGGCCAGGGAATTTTTCCCACCAAAATGGCCGGTTTCAATATATTTTTTAGCGTTATCCCAGGCTCCACCTCCGTTATCCATGGAAAGAGCTAGTAATAGTCCAGATACGATTACGCCTGCCAGTAAGCCGCCTAAGGCATGCGGGCCGAGGATAAAGCCAACTAATAAAGGACTTAAAATAGCCAATAGACCCGGGGCAATCATTTCTCTTAACGCTGATTTAGTCACAATATCAACACATACATCATATTGTGGTTTGGCTTTACCAGTCATAATTCCCTTAATTTCCTTAAATTGGCGACGTACTTCTTCTACTACTTGATTAGCTGCTTTGCCTACGGCTTCCATGCAAAATGAAGCAAATAAGAAGGGAATCATTCCGCCGATAAATAACCCCACAATCACCCTGTAATCAGTTAAATTAAAATTAAAAGCTTGCTCAACGCTATTGCTAGTCAATTTTTCACTATAAGTTTGAAAAAGCACTAAGGTAGCTAAAGCGGCTGAGGTAATAGCATATCCTTTTGTTACCGCTTTGGTCGTATTCCCAACGGCATCTAAGGCATCTGTATTAACTCGCACTGATTCTGGTAATCCTGACATTTCGGCTATACCGCCGGCGTTATCTGTAATTGGGCCATAAGAATCCATGGCAATCACGGTACCGGTTGTTGAAAGCATGGCCACAGCTGCAATGGCAATACCGTAAATTCCACTATGTAGACTTGAGTTTTCTCCTAAGAAATAAGCGGACACAATAGCGCCAGCAATTAAAATTACAGGCCAAAATGTACTTTGCATGCCAACTGCCAAGCCACTGATGATATTGGTCCCGGCTCCTGTTGTTGAGGCCTGCGCAATGCGTTGCACCGGCTTAAATTTAGTCGAAGTATAATATTCCGTAATTACAAAGATACATAAAGTTACTGCTAAGCCAATAAGGGTGGTGTAAAAAAGAAGCACATCGCCATTCATAAATCGATTAACAGCCCAGTAAAAACCAATTGCGGACAGAACGCCGGTAGCTACCATGCCTTTATAAAGAGCATTCATAATATTTCCAGTTTTTCCCAAGCGGACAAAATAGCTGCCAAACACAGAGGCAATAGCGGCAATTCCGCCCAAAATAAGCGGAAATTCAATGCTTATTAGGCCAAAAGTATCCAGCAAAGTTGATCCGGCTAAAATCATGGCTGCAATTAGAGTGACAGCGTAAGTCTCAAAAAGATCAGCTCCCATCCCTGCGCAATCTCCAACATTGTCTCCAACATTATCCGCAATTACAGCCGGATTACGTGGGTCATCTTCCGGAATCCCTTTTTCCAGTTTACCCACTAAATCAGCCCCAACATCCGCCGCTTTAGTGTAAATTCCCCCACCCACTCTGGCAAAAAGAGAAATTAAAGAAGCCCCAAAGGCAAAACCAGTAAGAAGTTCAGTAGCTACATTTGGAGGAATAGCCCAAATTTGGGTAAAAAGATAATAAAAGCCGCTCACCCCGGCTAAGGCTAAGCCAACTACCGCGAAGCCGGTTACTGACCCACCTTTAAAGGCCACATCAAGAGCTTCCTTAAGGCTGCTTTTAGCCGCATTAGCGGTTCGGATATTAGCTCGGACGGAGAGACCCATGCCGATATAACCGGCTAGGGCTGAAAAGAAAGCTCCCACAATAAAACCAAAGGCAACCATGTAAGCTGCATGGTACTCACCCTGCGGTAAGCCAAATCCCATAATTAAAAAAATTAAAATGGCAAAAACCGCAATCGTTTTATATTGGCGGTTCATATAGGCCATTGCTCCTTCTTGAATCGCATTGGCAATCTCTTGCATAGAAGTGGTACCTGGCTTAAAAGCAAGTACGCGAACAGATAAAATAATGGCGTAGACAAGGACGGCCAGGCTGATAAATAAAGTGACAAGAGTAATGGACATGAGGGTGAGGTTACAAATTAATTCTTCTAAAAAGGGATAGTAACTGATTTTTATGTTTTCTGGAATGACTTTTTTGCAAGGTGGGGTTGGCAAAAAATGATTTTATTTTAGAATCAGCGCGAAGGTTTTGAGGTTCATTAAATTGCCTGCGATAGAACGGAAAAACTAGGGATTCTAGATATAGATAGAAAATAGTAATTTCATAATCCAACTTGTAAAACCATTTTATCCGGTGGCGTTTTTGGGTTTGCATTCCTTAGGTTGACTTTTAACCTGAAATCACGCATCCTAATTGCGACTAAACTATTTCTTTTCAATTTTTTGACCCTCTCAACTATGCCTCATTTGCGTAAAATTTTTTCTATTTTCCTGGCTACTTTTTTGGGTATTGGGCTTTTTGCCGGTGCGGCACATGCCCTCATTCTACAGTCCGGAAGGGACGTTTTTTTAAATGAATATGTAACTGAGGATGTTTATTTGGCTGGTTCAAATGTCACAATTCAACAGGATATTGATGGCGATTTATTTATTGGTGGCGGCAATATCACTATTAACGGTATAGTCAATGGTGATGTTTTTGTCGCTGGCGGAAATGTTTTAGTAAATAGCCAAGTTCAAGATGATGTGCGGGTACTTGGAGGAGCTTTATCGATTAATGGCAATGTTGGAGGGGATTTAATTTTATTAGGAGGGAGTGTGGATGTTAAAGCTGATACTACAGTCGAAGGTGATGTCTTACTGCTGGCTGGTAATGCGAATCTTTATGGAATAGTTAATAAAGGAGTTAGGGGGGTTTTTGGAAGGTTAGTAGTTGGTGGCAGAATCAATGGTAATGTTGATGTTCGGGCAACTGAAAAATTTGTTTTATTAGATACGGGACATATTGGCGGTAATGTTACTTATTTTGCCCCGGGGAAAATGGAGGATTATGGTGGGATTATTGATGGTAAGATTTCTTTTAATAAAATTATGTCTAATACCGAACAAATCAAGAGTCGAGTTAATACTTTTCTTTCCCATGGTCGATTTGTGGGGATAACTTGGAATTATCTGTCTTTGTTGCTTATCGGGCTAGTGATTATGGCTTTTGTGCCTTTTTATTTCCATCGCACCAGCGAACAAATCCGACGTGAAGGTCTAAGATGTCTAGGTAAGGGTTTTTTAGTTTTTGTTTTGGGGGGAGTTGCCTCTGTAATCGCTTTTTTCACTGTAGTTGGGGTGCAATTATCCTTTATAGTTGTAGCTTTGTTGTTTGTTTTAGGCGAAGTAGGGAAAATCGCGGCTGGTTATTGGGCGGGATCACTTTTGCTAAAGGAAGAAAGTAAAAGAGGAACCGCTAAAATTCGTGGTTTTTGGCGTCATTTTTTAACTTTAGCCATCGGATTATTAATTTTAAATTTATTAGGAATTTTACCCGTGATCGGTTGGATGGTGGGATTTGTCACTTTTTTGATTGGAGCCGGAGCTATATTTTTAGTACAAATGGAATTGCATCGCCATTTGCGTAAGGAAAAAATGGTTTAAAAGTTATTTTGTTCATAATTTTTTCATTTCTTTGCAACCCCAGCTTAAAATTTACTTTCTAAACTCCTCCCTATGTCGGCAAAACCCAAGTCCCCTCCAAAATCCAGGCCTGCTCATCAACCAACCTCCCTCCCTAAAGCTTATCAATCTTTTAAGCCCGGGCATTGGCTTAATACCATTAATGTGCACGATTTTATTCAAAAAAATTATACACCCTACAAAGGTAATGAATCCTTTTTGGTGGGGCCAACACGCAGAACCCAAAAAATTTGGAAAATCGTTAAAAAACTACTAAAAAAGGAATTTAAAAAAGGCGGAGTCCTCAGTATTGACACTAAGACCCCCTCTACAATTACCAGTCATAAGCCTGGTTATCTTAATAAAAAATACGAATCCATTGTTGGCTTGCAAACCGATTATCCGCTTTTGCGCGCTATAAAGCCAAAAGGCGGCATTCGATTAGTTAAAAAAGCTTGTGAATCCTACGGCTACAAGCTTGACCCCAAAGTTTGGGAGCTCTATAACGAGCAGATTAAAACTCATAATGATGCGGTTTTTGATGTCTATCTTAATTGGGATCAACTCTTTACCCCTGAAAAAAATACGTTGTTCCGCAAAAAAGGAATTATTACTGGTTTACCTGATAATTACGGGCGTGGGCGAATTATTGGGGATTATCGACGCGTGGCTTTATACGGAATCGACCGCTTAATTGAAGAAAAAAAACTGGAATTAAATCGCGTTTGCGACTATATGAATGAGGTCAATATTCGTTTGAGGGAAGAAGCCATGCAGCAACTTATCGCCTTAAAAGACCTCAAAACAATGGCTGCTTCTTACGGCCTGGATATTAGTCAGCCAGCTCAAGATACTAAGGAAGCGATTCAGTGGCTTTATTTTGGTTATTTGGGGGCCGTGAAAGAGCAGGATGGCGCTGCTATGAGTTTTGGGCGAATTGATGCTTTTATTGATGTTTATGTTGAGCGTGATCTTAAAAAAGGAATTTATGATGAATCAGAAATTCAACAATTTGTAGATGATTTTGTAATTAAGTTGCGCTTAGTTCGACACTTGCGTCCGCCGGAATACAACGAACTTTTTGCCGGTGATCCCACCTGGGTTACTTGCGCCTTGGGCGGCATGGGCAAAGATAAACGCCCCTTAGTTACCAAAACCACTTTTCGCTTTTTGCACACTTTGGAAAATCTTGGCCCGGCCCCTGAGCCAAATTTAACTATTCTTTGGTCTCAAAATCTCCCCGAGGCTTTTAAGAATTATGCTTGTCAGGTTTCCGTAAAATCGAGTTCCCTTCAATTTGAAAATGATGAACTGATGCGCCCCTACCACGGTGATGATTATGGGATTGCTTGCTGTGTTTCAGCTATGACGATTGGCAAACAAATGCAATTTTTTGGGGCGAGATGTAATTTACCAAAAGTTTTACTTTTGGCTCTTAATGAAGGTCGTGATGAAATTGATGATGAGCTTGTGGTTGAGGGAGTCCCCAAGCTTCGTTACAATAAAGTGCTTGATTACAAGGAAGTTAGAGGGGAATTTTTTAAATTGATGGATTGGCTTTGTAAAAAATACGTGGAAACCATGAACATTATTCACTATTGCCATGATCATTATGATTATGAAGCAGAGCAAATGGCCTTGCACGATCTTTTGGTGCACCGCTTCATGGCTTTTGGTATTGCCGGAATTTCTATTGTGATTGATAGCTTATCCGCAATTAAATACGCTAAGGTTTATCCGATTCGTAATAAAAAAGGTGTAGCCAAGAAATTTAAAATTATAGGTGAATACCCGGCCTTCGGAAATGATGATGATCGGGTAGATAAAATCGGAGTCGAAGTGATTCAGAAATTTATGAAAACCTTACAGAAATATCCCACTTATCGAGGAGCGGAGCATACGGTTTCCTTGCTAACCATTACGGCTAACGTGGTTTATGGTCGTCATACCGGCGCAACCCCGGATGGACGTGTGGCTGGCGAGCCTTTTGCGCCTGGTGCCAACCCCATGCACAACCGTGATAAATCCGGGGCACTGGCCTCGCTTAATTCTGTGGCCAAACTTAAATACGAGTACTGTCGTGATGGTATTTCTAATACTTTTTCCATTACTCCTTCTAGTTTAGGTAAAACCGAAGAACAGCGTACCGGCAATTTACGCGGGATGCTGGACGGTTATTTTCAAAAAGGCGGCCACCACCTGAATGTCAATGTGCTTTACCGCGAAACCTTGCAAGATGCCATGAAGCATCCTGAAAAATACCCGCAGCTTACGATTCGGGTTTCGGGCTATGCGGTGCATTTTATTAAATTAACGAAAGAGCAGCAGGAAGAGGTGATTTCACGGACGTTCCACAAGGATTTTTAATCCTTACGTTCACTCCCCCTCCATGAAAGGTTAGGAAGATCAAAACGCCTCTCCCATAGGTGCCCATCGAGCATTTGGGATAAGATGAGTTCTTCTGAAAACGAAGGAGAGAGATCCACTAAGTGCAATTTCAGTACGGGGCCTTTCATTACTATTTCTTTTAGGCCGGGGATAGGGCGTCCTGGTTCAAACTGAGTAGGTTTTTCACGCGTAAGAAAATCTGTAATTTCTTTTAAGGAGTGAGGTCTATCAACGGGGCGTAGGTAATCTTCTTCCATAAATTATTTTTTAAAATTATACTGTTACCTGCGAGAGCAGAATTTTCATTCATGGCCTAAAAAATTAGAAAAAAATATAATTTAATTTCTTGGATATGTCAATATCTACCATAAAAAATCAATCTTCTCTTCTTGGGCGCATCCATTCTTTTGAATCCTTTGGTACCCTCGATGGCCCCGGTTTAAGATTTGTGGTGTTTTTGGAAGGATGCCCTTTGCGTTGCTTGTATTGTCATAACGTGGATATGTTGGATATGAAAAATTACAAAGAAATGACACCTCAGGAGCTTCTTAAAATTGTACTTCCTTATAAACCTTATTTTAATTCAGCCAAAGGCGGGGTAACGGTTTCCGGCGGGGACCCGATTATGCAGCCCAGATTCGTAGTTGAATTTTTTAAGCTGTGTCAAAAAAACAAGATTCACACCACGATTGATACTTCTTGCTTTACTACCAATAAAGAACACTTAGAGCAGCTTTTGCCTGTTACGGATTTATGGATGATTAGCCTTAAGCATTTTGATGATAAAAAACACCGCGCCTTAACCGGTGTCACCAATGCGCCGATTCTAGAAAATATTCACTACCTAAGTAAAAGAAAGGCGCGTCTTTGGTTCCGTTACCTTATCCTCCCGGGCTGGACCGACACTTGGAGTAATCTTCGCGCTTTATGTGCTTTTTTAAGAACTGTCGATTTTGAACTTATCGAGCTTTTACCGTATCACACGCACGGGCGCTTCAAATGGGATAAATTAGGTCTACCGTATAAGTTGAATGGCATAAAGCCACCTACTTTAAATTCTTGCCACAAAATCAAGGAAATGCTGAAAAAAGAAGGCTACAAGGTGATCTTGAATGAATAAAAAATTATCAATTCAGAAATTTCTATGATGAAGACGTGGTGGCACCTAATTGAGTTAGCCATTTTTTCGCTTGTTTTTTGGTATTCAATTCGTGCGTTAGCTGTTTTTCACGTAACTGTTGGGCTATTTTCCCTATTTTTTCTCCTGGTTTTAATTCCAAAATATCCATAATTTCATGGCCGGAAAGTAGAGGCTTAGGAATTTTGGGTATGCGCTTTAAAGTCTCGGTATAAAGTTCAAGTAGTTTTGTATATAGCTCATATCTGGCTGGATCAGTACCGGAAATATCCGCTTCAAAAAGAGCTAATAAATCTTTAAAATGCGGCAATAAAAACCAGTGTCGCTGGCGACCAAGGGGCATTTTAAGTAGCTCGGGGAGCATCATGTGGTGCTCAATTAACCACAAAATATGTTGCAAATCTCTGTTCTGGAATTTTAGCCTTCGCAAAATTTGTTTTGCCATTTTAGCGCTCGTTTCTGCGTGATGATCAAAGCGAATTCGCTCTTTTAATTTAAAAGTTTCCGGCTTACCCACGTCATGTAAAAAAGCAGCCCAACGCAAATTAAGCGAGGCATATTTGGAGACCGAATCAAGAGTTCTTTTGGCGTGTTCCCAAACATCGCCTTCATGATGATATTCATAAGGTTGAGCCACACCTTTCATGGCGTAAACCTCAGGTAAAATTTCTTCCAAAACCCCGGTTTCCAGTAAATCTTCCAGGGCATCTAAGGCGTACTCTGAGTAAAGCATTTTATTAAGTTCATCGCGCATTCTTTCCCCGGAAACTTTATTGGCCAGATTAGCATGTTTGGTTAGGGCTTGGTAGGTATCTGGGTGGTATTGAAAATGGAGCGTATTTTTAAAGCGAATGGCTCGTAAAATCCTTAAATGATCTTCCAAAATACGTTGATGGGGATCTCCGATAAAGCGAATCAGGTGTGCCTCAAGGTCTTTTTGCCCCTCCACGTAATCGTAAATTTTTTTAGTGAGGGGATCATAAAAGAGGCCATTGACCGTAAAATCTCGACGTTTTGCGTCTTCTTCGGCATTGGTAAAAGTGACGGCATTTGGCCGCCGACCATCAGAATAGCCGCTATCTGAACGAAAAGTAGCGATTTGAAAGTGGTGATTGTTTTCGGTAGCTAAAATTACGCCAAATTTTTTACCAATGGGAATGGTTTTATCTAGCAATTTTTCGATTTCATCTGGTTTCGCACTAGTTGCAATGTCGTAGTCTAGCGGATCCTTTTTTAAAAGCATATCCCTTACGCAGCCTCCTGCTAAGTAAGTTTCGAAGCCGGCTTTTTGTAAAATTTTAACCAATTTTAAGGAGGATTTTTCCATGATTAGAATTATACCAGATTCCTAAAAAGAGAGCTTTAAAAGGATAGTGTTTGATAATGAATTTAATTCTAGGCAAGTTTTTATTTTGTTTTAGATTTGCCATTTTTTGATATCATGTATAATAACATTCGATTTTTATTCTTTAAAAGACAAATGCGCATGAAAAAATTTCTTGCCCTTTTAAGTCTTACAGCGCTTATCGTTTTTGCCGGATGCGCTGTTACTCCCGAAACTGAAGATGGATCAACAGTGGAACCAACTGTTGAAGAACAGGCTCCAGTTGTGGAAGAGGCTCCAGTTGTGGAGGAAGCTCCAGTTGCTGAGGAATCAGCTCCTGCTACCGAAGAAGTAGCTCAATAGTTTTCTTCTCCTATTTTAGAAAAGGTTTGCCTTTTGGGTAGGCCTTTTTTAATTTTTTTTAGAAAATACCTTTTTGTAAACATAGGTTTAATAGGATAAAATGCGTCCGTATTTATTTTTGTAAAATTAAAATTTATGAAATTTGTGCCATTAGTGGGGAATTTAATCGCTTTGGTGTTAGCAGTCTGCTCTCCCAGTGCTTCCCCAACTCTAGCGCCATCTTCGGATGAAGATCAGCCAGCACCTATACTCCTCAATAAATTATAATGCTTTTTTTGGGGATTGAAACTTCTTGCGATGAAACCTCCGCCGCTGTAGTCAGAAACGGACGTGAGGTTTTGTCTAATGCGATTGCTTCGCAGATTCTTCTCCATCGCTTAACCGGTGGCGTGGTGCCGGAAGTAGCAGCTAGGGAGCATATCGTTACTATTTTACCAATTATTGAACAAGCCCTTGCAGATGCTGGCTTAACTTTCGCTGAGATCGAGGCCATTGCCGTGACTGAGCAGCCCGGACTAATCGCTTCTTTGCTTGTGGGAATCAATACAGCCAGGACTATGGCCATGCTTGGCGAAAAAAAACTGATTCCCGTAAATCATATTGAGGGGCATATTTACGCGAATTGGCTCGATCACAATGAGGAAATTAGATTCCCAATTGTGGTTTTGACAGTTTCCGGGGGGCATAACGAATTAATCCTGATGAAAGGATATGGTGAGTTTAAGCCCATTGGATCAACGCGAGACGATGCAGCCGGCGAGGCTTTTGACAAGGTGGCTAGATTGTTGGGATTGCCTTACCCCGGGGGTCCGGAAATCGCGAATTTGGCATTCAAAGGTAATCCAAAAGCTTATTCACTGCCGCGAGCTTTAGCAAAAGAGGGGTATGATTTCAGTTTTTCCGGGTTAAAATCAGCGGTTGCGCGTCTGGTTGCAGAAGAAGGTAATAATTTACGAAGAGTGGATTTAGCGGCTTCATTTCAAGAAGCGGTTTGCGATGTTTTAAGTGCTAAATTAATACGTGTTGCGCTTGAATATCGGGTTAAAGAAGTGCATCTTGCAGGGGGAGTTTCCGCAAATTTAAGATTGCGTGAATTAGTTAAGGAGCGTTTAAGTCAGACTTTACCTGCGGTTAAACTGCGCTATCCTCGAAAACTAAGTTATTGCACCGATTCAGCGGCCATGATTGCAGCGGCCGGATATTTTTACGATTTAAAAGCAAGTCATTGCTCTGATTCTTCGTAAACCCCGTTCAATCAAAGGGTAATGTTCTGTATCGATAACCTCTAATTCCCCTGAATCAGTTTTCCTGACTGTAAATGAATAAATTGGAGAGAATTTTAAATCGTGAGAAGAGTCTTTTCCTTGGATGTGACGATTAGGGTGATATCGTTCAAAAAATTTATCTTCAGTTTCAGAATATAACCCTGGGTTTTTCGATTTTGCGCAGTGATAGGCATTATGACTTTCGGCAATTAAGGCGCCTAGCTTGGCAAGTTCTAGTTCATGGGCCCTAGCCATTAAAGTAGCTGCTTTTTTAATTAGATTGTCCATTTTTAGAATTGCCTTTTCTAGGGCTTGGCCGGTTAAGGGGTCGCTGCCAGTTAAAGCAGAATCAAGACCAAGTAATTCGTTTAATTCTGGAGAAATGGGAAGAGGGTTTTTTCGTCCAGATTCATTATGGGTGTCGGTGTAGGGAGGAAGTTCTTCTACAGATGTGGGTAATCGGTGATGCGCTAGAATAAATGTAGCCATTCGTTCAGCGTGAAGGGTATCAAAAGTATCAAAATCTACATCATAGACGGACCTCTTATCATAGCTCGAATCATCTATAATTCTGCGGTTGATTGCCTCAATTATTCTGTCTCTTGCTTTTTGATATGTCGCTTTTTGGTAAGGTTGAAAATCCGGAGCAGTCAATACAAACTCCTCCCCTTCTTTGGTTACCGTTAAGTGGGCAGGTAGTCTCCCTAGCTTTTGTAGTGTTTCAGATTGGGCTAACAAAAGAGCATTTAGTCGCCAATAATCTATTTGTTCCTTGGTTAAAGATGACGCAGCGAATAATTTCAATATTTCCGGAACTGGCGCTCGTAATGATAAAAGTTCATAATTATTGTAACGACGATCAAGCTTAATTGGAATTTGATAGGTTTTTTTATCTCGACTTATAAGGTGTTCAGGAATATCTGGATTTTCTGATGTATAGAGATGAAGTTCGTTAGCGAAAGCAGCCTGATCTAAAAGTCCAGAGATTAAAGCTTGTTCCCTATCAAGGTTTAAAGAAGGATCCGTTCTTGGTCCCAATCTGGCTTCTGCGTCATTCCATAAGGAGTCCTGAACTTGCCAACTATCCCAGGCTGTCCCAAGTCTCAAAGTTATGGTTTGGGCTACGGTTGATATGTCTTCGCTATCGACAGGTGTGAACCTCGTAGGATTTTCTTTTTGACGAGCATTAATTTCCGCGAATGCCATAACCGTATCGGGCGTTACGATGAGACTCGGCAAAGGAGGAACCGGGGCCGTAATTTCATCAAAAGGACTAGTTTGTTTCGCAATAGACTTAATGCCTTCAACTGCAATGTCAGCCAAAACGGTTAGACATCCAAGCGCTACTACTCCTTTTATAAAACGAGGGTAATCACGGTATAGATTTTCTAAAAATTCAAAAATTTGTGTTAGTTGTTTTTGTTCGGAAGAATTGTCTAATTTTAGCGCTAGTCCTTGGAACCATCTTTCTAGTCTTTCTTCTGGTCTTTCTCCTGGAAGAATGGCTTCCGAGGGTGCTTCTTTTTCTCTGTCCTTATAGGTTTTTCTACGTTCCCAAAATTCACCTAGTGAATTAATTGCGCTAGGCCGGTTAGCTGCTGCTAATAATGCTTCTCTCCCCTGCTCATTAAATAGTAATCTTAAGGTATGTAAAGCGGTTGCATATTCCGGGCGGGGGGGATTGGAAAATTCATGGTTTGGGGTATCTGGGGTATCACTCGTTTCGAGATTAGGCATCTTTTGGTGGTCGGTTATCATTTCAGGCATGGTGACTAAATTTTAGAAAAATATTGACGTACTTTGATTTTATATAATTAAAAAAACCTTTTCAAGTGTTTTATTTTAGGTTTTCGTATATAGTTAAACAAATCTAATAATGATATACGAATTAAACTTTTATTTTTTTATTCTTAAATTTTTATGTCAGACAAGGAGGAAGTTAATAAACCTCGCAAATTACAAACCCCACTTGGTGTTTTTGATATTTTACCGGATGATCAACTTTACTACACCCATATTAAAAAAGTGGTTCGTCATCGCTGTCGGCAAAGCGGGTTTAGACGTATTACCACGCCGATTTTTGAGTTTACCGATGTTTTTCAGCGCAGCATTGGAGATGGGACCGATATCGTGCAAAAGGAAATGTATACTTTTTTGGACCGAAATGAACGCAGTCTCACTTTAAAGCCAGAAGGTACCGCCGGCGTGGTTCGAGCTTATCTTGAACATGGCATGAAGGAATTACCCCAACCGGTTGAGCTGTATTATATTGAGCCTCATTTTCGTTACGATCGTCCTCAAAAAGGTCGTTATCGCCAATTTTGGCAATTTGGTTATGAAATTATTGGAGAATCAGATCCTGCTCTTGATGCCCAAATTGTGCACCTTTCTTGTAAAATTTTAGACGATTTGGGGATTACGGCTTTGTTTAAACTTCAAGTTAATAGTATCGGTTGCCAAATTTGTAGAGAGAAATTCCTGGTTGAATTGCAAAATTATTATATTGGGAAGGAGCGGTCAATGTGCTCTAATTGCCTAGAGCGGTTACATAAAAATCCTTTGCGGATTTTGGATTGCAAAGAGGAAGATTGTCAAATCTTAGCTAAATTTGCGCCTAAATTAAAAATGTATTTATGCGAAGAATGTAAGGAGTATCACCAAAAATTTTTAGAATATCTAACGGAAGTTGGTCTTAAATATACGGAAAATGAGCAATTAGTACGCGGCTTAGATTATTATACCAAAACTGTTTTTGAGTTTTGGGATCACCAGCAAGGTGCCCAAAATTCAATCGGGGGAGGAGGCCGTTACGACGGTTTAGTGGAATTGATGGGCGGTCAACCTACTCCAGCCGTGGGTGTCGCTTTCGGGATTGAACGGATTATTCAAAACATGAAGAGGGAAAAAATAAAAATTCCTTCCAAGGATAATTTGCATATTTTTGTAGCCCAATTAGGGGATGAAGCCAAGAAAAAATGTCTTAATTTAATTTGGGAGTTGCGCGAGCGCGGGGTAAGAACGGTGGGAGCTTTGGGTAAAGCCAGTATGAAAGCGCAACTTAAATTAGCTGATCGATTTAATGTCCCTTACACTTTAATTTTGGGAATTACTGAAGTTAGGGAAGGTACAATTATTATTAGGGATATGGCCAGAGGGCAGCAGCGCATTGTTCCTTTTGAAACAATTATTGATGAGGTGATTAGATTAATTGGAGAAAAAAATTTGGATTTGTATTCCCCGGCAGAAATACTTTACGAATAGAAAGATTTCATGCAAGTATAAACTAATTTTTTTTATGTCCATCCCATTTACTAAGATTACCACCATCCCGCTTGGCCCTATCCCTATTCAGGCTTGGGGATTAATGGTGGCTTTGGGCATGTTGGTTGGGCTTTGGGTTGCCTTAAAGGAAGCGGATCGTCGTAAAATTAAGCGTGAAATTATTTTGGATCTTTTTATTTGGATTGTATTAAGTTCAATGATTGGTGGCAGGTTAATGTATGTGGCTTTATTTTGGTCAGATTTTTCCGGGGATTTGGTTAAAATTGTTAAAATTTGGGAAGGTGGAATGATTTTTTATGGTGGTATTTTTGCTGCGATTTTGGCAGTCTTGATTTATCTTAGAAAGAAAAAAATATCTTTCTGGAAAGTAGCTGATATCCTATCTCCGGGATTTGCGATCGGAATTTTTTTAGGAAGGATAGGTTGCTATTTGATAGGCGATCATATTGGTAAAATAATGGGGCATCCATGGTTTTGGGGCGCCGTGATTCCCGGAGATGATCGCTTGCGGCACGAACCATCGTTGTACCTTTCACTGAATGGACTTTTGATGTTCGCTGTTTTATGGAGTTTGCGGAAACGCTTAACTAAGCCAAGTCAATTGACCATGGTTCTTTTTATCTGGTACGGGATAAGTCGTTTTATTTTGGATTTTTTCAGAGCTAATGATTTACCAGGGAATTTATCAGATCCGCGTTTTTGGGGATTAACTATCTCGCAGTGGGTGAGTTTGGGGCTTTTTGGAGTGGGGATGGTTGGCTTATTTAGAACGTTTTTTCCGAAAAAACATTAACCCCTCCCACCCGGGGGCTAACCACCAGCAAACTCCTTATAGCATATTCATCATGAATAAAACCTTGCAAAAAAGTGAAATGAAAAAAAATATCTTTTTAACACTAGTAGGATTTTTTTTAATTTTTTCTTTTGGAACCGTTCAGGCTAGTTTTATCGATGTGACCGATACCCATAAAAACTACGTTGCGTTGCAGTGGTTGGAGTCTAGACAAGTAATTGAAGGTTACGAAGATGGCACTTTTCGACCGGAGCAGCCGGTGAATCGGGCTGAGGCTCTGAAAATTATTTTACTGGGAAGTGGGATTAGTTTTGAAAATGAAGCAAATGGGGAACTGGCTTATAGCGATGTCAAAAACGATGATTGGTTTTTCCCTTACGTTTTAATGGCCACTGAGCAGGGATGGGTTCAAGGATATGGCAATGGCGAATTTAGGCCGGATCAAAATATCAATTTAGCAGAGGCCTTAAAAATTATTTCCCTAATTAAAGAAAATTCCTTAACTTCTCCTGATAGTAATCCATATTTTGATGTCGATAAGGAAAGCTGGTTTGCTCCTTATATCGAGTACGCTAAGGGGAAGAACTTGATTAGCGCCAGGTCGGATGGTTTATTGCACCCTGGCGCAGATTTAGCACGCGGAGACCTAATCGAAATTATTTATCGGCTTTCATATCTCGAAAATTTCGGAATTGAGAGTTTTGATATTGCGCTAAATTGGCTTGAGATTCAAAATCAGCAATTCTCTTATGCCTTAAAATCTCCTTTTAATTGGCAAACAATGGTAGGTAGTAACGGGGAGATGATTTTATGGCATGATGATGGGGCCAATTCATCTGAAGGCTGGATGAGGACAAGCGAAAATTCCGCTACTTTGGCTGTTTTTGTAAATAAAAATGAAGAAAAATTAAACACTTCTGATTATTTTAAAAGGGTGCTGGAGAATTTGAATTGGACAGATTCTTCGACTATTTCCAATACGATAAATGAAAACGGATATGAAAGCTTGCTCTTAGAAAAAAGCTTTGATAACGAAGTGCAGCGCGATCTTTATACGGCTTTGCCAAATGGGCTGTTTTTAATAATGCAGGCTAATTACGGTAAAGGGCATCTGCAAGAGCAATTGGCAGCGCAGGTGGCTGCAATTCAAAAAACAGGCCGGTACGTAGAAGGAATTGGGGAAAATGATCCTTCGGCAATCATTGAGCAGGCCAGAAAGGCTATTCAGGTCGATGGCCAAGGTCAGGCAATTTTAGGTCTTTTCCCTGATTTGGAATTGATCGAAACCGATAGTATCGGGGTGGGCACCGGGCCGGTGGA
The DNA here is from genome assembly GCA_000993615.1 of Candidatus Peregrinibacteria bacterium GW2011_GWF2_39_17. Taxonomy (GTDB): domain Bacteria; phylum Patescibacteriota; class Gracilibacteria; order UBA1369; family UBA12473; genus UBA12473. The sequence goes on along the minus strand of LBWM01000006.1, from coordinate 11,920 downwards.
TTATTACTATTCCACTTGGGCTAATTTAACGTTAAAATACGAGCGTTCTTTTGATGTGATTTTGGACGTGGCTGAAGGAAGAACAAGTGCTTTTTAGTGGGTTGCGGGGCCCCCCTAAATTAATTATAACAATTTTAGATTAAAAAAATCTTTCAAAAATCTTAAAAAACCATGAAAATATTTCTTAAAATTTGGATTTCAGTTTTATTTCTAATTATTGTATCCGGCTGCCAAGCCTCAAAAACTCAAACCTTGGAAGATCGATCCGCCTTTTCTGGCGAAAAAGAAGCCGCTGCTCCTTACGCCGAGCCCCAAGCCGATGCCCCTCAGGGGGAAATACCTAAAGTAGGTGAACCAACCAGTCAACCACCGCAGTCTTAATAAGGACTGACATTTTTGCTAAAAATAATCATGCCTAAAGATTACTATAAACTTTCTTTGCAGCTCCATGAGCATTATTGCGGTAAGTTGGGAGTCAAATCAAAGGTTCCTTTAGAAACAAGCGACGACTTGAGTTTGGCGTATACGCCGGGAGTGGCCGAACCTTGCCGAGCCATCGCCAAAGATCCCACGGCAGCGTACCGTTATACCATGAAAGCCAACTCTGTGGCTGTAGTGACGGATGGATCCGCGGTTTTAGGGCTTGGCAATATCGGGGCTTTAGCTGGATTACCGGTCATGGAGGGAAAGTGTTTGCTGTTTAAACAATTTGCGGATATTGATGCGATTCCTATTTGTTTGGCGACGCAGAACGTGGAGGAGATTATAAAAACCGTGGTGGCTATTGCGCCGACGTTTGGGGGAATTAATTTGGAAGACATTGCGGCGCCGGCGTGTTTTGAAGTGGAACGGCGATTGAAGGAAATTTTGGATATCCCTGTATTTCATGATGATCAGCATGGCACCGCGATTGTGACTTTGGCAGGGCTAACGAATGCCTTAAAAGTGGTGGGAAAAGCGTTGAAGGACGTGCGTATTGTGTTGAGTGGCGCCGGCGCTGCAGGAGTGGCCATTACTGAACTTTTGTTGGCTGAGGGGGCGATGGATATTGTATTGTGTGACTCTAAAGGAGCGCTCGTTTCAGGTCGTGAGGGGATGAATGGGGAAAAAGAAAAAATAGCAGCCCGAACCAATCCTCGCCATGTGGAAGGATCGCTTGCCGATGTTCTAAAAGAAGCGGATGTGTTTATTGGCGTTTCCGCCCCCGGTCTGGTGACGGCCGAAATGGTCGCTTCCATGGCTCCTAAAGCTATTGTTTTTGCCATGGCCAATCCTACGCCTGAAGTCATGCCCGAGGAGGCGAAGAAGGGGGGCGCGGCCATCGTAGCCACAGGTCGAAGCGATTTTCCCAATCAAATCAACAATGTTCTTGCCTTTCCTGGAGTTTTTCGGGGGGTTCTCGATGGCCGCGCCAGGTACATCACGCAGCCCATGTTGTTGGCCGCCGCGCACGCTCTGTCAAGCCTTGTGCCGCACCCCACAGCCGATAAAATCATTCCGTCTATTTTTGAAGATAAAGTCGTAAAAACCGTGGCGCAGGCCGTACAATAAAAATGCCTTGAATAGATCAGGTGATCTGACATTAAAATGTCCTTTAATTCAAGCTTTTCCCATGGGATGGATCGTTTCCCAAAAATCCCAATATCCACATCGGGATGAGGAAGGGCTTGGCCGCGTGTCTATGAACAGAATAACACGATCTCATAATCGTCCGAGAGAGAAGAACGAATCATTTTTACTGCTTTTTCGAGGATTTCTTCTTTCTTCATACAAAAACTATACTTTACCCCTAAAGGAGGCAGAGACGTAAAGCGTGCGCCTCGCTGAATAGGTTCGCTGCCCAGCGAGTCCAATGGTAAGGCAGTTGCGTGGAAAGAAGAAGATGTGTAAAAAGAAAGAGTGAAGACTCCTCTGCATTTATCCACCAGCGAAGAAGAAAAATTCAATTGGATTTCAAATTTGTTTTTAAAAAATCTGAAGAAAAAAAGAATTCAAAGAAAAACAACAAACGATAGGGGAAAGATGAGGAAAATAGTAAAACTTTAAAAAATAAGCCATGTTTAAAATTCATCGAATTTTCTTTGCCCAAAAAGAAGCCATGGCAAGCGAAATGAGAAAAGCTGTGCAAGTAGAGTCTCCCGATAGAGAATCAAAGGCAATCCTTCCTGCGTCTTTTTTAAATCAAGAAACGCTTTGGCGGCAACCCGCCATTCAAGAAGCTCGTGAAGACGGGGACTGGGAAAGCTTTAGGGCAGCGGCTGAAGAAACGCTAAACTATTTTCGTGTAAGATATCCCACCATGCAAATCAAGATAGATGGCCGTTCAATCGCCTTAATGGCGTTGCCTTCTCATATTGCTTCTCCTGATCATCCCTTTTTAAACTACTTATCTTTAACTCGTACCGCGGATCATATTTTAGCAAAAGCTATCATAAGTAAGCTGGACTACCGAAAGATCCGCGAGCTCAATGCGAGTGAAGTGAAAGGCTATTTCGAAGCATTAAAAAGGGCAGTTGATAAGGGATGGATCACGTGCGAGCAGATTCTCACAGCCATTATTCCTCGCCTGGAATACGCGAATATGCTGTTTTATGGAGAAAATTTTATAAAAAATGAATTAAAGAAACGATGCCACGGCTTTAAAAGTGAAAACCGTAATGACCCTTATACTCGATTTTATAAAGAAGTCAATCGATTGGCTTTTTTAAAGGACAACCAGGGGAAGCACGAAGAAGTTTTTAGACAATATTGTAACGTTTTTGCGACCAGTGTGGACATGGGAAAACAATGCTTTATGTTTGCAAAAGAAACGCCGATTTTGATCCCTCCAGAAAGCACACTCTCAGAAAATCATCCTGATGCTTTGGATATCGGGTTTGAAAAAGTTGAAGTGAAAGGAGTTGAAGAAATAGGCCCTCCTCTGTATGCCGTTAATTCAGGAATAGTCATTGCCGTAGGTCGGGATTGGAAGGGAGGAGACACCTCGGAAACCTATGAAAGCGGCGGAGTGTCTCCTGTGGGCGGGAATGGGCTGATTGTATTTAACCCTATAAAAAAGGAATATTCTTACTATGTCCACTTGCATCAGGTGGAGGTGCAGGTTGGAGAAGTGATTGAGGCAGGAACTTTAATCGGAATCGGAGGCAATACGGGAATCAATGCGCGCAAAAAAGGCCATGGGAAACATGTGCATTATGAAGTGCATAAAGACCAAGGATGTCTAAACGTTACTGAGTTGCATAAGCGTATATCGCAGCTCCAGAGAGAGGATATCTAGGCGAGAATTAAGTTCTAGATCGCATTTGAGATTGTATTAGTGTGTATCGTCGTTTTGACCCAGACACGTAATGATCTGTTGTAATATTGGGGCGCCCTAATTTTTCTGCTGTATCTGTAGAAATTTCAGGAAGTCTTGCATAAGCAGGTTGAGAATGAAAAACTTTTGCATAAGTTTCACGTAAAGAACGATAAGTCAGTGTTTGTTCAAACTCAGGCGTCTTTTCTAGTAACAAGTCTTTTCTAATTTGATCTGGAGTTAGTGATGATATTTTATAGGCCTTCCCAAACTGAATGAAAGCTTTTTCTGAATTTGATAAAGTGGAATTAGGGACCCTAGCCTCTTTATAAGACAGAAGGTCTCCATCTAAAACAAGATTTGGGAAAGATGGATCATGGGTTCTTAATAAAGTGTTCAAGTAGTCTTGTACAGCTGCATTTCGACTTGCGAATTCCCCTGCATTATAATCAGCGAATACACATTCAACCGCTCCCTTATCGTCAGTTAAATAAGCCTTAATTGGAATAGCTAATAAATTAAGTCCATATTGTAAATTACCTTCTAAGGAATAAAGAGTTTCTCTCATTTGAGGACGTGTTATCTCTTTACCTTGGGCTCTCGCAATGGAGAGGGCCTTGTCGACATCCACCTGCATCATCCCCACTCGCTTAATTGGGTCTTCTAAAATCTGGATCCCTTTTTCGAACTCTGCACGGAGGTTGTCTCCTATAAAAGGTATTGAAAATAGTGAAGAAATTTTTTTATCAGCACGGAGATCAGCTACAATGTTAGTTAAAATTCTCTCGAGATCTCTTTCGGTTTTACAGGCATAAATTTTGTCCCGATACACTTTTTCATACCTGGGAATTACTTGGTTAAGTACAATAGGCATAACAACTGTTTCAGCATGAGGAGAAATTTGTCTTAATCGAGAGCGGATATCAGTTAGTGCTTTATTTTTATATCGATTATACATCTTAACTGGATTGGGAATGGGAGGATCTAATAAAAATTCTCCTTCCCTTTCAATCTGCGCTAAACAAATAGCAAGTGTGACATCAGTAATAGGAATCTGGTTAGAGTGCATGGCATCCACAAGGGCATTAGCTAGTTGGCGTGCAATGATTTCTCTTGGTTGATGAGTAAATTCAACGGCCTTATCCAAGGGGCTCTGACTTACAATGAAACGATAAATATCTTCTCGTGTAGGGTTGTTTTTTTCTAATTGCGCCTCCCATCGTTTCCTATCAAACCGCCAATGCCACGGCTCAAAATCGATGCCTGTAGGATTGTTTTCAGGATAAGAAAGGGAAAATCCATATTCAGCAGCGTGTTTAGTCAGCCAAGTGTAAGATTGGGAACGAAGAAACGCATCTCCATGAGCCGATTCGGTTTGTAAGTCCATCGCCATATTACCATTCCGGATAGAGCCATGCTCACTATAACCTGGGAAGGTTACACGAGAGGCTGTTTTTTTAAGATCAAAATTATTTTTATTTAAATTGGTGATAAAAAGAGCCAATTGATAGCCATCACTGCGATACGCAGAAGAAGGGTTAATCCACTCTTTAGTGGCTGCGGCACACGCCGTTCGCATCGCCAGAAAAGCCGCTCGAGCCTGAGGCGTCATCGGATATCTTACGGAATCTTCGAGAGAATGGGGAAGGGAGGAAGAAAGTCCTACCAATTGATTACGAGGCACCTCGATCGAAGGGACTTTGGGAACTTGGATGCCTAAAGTTTTTGGATCAATAGCCAGCAATCGATCGATAAAGTCCTGCTCCTCTTGGGTTAACAAGCTCTTTAATTCGGCAATAGAGATCAGGCGCGGGCCAAGCGGATCTCTTGCTTCTAGCTCATCTAAATTAGGCCAAATTTTGGCCTCAATACTCGCGACAAAGCGGCGGTCATTTTCGGGAAGAATGAGAGAAGCGGCCTCAGACACTACAGGTTTTTCATTAGAGAGGAGAGATTCTCTCTGTTGGAGAGAGGGTTTTGATCGTCTCGTTGGCACAGGAGGCAAATCATCTCGAATATCCACAAGCGCTCCTTCTCCACCGATGAGATGAGCGATTTCCACAATATCTAGATTGGAAAACCTTAAGCACCCATCTGAAGCGGCCTCTCCCAAAGTTCTCTCCCGATTAGTGCCATGGGCAAAATAAGCTCCCTGTTGAAAGCGAGCGTTAGAAGGCTCCAAGCTTTGTAATTGAAGAACGCGGGTGCTCATCGTGGCCGGCTTGCCGCTTTCATTAACGCTGGCAATACGACGTCTCGCCACCTGCCCTTCTTTAAATTCTGCGCCCATCCCCGCACGCTCAATCGCTTTTTTCCCCCGGATCCCGTTGTATTGAAAAACCAATCGAGCCATACCTGGTGGGGTTCCTCGATCTCCTTTCCCATTTACCCCGCCGAGCCCCGTGGAAAGAGTATATTTTCTTATGGCAATACGGCCTTCTCTGGATTTTGAAAGCATGAGGAGAGTTTGAGAGGCCCCCAGTACAATAAAGGCCGGACCTTGTTTCCATCCAAATCGTTCAAGGCGAGCAATTTCTCCACTCGCTTTTAATCGCTCAAAAAGGGCATCATTTTCTTCCGTTTCCAAGGCATATCCTGTATAACGCGATTCGGATAAAAGCTGTCTTTCAGGAGTAGAAGATCGCGAATAAATGGTTTCGAAATAATCTTTTATTGGGGAATTCTTAATTTTTTGAGTAAATTGAGGCGCTCGTTTAATTTCTTTTTTTAGTTGTCCCAATTCATAAGTAACCGCATTCTGGATATTTTGGCTATCAATAGGCCGGATATTTAGATTTGCAGAACCTTTCAGGTGATGGCTAGGTGAATTATAACTAAATCGAACCGCTCCCTTTTGGTCAAAAGAAAAGCAAATTTCATCTTTCGGGTATAAAATATTGGGGTTAAAGTTAGGTGAAACTAGGTGAGATTTTTTCTTTAAGTCAAGGGTAAGCGCTAATCCAATTCGATTGCATTCGGGTTGAGTGAGGTTAGGTAATTTTTGACGCAATTCCATCTGCGCACGACGACAAAGTTCATCACCACTTCCTATGGTGAACCTAATTTCTTTTTTTTCTAATTGCTCCATTAAAACCCGAAGCGGGTTACTTGGAGAGTCTGGCTTTCTCGGTGGAGAAGATTCTTTGCAGGTATTATTTAAAGTACAAGCCGAAGGTTTGCTTATTAAAAAAATGAATTGAGGCCTAAAAAAATTAGAAAAATCAGAAGGACTAAGCATGGCAATTTCGTTAAAATAAAAGCCAAGATAATTTATCCCTTTATTATACCATTTTCAGCCCGTAGAATCAATCTATTGACCGTCTTTTTGGGGTATTTTCAATTTTTGCCCACTTGTAATCGAAAGGGTGGGAAGGCTATTGTACGCCATGATAATTTCTGGGCGAGTATGCTGTTGTTGCGCAAGATTGTATAAAGTATCGCCTTTTTTTACCGTATAATCAGTAATTTTAATTTTTCCCTGGGTTCGCTTAGCCTCAATTTCTTTTTTCCATTGCCCCAGTTGAGCAGGATCGTATCTAAAGTGGGGGGGATTGGGATTCAATGATTTTCCCTGTAAATCAGACCCTGAGTGTAATCCATCCCAAATCCAATGATGGTAGGTAGTTGTTTTGATCTTGGTCAAATTCGCTGCAAATTCATTGCGCGCCACAGGCAGGTCAAGCAATTTAGAATTATCCGGTAATCCCAATTGGTTGAAAATTTCAGCAGGGTAATTTGAGGCTTTCTTCCCGTAAGGGTCTCGCTTATACCCACGACCCCATTTTCTTGAAAAAGAAACTTGCTTATGTAAAAGAACACGCCTTTTTTCAAGGCCAAAGTAGCCTCCCAGCCATTCAATCAGTGCTTTAGCCGCTGCGTATTGTTTACTATTCCAATCTTGTCCCTCATTGGCAACAACTTCAATTCCCAAACTATATCGATTTAGAGAACCGGGCTTGAGATTTTTACTCAAATGATCCCAAGCGCTGACCCCAGCGTGGGGTGCTACTTTATTGGTTGCGATGGTTTTTTTATCAATGGGAATTAAATATCTTATTTGTCCATCGGGTTCAATTACAAAATGCGCTTTCTTGTTATCCACAGTATCCCTTGAAGTTGAACTTGCGGTGGAGTGAAGGATGATGTATTCCACCCGTTCAAGCGGAATATTTTGTCCCATAGTTCTCAAGGTGCGAGGCCCACAATTTGTGGCATCCCATCTGGGATGGGCACTAAAAGTCGTAGGTTTAAATTTTAAAGCTCCCTTTTTCATGCTTGCTACATCGCGAATCCATGTATTTCCTCGGCGCCGAACGTATTGTCCCGGGGTGACTTTATCCAGGGTTTCTGAAGATTCTAAAATAGGTTCCGGGGGCAGGGGTAAACCAAGAGAAGAAGATGGGGTAGGAGGAAAAGTTTCCAATATTGACCCATTTGAGGCTGCGGGCGCTGGCAAGGAAGGTGGTAAAATACTTGAGGTAACTGGCGCGGCACTGGCTGGTTCAAATGCACCGTTAAGGTAGGCTCGATAATAATCAATATTAGGGATAAAAATGTGCCCGTCAATCGGGAGGTTGCTCGTTTCATCATTTAGAATTTTTCCATCTGAACCTTTCAGCGGATTATAGCGACGATTAAAATCAAGAATAACCTCAACCACTGTGTCATTATCTAAATTGATTTCTTGTTCAAGATATTTTTTATAGGCGGCATTGCCCAAAATCGCACTCCAAAATCCTTTGCCTTTTTCCACTGTCACAAAATTAGGGGTGGGATAAAGATATTTTCGGGCTGTTTTTAAATACAAAAGTTCATTCAGGTCGTTGTCAGCTAAATTGGCAATTCCTTCAATTACCCGGGCATAACGTAACATTTCGCCAGCTTGGCCAAGAGTGATTTTTTCTTTTTGAGCATTAATAATTGGTTTGCCCTGAATGAGAAGTGGCTTAGCCAGAAGATTTTTGTTTTTTTGATCCAAATAAGCAGTCACGCCTGCGTATTCCAAATAAGAAACGCCATATTCAAGATCTTTTTTGCGTTTAGGTGGAGTGCTGCTAATTTTTAATTGAGCGCACATGGCTTTGGAAAGTTCGGCCTCAAATTGTTGATAGTCATGTACCTTCAAAGCGTCCCAGAGGAGCGAAACATTATTATATCCCTTGTTATAAAGAGCACAGGTTAATAAAAAGTTTTGATTGTCCGGAAGATGGTTGAAATTAGCTAATTTGGCATAATGATAACGACTACGCGCTAGGAATAGAATCCCACAAACCGTGTTTTGAGAGGGATCAAAAATACTAGCAGCGGTGTAGCTAAAATATTTAACTACTTCTTGTTCCCCAATCGGTCTAAGCTGAAAAAGACCCTTAGCATCGGAGGAAGATCGTGCCTTGGGGTCAAGCCAGCTTTCTTTAATCATTAGGGCAAGATAATTTGAATTTGAAAAACTGTTTTTATCAGTAAGCAAAGAATTTAAAATTTGTTGGCCTTTAAGTTTATCCTGTAATTTTTCTTGCATGGCTGAAGAACGAGGTCGGCGTTTTAAATCCGCTATTTCTTTATTAAGAGCAGGACTTATCGTGTCACTAATATAATTTAGGGCCAACTCGATCAACTTTTTCGCCGCAGGGAGGTCGAGACTGGTTGGCTTTACTGTTTCAATTTTCTCTTTTGGAGTTTTGGCAACGGCTGGAAGGGAAGGTGCAACTTCCGGAAGGTTACCGTCTAGCAGTAAATCAAGATATTTAGTCAGGGATTTTTGAAATTCTTCTTCTAAAAGTGCCGCATCAATAGGATTTAAATTATTTAAATCGCTTCGCCACATTCGTACCGAGGGAAGATTATCAAGATCAATTAAAGGGTCACGGTATGATTGGATGTCAGGCATCACTCGAACTTGCAGCGTTTCTCTGAGTGTAGCGCTATAATCAAAATAGCGTTTTTCCGTTTCAACTACGCTTTTTTCTATGGCATTCACTAAGGAAAATTTTTTCTCTCGTAGTTCATTATAGGTTTCATCTTGCGGTGGAATGAGGCAGGGCGGGTGTTCCAGTGCGCTAGCTAGGGCGTAGATTTTATCCAGTAATCCGATAGGGGAATCAGAATTTGTCGAAAATGAAGCTTTGTAGTTTTTTAATTTAGCTTGCAGCGCAGTCAGAGCTTGATCTGTTTTGTTAGGATTAAATCCAGTTTCCAGCAATTTTCCTTCGCCGATATTAGGATTTTCAAAAACCACATGAAACGTAGGTTCTTCATTAAGTCCCATTAAGGAACCTTGGCTTTGATAAGCGAGTAGAAGTTGTTCCATGGTATTTGTTAGTGTCTCAAATTTGGTTTTTTTTTGTTCGAGATCTTTAATTTTTCCCTGTAAAGTAATTTTGGCGGTTTTGTCAGTGGTAGTGTTTAAAGCCTTGGTGCTGGATTTCAATTCTTCCTCAATGGCCCCTAAGTAAATTACTTCCCCGTCAGGAAACCGGTAACGCTTTTTGGAAAAATCCACGGTATTGGCAAAATAGTGCGTACTTACTTTTTTAGTTGCATTGCCTCCTAGTGTTGCTTGATAAGCAGGCCAGCGAAACATTTCAGAAATTACAGGTTCGTAACCGTTTGTGGCCTTTGAAAAGGCTGTTGTAAGAGCTGTAAGCGTAGGCAGACAGTATGGTCGAAGGTAGCGTCCTGCCAGAGGAAAATCCTTTTCACCCTTAAAAGCAAAAGGAGCATTGGGAGGAGCTGTTACCTCCACTACATCCTTGTGCCGGATCATTTCGTCTCGTCCTTTGTAGATGAATTGGTCGTAGCGTCGCCCATGGTCAACTAGCACTTCTTGGTATTCACCAGTTGATTTTCCCTTATATTTAGCAATGTAGAGCCGATCTTGGTTAAAATTTACCGGCCTAACTAATGGACGGCTGGCCAAGGCGCAAGCCCTAAAATAAAGTTCTAAATTAGGGGCTAGGGGGGATGGAGGATTTAAAATGCGGTTTTGAATTTCACGGAAGTGTTTTTCTAATATTGTTTGGCGATAGGAAAGAAATCTTTTTTGCGTATAATCATGGTCATAAACCCGGGATTCAAAATTTTTAATCAGCGCTTCTGCTCCTTGCACAAAAGCTTCTATTTTATTCAAAAATTCCTCTCCTTCTAAATCAGGAGTTATCTGGGTATAAAATTTGTCCGTCTCATTCATGCCTCTTTTAATAGCCAGGAGTACGATAAGCTCATCCATGGTTTTGTTCTTGCCTTGGGTTATGATATTTAGAGCACTTTCTGGCCACTTAGCCTTATGAGCAATCAGTAGATTATTATCATAAGCTAAAATTTGCTTATTTAATTCTGTAACTCGTCGCTGATCATCTTTAATTGTAAGAGTGTTTTTATTTTCCGCTAAAGTTTTTTCTGTTTCTTTAGGGCTCTCCCCTTGCTTATAAATTAGGCGGGCAGGGGAAAACAAATGACCAGATATTAAATGACGAGAAAACATGATTCATTTGGTTTTGATTATTTCGAGTCTCCGGCTGCGGCTTCAGATGCCAGGAGCATGATGTGCAGGGCTTCAAAGGTGTTGTTTTGAAAAGTGTTGCCAGGAGTGGTTGTAATTGTAATCAAATTATCGGGTTGCATGCTAAAATGTATGGATTTTTCCCCTGTCTCCATATATTCAAATAAATTATCCCCAGTTTTAGTGACGGTTACGAATGTGGGTACAAACTCAGACTCTGAATTTGGAAGATTTACCCGAGCAGTTATGACTTGACCCAGAGCACCAGTTTTGAGATTGTCCCAATCTGTACCTGTAAATAAATCATTCAAGGATATTGTTTCTGCTTCTGGGGCAGATGGGGTGGAATCTGGGATTGGAATAATTTCATTGTAGTCTGCATTAGCTAAGTTTTGGGTTTCAACCTTCCATTGAAACTTCTTGTTGGGTTTTCGGACGTAAAAATCGTTCTCGTCGGCTGAATCCCATCGAAATCCATCCGCCGGGACAAAAAACGTTGGCTCATCTTCGGCGGAGAAGGTAATGGTTTTTTTATCAGTTCGCGAATTTGTCGCCTCTACTTTGACTAAATAGCCTTGAGTATGCGCATTCAAAATCATTTCTTTACTTATTTCATAAATAGTATCTTCTGTATGGTTTAGTGTCGTAATAATCGGCGTTACAGCGAGGTTTTTAATATCAAATGTGGCAGCATCCGGATCATAGGTTGGATTACTCCATTCGTAGCCATTTTCCGGTTTAGCAACATTAAACTCTTCTCCTTCGGATGATGTTCCATCGTTAGCATAGCGGTATCCTGCTTTGGTATTGGGAAGATAATTATCTAGACCGTTTTTTTGCGTTTTCAATAGATAGCCTGCTGCTACGGCTTTTTCTGCTTGATTTGAGGCTATGTTTATAGTTGCAAGATGTTTTTCAGCGTCTAAAGATTCAGGTGGTATTTCCGCGGCAGCAGCGGCACCTGTGTCAGCTTCGGTTTCAGTAGCCGGTGTGGTAGCGGGTTCAGGGGTTTGAGTGGGGGCTTCTGCGCTGTCGTCGCTGGTGTCAGTTTTGTCGGCAGCCTTGGTATCGGCGTCCTTATCCGCGGCAGCAGCGGCACCTGTGTCAGCTTCGGTTTCAGTAGCCGG
>LBWM01000005.1 GCA_000993615.1 Candidatus Peregrinibacteria bacterium GW2011_GWF2_39_17 | reverse complement strand
AAACTCTGGATATGAGACCTCCAATCGCTGTATATTTTAACTTGTTCTACAAATCCCGCCTCATCTCAGGGGTGCCCTCGAGACTATGGAACCGCACAATAATTTGCTAAATCGTAGGTACTATTTTATACTTCTTGTGGTCTTTATTTTTTAATCAAATTCACAATGACTGATGGAGGAAAATGTGGAGGAGGATGCAACTGTTAGTTGCTAGTCCCCATAAATTATGAAGAGGCCGAGCTAAGTTGCTTTTAGGCAAAATTGAGCTTGGCTTTTTTCTTTTGAAAAAAGTAGATACTGGCTCCACAAGCCATAATTCCTAGTAAATATAGTAATTTCCAGTTTGATTTTGTTTGTGTTAGAGGTGAGGTTTTTTGATTCAGATCTTCAAAGGTTTTTAGGGAATAGCTTTTGTCAGGGTTAAGCGTGGCGTATCCGGATAATTTATTACCGGGTTGAATTAAGGAAGCTTTTAGGGCATCGTTAATGACCAATCCTTTTAGGGAAATTTCGATGTTTTTTCCTTTTTGGTTAAGGACGAGCTTATCCTCGAAGGGGATAAGCTCGACAATTTCACCTTGAATAAAATGATAAATAGGGTTTGTGGTCCCTTGGGTTATGTCGTTGGTCCATTGCCAGGGGCTTGTTGTCCAATCCGAGGAAATATTTTCTGCTTTAGCCATCGGAATTAGCATGGCGAATAAGGAAGTAGTCGGTACTTGGCTAAGAGTTGGACCGCCCTCCATGCTAATTCTGGCATAGGACTGTCCTTCTGGTGATCCTTCGTAGCTTACAGTATCATGTAATTCGTTTTGGTAATCAAAAAGGCGAACTTGGTCTGTATCATTATTTAGAGAAAGGTTTGATTCCGTTCGATAAATGACCATAAAATCTTGGGCTTCAATTATTGTTCCATCTGGAAAAATATAGGGATCGCTACCGCCTTCTTCGTCATCAAGTGACCAATTACCGAGATTTACGTTTGTGCTTCCGTAATTGTAAATTTCAATCCATTCGGTGTCCGTGTCTGTGCCTTCCGGATTAGGCATTACCTCGGAAAGGATAATTTTATCCGAAAGGTCACCATCATCATAGGTGATTTCTTCTTCGTTTTCTTGATTTTCATCAAAAAGATTTTGAGCACCTGGGGTGGCTTGGGTGGTCCAATCCCAGCCCTCGCTGGCTAAAGCGCTGAGTGGGACAACTAAGGCGATTAAGATCGCCAAATTGCGTTTGTAGGTTCGCATATTTGTGGGTTAAAAAATAGAAAGGATCGCTAATTTAGCACACTTAGATGGCGAAAAGTTTTCAGAAATATTAAAAAATTATAAATTTTTTATGAACGCGCCAAACAGATTTGGGAATTTTTTAAGCGCTATCTTAGGCCATATTTTAGCTGTTGACTTTCGTCGTTTATCTTCTGTATTTTAGGAATGTTACGTGTTTTTGCATTGTCTTACTTACGAATAGGATCTTATTATTCTTTGATTGTTTTAAATTTTAATTTTTAGCTAGTTTAGAAGGGGTGTTGTTGATTTAAGATTTAGCTGATTTTTTAAAATCCAGGTCGTAATAGAAGGCGATGCAAGGGCAATTTTTTAACCCTTTGCATACATGTTTTATACCATTATTGTTTTATTTTTAGTCGGATTTGGAATTGGTGGAGGAATTGGTTATTTTTTTCGTATAAAGAAACTGCAGGAGTACGAAAGAAATGTACAGGAAAAATGTAAAAGAGATTTACAGGAGGCTCAAAGTAAGGGGAAGGAGATGGTTTTTGATGCTAAAAATGAAGCTTTTAAAATTCAAGAAGAAGCGAAAAAAGAAGAACGCAGTAAGCGAATTCAGTTGGAAAAAATGGAAGGCAGGATTCTTGAAAAGGAAGAGAATTTGGATAAAAAACTTGGTGAAGCGGAAAAGGCTAGGGTCGATATTGAAAATAAAATTACTTCGGTTCGGCAGATTAAGGAAGAAGCACAGAAACTTTATGAACAGCAAAAAGGACAATTGGAGCGAGTTGCAAGTTTGACTAAAGATGAAGCTAAAGATCTTTTACTAAAAAAGGTTGAGGAGGAAGCTAAGGCGGATTTGGTAACGCAAATTAAGAAAGCCGAAAAGCAGTTACGAGAAGAATCTAATGAAAAAGCTAAGAATATCATTGTCAATGCTATTCAGCGTTATGCTGCTGAGGCAACTTTAGAGTCTACGTCCACGATCGTAAATATTCCAAATGATGAAATGAAAGGAAGAATTATTGGTCGTGAAGGGCGCAATATTAATACTTTTGAGGAATTAACTGGGACAGATGTGATTGTGGATGATACTCCTGGATCCATTGTGATTTCCGGATTTGATTTAGTTCGTCGTTATATTGCAAAGGTGGCCTTGGAGCGTTTATTAGAAGATGGGCGTATTCATCCAGCGCGTATTGAGGAAGTGGTGAATAAGGCTAAAGATGAGGTTGGTCAATTAATTAAAATGTTAGGGGAGAAGGCGGTTTTTGATGCGGGGATTGTTGGTTTGCCAGCAGAATTGGTGAAAATTTTGGGGCGATTAAAGTTTAGAACAAGTTATGGGCAAAATGTTTTGAAGCATTCAATGGAGACTGCTCTTATTGCCGCCGCTTTGGCTACTGAACTTGGCGCTGATGATGATATTTGTCGTAAGGCTGGGTTATTACATGACATTGGGAAGGCTTTGGATCACGAAGTGCAGGGGCCTCATGCCATTATTGGGCGTGATATTTTAAAGAAATTTTCTATGTCTGCGGCCATTATTCATTGTGTGGAAGCGCATGAAAATGATGTGGAACCAGCTACGATTGAGGCTAAATTGGTACAGGCCGCTAATATTATTTCTCAGTCACGACCTGGGGCAGACAAGGATAATTTGGAGAATTTCATTAAGCGTTTACGTGAAATTGAGGCAGTGGCTAATTCTTTTGAGGGAGTTAAAAAATCTTATGCTATTCAAGCTGGCCGAGAGTTGAGAGTTTTTGTTGACCCAGTGGTGGTGGATGATTTGCAGGCAGCAAAAATGGTTTATCAAATTGCGGCTCAGATTGAAGATCAACTGCAATATCCAGGTGAAATTAAGGTTGAGGTTTTGCGAGAAATGCGGGTTGAGGATGTGGCTAAATAGTAAGTTTTAAGGAGAAGTAGAAATAAAACAGCGAGGATAATAATTTGACGTGGCTTGTTCTAAACTTTAGAATGTGGTTAGTATATTTAGTTGGTTTTTAAATTTTTTAACTATTCCTCCCATGATTTCAGGTTTTCATTTTTTTAGAATTTTTGATAAATCGATGATTATTTCTGGAATGGCAATAATAATTGTCATCTTTTCGGGATGTGGTGGGGTTGATGAAGATACGCCAAAAACCACTTCGGAAGGGCCCGTTTATGGGGCTGCGTCGGAGAATCCGTGGGGTGATGAGGAAGGGACTGAAACTCATCGTGCTGAGGATGAAACTGCGGCTCTGGAATCTGCGGTTAAGGCCGGAGATGTTGAGCAATGCGCAACGCTTGATAATCCCATCATGAAAGAATCTTGTGAAACTAATGCTATTATTACGAAGGCTAAGCAGACTCAGGATCCCACTTTGTGTGAAGCAATTTTAGATGAAGATAGCAAAGTTTATTGTCTTAATTCGGCTTCGCAATAAAAGCAAGACAAGGGAGGTAGTGTGTTTGGTTCAAAAATAATAAAAGGGCTTTTCCCTTACAGTTGCGTGGGGTCAAAGCAATAAGCGTAAACATCCAGGTACCCTGAATTGTTGGTTCTTTGCGCTAGGCATTGTCCGTTGCTTGGTTTTACGCCTTGGTAGTTTTTGGTGCTGCTGTAACCACTGCAAGAAATTAAAATTTCAGTTTGTTGTTCGCATCCTTTGGTAACACTGAGATTTGTGGTATCAGAATTAATACTGGCTGAATAGGTTTTGAATCTTCCAAAATCCTGAGCAGTTACGCCGCCTTGGATTTCTAAATGGCCGTTCGGAATGATAATGTCGGTAAAAATTCCACCAGAAGCTAGTAGGCTGCCAACTTTGGCTGAGCCCAAAGTGAATAAATCATAGAGAACGCCACCGTCGTTATAACCAAGATATGCGCCGTGTTTGGCATTATCGTTTAAAATATATCCCCATATACCAAAATTTTTATCTCCAGCATTTTGGTAACGGGCTGTAAGTCCATTTTCAAAGCCGGAGGAAGCGCCATTTTTGCCTTGAACCAGAAGTCCTTCCATAATTTGGACACTATTAGAAAATGTTCCAGCGCCATAAACCGCAATTTGTCCGATGTTTGAACTTGGGTCGCCGATAACCACATTTTTAAAATTACCTTGGTTATTCACAAATAATTGTCCATCAATAGTGACATCATCGTTGAAATACCCGGTTTGTTCAGTGGGTGAGGGGGCCGCTGGTGTAGCGGAATTTTTAATTTCTCCGTTAACGATTAAATCGCCATCGATAGTAACATTCTTGGTAAAATTGCCATTTTCATCCACAGAAAGATTTCCAGTCACTGTAATGTCCCCATCAGGTAATCCAGTCGAGGTTGGTAATCCTTCGATTTGTTTTGCGTTTAGGGTGCCGTTTATGGTTAAATTGCCGTCGATAATAGCGTTTTTATTGAAGGTGACATTGTTATGTAATTTAGTTTCTCCTAAAAATTCAGCATTGCCAGTGGCTCTGAAATTATTTGTTTTAACATCATCTAGAAAGCTTGATTTACCATCAACTCTTAGATCATTGGTTAGGTTTAGGTTTTTTTCAAAATTAGCATTATCTCGTACTGTTAATTGTTTTACAAAGGTTGCATTTTTGTTGAATTGCGTTTGGCCGTCAAAGGTGGCGGTACCAGTGAAACGAGATTCTCCGCCAATAGTTAAATCGCCAGTGATGTTTAGGGATCCTAGGGCGCTTAAATTACCCCCAATACTTACTGCTTTTCCGATTTCTAGGTCTCCTTCAATGGTGGCCTGATTTTCGACGTATAAAGAGCTAAAATTGGGATTTACTTCTCCGGAAGGTGGGGTAGCAGTCGGGGCCGCTAAAACTATGGTCCCAGATAAAATGGAAATTATTCCAACTAGGGATAAAAGGATTTTGGAAGAGTTGAGATATTTTTTTGGGTGGGTCATGATTTTTTTGTTTTAATTTTAAAAATCTTTAAATTATAACATTTTTTTAGGTGTTAAACAAGGCTTGTGGAGATTTTTTTACAAATTACCTTGTAAGGCCAAGGCTAGAATTTTCGAAGCTTCCCCTCTGGTCATTTGTCCGTAAGGTTGGAAAGTGCCGTCTCCATATCCATTTATTAGGCCATAATCGTAAGCCGTGGCTACGTAATTAGCAAACCAGTCATTTGAAGAAACGTCAGTAAAAGTGCCATTTTTATAATTTATTAATTCTAGGCTAAAGGACTTAATAATAATTTTAGTGGCTTCGGCGCGAGTGATGGGATTATTGGGGTAAAAATAACCATTGGAATAGCCGCTGACAATTCCTATTTCATAGGCTTTTTCAACATAAGAATAAAACCAATCCATTTGTTTAACGTCACTAAAATAGCTTTGATAAATATGTCCTGCTTCGGAAATTTCCGCTGACTTAAGAGCCATTTTGAGTAGTTCGGCTCTGGTGATGAATTGATCCGGGGCCATGTCTCCATTAGCATATCCCTTAAGAATTCCTTTGTTTTTTAAATAATCCATATAGGCTGATGCCCAGTGAAGATGCACGGTCAGGAATGCACTCGCAGTGTAGCCTTCTGAATCCTTGACTTCTACTCTAATTTTGATGTCGCCAGTTTGGTCAAAATACAGTGTTTTGGTTTTCCCTGTACTCCAGGAGGTATCATAGGTAATGTCACTGGTCCCAGTATAATTATAATCCCACCGGAATTTTAAATCTTCAGTTTTGGTTTCGCCATCACTTGACTGGCTGGCATCAAAATGAAAGGCAGTGGAAAAAGTTCCTTCTGTAAAATCAACTTTGAGATTAGCAGTTGGTGCGGCGCTGGCAATGACTTCAATAGTTTGGCTTGTGGTTAAGGTTTTGCCTTCCGGGTCACGAACTTGCATAATAACTTGATAATTACCGGCTAGTTCGTATTGATATTTAGTTGTTTTATCCACGTTAAAGGGCGTGTCGTAGTTTCCATCTCCATCCCAGTCCCAGCGAATTTCTAGGGAGCTGTTGGTATATTGACTGTCATTAGTAGCACTGGCGTCAAAAGAAAAGATTGTGCCAGTTGTTCCGCGTAGGGGCGAAACAGTAAAAGCAGGGTTCGGGGCATCATTAGCAACTATGGTGATGGTTTTTGTAATGATGTCTTTTTGTCCGTTCGTGTCCATGATTTCAAGAGTAACACTATAGGTGCCGGGGTCTAAATAACGATAATTAGCAGTTTTCAAGGTGTCATAACTGGTATCAAAATTTTGATCGCCGTTGAAATCCCAGCGCGCTTGAAGTTGGCTTAGGGAATCTTCTTCATCTTTTGAGCTGCTGGCGTTAAAAGTAAAATTGGTACTGGTGGTGCCTAAAGTTTTGTCACTTAGTCCGCTGTCTGAATTAATGGAAAAATCAGCTTTTGGGGGGAAATTATTTTCTTGAACAATAATGGTTGTAAAGGCTTCATCTATATATCCGTCTTGGTCTTTGATTTGGAGGATAGCGTTATAGGTTCTTGGTGTAAGATAATAATGAGTGGGGTTTATTTCATCGCTCCAATCAAGGTCAAAAAGGCCATCGCCTTCGAAATCCCAGCGATATTTGATATTTTTGTGATCTTGACTGTCAAATGATGTTGAGCCATCAAAATAAAAGAGGGTGCTGGTTGAACCAATAGAGGGATAAACACTGATGGAGGCTTGGGGGTACTGATCAAAAGTAACGTAAATATAGGAAACAAGATTTTCATTATTGTCCTCATAGCCGATAATTATTAGAGTGGTTCCATCCGGGCTTTTAATTTCCATTTTGGGGTTATAATAACCAGTAGTGGAGTAAGTATGATGATTAATTTTGGAGGTTGAAAAATCGGTATCAAAGATGTTGTCTCCGTTAAAATCCCAGCGAACTTGATAGTCACTAATCGGAACTGAAGATTTACTGGTAATTATGGCTTGATATTCAAAAACCGTGTTTAAGTCTCCTTCTTTAGGGCTAATATCAAACCAGCCATCAAAAATTTTAGTTTCTGCTACAGTTATTGTTCCAAAGGTGCGATCAATGGCTTCATTGTTATCTTTGACTTCCAGGGCAATAGTTTTTTCGCCAGAAGAAGTGAATTTGTGAGTGGTTGTGGGATGGAGTGACCATTCTGAAAAGGATCCACCGGTGTTGTAATCAAAATTCCAGCGATAGGAAAGAGAATTAGAAAATCCTTTTTGGTCATAAGAAGCTGAAGCATCAAAACTAAAAGTGGTTTCAAGAGAACCGCTGCTGGGGGTAATATAAAAAGAGGCGGTTGGTCCTAAATCCGAGGCAATTAAATTTGCAGGAAGGAGACTGGATGTTAAAAAGAAAATAATAATAATTGCGCGCCAAAAAAGATTAGGTCGCATAGTATTGAGCTAATTCGGATAAAAGTTGATTTTCGGGGATTAATTTGTTTTCTGGGTTAGCGCGTTCTTTCCACTCTACGCCACCTTTTTCTAAAGAGCGATTGCTAATAATCAGGCGAATCGGGATGCCGATCAAATCAGCATCGTTAAGTTTTTCTCCGGCCCGTAAATCTCGATCATCCCAAAGCACTTCGATTCCGGTGTTTTGCATTTTTAAATAGAGATTTTTTGCTTTTTTAATTAGGTTTTCTTCTCCTCCTAAATTGATTAAATGAACTTGATAGGGAGCAATATTTTTTGGCCAAATAATACCCTTTTCGTCGTGGTGAATTTCGATTACGGTGGCCATGGTGCGACCAACGCCAATGCCATAGCAACCCATATAATATGGTTTAGGGTGTCCATTTTCGTCTGTAAAATTAGCCCGTTCCATTTTGGTCGAATAATGAGTACCCAGTTGGAAAATATTTCCGACTTCAATGCCTTTACTTTCTATTAGCTTTTTGTTGTCGTTAGTAACGCATTCTTTTGGAGGAAGGGCAATATCAGCCATTAGGTCTACGGTGAAATCGCGTTCATAATTAACATTGAGGGTGTCTTTTTGAAATTCATCAGCTCCAGTGTAAAAATTAGTTACGGTTTTCAAAGAAGGATCTCCGATTTTTTTTGCTTTAATTTTTAGGGGAGAAACAAAGCCCACAACGCTTCCTAAAGCTCTAATTTCTTCTTCTGTAGCGGTTCTTAATTGAATGCACTTTAGAACTTTTTTTAATTTTATTTCGTTAATTTCCAGATCTCCTCTTATTGCAACCAGTATTTTTTCTTTCTCATCCGTTACATAAACAATGGTTTTGATTTGTCTCCAGGCCGGTTTTTGGTAAAGATCTACTCCGGCTTGAATGGATGGACCGCGTGGGGCATCAACTGTTTTTAAAGGTAAAGGAATTTCATTTTCATTCATTATTTCTCTTTTAAAGATCGCTACTTCTTCATGGGCGGCATAAGTGCGGTCGGGGCTGATTAAGAAACGACTTTCTCCGGCTGGGGATTCAACGACAAATTCGTGGCAATATTCTCCCCCTATATAACCATTATCTGATTCAATGGGAATAACTTCTAATCCTACTTGTTTAAAAATCTGGAGATATGTTTCCCACATGCGGCGATATTCAATTTTAAAATTTTCTTCGTCTTGGTGAAAAGAGTAGGCGTCTTTCATTAAAAATTCACGGACACGTAAAAGTCCGCCACGAGCTCTTCGTTCATCACGAAATTTTTGGGAAAATTGATAGATATTAAAGGGAAGGTCTTTATAGCTGAGATTAAATTTGCGGACTAAATCAACCATCATTTCTTCTGCTGTGCCCCCTAACGCAAAGGCAGCTCCTCTCTGGTCCTTAATGGTCATGAGTTCAAAACCAACACTGTTGGTGCGGTTGCTTTCTTCCCATAACTCGAGAGGGTGTAGGACCGGGGTAATAAGTTTTTGGGCTCCGGTTTTGTCCATTTCTTTCTCAATAATTTTGATTATTTTATCTTGAACGCGAATACCGAGTGGTAAAAAGTAATAACGCCCAGCAGTTGATTCACGGATGAATCCTCCTTGGTAAAGTAGTTTATGACTAATTAGTTTGATATCTTGGGATATTTCTTTAACTGTTTTTCCAAAGAGTTGGGAATAAAGCATAAAATTAAAATTTAGAGGTCAAAAGTTTACGATATTTTGGTTTAATATAGCAGTAAAAGGTTGAATTTTCTATTGTTTCATTTCTTCTAGCCAGTCGGTATCTATTTTAATTTCCGTGTTTTTAAAAACCGAGGGGATGGTGGGTGCCCAGACTGGCCAGCAGGAAATTTTTACTTTATTTACTTCGGGAAGATTTTGAATATAGTCTTGAGCTTCTTTTACGGGCTTCCCGGCAATGTGTTCCTTGATTTTTTTAATTAGTTTGGCTCCATTTTCATCAGATGGATCAATGGCAAAGGCTTCAATGCCTTTAATGGTTGCAGTTAATTTAATTTGTCCAGGATTTTTTTCAAATTCGAAAATTTCATAGGATAAGGATCCTTCATCAATTTTAAGAAGTGATTTGTCAGGACTTTTCCTCATGGTTAATTCTTGCTTTAAAATTTCAAATAATTCTTTTTTGCTATAGGTAATGGCGTTGACCATCATATTGCCGCTTACTTCAAATTGATCTTGTAAAGTTTCTAAAAGATAAATGGGAATATCGTAAGTGGGTTCAGATAATTTAAGCGCTTGAGTTTTTGTTAGTAACTGAAGATCTGTGCCATTAAGTTTATTTTGTTCATCAAGAGCGGTTTGAAGGGCTAGGGTAGTTTCAGCTTCTAGGTTTTGGCGAATTAACTCTTTTGAGGCATCTAAATCTTCCTGCGTGATTTTTAAGGTAACAACAGTTGATCCGCCGGTCATGGGAGATGAATTACGAGCGTATAATTCTTTTCGGCTTTCTTCTCTTAATCCGGGAAGAAGAAAAGAAGCTGGTCCAATATTCCCTTTTTCGCCAATAACTCGTCCGTAGGCATCAGTTTCATCAGCTACTACGGTTGCGTCAACGGTGCCAAAGCCTGAGGAATTGGCTGCGGGGATTGTGACCGGGGATTGTATTCTAAAAATAAGGCCATCTTCGGTTTGGATTCTGGTTAAAGCGACTAATGGCCAGGGAGTAGTTCTTTCATTAATAAACGTTACGGTGCCTCTGGCATTTGTGCCTTCAAAGATTTGACCAGTAGCAGTATAGGTGGCGGATTTTTGAACCGTAACTTCTAGGGGATAATAGGCGATGGGATGAGGAGAATTAAGCGAAGGATTGGTGCCGTACTGCTTAACATTGGCTAGGGTGATGTTGACACTTTGTTCAATTACATCAGATTGGGGGATAATGGTAATGGTTGCTCCCGGAAGGGCAATATAGCTAATTATAAAAAGTAAACATAAGCTGGCAACAACCATTGTGCCTAAGGTTTTTCGGCTGGGGGCACCTATCGTAAAACGTGATTCTTTGGCTAGTTCTTTTTTTTCACGGTACGTGTTAATAAAAGTTAGTAAACGATTCCAGGAATATATTTTTTTATTTTTTGTTTTTTGGACAACATCGAAAATAGAAAGTTTTTTTTCATTTAGGCGCTTTGGTCTATTTTCGTTAAGGTCGTTGGCCATGGCTTTAATTGGTTGTATTAATTCTTGAGGGGAAGGAATGTGTTTTTTGGGTGACGGTAGTAGGGCAGGGCTTAGTTGATCAAAAATAGGTATTCCTGCTTTTAGGGCTAATTTCCTACCAACAGGATCATTAGTAATTAGAGATAGGCTTTTTCCTTGATCTTCGGTTTTTCTTTTTAGAATATTTAGATTAACTATGCTTTGGAGTAGAGCGGCTCGTTCTGGAACAAGTAAAAAAACCTCATTGTATTTAAGTTTTTCGATATGTTCAAAAATGGAGGTTATTTCTTCATCTAATTCTACGCAAAGGACTTTTCTTTTTGAAATTTGACGAATTATATTGTTATTATCTGGAGAAGGTTGATTCATGTTGAAATTTAAACTTGCATTAATCTTACCACTTTGCGCAAAATTTGCCCTAAAATTTTTTCTTCGTTTTTTAGCTCCATCCCCAGATAGGCTAGAGATGCTGGAGTGACATATTCTGCGCCTTTAAGATAGGAGTTTTTGTCTGTAAGGGTGGTGATTAATTGCGGTTCTGCAAATTGGATAACTGGTTTATGGATAAAAGATAAGTTTTTCCACCAGGTTCCTTCTGTAAGCATAGTTTTTATTTCAGGCAGAAGGCATCCTCCTCCGCAGAGTAAAATTTTAGGAGGTAAAGGGGTTTCGTTTAGAAATTCACTTAGAGTTAGGCTAACTCCGGTTAGCCACATGTCACAATCTTGATTTAAGCTTTTGGCTACGATTTTGTGTGATTGTTTTTCTAAGCGATTTTCGGCATAAGCTAGTTTGATTTCTTCCGCTTCAAGGAAAGAGACATTAAGGCTATTGGCTAATCTTTTGGTGAAGCTTCTTCCTCCTAGGGTAAACATTTTTGTGCCTTCTAGGATGCCGTCTTGAATCAGAGCAATATCTGTTGTGCCTCCACCAATATCCATGATTAGGACATTGAAAAATTCTTTGGATTTTTGGGTCAGGGCGCTTGTTAGGGCATATGGTTCTGCTGTCATGGCAAGTAAATCAATATTAAGTTCAGCGGTAATGCTTTGTAAAACCCCATAATGAGTGAGGGGGGAGAAAGCATTAAAAATATTAATAGTAACTTCTTTACCTTGAAAGCCAAGAGGGTTGGCTATTTTGTAACCATCGATTTTAATATCCATTATTGAAGCATTGATCAGTTTTATGTCAATTTCGTTTTGACCGGTTTCATGGGCGATTTCAGATCTGATTTGTTCAAAAGCTTTCCATTGAACTTTGTGGATAATATTTTTTAATTCCTCAAGGTGGATTTTAGCTTGAGGTTGAGGGCGACGGTAATGAATGGTTCGAGTTGCTCCTTTAATTAATTCGCCGGCAATTCCAAGAATAAGTTGATGAGGTTTTATGTCAGCTTTTTCTTCGGCAATGGCAATAGCCTTTTTACAATTTCGAATAACGCCGGCAATATCGGTAATCATGCCATTTTGCATTTCATCGAGGTTTTGTCTTATTTTTCCTATCCCTAGGATTTGGCCATTTGGAGGCTCGATTTTTATTATTACGGCTTTAATAAATTCGGTCCCAATATCGAGGGCCAAAAAGGTGTCATTGAGATATCGTGTCTTGCGGCGAAGCCAGTGAAACATAATGGAATTAATCTAGCTTAAACTAAGCTTAGGGGCAATTTTAAGGATAAGGGAAATATTGACTTATTAATAATAATATTTTATAATGTCAATGTTGGTTAAAAAATCCCGAGTTAAATTTTGCTTTTTAATGTAGGGAAAAAAATATTTTTTAAAAAAACAAAAATGCAAAAAATTAAAAATTATTTAAGAAATCAGACAGTGCAGTTGGGGACATTGGCTGTCTTTTTATTTGTATTTGGTGCGATTCCGGCTGTTGCCGAGTATGCCCATTATAATGGGCCAGGAAAAGCTTTTCTTGGGAAAATAGATATCGGGCAAATGGCCACAAATGTTTTATTAGTGCAATATGATACGAGTGTTTATGATGAACAGATGCCTGTCGGAGAAGGAGGAGATTATAATGAAGGTACTTATCCTGCTGGTGAAGATTATTATCAGCAAGGAGATAATGAGGGAAAACCTGAGCAATCTGGTTGTGGATACTACGATCAAAATGGGGCTTGGATAGTGGAAGAATGTGGACAAGAAGGTGAAAATTATAATGCGGCTGGTGAGGGAGGATCTTATGGTGAGGAGGAGGGTGATTACGAAGATAAGGGTTGTGGATACTACGATCAAAGCGGGGCTTGGATAGCGGAAGAATGTGGGCAAGAAGGTGAAAATTACAATGCGGCTGGTGAGGGAGGATCTTATGGTGAGGAAGAGGGTGATTACGAAGATAAGGGTTGTGGATACTACGATCAAAACAGAAATTGGATTCCTACTCCATGTGATGAGGCCGGTGAAGATTGGAATGACACTGCATCACAAGATTGTGGATACTACGATCAAAGCGGAAGTTGGGTAAGTACTAGTTGTGATGAGCAACAACAATATGAACCCTCCGAAGAAGACGTGACTCAATGGATTGAGGATGCAGAAAAATGGCTTAAAGACCGTCAAAAAGAGGTGGATCGTCGTAATAAAGAAATGAATCGTTGGGTTCGTAATTTTGCTCGTGAAGCAGAACGCACCGTGAAGCAAGTTGAAAGAGAACTTTTACGTGGTTGGATTGATGAAGCCGAAGCGGAACGTCGGTTGGCAGCGGCTGAGGCTATTTTAGCTAAGGGTGATCATTACACGGCAGAAAATGATCAAAATTATGCTGACTTTATTTCTTATTTTGATCATCTTACGGGGCTTGTCAATAATTTAGGTGCTGGAGAAATTGATAATAATACTTTTTGGCAACAAACAAGCGCGTCTGATCTTTATTGGCTGCGTTTGGATGCCTTGAGTTTGCTCATTGAATCCGATGAGCGTAGTCGTGAATGGGTTTTGAATTGGCAGAGTGAGGCGGATCGTCTTATTCAGGAATATACCAGTATTGGTTTTGAGGATGCGATTCCTCAATCTTTGTACGACGTTCAGGATTTAGTTCAGAAATCAGTTGATGCTATGGGCGTCATTCAGAAGGATGTCGATGGTATTTATCAAACGTTGATGGGTATGGCTTATACGGATATTACGGACTTCGAAGTTATGCAGGATCTTCGTGACGAATATCAGGATGTTTTTATGGATTATCGTGATGATCTTCAGATTCTTAATGATGATCTTCAATGGGAGGATCCTTGGTCTATTTTAAATCAAGTTCGTGAACAGCGAGGTGTTCTTGAGCAAAGTGCTCATATGCAAAAAGAAATTTCTTTCATCAGGCAGGAGATTGAAAAAGGATATGAAGAACTTGTAAACATGCCTTCCTATCTTCAAGAAGAAGTGAAAATGTTATTTGAGAAAGCGGAAGAAGTTCTCGATAAGATGGATGGTGCTCTTTCAGTAGGCGAACCCTGGAAAGCTGAACAGGGATTTCAAATTTTAGATCAAATTAAACGCCAAATCGATCGATTGACCATGGGAATTGGTGGTGGTGATGTTATGAATACTAAATCAGCCTCTATTCAGAGTTTCCAGTCCACTCTGGGCGTGGATAATGATCCTGCTATGGCTTTCATGGTGGATGTTTTAAACCTTATTCCTGAAAATATTTTAAATGAGGCGATTGGAATGGTTGTAAATAAAGGTTTATCGGAAAATTTTCAGCATTTGCTAGGTTATAAGGATTTTAATGCGGATCAATTTATAAAGGGGCTTCCTCATTTTGGAGATGATGCAGAAAATATTGTTACGATAAAAAGTAGTCTTTTTGAGAGCATTGATTCTATGAATACGCGTATTGCTGATTATAAAGCTGATGGAAAAACTCTTCGAGCCAATCTTTTAAATAGCATTGAAGCGATTCAAGGTGTCGCTGCTGATTATATTTTTATTGGGGATCAAGCTGATCAAATGGAAGGAGTTTTAGAAGCGGTTGATGATGCGGTTGGTAATTATTTTGAGGGAGAATTATCTTTAGACGAGTTGACGACTGAAATTGATGGCGCTCAAGATACTGTTGAGCAATTACAAGGTGGAAATACGGCTGCTCTTTTTGAAGCAGGTGTGACTAATTTTACAGATGTCAATCCTGCGGAATGGTTTTATACTTATGTCGAAGAAGCGTCTGATGAAGGTATTGTGAGTGGTTATAAGGATGCTGCTCATGCTGGAATGTATGGTGCAGGCGATCAATTGGTTGTTAATCAGATTTTAAAAATGGCATTAGAAGCTGCTTTTAAGCAAATCCCGAATAGCGGAGTTTCAGCTAACCCGAAAGTACATGGAGATTGGTCAGAATCTTATTTTGCTTATGGTGAAAATTTGGGATTAAATATGAATGCAAATGAAAATTTAAAAGGAGTAGATCCTTTCCGCTTTGCGGCTCGTGATGAGGTGCTTCATTTGGCTTTGGAGGTTACAGCTAAAGCCGCTGGGATGAGCACAATGGATTTGTTAAAAATAGTTTTGGGAACGACAAATTCTGCTGATTTAAAACCAACCTATCTTGATGTTTTACAGAGTGATGCTGAGTTTCTATATGTTGAAGCTGCTACGCGTTTAGGGGTAGTTAGTGGAAATCCGGATGGCACTTTTGCGCCAAAGCGTGGTGTTAACCGAGCTGAGGCAGCGAAAATAATTATCAATTTCGGGAATGTTATAGAAACTTTTGGAGTGAGTGATGAAGAAGTGGAGGTGAATGAAATTGATGATCAGTATATTGAGGACGTCTTTAATCAAGCTTCTGCTGAAAATTACTATAGTAGTAGTGATATGCAAGAACCAAGTGGGGATGTTAAAAATGAAGATATAAATTATGGTGATGAGGATATAAATATGGAGGGGGATGACGATTCAGGCGGGGAGTGGGTAGATGATACTTTAGATGAAAATGCCATGATGAGTATTTTAAATCTTTTAAATCGATTGGTTTCTGTAATTTTCTAGTCCTTAGGTTTTCTATGTGATTTTCTCTTGCAATTTAGGAATTTTGCCTTATGCTGGAAAGGCTTTAATTTAACAGGTCTCATTATGGCTAAGCATTCGGTACCCAAGCGAAAGCAATCAAAAACTAGATCAAATCGTCGTTATAAAACTTTTGCTAATGCTACTCGTGTTCGTTTAGCTAATGCGGCAGTTACTGCTCCATGTGAGGCTTGTGGAGCCATGAAACGATTGCATTATGTTTGTTCTCAATGTGGTAAGTATCGAGGTAGGCAAGTGATTGATAAGCAAAAGGAAATTGATAAAATTACTAAGGTTCAAGTTTAGTTTGTCTTTTAAAATGATTTTTTGAAATGTCCAGTAATAGGCATTTGTCCCGTATCGCGGTGGTTCAAACGCTATTTGCCTGGGAATTTCGTGGTGGTGAGGCTGATTTTATTTTGGATTATATTTTACGTCATTTGCATCCTAAGTTAGATAGTTTGGATTTTGCCAAAAATAGCTTAAAAGGAATTTTGGCGAAAAGAGAAGAAATTCAGGATATTATTACCGAATTGGCGCCGGAGTGGGAATTTGAAAAAATTGCGCCAGTGGATAGGGTTATATTAGAATTGGGAGTGTATGAAATTATTGCTTCTGATGATGTTCCTCCCATAGTGGCTATTAATGAAGCAATTGAAATAGCTAAATCTTTAGGTACGGAAAATTCTGCGAAGTTTATTAACGGAGTGCTAAGTGCAGTTATGAAAAAATATAAACCTCAATCTTATGCAAAATAGTGTTTTTAAGCAATTGGAAGAAAAAATTGGGATTCAATTTCTTGATCACGAAATTTTACAGACAGTTTTTATTCATAAATCTTATCTTAACGAGGTTCCAAGGGGGTCAATCGAAAGCAATGAGCGTTTGGAATTTTTAGGTGATGCTGTTTTGGAATTAGTGGTTACAGAATTTTTATATAAACACTATCCTAATGATGAAGGCGAATTAACTAATTGGCGATCTGCTTTGGTTAAGGGGACACATCTGGCTCACGTGGCTAAAAAACTCGATCTTGGTAATTATTTAGTTTTGAGCCATGGGGAAGAAAAATCTGGGGGGCGTACTAAAAATTATATTTTGGCTAACACGTTTGAGGCCTTGATTGGGGCGGTTTATCTGGATCATGGTTATGAAATCTCACATAAATTTATTAATAAATTTGTGCTCATTTATTTGGAGGATATCCTAGAAAAGGGATTGCATATTGACTCAAAATCTAAATTGCAGGAAATTGCTCAAGAGCGTCTTAGTTGTACACCAATATATCGTCTTATTGAGGAAAATGGACCTGATCATGAAAAAGAATTTAAAATGGGAGTCTATTTCGGCGATGAACTTATCGCTGCTGGCGAGGGTTCAAGTAAGCAAAATGCGGAGCAGGATGCTGCCTTTAAAGCTCTAAAAGCTAAAAATTGGGCGAAATAATTGGGCTTGCCTTATGGCTTAGTAGATTTTATGATAGGTCAGGTTTTTTGTTATTTTATTAGGTATTGTTGTTTGTAAAAAATAGTTTTTTAATTTTTTTTTTGCTGTATGTTTAATAAAAAACGTCAAAACTATCTTAATTCTGTAAAGGAAAAGCTTGACGATTGGCGCATGCTGATTGAGGATTTGCAATCTGGTTCTGATCGCAGTGATCCGGTCACGGATGATAATTACGAATATTCTTTAGATGATTTATGGACTAGGCTTGAAGAACTTGAGGAGATGGTGCGTAATCTTGAAAATTCCGAAGAAGATTGGGTGGATTTAAAGGAAGCTTTAGAAGAGGAATTGGAAGAATTAGAAACAACAATTGAGGAATATCGGGAAAAAGCAGGGGATTGAAGATAGTCTTTTTTAAAATTTTAAGCCTTAATTTGCGATAAGGCCATAAAAATTTTTCTTTTTAAATCCTCCTGTGCAGCAATAGGCACATTAACGATATGAATTTCCCCTTTGTCTAAATCTGTAAGGCCACCGTATCCTTGTGCTTCAACAATTTCTTGTATCGCATCAGTTAATTCATATATATTCGTTGTAGGGTTATACCATACGGCTTGATCTATTGATATTATTATTTCTGAGATTTCTTGGTCTGGATCTCGATTTAAGTGATGTTTCATTCGTCAATTTTTAAAAAAACTAGGTAGTTTACCTTATACTTTTGGGTTTGTTTGTCAATAATTTATTTTTTAGGCCCGTCTTTTTTCCTCCTTCCCATTTAGGTAAACTTTCATTTCTGGTTGGATTTGGAGGCGAATTTGGCCTTCTTCGGTTTCAATTTTTGTTTCCCACATTTTGGGTGGTAGTTTTTCTACTAATTGATAGAGTTTGGCGATTTCTTCTGCTACTTCCTCTTCTTTTTGGATTTTTAATTCGCGAAGTTTTTGGTAGGCTTCGTCGTTTAGAAGTTCTCTTTTCCAATTTTCTTCAAAATCTTTAAGCTGGCCGTGTAGTTCTTTGGCGGTTTTTTTCATGGTCTCATATTCTTCATCTGTAATTTTTTCTTCTTGTTTAAGTTCTTTTTTGACTTCTTTGAGTTCTTCTTTGATTTTGCTGAGTTTTTGCAGAGTGAGGATAATTTTATCTTCGTTCATGTGGAGAGGGGTTAAAAAATCCGCTCGATATTAGCTTTTTTAGATTTGATTCGCAAGTAAAGGAGGATTTTTAAAAAAATTGACTTGCGATAAAATTTTTTTTATATATAATTTAAGACTTATTTTTAAGTTTTTAGATTATGCATAATAAATTATTACTTTCCTTTTTTTTAGGAGGGCTAGCATCTGGATGTGTGGATGGCAGCGGTAATGCTTCTCCTAAATTTGATGCTGATATTTATGATGGGGAGCCTTTCTATTACGCTCCATGTTTATCCCCATCGCCTGCTCCAGGTTATCCAGGTGACAATCTTGTTGACCGGATTGAGGGATTAGTAAATCGTAAGGTTAATGCGGCAACGCAGGAGGAACTTCCTGTTACGTGTCATTTATGCTCGAGTGATCCTCATTTAACTACATCAGTTGGACAGTTGACCTGTTCTTCCGGGGCATGGGGAAACTCTATATATGCAACTGATGGGTGGAGTGATCAGGATTCGTCAGTTGTTGATTCTGATTATGGATTTTGGGTTCCTATGGATTCTGTTGATTCAAGTTGTGGTTTTTTAGTCAGAGGGGTTGTTAAATTAGCTCTAAATACGGGGGATAGAGTTTACGGACATGCTTTTGTTGAATTTGATGATGATAGCGGATGTCCATCGGTGTTGTCATCGGCGGTGGCTAATAATGGAGTGGCAACTGCTCCAGGTTATGAAGTTAAAATAGATGAGGAGGCTTTACTAGATCAAGACGGTAATCCGTTACCAGATGATGATGTTAATAGGATTTGTACGCCCTTAGCTGAAGATTTTATTTGCGGAAAAAGCACTAAAGAATAATTAATACTGGTGGGGGCTCATTAACGCGATTGGAACCGGAAACCAAAGGGTTGGTAAAGAAAAGGATGACTGTTGAGGAATATTTGGAACATCAGCCGGAGGACGAAATGGCTGATTCTAAGCAAATTACAAGCATTTTGGACTCGGAAATGGAGGTGTGGCTTAGGGTGCATTGGCGACTTTCTGAGGAATTATTCTTGTTTTGGTACATTTGGTTGAAGGATAATACGGCTATGATGAAGGAGTTTGTGGAGGAGGTGAAGACAGCTGTTGGGATAGATCAAACCTGATCGCTTTCGCCTTCTTCTAACCGTCTTCGACGTTCATCAAGCGTTTCCCCCTGATACATCCAATAAATCGTCCCCTGAACCTGATATTGATAGCCAAGGAGCTTTTGAGCGGCGGCCGATGGACTGGTTATTTCTCCTTGAAACTCGATGGTTTTCTTCCCTGAAAGCGCAACCACTTTTGCTTTTACATTTTCATCATTCACATAGGTCAATTCCGCCTCAATAGGGATGTGAACCATGGCGAAATTAAATATTCCTCTTCGTTCGCGCGCTTGGTCAAGTGCCTTCTGATCTTCGATAGTTTCCACATAGTCCTTTTTCGGTGTGATATTCTCAATTTCAGCAAGTCGCAAGGCAGAAACTACACGCTCTGGAGAAACTTCAAAAAACTCACGATTTGAGCGAACGCGATGGTCGAGAAAAGTATCATGCAAAAGTTTTTCAACCTCTCGGGCATTTTTCACGATCGCAGCATAGAAGCACTCAAACGGAAGCGGAACGCTGGTAGTATCAAGCGAACGAATGCGCTCCTCCAAGCTGTTGTTAGTCATGCCTATTTTTACATAACCAGGCATGGCTTCGTTGATCAAGATGTAGATTATTTCGTTCATAAATTATTTAAGTTTTTTTGAAGTTTTTTTCTTTGGTAAGTAGTTTTCTCCCGTTACGATCGATTTTCCAGTTTTTTCCTCTAGCGCTTTCCGTGCATCCTTTGCAATTCTTCCACCCTTTATCGCTGGGTTTTTATTTTCTTCTAACCCTTGTGTCTTGTCGGTTTCGGCAATTTTCCTTGTGGAAAGCTCTGCAAGCGCTGTAAAGATTAATTCTTCTTCACTCATATGATCACGAAGATTTTGCGTTTTCAACCCTTTGAGATTTTTATGAGCTTTTACTGACAAGTCGCTCCATTCCTGATGAATAATATTAGTGAGAATAGCAAATTCTTCGCCTTTTTTTACGCCGCTATCTGACCAATAATCAGTCAATTTATTTCTCGTTTCTTGTCCGGTCATTCGTTGCTGTATCCACTTTTCGCTTCTCCCTTGCTTTTGCCAATACTCACGACTACGATTGAGTGCCTTTTCAGGATCACTCATTTCTTCCATCCGTTCATATCCTACTTTGGCCAACCAAAGCTTGATCGGCTCGGCTTTCTTGCTTGGGATAGATTGGATAAGACGTAAAATAGTTTCTACATCGGCCACATCGGTTTCCCTCATTTTTCCATCCTGGGCAATCATTTTCAACCGGTCACACTTTGTGACCACTTCACTCCCCTCATTTTTTAACCGATTTTTCAGTGTAGTCCAGTATGTCTTTGCTCTATTGTAATCCCGCTGTTCAGTAAGAGCTGCCACAATATCAATCACAGAAAAATGCCACGTCTCAGTTTTCTCATTAAAGTGGCGACGAATTTTATGAGTTTCAAAAATTGTAAGTGAAGTGATATTTTTCATACTGATAAATTATTTATTAATTCATCCAAAGTAATTCCAAATCCTGCCGCAATTTTCGTAACCGTATCGATAGATGGATTCTGCACAGCGTCCGATTCTATTTTAACAAGCGTTGGATAGGGGCAAATCAGCCTTCTTGGCCAATTCGTCTTGGGTTAAATCCTTTATCGCTCTCCAAGTTTTAATTTTTGCACCGATTGTTTTTGTGGTTGTCATAATTGGCTGGTAAAACTTGGTTATATTGTATTGCTTTTACAATCTTTTACAAGAACCCTTTTTAACAATTATTCACCTATGTTCGAACCACATCATCATCAACAAAACCGCCAACATATACAGTAAACAAGCGCATTTCGCACAAAAATAAAAATCCCACCTCTTCGGTGGAACTAATGATGGTGGGCCTGGTTGGAATTGAACCAACGACCAATCGGTTATGAGCCGACTGCTCTAACCCCTGAGCTACAGGCCCGATTTAATTGATAAGATTGTAATGGATTTTTTTAAAAAAACCAAAAATAACTTTTTTGAGGTTTGCTTAATAAATTATTTCCAAATAAGACTAAGTCCTTATTTCTTTTTGGTTGATTTCTTTTTTGGTTGATTTTCTTCGGTTTTAGCGCCGCTTGGTACAATTTTACTTACTAATTTAGCCATTTGTGATTTAAGGTGTGCGGCTTTGTTGCTGTGGATAATATTTTTCTTGGCAGCGGTGTCAATGATTTTATAGGTTGATTTCAAGGTTTTATGAGCCTCTCCTAATTCGCTTTTGGCTGCAGCGCGGAGATTTTTGAGACTATTCTTTAAGGTAGTTCTCATTTGATAATTGCGTAATTTTTTGGTAGTTGATTGGCGGAGTTGTTTTTTGGCTGATTGGGTAATAGGCATGGTTTAATTGTTCAGAATTTTAAGCTTTCAAATAGTAGGTAAACCAGCGCGGAAAGTCAAACCTTATTTCTAAGTGGCAATTTTATTTCTTTTTTATCGTGAGGTGTTATACTATTTTTGTTATTTTTAACCTCCACAAAATATGGTTCGAAAAGGAAAAATATCTCTAATGTTAGGACTTATAGCTGGTACCCTTACTGGTTTATTATTCGCACCAAAACGCGGATCACAGCTTCGAGAAAAAATTATTAAGGAACGGAGAGAAGGTGGGCTTGGGCATAAGGCGATTGCTGATGATCTTTCTGAAATGGTGGAGGAAATCTCGAGTATTGTAAAGGATGTGGCCAAAAGTGAACCAGCTAAAGATTTTTGGGCTAAGACTAATAAGGCGTTTAATGACTTTACCGAAGGAAATATTGATTTGGATCAATGGGTTAAGGAGGCTCATAAAAAAGCAGATTTATTTAAAAAGACAGCTTCTAAATATGTAAATGAACGGAAAAAAGAGGCAATAGAAATTGGGGAAAAGACAAAAAAAAAGGTTAAAAGAGTGGCAAAAAGAGTTACGAGTGTTAAAAAAGTGGCTTCGCGCAAGGTTGTTTCTAAAAAATCTTCTAAAAGGCAAGTATAATGAATGTGGGGATTTTTGGAGGTAACGGAAGAATGGGTACTGCTTTTGCTTCTTTTTTTAAAAATTTAGGGTTCCAGGTTTTTATTGCGGATAAAGGTAGTAAATATAGTAATATTGAGGTTGCAAAATTGGCAGAGGTTTTAATTGTGGCTGTGCCTATTGATAAGACCGAAAATGTTATTAAGGAGATTAATCCATATGTCCGCAAAAAGGCTTTATTAATGGATGTAACTTCTATTAAGGAGCAACCAGTGAAAGCAATGTTAAAATCAAAAGCTGCGGTAATTGGTATGCACCCGATGTTTAATGAAACTACTTTTGGTTTTGGGCAAAAAATTTTGTACTCTCCGGCTCGTCCCGGAAAATGGTTGCCTTGGTTTTTGGATGTTTTTGGGGAAAAAGGTGGGTTTAAATTAATTAAAATTAGTCCTAAAAAGCATGATCAGATAATGGCTTTTGCTCAAACTTTAGTTCATTTTACGGATTTTGCCTTGGCTAAAACTCTTAGTCGGCTAGGGCCTAATTTGTCGGAGCTTTTAAGTTTGGCTAGTCCGGCGTCTTGCTTAAGGGTTAAGATCGCGGCTCGGCATTTGGCACAGGATGCCAAGCTTTATGGAAATATTCAATTTCAGAATTTGCAAAACAGGGCAGTTTTAAAGATTTTTGAGGAGGAGGTTCAGGAACTCTTCCGAATTGTTACTAAGCATGATTTGGGTCGTTTTATTGCTTATTTTAATCAGGGGAAAAAGTATTTTGGGAATTATGGCAAAATGGCTATAAAAGAGACGGATGTTTTAATACAGCGAATGATTGGAGTAGGTAAATTGCCAACAGCACAGCCTCTCCCCAAAAAAGCAATTGCTACATTAGGGCCTTCTTTGACTTATTCTTCTTTTGCTGCTCTAAAATGGAAAGGTAAAAAGGGAAATTTTGTGGTCTATTTTAATTCAATTGAAGAAATTTTTGAAGCAGTAGAGAGCGGTAAGGTCTTATACGGGGTTGTCCCTTTGGAAAATCGTTTACAGGGTACTATTAGAGAAACGCATGATTGCCTATTTAAGCATCGCGTTTATTTAGTGGATGAACTGCGATTAGATATTCATCATTGTTTAGCTGTTTTGCCTGGTGTTGATTTGAAGCATATTCAGCAGATTGTTTCGCATCCACAGGCTTTAAATCAGTGTAGTCTTTATCTTAGGAAGTATTTTCCAAAGGCTGAGTGGATTACCGTGTCTAGTACGGCCGCTGCTTTCGAATATATTAGGCAAGCTGGGGATGAAGGGATGGCGGCGATTGGTTCAAAGGAGGCGGCGAAGCATTTTAAGTTTAAAATTGCGGGTAGGGCAATTGAAAATGATTCTTCAAATGTTACGGATTTTATTGTTATTTCATCTGAAAAGCCTAAGGCGCAGCCATTTAGAAAAGCAAAAACGTCTCTAGTTTTTTATTTTCAAGAAAATAAACCTGGTAGTTTATTCGCGGTATTTGAAGTTTTTGCTGATTTGGGGATTAATTTAAGTCGAATTGAGTCCAGGCCAGCGCCTAAGGAGTTGGGTGAATATTTATTTTTTGTAGATATTGAGGAGAATGCTGATTCAAAAAAAGGTAGGATGGCGTTAAATGAGGTGCGGAAAATAGTTAGTGGTTTAAAGATTTTAGGGATAGTTACCCTCCCTCCCGGGGGCCACCGTCCACCTTCATCATAGCATAATTACCATGAACAAAGCCTTGCAAAAAAATGAAAAAAAGATGAATAGCAAAAAGCTAATTGTTATCCCAGAACTCATGGCTCCGGTTGGTTCTTTCGCGTCTCTTAATGCAGCTCTGAATGCTGGGGCTGATAGTGTTTATTTTGGAATTGATAAAATGAATATGCGCGCTAGGGCTGCTAATAATTTTACTTTGGAGAATGTAGCTGAAGTGGTGCAAAAGTGTCGCAAAAGGAGAGTAAAAACTTATCTTACGATTAATATCGTGCTTTATGATGAGGATTTGGATTTGATGCGAATTGTTATTAACCGGGCAAAGGATGCTGGTATTGATGCAATTATTGCTTCAGATATGAGTGCTATTTTGTATGCCAGAACTGTGGGGATGGGTGTGCATGCCTCAACGCAATTATCTATTTCTAATATTGAGTCGGTTTGTTATTTTGCTCAATTCGCGGATACAATTGTTTTGGCAAGGGAACTTTCTTTGCCTATGATCAAAAAAATTGTTCAATTTATTGAAAGAAAAAGCATTACTGGACCAGGGGGAAATTTAGTAAGGATTGAGGTTTTTGCGCATGGCGCTTTGTGTGTTTCTCAAAGTGGGCGCTGTCACTTGAGTTTATTTCAGCACAATGCTTCTGCTAATCGGGGGATGTGCTTACAGACTTGTCGACGTAAATATCGAATTCATGAAGAAGAGACCGGGCATGAGCTAATTTTGGATAATAATTTTGTTTTAAGTCCGGCTGATTTATGCACCATTGGGTTTTTAGATCAATTAGTGGATAGTGGAATTTCTGTTTTGAAGATAGAAGGGCGTGGGCGTAGTGCGGACTACGTGGATTGTGTGGTTCGAACTTACCGTGAAGCTTTGGGGGCGATTAAGGATGGTCAATACACGGTAAAAAATATTCAAAAATGGGAGAATCAACTCAAAAAAGTTTTTCATCGAGGTTTGGGTTCTGGCTATTATTTGGGTAAGCCTTTGACTGATTTGAGTGGGACTTATGGGAGCCAGGCTACAGAAGAAAAGATTTTTGTGGGTAAAATTATTCATTATTACCCAAAGATCAAGGTGGCGGAACTGGAGGTACAGGCTAATGAGATTAAGGTAGGGGATCAATTTGTAGTGGAGGGAGATTCTACCGGAGTAGTGTGGGGTAGGATTGATGAATTGAGGGTAGATGATCGTTTAGTTAAAAAGGTTTTTCCAAAATGTGTTGTTACTTTGGGAATAAAGGCGGTTAGGCGGAGCGATAAGTTTTATTTAGTTCGAAAAAGGACGCGGCTGCAGGTAGCTTAGGCGCGTAATTCTTGTAGTGCTTTTATTTTTTGTTTAATAAGTTTTTCAGTTCCAATATCTTCCCTAAAGAAAACAGGTCCTTTAATCGATAAAGCGGCTTTTTGCGCTACTTGTTCTGCTTCTGGTAATGAATTACCAAAGCCGACTAAGGCTATGGCTCTTGAGCCCATTAAGTATAATCCGTCTGCTCTTTGGTCGATGGAAGCAAAATAGGCTTTGGCGTTTTCGGGCATTGATTTTAACTCTATTTTTTCGTTTTTAGTTGGATTATCAGGATATCCCTGAGGCACAACGTATTTGCAAACCGAAGCTTGTTTTTTAAATTCCAGCTTTAGGCCGGAGAGTTCCCCTTTGATAAGCGCCTGGCAGATTTCAATAAAATTTGTTTTTAGGAGCGGTAGGACATTCATTGCTTCCGGATCACCAAAGCGAGCATTGTATTCGATTAGTTTGATCCCGTTTTTGGTGGCAATAAAGCCCCCATATATAATTCCCTTAAAGGGAGTCTTGGTCTCTTTGTGAAGCGCTTTGGAAACTTGGATAGTGATTTCATTGGCCATCGCTAAATCTTGAGGTGTTAAGAAGGGGAGGAGGTGGTTGGCGTCGCTATAGCTACCCATCCCTCCAGTATTTGGCCCTTGATCGTTCACATAGGCTCTTTTGTGGTCTTGAACCGGAATCATATCCAGAATAGTGGTGCCATCTGTGAAACTCATTAAGCTAAATTCTTGGCCAAGCAGTTTTTCTTCTACGACCACTCGGCCGTCTTTATTCAGGCATTCTTTAGCATAATTTAAACCTTCTTCGATATTTTTAAGGTGGTCACCCACTACTTTTACTCCTTTTCCGCCTTGAAGGCCGTCGGCTTTAATTACAAATTGTTCGGCTAATTCATTTTTCAAATAGGATTCGAGTCCTTGATTTCCGAAAAAGACGCGAAATTTTGGATTTCCTTGAATGCCATATTTTTGCAGTAAATCGCGGGTAAATGATTTTGAAGATTCTAATCTAGCTACGGTTTTTATTGGGGCAATGCTGGGAATTCCCATTTCGAGTAATAAATCAACGGCTCCAGCATCGATTGGAGCTTCTGGTCCGGGGATTACAAAATCAGGTTGGATGCGGGTGCTAAATTCCCGAATAACTTCTAAATCAGTTGTTTTGCCGATTTTGTATTCACTTGCCAAAGAAAATAGACCAGGATTTTTTGCTTCTCCTAGAATAAATAAATCTAAATTTGAGGTTGAATTTTTTAGAGTTTCGGCAATAACATGTTCCCTGGCTCCGTTTCCGATAATAATGACTTTTGGCATAGTTTTACCAGAAAATAATTTAAAATTTAAGTTTAAACTGGCATGCGCATTTGATTTTCACTGACGTCATCTGTTAGATCTGAATGATTTTCATAGGCAAAGTTTTGAATTTCGTCTCCGCCTCTTAGGCGTTCAGCTTCTTCAAGGGTTTTTTTAGTCACTTCTTTGGTGGGATAATTGCCATCAAAGCAAGCCATGCAAGCCTTGGTTATTTTTGGATTTCCTTTTTTTATGGCATCAAATAAAGCATCTAAATCCTGGTAAATTAGGGCATCGGCGCCAATAGCTCTTCTAATTTCGTCTGTGCTTAGGCCGTGAGCTACTAGTTCTTTACGTGTTGGCATGTCTACCCCATAAACACATGGCCACATAATGGGCGGAGAATAGGAAGCAAAATAGACTTTTTTAGCTCCTGCATTGCGCACCATTTCAATAATTTGCTTGGAGGTATTGCCCCGCACGATACTATCATCTATTAAGAGTACATTTTTCCCTTTGAATTCTAGCGGAATGGGGGAGAGTTTATAGTGGATTGATTTTTTACGAATCTCTTGTCCCGGCATAATAAAGGTGCGACCGATATAGCGATTTTTAATAAGTCCTTCACGATAGGGGACATTCAGGTGGGCGGCTATAGGGATAGCTGAACTTCTTGAACTATCCGGGATAGGAACTACGACATCAATTTTGAGGTTTGCTTTTTTGATTTTTTTCGCTAAGGTAACGCCCATTCTTAGGCGTGCTTTATAAACATTGACTAGATCAATGGTGGAGTCTGGCCTTGCTAGATAGACCCATTCAAAAATGCAGGGTGCTCTATTTTCGGTAGCTATTATTTCGGAATGAATTTTTTTTTGATTATCAATATAAAGAACTTCGCCTGGTTTTAAATCTCTAATAATTTCATAACCTAAGGCCGTTAGGGCAACGCTTTCTGAGGCAATCATATATTCGTAACTTACTCCGGTCATGCGACGACCGAAAATTAAGGGGCGATGTCCTTGGGGATCACGAAAGGCCACTAAACCGTGATTGGCGATCATCATAATTACCGCATAGGCTCCAGTGATTCGTTTATAAGATGATTTTATGGCTTTAAAAAGGTCTTCTGGTGTTAATTTGGGGCGATGTAGTTTAAGAATTTCGTCGGCAATGACGTTTAATAAAACTTCGGAATCTGATGAAGTTTCCAAATGCCTCAGGTTTTTTTTTCTAATTTTTGTGGCTAATTGTAGATAATTGGTTAAATTACCATTATGAACTAGGGCGATGCCGTAAGGTACGTTTTCATAAAAAGGTTGTGATTCGGCTGGATCGTATATGCCGGCGGTTGGATAGCGGACATGGCCTAATCCCATGTTTCCTTTAAGCTTAACAATATGGTGTTGCTTAAAAACTTCTCTTACCAGGCCATCGCCTTTACGAATATGAAAACTTTCACCGGTATAAGTCATAATACCAGCTGCGTCTTGACCGCGGTGTTGTAAACAGATTAGGGCATCGTAAATATCTTGGACCACGTGATTGTTACCAGTAACGCCTATAATTCCACACATAGGAGTTGGGATTTAGATTATAATTGACAAGTGAGCTTTGTAAGAATTAATAAAACCTAAAATGGTTGGCTTTTTAGGAATTTTTTTGAGTTAGCTTTTTACAGGCAATAACAATATTTGCCATGAGGCAAGCGACAGTCATGGGACCTACTCCTCCAGGTACAGGGGTAATAAAAGAAGCTTTTTCTTTTGCCTGCTCAAAGTTTACATCACCTACTAGTTTTCCGTCTACCCGATTAATTCCCACATCCACAATTACGGCTCCTGGTTTAATCATATCTCCGGTAATTAGGCTTGGCAAACCAACTGCTACAATTAAGATCTCAGCGCGTAAAGTATGGGCTTTGAGGTTTTTGGTGTATTTGTGACAAGTGGTGATGGTGGCATTGCGATTTAGCAACATCATGGAAAGCGGTTTCCCAACAATATTACTGTGTCCGACCATAACAATTTCTTGGCCTTCAATAGGTATTTTATAGGTTTCCAGTAAGATAATTATTCCTTTTGGGGTGCAAGGCGTTAGAGATTCAAAATTTTTATTAAGCATCATTTTTCCAAGATTATAGGCATGGAATCCATCCACGTCTTTTTCTGGATTAATAGCTTTAATTACTAGTGGAGTTTCAATGTTAGATGGTAAGGGTAATTGGACTAAAATACCGTGAATATCTTCACGATGGTTTAGTTCGGAAATTAGAGAAATTATTTCTTGGGTGCTGCTTGTTTCTGGAAAGGCATGGTGTTCATATTGGATATTAGTTTTCTGGCAGGCCATTTCTTTTTGTTTAACATAAGAAAGGCTGGCTGGATGTTTCCCAATTAATAAAAAAGCAAGCTTGGGTTGAATGCCGGAATTTATAAGAATGCGTACTTCTTCTTTGGTGTGAGCTAGAAGGTCGTCCGCAACTTTTCGACCATCGAGAATTTGCATAAAAACGTAGACTCTAAAATAGGATTTGATTGTATCAGCTTGGAAGATATGGGGCAACTTTTTCCCAAATTAAATTAAGGGTATCGTTTTTTTTAGGCTGGACTTTAATGCGTTTCCAATTATATTTGCGGGCTAATTTGCGGTGAATGAGTTGGCAGCGTTTAATGAGGTCATAATTTTCTTCGTGGATATGCCCGGTTTCAATTGCTTTGATTGAGCGGTTTCCATCCAGGAAAATAGCTAAATTTTCTTTGATAAGGTTTTGGTTAATGCTTTCTAGCCATTTGGTTTTTACTCCCTTTGCTGTGCCCCAGGCAATACCGGTCCCACTGTAATCTTCCGCAATTACGATGCGGTCATTTTTGAGCCATTTTTCTAGAGTCGGTTGGAATTGGTACCGATTAATTACAAACCAAAGTTGCAATTCATGTTCGTCAATTGTTTGGTGCGTCCCGGAACGAAGTATTTTATTAAGATATTCTCCGGATGGATATAAGTTGTAAACTGGATATTTGAGGCGTATGGCGTCGTAGCCGGCTGCTTTTAATTTGCGAACTAATCCCTTGGTATGAGTGGTTTTTCCGATATTATTGATGCCGTAAAAAGTGATAAGCATAGGGCAATTGGGGTAATTTTTTAGTGGTTTTTGCTATGATTTTTTTTATTTATCACTACTCCCAAAACCACCTCTGCTTTTTAGGCGAATTTGATTTACTTCCTCCCATTGGAAGCGATCAGTACGGATAAAAACACCTTGAGCGATTTTTTCGCCACGTTTTACTTCGACTGTTAATTTAGACAGATTATATACTTGGATTTTTACTTCATCTTCTTGGCCACAATAATCATGATCTATAATACCAAAACCATGTGGAGGGGTAAGACCTTTTTTGCGAGGTGTGCTACTGCGGGAGGCAACTGCCAGCATATACCCCTTTGGAACTTCAATAATTACGTTAGCGGGAATTAATTCGATTGTTCCGGGTGGGATGGTAATATCAGTGCGGGCGAGTAAGTCAAAACCAACTGACCCTTTAGTTTCGTAGATTGGAAGTGGTAGGGTCTTATCAAGTCGTTTGATACGAACTTTTAAGGTGGCCTTTGGCATTTTATTTTATGAATTGGCTCACTTCTAAATGGATTCCAGGCCCCATGGTGGTAGTTAGGGTAATACTTTTTATAAAGGCGCCTTTAACTCCACTAGGTCGATTGTTTACGATGGTGTTGATATAAGTTTGAATATTTTCTTTGAGTTGATCTTCACCGAATGAAACTTTACCAACGAGGTTGTGAAGATTGCCTTGTTTATCGTTTCGAAATTCGATTTTGCCCCTTTTGACTTCTTTAATTATTTTTTCAATTTCCGGACTTATGGTCCCGGCTTTAGGATTTGGCATTAACCCCTTTTGCCCTAAGATTCTGGCTATCTTGCCAAGTTTTTTCATCATATCCGGATGAGCGACAGCGACATCGAAATCTAGCCATCCTTTATTGATTTCTTCAATTAGTTCAGCGTCTCCGGCTTTGATCGCTCCTGCATCTAGGGCAACTTTTTTTTGAGTGTCATCCACAAAAGCTACTACGCGCACTTCGTTTCCTGTCCCATGGGGTAAGACGAGAGAATTTCTAATTATTTGATCTGCTTTTGCGGGATCAATGTTTAAATTAAGGTGCAGTTCGACTCCGGCATCAAATTTAGTGATGGTTGTTCCTTTGATTAATTTAGCGCTTTCATCAAGTGAGTAGGTTTTTTTTGGGTCTATTTTTTCGAGCGCGGCCCGATATTTTTTGCCGTGTTTGGACATGATATGCTGGGTTAAGTGGTTCAAACGCCTGTCTTTTAGAGGTAGATCAGGCTCCCACGAATTTAATTTTTATTATAACCAGAAATTAACCTTCGACTGTGATTCCCATATTGCGAGCGGTTCCGGCAATTATTTTGGCAGCCGCCTTAATGTCATTGGCATTTAGATCTTCCATTTTTTGAGCAGCAACCTTTTCTAGTTGGGCTTGGGTAATGGTTCCTACCTTGGTTTTATTTGGTTCGCCAGATCCTTTTTTGATTCCAATTTCTTTTTTGATTAATTCAGCTGCTGGGGGACTTTTCATGATAAAGCTGAAGCTGCGGTCATCGTAAACTGAAATAATAACTGGGACAATGGTGTCTCCCATTTCGCGAGTTGCTTCGTTGAATTTACCGCAAAAATCTTGAATTTGAACGCCGTGTTGACCTAGGGCTGGTCCAACCGGAGGAGCAGGGTTTGCTTTGCCTGCTGGGATTTGGAGTTTGATTTGGGTGAGAATTTTTTTGGCCATATTTAAAAAGGTTTAGCGGGAGTACTTTAATTGAATTTTAGTTGGTAGTCAAAAGAAAATTTAAGGTTAGGAGCTTGGATTTTAAAGGTTTTCGATTAATTCTCGCATGGAGGAGTGATAATTTGGGGCATATTCTAGTGCATAAATTGTGTTTTTAGTTTGGAAGGTTAGGAAAACGGTATTGGTTTTGGTGCTGTGATTAAAATAGAAGGAAGCATTTCCGTAGCTATTGGTTTCGTTTATAGTTCCGGTTGCAGAATTTTGGGCTAGATCGTATAGAATTTGATAGGCGCTAAAGGTTTCAATTTCATTTAGGGTTTGAATTTCGTAAATTGTGCTTAGATAATTATCTTCACTGAATATTTTGTGTCTTAAAATAGTATAGGAATTGAATGCTTTTTGGGTATCCCAAAATCCATAAATTAGACCTTCGTAATTATCGGTTTCTAGTCGCGGAGAGGTTATATTTAGGTTTTGCAGTAGGGTCGTGGTTATTTGAGCGGAAGGGGCTGGGTTTGGAGTATTTGTTGCATCTAAGGTGGTATTTGTGGCGATTTGGTCCATCTTTTCAAGCTCTGAGTTGGAAGGAGTGTTGTCAGTTGGATTGCCCTCCAAGGGGAGAGTGGTTTCGTTTGTAATAGCGGTTGTGGTTTGAGTAAAAGCAGTTGGGATTTCGGCATCTCCCTGAAGTTGATTTTCATTAGCAAAATCTTTTCCCCAGTAGTCATTTATAATTAAATCAGCCATTATAAAAATAACAGTGACAGAAAAGATGATAGTGAAAATCGTAAATTTGTGCATGGGAGAGGCCATATTGACAATTTCTGCGGCAGCTCTTTTATTTCTTTTTGATTTGAGTAAAATCTAGTTCCACCGGAGTTTCTCGTCCAAAAATAGTAATTAGGATTTTAACTTTGCCTTTTTCTTTATCGATTGATTGGATAATGCCATCATAATTAGCAAATGGACCATCTAAGATAACTACGTGATCATTAGTTTGGAAATCAATTTTGAATTTGGGGTCAGTTTCTCCCATGTGGCGTCGTACAACTTTCCATTCTTCGCCAGAAACAGGTACCGGAATTACGCCCGATCCGACAAAGCCGGTTACATTTGGGGTATTTCGTACCACATACCATGATTCGTCGTTAACATCCA
Source organism: Candidatus Peregrinibacteria bacterium GW2011_GWF2_39_17 (assembly GCA_000993615.1). GTDB lineage: Bacteria > Patescibacteriota > Gracilibacteria > UBA1369 > UBA12473 > UBA12473. The sequence continues at coordinate 100,869 of LBWM01000005.1, read as the reverse complement.
TGTCAACTAATACATATCCTGGGAAAAGACGTTTTTTTTCCGTTTTTGGTTTTCCGTTTTTGATCACTATTTGTGTTTCTTCGGGGACAACGACATCAAAAATTTTATCCTGCATATTCATGGATTCGATGCGTTGCAACAAAGCTTCGCGTACGGCATGTTCATAGCCGGAATAGGTATGAATAACATACCAATTGCGACCGGTGTTTTTAGCTTGTTTGGCCATTGGTTAGGAGATTAATTAATGTGTTAAATCCGTAGTTAAATCCGAAATCGAGCACCCCTAAAATGAAGGCAATAATAATACTAAAAATAATAACAATGATGGTTAGTTGGATGGTTTGTTCTTTGGTTGGCCAGGTTACTTTGCGTAGTTCTTCAACACTGTTTACAAGATATTTATGGACTGAATTGGGCTTTTTCATGGGAAAATTTGGGTAATAACTTAAAAGCCCCGCAGGGCATTTCTATCAGGATTGTGATTTATATTTTAACCCATAGGGTGGTTTAGGGGCAAGGGATTTTTTATTCCCTTGTTTATGGATGATTTTTTGCCCGGGAGTAGTTGATTATTTTTGGTAAATCTGGTAAAATTAATAGATTGCAAAAATAAAACAAATTTATAAAAATACCCTATTGGAAATGCCTAAAAAGCGAAAAGCTCTTACCTGGTTTTTATTTATCGGAATGCTAATTATAGCTGGAATTTTGTTTTTTTTGATTCGTCCTGCGGTTTCGTATGCCGGATTTTTGCCTTTACCCAGCGCGGAAAGTTTAGGTGACGTGCCGGATCCGGAGGGGCAAGGTTTGCAGAAAGCTTATAATTTAGTATGGGAGATAGCGCGTAATTTTCGCTACATTATTGGGGCCGTAGCGATTTTATTTATGGTTATTTCTGGATTGCGGTTGGTTATTCAGGGAGAAAATGAGGAAGTGGTGAATAAGCAAAATTCAAATCTTTATTGGGGATTAATTGGTTTGGTTTTAATTGCAGTGGCTGGGCCCCTGGCTGAGATTTTGGATCTTCAGGATGGTGGATTTTTGGCTAATGAATATGAAATTGGGTATCGGGCTAAATTGTTTGACAATCAAGTTACGATTATCATTACTTTTATAAAATACATTATTGGTAGCATCGCGGTTCTTTTTATGATTCGGTCCGGAGCCAAATTGATTTCTTCTGGTGAATCAGATGAGACTCTTAATGCGGAAAAACGTAATTTAATGAATAGTGTTTTAGCTTTATTTTTAGTGATGATTTCGGATGTGATTATTAAGCAGGTCCTTTTTAAGGTTGATTATAATCAGGCTGATTACTCCGCTACTGGTCAGCAAGCTGTTGTTCAATTGGATGTGAGCCGGGGGCTGCAGGAAATAGTGGGAATCACGAATTTTATTGTGACGTGGGCTTCGCCTCTAGCTGTTTTAGCTTTAATTATTGGCGGTGTGATGTACATGACAGCCTTTGGTGACGAGGAAAAGACTGGGAAAGCTAAGAAAATTATTTTTAATTCGGTGTTGGCTTTATTGATTATTTATGGGGCATTTGCCCTTGTTTCTACCTTTATTAGCGGAGTTTTTTAGGACTTATTCATAAATTTACTTTTAATGATTAAATCGGGAATAAAAAACTTAGAAGGGCTTAGAAAAATGCTTAAATCATTAATCATTTGTGTGGCGATGATGGCGGCTTTGCTTTGGCTAAATCAAATAGTTAGGGCTGAGGATTATCAGGATGTTTTAGAGAATTTGGGCGATAAAATTCAACTTGAAAATTATGAGACCACGGTTCATGCTGATGCTTCTACTAGAGAAGGAGCTAAAAATATTACTAGCGCAATTTTTTTCGTAATTGATTTTATTAAGTATCTTTTGGGAAGCATTACGGTATTGATGATTATTATAAATGCAATAATTTTAATTACCGCTGGTAAGGATTCAGAGGATAAAACTACTAAAGAAAAAGCTTTTCTTAAGTATGCTTTGATGGGTTTGGTTTTAGTTTTTGTGGCTGATGAAGCAGTAAAATTGGCTTTTTTCGGACAAGAGGGCGAGTTTTTGAGAGATGAACAATCAGCAGCGGAATATGCTACGGCTGGGGCACAAATTTTGAAGGGGATTTATACTTTTGTAGAGGTATTTATGGGATCTATTGCGGTTTTGATGTTGGTTTATTCTGGGTTTCAAATTTTGGTGGCGGCTGGATCTGAGGAGGCAGTTAATAATGCTAAAAAAAGAATTTATATTTCTGCTATCGGGTTAGTTTTAGTTGGGCTTTCGGAAACTTTAATTAAGGATGTGATCTTTAAAAATCAGGGGGCTGAAATCGACGTGTCTCGTGGCCGTGAAATCATTGTGGGATTGTCGAATTTCTTGGTGTCCACGATTGGCGTCATTTCGGTGTTAGTTTTTGTGTATGCCGGATTTTTGTACATTTTGAATTTTGGTAATGATGAATCGACGGGTAAGGCTAAAAAAATGATGTTAGGGGCAATTATTGGGATTGCTTTGGCTGGAGCCGCATTTGCGATTGTTTCTACTGTTATTCCGGTTGAAGGGGCGCAATAAATACGCATTGATAAATTTGAGGTGTTTTTTTATGCTTTGACTCATCCTTGCATTATCAAATTAGTTAGCTGGAGTTGTAATGTCGAGGCCTAGTCTACTGCTCATATCTGAGTATCGGAAATTTGTTTATGAAAATTATAGGGAATCTGGGTCATCATTCGGCGGTGAATTTGGGCAGATAGTGCTTGTTTTTTAGGATTATTTTTGGTATAATTACTAGATAAATTTTCATCTTTTAAATCATGAAAAATTCACTCTTCTGGAAGCGATTTTTGGCCTGGATAGCCCTAATTAGCTTATTGGCGATGGGGGGAATTGGCTTATTTTTGGCTCCCAAAGTTCAAGCGGAGATGAATATTGAATTTGATACTGGATTGGAGGAAGCTCTTTGTGATGGGTTAGAAGGTTCTGACCTTTTGGAGTGCCAACAGGGTGCTACCACTAGTTTTACTGATTTTCAGGGAGATTTTGCTCCACCAGAGAAAGATGGTTATGCTTCTGGAATTACGCAAACAAGTTCTGCCAGAGAGTTTATTGTTAATGTGACCAATTTTATTTTGTCCTTTTTGGGACTAGCGGCAGTAATAGTGATCATTTACGGCGGATTTATGTATGTAACTGCTGGAGGAGAGCAAGAAAAAGCGGATAAAGGTAAAAAAAGCATTACTTATGCGGTGATGGGCATTGTGGTTGTTTTAATTTCTTATGCTTTGGTCAATACTTTAATTGGGGCTGCTAGTAAGGGGGGAGATACTAATTCCGGATTGTATTCATCTGGTGGCGTTACAAGTCAGAGTTTAGACACAATGCAGTCGGAGCAAATTGCCAATCAGGTTAAAAAATTAACAGAAAATTATGTTCAGGATTACACGATTTATGTAAATGTGATGTCTATTTTGACAGCTATAGGAGGAGTTCCTGCTTTTGATGATAGCGGGTTAAGTGATATGGAAGAGGGATTTAATTTACTTCTTAAGCAGGTTGATAGCTTTAGTAACATAACGGATATTACCAATGCTGCTTTGCAAACGATTCGACGTAATTTGGCTTTTTCGGTTAATGATAAGGTTAAGACCTTGACGAATTTTGATGAATGGCTAAAGGCAGAGGTTTTATTGGCGGCTCAATCTGGAGATGAATCTCTTTCAGCTGATGCTGATGAGGTTGATCCTTATCATATTGGGAAGGAATTAGTCGTTGATTTGAATGATATTTCAACTACGGCTCTTTCGGAATATCAGGATGATGTTGTGCAAATTAAGACTGAATTAATTGAATTACAGGGTAGTTTTATGGAAAATTCAGAAATTTATAAATTGTTTGATTCAATTATCATTGGTTTTGATATTTATGCGAATACGGCTGCTTATAGTACAACTACATATCCGTTTTTGACCAGTTATGGGCAACTGGTAGTGACTTTGCACGATACTCCGCCTGGCGGAGCTCGTCAGGTTGGAGATTTAGTGGCGCAATTAAATGATTTATATAATTTAGTTAAAAATTTGCAATTTACAACAGCCGTCATTACGGCTAATACCACGACGGCTAATGCCCCGGTTACAGTTACTTTTGATGCGCTTAATTCCTCTGACCCGACTAACCTAACAATCCTTAATGAAAATTATCAATGGGATTTGCTAGGAAATGGTTTTAATCAGGGAAATGATGATCTTTTCGGTCCAAATGTTTTTTATACTTATGAAAATCCGGGTACTTATCGAGTGGGTTTACGTGTTATTAGTAATGATCCTCAAAATATAGCGGCTGGAATTAGTTATTTAAGTATTAAGGTTAATCCTCCTTCTTCCATTATTGTTTTGGAGGCTAAAACTACCTCCGGGGCTACGGTTAATAGCGAATCTAATGAATGGACTGTAACTGGTTTGCAAGCTAAGGAAGGAATTGTGTTTGATGCCAGTGCTACTACGGATGGGAATGGGGTGCAGACGACAATTGTAAATTATAAATTTGATTTTGGTGATGGAGATTCGCAGGATGGAGAAAATCCAGTAGCTACTCATTATTATACAAAGGAAGGAGTTTATAAATTTCAATTGGAGGTTACAGATCAAAATGGGGTAACTGATCGGAAAATAGTAACGCTTAAGGTGGCTTCACCGGCTGCTTATCTTGAAGCTTCCAAAATTAAAGGTGAAATCGGAGATGAATTGGCTTTTGATGCTTCTGGCTCTGTAACGGATAATGGGAATATTAATTATTATGAATGGAGCATTGAAAAGGGTAGTAATGTTGTTCATACCGAGGAAGGTGATCGGTTGGAAGAGCTTAATTATGTTTTTACTGAACCTGGTGAATATATAGTTAGGGTAAAAGTTACTGATAGTTTGCCCCAATCTGACGATACTTTTTTGAATATTGTGATTAATTCAACTCCACCAGTAGCTAGTTTTACCTATGTTTTACCTGATCCTACGATGCCGGGGAGAGTTTATTTAGATGCCTCGAAAAGTTATGATCCTGATAAAGGTGATACGATAAGCTATTTATGGACAATTAATGGAGAGGAAGGAAAAGATTATGAATTTGTTGAAAACACTTCTGTCAGTAGTAAAAAGGCAGTGGTTGATTTTAAGAATAAGGGTGATTATAAGGTGCTTCTAACTGTGAATGATCAATATGAGGAACCTTTGAAACAAAGTACTGATTATGAGAAAGAGCTTACGGTTAATTCGGTTTTGGGTTTAACGGTGGAGACAAAAGGACAAGGAGTTTCTTTTTTAAGTGAAAATAATGAGGCCGAGGTAACTCTTCAGTTGGAAAGTGAGTATGGTACGGCTTATGAAATTGATTGGAAAGATGCTACTGGGGTTCAGACCCTTGCAGGTGGTAGTCAGACAGTTGAGCATATTTATAATCAAGCGGGGACTTATCCAGTTGAGGTTATGGTTTATGATAATAATAATGAATATAATTTGGCGATTCACAATGTGTATGTGGGGAATGGTACGGCTCCTATCCCAGTTATTAAGATAACCTTAGATGAGGCAATTCAGTCCTATAATGAAATTGAGATTGAGGGTAATCGCAAGGGAGTTTTTAAATTTGATGCGTCGGAATCTGTTGACTTGGATGGTACTTCTTTGCCACGCAAAAATTTTAGTTGGGATTTAGGCGATGGGACATTAGCTACAGGGTCGGAAGTGACTCATATTTTCAAGGAAACGGGGCAATTTACAGTTACTTTAACTGTTCAATCAGAAAAAGATCATTCTTTAAATACGAATAGTACGGTAAAGCTGAATATTACTGCTTTGGCGCCAGAAATTTATGGATTAACGGTGAAACCGCAGGGCGATCAATTAGTTACCCCTCTTACGGTTAAGCTTGAAGTTAATGCTGATGATCCGGATGGAGCCATCGCAAATTATAAGTTTTGGTACTATGATGTTAATAATTCCAGTGAGAAAATTGATACCCAGATTTCCTTATCTAATGTCGTATTTATGACCGTAAATACTAGTGGGATAACTGGGGAATCAAAACGCTATGCGTTTGGAGTTGAGGTTGCTGATAATGAAAATAGTGTTTCAAGTTCAGATGATCTTTTGCCTGTTAGCCAAATCCCGGTCTTGGAAGTTCAAAATGGCCCAAATCAGCCGCCAACTGCTAGCTTGACAGTAGATCGAGTAAATATTTTAGTAGGCGAAACAGTTAATTTCACTAGTACCTCATCTGATAAAGATGGGCGAGTAGTGCAATACATCTGGGATTTTGAAGGAGATGGATTTTATAATAACGAGGCAACAACTGATTCTAGTAAGACTTATGTTTTTGAAAAAGCTGCGCCGCAAGGAGTTGAGGTTCGTTTAAAGATTATTGATGATGGTGCTGCAACTGCGGTTTCTAATCCGATTCGGATCTATGTGGACAGTTTAACTAAGGATCCAGAGGCCGCTTTTGTCTATGATTTTAAAAATCTAACAGTCCAATTTACGGATAATTCTAAGGCCGATGAAGCTAATGGAGCTTCTTTGGCGATTTATCAATGGGATTTTGACACTAGCTTGGATTCTGATGGAAATGGAATTAATGATGATGATGTTGATTCTGTTGAAAAAAATCCAACACGTAGTTACGAAATTTATGGGACTTATAAGGTTAGGTTAGTGGTGATTGATAATGAAGGGAATACAGATGAGGTGTTGCGTAGTGTTGTTTTGGATGAAAGTGATCCTCCGGAAGGAGCATTTTCTTATACTATTAAGGATAAAGAGGTTACTTTTAAAAATAATTCTAAGGTAAATGCGGGAACTGAAGTGACTATTGAAGTTTATAAATGGGATTTTGATTTAGTTAAGGATAGTGACGGCAATGGTAATCGAAGTGATGATCAGGATGAAACTGGTGAAAATCCAGTTCATACTTACACTGATTATGGTAGTCATCAGGTTAAATTAACGATTACTGATAGCTTAGGGAGAAGTGATGAGGTTGTTCAAACCATCCAATTAGTAGAGCCCAAAGAGGAAGATTTTGAGGCTTATTTACAATCGAACCCAGCAGCTGACCCTAAGGATGGGAAAATTCATATTAAGGGTTCTTCCGGGAATATTACATTTAATTATAGTGTTAAGGGAGTGGTTGAGGGTGTTCAATATTGTATTGATAAAAATGTTTATTTTGATAGTGATGGAAATGGTAAAACGCAGGATGATTGTAATCATGAGGCGACATCGGCTGGAAATTATACAACAGATTTTAGTAAAGACTGGGGGTTGGTAGTGGTACAGTTGATTGTAACGGATGCTAATAAGAGGACTGTTAAGGTGACGAAGGAAGTGGTTTTTGATGCTGATCAGACTGCTGTTTCAACTAGTTTGTTGCCTGTTACTAATTTGGAAGCTATTTATATTCTAGTAACGGCATTGGGGTTTGCTATTTTGGGTTCTCGTCTTTATGCCAGGAAGGAAGTTAACGATGAATTTGACAATTAGTAATTTGCATTTAAAAATAAACATTGCCTCCTATCTATTAACTTTATTTAACAATGGATTCCTCCCAACATGCTGATGATGTTCCAGAAAATCATACTCCAGGATTAAATCCGATTGTCCAACCAGGGCAACCTGTCCAACCAGGGCAACCTGTCCAACCAGGGCAACAGTCAGGACCCATGGTTCAGCCAGTGCAGTCCGGGCAGTCAGCACCACAGTCCGGGCAGGTAAATCAAGGTAATGATCAGGTTAAGGCTCAACAAAAGGAAATTAAGGATCATAAGAAAAAAAAGAAGTTACTTTTTGTGCTTTTGGGGGCAATTTTATTTGTGTTTTTTTTGGTGTTTGCGTTGGCTTTTTTCATGTTAAGTCAAGGGGGAGGAAGTAATCCGTTGCTCCAACTTTTTGGTCTTTCAGAAGAGCAGCTTTATCCTTTTTTAATCAATATTGCTAATTTGTTTTTTGGTCTTTTTGTGTTTATTTCTTTTATCTTGGCTGTGATCGGGGCTTTCATGACGGCTATGGCTAAAAGGGATAATAAGGAAGGGAAAAAAAAGGGAATAATGTTGCTGATTGTGGGTTTAATTTGTTTTATGTTTTTTGCTATGGTTTGGGCTGCTTCGTATTTTTATTTGCAGCAAAAAAAAGCGCAGTATGCTACTGAAAGTCAAGGGACAGTAGAATACATTGTGACTACTCCTAGAAACACTACAAATCTTACTGCCCCGGCCGTGATTGAATTTGACGCTTCCAAATTACCAGTTGATCCTCTTCGGGTAACTATTATTTCTTATTTTTGGGATTTTGGAGATGGTAGTACGGCTACTGGATCAGTAGTTTCTCACCGTTACTTGGGAAAGGGAGAAGCGGATGGGCGATATTTAGTGACGTTAGTAGTGACCTATCGTGATAATAAAACTAGTGAAGAAGCCAAAGAGAGTTTTATGGTTGATGTGGTTTTTGTGAATGAAAAAGTTAATGCGTTTTTTACTGCTACACCGGAAACAGGGGCAATTCCTTTGGTGGTTCATTTTGATGCTTCCCAAAGTGTTGATCCAGACGGAGAAATCGAGAGTTATGATTGGGATTTGAATGGGGATGGGAATTATGGTGATGCGGATGGGGTTTTTGTGGATTATACTTATTCTAAATTCGGAACTTATACGGTTAAACTACGGGTAACAGATAATAATAAAGATAGTAGTGTGGCAACTAAAGATATAGTGGTTAAAGAGGATGCTAAGCCTGTTGCTTCGATTAATTTTGCCTATGAATCGGGAAACATTCTTTATCCAGGAAAATCTTATTTTTTTGAACCAAAAGGGGCTAGTAGTCCTAATGGAGCGATTGAAAAATACGAATGGGATTTTGGAGATGGGACAGTAGTAACTAGAAATAAAAATGCACAACATGTTTATGATATGCCTGGGACTTATACGGTGGTTTTAAAAATGACTGATGAGGAACAAGCTATTGGGGAGGTTAGTTTGGAAATTAAGGTCGAAAGTCCGGAATCTGCTTCGGTAGCTATTATAACCACAAATCATGTTTGGGATGATGAACAGCGCACTAGTATTACCGGTGAGGTACCGTTTAGTGTAAAATTTTCAGCTGAGGATAGTTTGGATCCTGATAATAATATTGTGGATTATGGATGGGATATTGATGGAGATGGTGTAGTTGACGGGGCAGGGATTGATTTTGAGTATACTTATCAAAAGGCAGGGGAATATGTCGCTACTTTATCGGTTGAAGATGCAAGTGGAAATGTTACTAAAACTAGCATTGGCGTTACAGTAGAGGAACAAAGTTTAGTAGCTTCAATTACAGCTGATACCTTAAATGGTGAGATTCCTTTAATAGTTAATTTTGATGCTTCTGGTTCTAGCTATCCTTCTGGGAAAATAGTTAATTATTTATGGGATTTTGGTAATGGGATAACCAGGTATGATGATGCTCAAGTTAGTTATACGTTTAATGAAGTAGGGACATTTACTGTTGTAGTTAAGGCCATTGCGTCAGATGGAAAGGAAACTACTGCTTCTTTGTTTATTAATGTATTGCCAGTTTCATTGAGTGCTTGTTTTGAATCCAATGTAGACTCCGGGAAAGCGCCTTTAATTGTGACTTTTAATCCGGGGTGTTCTAGCGGTACGGTAATGACTTATCGCTGGGATTTTGGGGATGGCAATCTTAGTTATACTAGAAAACCTACTCATACTTTTGAAAAAGCAGGAACTTATACAGTAGTTCTAACCGTAGAGGATAATGAAGGTATTACGGATAGTTATAGTGTTGTAATTGCAGTTCAGGATTAACGTAAGCTTAAAAAAGATATCTAGGCTTATGGAGCATGGTCCGAAATTATAAAAGAGAAGGTGTATATTTAGGTGGCAGAAGAGTCGGGTGGATCATTTTATCAGGAGAAAGAATGGCGGTTAGTTTTGCTGGAGGGAATAAATTTTTTGATTGGATAATTTCACGCAAAGGTTTTTTTGCTTTTAACGCTTCTTTGACTAGGAGGGCTACCTGATGGTACCCCAAATAAGGAGCCAAGGCAGTGGCTGTGACCAGGCTGTGCTCAAAAAGGTGATTGATTTGTGATGAATTGGCTTTTATCCCGTCGATGCAGTCTTGGTGGAACATGCTTAAGCCATTGGTTAGGATTTGAATTGAAAATAGCAAATTCCACATAATGAGTGGGGTAAACCAGTTTAGTTCTAGCTGCCCTCCTTGTGCTCCCAGTGATACGGCTTGATCATTGGCAATTACTTGAAAACAAATCATATTCATACATTCGGCGATTGAAGGATTTACTTTACCTGGCATGATTGATGAACCAGGTTCAGCTTCCGGAAGAGTTATTTCCGCGATTCCTGCTTTTGGTCCCATGTTTAATAAGCGGAGATCGTTGGCAATCCGGTTTATTTCTACGGCCATGGCTCTTAGGGCGGAAGAAGCCTTTAAAAGGCTAGCCATGCTGTGCGTGGTCTCTATTAAATTGGAGGCTGGCTTAAATTTAAAATGAGTTAGATTAGTAAGTTTGGAAACAATGGTTTTTTGGAATAGAGGATGAGTATTAATCCCGGTGCCGATGGCTGTTCCGCCGATACCTAGGGTTAATAGATCTTTTTCACTTTCCTCAAGGGTTTTTAGTGTGGTTGTTATGGCTGAGGCATAGGCCATAAATTCTTGCCCGAGGCTAATTGGTACGGCGTCTTCCAGATGAGTTCGCCCGACTTTTATAATGGTTTTAAATTGGGTTCCCTTTTTTTTGAGTGCTAAAATAGTTTTTTTAGCTTCAATTTTGAGCGTTTTAAGAGCCATTAGGGTAGCTAGACGAATAGCGGTTGGAATAACATCGTTTGATGATTGAGACATATTCACGTGATTGTTGGGATGAATAAATTGATATGACCCTTTGGGCGCTTTTAGGATTTCATTGGCTCTGTTAGCGATAATTTCGTTGGCATTCATGTTATAGGGTGTACCAGCTCCGGCTTGGAAAATATCAATTTGAAATTCTGCGTCGAATTTGCCGTTTATAAATTCGTGCGCTGCTTGATCAATTGCTTTTGCTTCTTTTTTTTGGATTTGGTTTAGCTCCGCGTTAGCTTGGCAGGACGCGAGTTTAACAATTCCTAGCGATTGGCGAAAATATTTTGGAGCAGTAAGGCCGCTAATTTGAAAATTAGCTAAAGCGCGGGTGGTAAAGGAGCCGTAATAAGCGTTTTTGGGGACGGAAATTGTTCCTAGGGCATCTGATTCAGTGCGGGTAGTGATTTTCATGGGCAGGTGTTAAGTGATTAATTTGGATACACCCCTCCCTCCCGGGGGGAGGGTCGTCCCGCTTTATTTTAGCATATTTGGAATGAAAAAAAGCTTAACAAAAAATTAAAAAATAATTATATTCCTTTGCCTAAATAATTTCGATTAACGGATTTTTTTATCCTTTAAATTCTCTCCCTATAATGTATGTTTCGCGACTGCGATCTCGGCAGGCAGATGGCTTAAAGCACTTAACAATTAACTTTTACAAATTCTTCTCCTTGAAATATTTTGGTTATTAGAAATCCATTAGGGTGTAGATACTTTTGGCAAATATCGAGTACGGCGTGATTTAGTTCTGCAGAATGGTAGCTGTCTGCGTCAGGAGTTCCGGTGGTTTTTGGCGCTAGGTCAGCTACGGCTCCTGTTATTTTTTGTTCAAAAATTTTGTTCAGAAATTTAAAATCTGTTATATCTCCGCAGAAAATTTGGACATTAGAGGCAATTGGTTCAATTTCTTGCAGGTCAATGGCGAAAATTTTCCCTTTTTGGCCAATCCATTGGCTAAGTAGTTGAGACCAGCTACCAGGTGCTGCGCCTAGGTCAGCAATAATAGCTCCATTTTTAATTAGGCTGAATTTTTTTTGAATTTCTTCAAGTTTAAAGGCGCTTCTGGCGCGTAAATTTTTGGCTTTTGCCAAATAGAAATATTGATCTTTGGTTGTGAATGGTTTGGGCATGTTTAGTTTTCGGAATTAATGATATTGCTTCGCAGGGATTTAAGCTCTGAGCGATGTTTTTTTTCTTTTAATAATTTTTCTTTAGTTTTTTTTGAGCGGCGTTGTTTTTGTTTGCGGATTTTGAAAATTTTTTGGGCGTGTTCCGATTTTTCCCCTTTTATTGAGATTTCGATTTTATCGATCAGTAGTTTATAGGCAGAAATACGATTTTTACTTTGTTCTCGGTGTCGTTGGACTTTTACTTCAATGCTAGTTGGTCGATGTTTGAGCCAGACACAACTAGCGGTTTTATTAATTTTTTGGCCGCCGTGACCACTGCCACGAATAAAGGATTCTTTAATATCTACTGGTTTGATTTGTAGTGTTTTAGCCTTTTTTAGATAGAGGTTTGGGAGATCGATAGGAAAATTCATAAATTTATCATAGCCGGCAAAGGGGGTGGTTGACAAATTTTATTGACTAAAGTATAATTTTATATTAAAATATATCTTTTTCTGTGATAATTTTTCCATGACAATAGAATCATTTACTGATGTCGATTTGATTTCGGAAGGAGAGGTTATGCGATCGTTGCTGGCTTTAAATAGTGTGAGCGAACGGGCAGGCTCTGCGCTTAGGTTAGTTCTTTCATCGATAAAAGATCAAACAATTTTAAAATGTATTCAATGTGGAGAATCTTTTGATGGTTTTTGCAAAGAGAAAGGACTATCGGAGGAGGCAATTAATTTTTTGAATCGCATGTTAAGAGGTGACGGACTTTATACTATTTTCCCTCCAGATCGAAGGCAAGAAATTATTCGGCAATTTATTTTTGATTATCCACATTTTGCAGAATGGAGAATCGCTACTCAGAGGCAGGAATTGCATGGTATTCCCGAAGAAGAGCTTTCAATGGCTCAATGGACAACCGTGGCCACCACCCCGCCTTGTGTTTTAAAATATGAAAATGGCGAAATGGCGCAGGTAAAAATGAGTCAATTAAGGGAGCAGGGTATAAAATTTGAATCGCAGATTAAAGACGGTCATATCACAATAACCATTTTTGGGCATCGAGTCAGTTTTGCCTGGCATAAACCACCATGCGTTTACAGTCAGACTAAAACAAGAGGCTGCCGCTATTGTGTGTTGCATGCTGATAATGCTCAAGTAAGGCAGGTGACATTAGAACAACAATTAGCTGCTTTGGAAGATGGGCTCGCCCGTATTTCGACAATAATGCCTAATCCCACTGTTTTCGAGTTTTTACCAGATGGTAATTTTTTGAATCCAGCAGAAGTTAACCCCAAAACACAAAATGAGTTACTTCAGCGCATAGGCAGAGAATTAAGTGTCCACCGGGTCGCGTTTGAAAGTCGCATTGAGTATTGTACGACGGAAAATATAAAGCGTTGTTTAAGTCAGTTGAGGGCAGATCAAACAATGGAACTTTATGTGGGCGCGGAAAGCAGTGATGAGGTGGTGGCTGGTTTACTCCACAACAAAGGATATGGGTTTGCAGAATTTAGAGAAAGGATTATCGAAATCGCGCGAGATTTGTCGCTTGAAGAAAAAGAGCGCGTACATTTCACAACCTACCATATTGTAAAACCGATTTATGTTACGGAAAGTGAAGCTATAGATTTGGCCTTACAAACTGCCAGAGATGTAAAACAACTTTCCGAGGAGATAGGGATGTCGATTGAAGTGAAATACGAGCCGTGTATTATTTCTTCCGGTTCGGCTCAGGATTATGGATATCATCATCGAGATATTGAGAGAAATCGGCTTTATACGCCTTTATCGTATTTTTCAGTGGCGGAATTGGTTGCCCGATTAAGTGAGGAAAATTTAGAAAATAGGGTAAAATTTGGACAGCATGACGACATTGATCATTACACCGTGGTTGCTAATAGTCCTATTGATTTTAGAGTCTATAATGCGGTGCAGCGTTTCAATAGTACTAGAGATTTCCGAGGATTTTGTGTAGATATGCAGCCAGTTATTGATTTCGAAGAATTTACGGTTTGGGAAAAGCAATTTTATAGTGAAGAAGGTAAAAGTAGTTTATCGCGCTTAATAAGGAGAAAATTTAGCGAAATTGCAACAGATGAGGAAGAAAAGCAGCGTCAACGGTTTCAGGATAAAATAGGGGAGGTGTGTAGAGTCTTTGCGACGCAAGCTCAAGTTGATTTATCTTTATCTGAGCAAATTAATTTTGGTATTTTAGTAAAAAAAATGCAAAATGTTTTGAAAGAACACGGGATTAGTACTGTTTTAGTCCAAACTCCACGTTTAATTGATCCAGCTCAAAAAATGCCTGGTGAGGCAGAATACCTTAGTTCAAAGGTTTTAGGTCTTCACTCTGATTTCGGGAATTGTACAGTCGGAGCAAATATCCAACTTGAAGTAATCATTCAAAATGAGGAAGGAGCTCCTCAAAGTGTTTGGATGAGAATTCCATTTTTATCTTAAATTAAATAGATTTTTTTTCGATGATGCAGATCAGCTTAAAAATTTACTTTTCAAACATGCCTCTAATTTTTTTGCCTACTATTTCGGCAGGATGTTCGCTTTCTTTTTGACGCATGGCTAGTAAATTTTTAAGCTGATTTTTGTCTGCTTCTTCCATCCATTCTTTTGCAAAAGTCCCATCCTCCACTTCTTTGAGAATTTTTTTCATTTCTTCTTTAACCTGAGGAGTAATTAGGCGTGAGCCACGGGTATGTCCACCGTATTCAGCGGTATTAGAAACAACTTCCCACATACGGGCTAAGCCGCCTTCGTAAATAAGATCAACAATTAGTTTCATTTCGTGGATACATTCGAAATAGGCAAGTTCTGGTGGATAGCCAGCTTCAATTAATACCTCAAAACCAGTTTTCATTAGTTCGGTTACTCCACCGCAAAGGACGGCTTGCTCTCCAAATAAATCTTCATAGGTTTCTTGTCCAAAAGTGCATTCAAGAACCCCGGCTTTGGTGAAAAACATGGCTTTGGCCATGGCTAGCGCAATATTTTTAGCATTACCTTCAGCTGTATTTTTTTCAATGGCAATTAGGGCCGGTACCCCAAATCCTTGTTCGTATTGTTTGTATTCTTCAGTCCCTGGAGCCTTGGGAGCTACCATGATTATTCCTACCCCTTCTGGTGGTGTAATGCGCTTAAAGACAATATTAAAGCCGTGGGAAAAAGATAAAATATTGCCCGGGATTAGATTGGGGAGGATTTCAGATTCATAAACAGCTTTTTGCGTTTCGTCTGGGATGAGGATGTGAATAATGTCGGCCTGTGCGACAGCTTTTGCAATAGGTAAAACAGTTAGACCGTCTGTTTGTGCCTGTTGCCATGATTTGCCGTTTTCGCGTACGCCGACAACGATGTTTAGTCCGGATTGATGCATCATTCTGGCTTGGGCTCGACCCTGAGCACCGTAGCCAATAACAACAATTTTTTTATTATTTAGGATTGATAAATCGGCATCTGAGTCATGATAAATTTGCATGGCCATATTTAAAATTTAAAAAAATAAAATCAATTTATCAGGAGAATAGTTGATCTTATGGCAAGATGCAAATTTTAGTGGGTTTTATTGCTCTTAGCGAAGGCGTGAGGTCTATAGATAAGATACTGAGTGGCTGCTCTAATTTTTTTGCAAAAAAATGTTACGGCAATGGGTTTTCCGCTTTTATTTTGTTTGATTAAAGGATAAATTAGGCTTGATTAATTTTTGCAAAATTTATGAAAATTTTATTGATTTGTGGCGGGCCTTCCTTAGAACGTGGTATTTCTCTTAATTCAGCGCGATCTATTTTGGATCATTTAGGGGATGAAGGTATAGAAATTGTGCCTCTTTATTTTGATCATAAAAAAAGACCTTATCGCTTGCAGGTAAAACAATTATATTCTAATACGCCTTCGGATTTTGATTTTAAGTTACAGCAAACCGGTAAATTCCTTAGTTCGCGAGCTTTAAAGGATCTTTTTAAGGAAGTTGATTTGGCTTTTCCGGTAATGCATGGTCAATTTGGTGAGGATGGCGGGGTTCAGCGTCTTTTAGAACGCTATCGAGTTCCGTATGTGGGGTCGGGAGTTGAAGCTTGTAGGCGTTGTTCTGATAAATTTGAGGCTAATGAATTTATTAGGTCGCAAGGGTTTTTTGCTTTGCCTTCCGCGGTTTTAAAAATTTTTCGTAACGACCACGAGAAAATTATTAATAATTTTTTTAAAAAACATAATCTAAAAAGGGCTATTATTAAACCGGCAACAGGGGGGTCAAGTATTGGGGTTTTTTCGGTGGGAACAGCATCGGAGGCTTTGGAAAAGGCTAAATTGCTTTTTTCAAAGAGAATGGATACTCGACTAGTGCTTGAGCCTTTTTGTGAGGGGATTGAATTTACGGTGATCCTGCTTCAAAATAAATTTGGAATGCCGGTGGCGGTTTTACCTACTGAAATTGAGGCTGATTATACGGAACATCAAATTTTTGATTTTAGAAAAAAATACTTACCAACTCGTCAGGTTCGTTATCATTGTCCCCCTCGTTTTGATAACAATACCATTGAACGTATACAGGTTCAGGCTGAGCAATTGTTTTCAGTTTTGGGGATGCGCGATTTTGCGAGATTTGATGGTTGGCTGTTACCTGATGGTAAAATTTGGTTTTCGGATTTTAACCCGATTAGCGGCATGGAGCAAAATAGTTTTTTGTTTCAGCAGGCCTCTCGGATTGGAATGAGTCACCGCAATCTTTTGCGTTTTATTGTGAAAAATGCCTGTCGTCGTTATAGTCTTTTTCCCCAGGAATTTTTTAGTGATTTAAATAAGAAGCGTAAACCGATTAATGTCCTTTTTGGCGGCAATACAGCAGAGAGGCAGGTTTCATTAATGAGTGGGACGAATGCGTGGCTTAAGTTAAGGCAATCAAAAAAATATGAACCGCGTCCTTTTTTACTTGATTTGCATGGAGCAGTATGGTCTTTGCCGTATGCTTTGACTCTTAATCATACGGTGGAGGAAATTTACGAGAATTGCCGTGGTGCAAAAAAAAATGAAAAAAAACTTTCTGATTTAGTCTCTAAGGTGCGTTGGCGATTGTTCTTGACAGAGGATGAGGCTTCAGAATCTTTTTTCTTGCCACAAAAAATGACTTTAGAATTTTTTATTAGGCAATCCGAATTTGTATTTATCGGTTTGCACGGCGGGATTGGTGAGGATGGGACTTTACAGAGGCTTTTGGGTCGACAAAAAATTATTTTCAATGGGTCTGAAGAAAAAGCTTCGGCGCTTTGTATGGATAAATATAAAACTATTCAGGCTTTGAAGAATTTGGATGCAAAATGGATCCAAATTATACCACAAAAAGTAGTTTTATTGAGGTTGCTTAGGGATTTTAAAAGGAATGATTTTGAGTATTTTTGGGAAAAACTTTGTTTAGAGCTACAGTCAAAAACCATTATTGTTAAGCCGAGAGCTGATGGTTGTTCTTCCGGAGTAGTTCGTTTGTCCTCTAGTAAAGATTTGGAGAAATATATTTCTTTAGCTGGGAGTGGAGTGCAATTTATAAAAATGGGTACTTTTAAGAATCAAAGTGGAATTATTGAAATGCCGCTTAATCCAATGAAGGGGCTGCTTTTTGAGCAATTTATTGAAACTGATAAATTTAGGATAAGAGGAAATAAATTAAAATGGACACCTAAAAACGGTTGGATTGAGGTCACGGTTGGAGTACTAGAAATAAACGGAATTCTAAAGGCTTTAAGCCCAAGTTTAACCGTAGCGGAAGGGCAGGTTTTAAGCGTGGAGGAGAAATTTCAAGGAGGTACCGGCGTAAATATCACACCTCCTTTTGAATTTATCATTAAGCCTGGAATTTTAGAAAAAACAAAAGGGTTAATTGAAAAAGTTGCTTCAAGGGTAGGGATTAAAGGTTATGCGCGTATTGATGCTTTTATGGAAATTGAAACCGGGAAAATTAAGGTCATTGAGGTAAACACGACTCCGGCTTTAACTCCTTCTACTGTTTTATTTCATCAAGCTTTAGCGGAAAAAACGCCTATTTATCCCCGGGCTTTTTTGGAGAAGATTATTGAAAATAAGGGGTATTAGGTTTTTTCCAAATTGTCTCACAGAGGAGTTAGTGGTTTTTTAAAGTGGTTTTTTTTTGGGGATACCTGCTTTGCGGGGGTAAGTATTAGGAAGAGCAGCCTCTTTTTTGAAAATAAGCAAAGCCCGTGAGCCCATTTTGTCGTCTAGTTCATATTCAATGGGGCCTTCAAAAACCATTTTTAGTTCGTTTAGGGCATTTTCCGCAGCATTAAGTTCATCTTGGTAATTGGTGCTCTTGTAGGCTACGAATAAACCATTAATGCAGACAAAGGGGGCGGCGTATTCTAAGAGGATAGGAAGTGGAGCTACGGCTCTGGCTACAACTAAGCCAAATGATTCTCGATATTCTGGATCATGACCAAGTGTTTCGGCTCTTCCAACTAGAGTGGTCACGTTTTTTAGATCTAATTCTTGGCTGATTTTTTTAAGAGCAGTCATTTTTTTTCCAATTGAGTCAAGAAGTATGAATTCTGCTTCTGGGCTCATGATGGCTAATGGAATTCCGGGGAATCCTCCGCCTGAGCCAAGATCTAAAATACGTTGTCCTTCTTCCAGGTGAAAAATTTCCAAAAGGGATAAAGAATCCTGAAGATGTTTGATGGTTAATTCATTGAGATCTTTATAGGAGACAAGATTTAGTTTTTGATTCCATTTTTCAATCGCAGTCAGGAAGGCGAAAAGTTTGAGTTCTTTGTGCATAGCAGGAGGGTCAAGAATAAAGGAGTGATCCGGAAATTACGAGGCCAGCTGTTTCAGTGCGAAGGATGCGCGGGCCTAACCCAAATATTGTAAAATTTGGGGCTAAGCGAGCGGCTTCTATTTCAGTTGGGGAAAACCCGCCTTCTGGGCCAATAAAAATATTGATAGTTTTGACTTTTGCCAAATCCAGATGGGCTAAAATATTTTTGAGAAAAGTTTTATTTTCTCTTTCGTAGGCTAAGAGGTTTAGATCTGCGTTTATTTCGGCGGGGAAGCTATTTTCAAGTAGTTTTTTGAATATGATGATGGGACCAAGGATGGGGATTTTACCGCGTTCGCTTTGCTCGGCTGCTTCTTTTAGAATATTCATCATGCGTTCTCTTTTGTGGAGTTCTTGTGCTTCTCCATGTTCAGTTAAGAGGGGGTAAAATTCGGAAATTCCGATTTCGGTCCCCTGACGGAGAGTTTGTTCAAATTTGGTTAATTGTTTAGGAATAGCTTGAAATAAGCGAATGATAATTGGGGGTTCTCCTTTGTTATTTTGCTTTTTTATAATGTGTCCGGTTATTTCTTTTTTGGAAATGTTTTTCAGGCTGGTGAGGTATTCTTTTTGGTCACCATTAAGCAAAATTAAGGTATCCCCTGGTTTCATCCTAAGGACGTGGGTGATTTGGTGAATTTGATCATGATTAATGATCGTGGCTTTTTTATTATTAATACTCGACGGAGAAACGAAAAATCGGTGAAGAGTTTTTTTGGTGGCCATATTTAGCTAGGAATTGAAACGATCCACCATTTTCCGTTAGCTTCTTTAACTTCTACTTGGTCGGTTCCACTTTCGGTTTCTCCTTCAATGGTGATTTCAAATTTGACATCAACCCAAGGGTCAGAGAACCCAGTAACCTCAACTGAATTAAATGTCCAGGTTTGAATACTTTCCCAGCTATCTTGAAAATCAGTGCTTTTTTGAGCGGTTTCATCTACAAACTGAAGAGCATTATTAGGGCTTTGTTGAAAGGCTTCATAAAAAGCACTAACAACTTTTTCTGGAGAACTTTGAGCGTCAGATGCTGGCTCCGAGCTTAGTCCGCAACCTGCTGCGACGATAGCGATTAAAAAACCAGCTAAAATGGTAACTGTTTTTTTCATGAGAAAAGGGTAAAAAAGTAAACATGTTTAGTTTAACATAAAGAGTAAAAAATTTTCTACCTAAAATTAGTCTATTGGTTGGTTTTTTGAGTAGGGGGCATTGAAAAGCGATAAGTTATTTTGTTCGGAAATAAGTTAGCATTTTATTTAGAGGCAGGCTGTTAAGGATATCATTTTTTTCCAGCCAACCTTTTTTGGCTATTTTGATTCCAAATTGTATCCACGTAAGCTGATCAAGGCGATGGGCATCAGTGACAATGACAAATTTAGCTCCCTGTAATTTGGCCAAACGGACATTATTAGCGCTGAGATCTAGTCTGGTATTACTGTTTATTTCAAGGGCGACGTGATATTTTTTAGCAGCACGAGCGATTTCTACAATATCAATGTCGTAGGGATTGCGCTGATTGATAATTTGGCCAGTTGGATGGCATAA
Source organism: Candidatus Peregrinibacteria bacterium GW2011_GWF2_39_17 (assembly GCA_000993615.1). GTDB lineage: Bacteria > Patescibacteriota > Gracilibacteria > UBA1369 > UBA12473 > UBA12473. The sequence goes on along the minus strand of LBWM01000005.1, from coordinate 80,467 downwards.
AAAAGAGACATAGGGATTGGATATCGCTTTGATAATACGAGTCGTTTGTTGATGTGCAGGTAGATTAAATTTGCTGTGGACGGAAATGCCAACAATATCTAGTAAGGCAAGAACTTCATTAGGATAATCGAGGGATCCATCTTCTAAAATATCTACTTCTGCTCCTTTGAGAATTCGAAAATTTTTTAGTTTTTTATTTAGTTGGTCGATTTTTTGAAGGTGATTTAGAAAGCGATCACCACTAAGTCCATGCGTTATTCCGGTATGTGGCGAATGGTCTGTAATAGCTAAATATTCATAGCCCAATTTTTGGGCACTAAAGACCATTTCTTCTAAAGTATTTTGGCCATCACTGGCCTCGGTATGAACATGTAAATCGCCTTTAATGTCCTTAAGTTCAATAGAATCTGGAAGATTATGGCTGTAGCCTGCTTCAATTTCTCCTTGGTCTTCGCGTAGTTCCGGGGGGATATAAGGGAGTCCCAGGGTTGTAAACATTTCTAATTCTGTTTTTCCAGCAAGGGCTTTAGTGCCTTGATAAATGCCGTATTCGTTAAGTTTTAACCCTTTGGAAATGGCTATTTTACGGGCGTGGATATTATGAGCCTTGGAGCCTGTAAAATAATAAAGCGCGGCTCCAAAACTTTTTTCCTCTACTACCCTTAAATCAACCTGGATTCCGGCTGTTAGTAGAATGCTGGCTTTGGTTTCTCCCTGAGAGAAAATAGTTTCTATATCTGGTTGTCGAATAAAATGGTTAATAATCTCGGTTTTATCTGTTCCGGTGGCTAAAATATCAATGTCCCCGATGGTTTCATTGCCTCTACGCAGACTGCCGGCATATTCCACTTTTTTTACACTAGGGCATTGTTTCATGTACTTAATAAAGTCTTCAGCTAAAAAAGTGGCTACATGCAGTAAAACGCGTTTACTGTTTTTTTCATGCTCATTAATGGCTTTGATAATTTCGGCTTGGCTTTTTTCGCCCATACCTGCTAGTTTGGCGATTTTTCCTTCTAAAGCAGCTTTTTTGAGTTTTTTTAAATCATCAATTTCAAGCTCAAAGTATAATTTTTTAACTTTTTGCGGACCCAAGCCGCGAATAGTAAGTAGCTCCAGTAATCCTTTATGAAATCCGGTTAATAACTGTTGGTGTTCCTGGCATTTTCCTGTTTTGAGGATCTCGATGATTCTATCCGCTAGGCCTTGGCCAATGCCGTTAATTTCCAACAACTTTTTGGGGTTTTGTTCATAAATTTGGCGCACGTCAATGCTAAGGGAATTAAGAGTTTGGGCGGCTCGGTGGTAGGAGAGATAGCGAAATCGATTTTCGCCCATTAATTCTAAAATGTCGCCAATTTCTTGAAAGATTTGAGCAATTTTCTTATTTTCCATCAATTTTATTTTACTCTTGATAATGACTGATCGCAAAATAGGACTTTCGGGTTGATTTATACATCTAAATACCCGAAAAGTTTCGGGGCATAATCCAAAATTGTAATTTTTGGGGCAAAGGAATATATATTTAAAAAGTGAGGTAAAAATTATTTTTTTTAATTGGATTTATAATAAGGCCTAAAATTTACTTGCCAGATTGCTTTTTTTCTTATAAATTGACGTCGCTCATTTTGTTAATTGTTAATTTTTATGTCTAAGACTAAAGCAGGGGGCTCAACTCATAATAATCGTGATTCTCAGTCGAAGCGTTTGGGAGTTAAACGATTTGAAGGTCAAAAGGTAACAGCTGGTAGTATTTTAGTGCGTCAAAGAGGTTCTGTAATGAGGGCTGGTAAAAATGTAAGTATGGGAAAAGATCATACTTTATTTGCTCTCCAGGATGGCGTGGTTAATTTTACGGAAAAGGGAGTTTGTAATTATGACGGGCGCATTTTTAAAAGAAAGCATGTGCACGTGAGTTAATTTTTCAGAGTATTTTCTGGGTTAATTGTAGGATGTTTTTTTTGCGTATTTAATCTTGTGCGGTATACTTCTTAATATAGGTATTTTTAATTTTATTGGGAATGAATGGTTTAGATTCTTTTTTTGGAGCCGATGCGGCGGAAGGCGCGAGTAGTCCAGATAAGGTTAGGGAATATAAGGCTAGAATGGCACGTAATCAGCAGTTAATGGCTGCGGCGCAAAAGCAGGAACAAAAGCAAAAAAAAGATGAAAGTAAATTGGTGGCTATTCTTTTGAAATTTATTCACGCCAATAAGCGGAGTGATGTTACTTTATTGATTACCAGGTGTTTGGAGCAAAATATTCCAGCGGTTTTTATTTTAGCTATTATTTTATTGGGAAATGAGGAGATTCAGGAGGAAACGGGAATTAAATTACAGTTAGTCGGGGGTGAAGAGTTGGGAGTAAACGAGTGGCAAGAGCTAGAGGACAAGGAAATGAAAGGGGCATTGGTTGTTTTTGAACGAAATCATGCTTTCCCTTTAAAAATTCGAATGACTATTGATCTTTGGGGTAAAAATATTTTTGAGGCTGCTTCCCCGATTCCAGAACGAATTCTTAAGACTGTGGTTGAGTATAATGAAGATCCTAGGGCTTTGCTTCAGGCTAAGGAGGTGGTTACTCAACTTACGGCTTTTATTTTACGTGATTATCTTGCTGAATTTAATTTTTCGCAAACTTATGAAAATTTAAAATCATTTGCTGATTTTTTTATGAAAGGGGTTTTAAAAAGGGTTAAAGATCAAATTGAAGGGCAGCGACAATTGGGAAAAGGGGAGTAAAGGGGGGTTGATTTTTAGGTTAGATTGTTTATAATTTAATATTTCTTAATTCTTAATCTTCTTTATTTATGTCTTATTATTCTTTGCCAGCGCTTCCTTATGCTTACGACGCACTTGAGCCGGTTATGTCTAAGGAAGTCTTAACCCTTCATCATGATAAGCATCACCAATCTTATGTAGATGGGGCTAATGTTATTTTGAAAACTTTGGAATCAGCTCGTCAAAATGGTAGTGAAGTGGGAATGAAAGCTCTTTTGAAAGAGCTTTCATTCCATATTGGAGGGCACGTTTTGCACAGTATTTTTTGGGAAAATTTGGCGGCACAAGGGAAAGGTGCGGGGATAGAGGGGAAATTAGGTGATGTGCTAAAAAAGGAATTTGGCAGTGTCGAGCAATTTAAAAAGGAATTTACACAGGCCGCGGTTTCAGTGGAAGGATCAGGTTGGGCAGCTCTTACTTATTGTCAGAAAACCCAGCGTCCGTTGATTATGCAAATAGAGAAACATAATTTGCAAATTTATCCTACTTTTAGAATTTTGCTGGTTTTGGACGTATGGGAACATGCTTATTATTTGGATTATAAAAATGCTCGTCCTAAATTTGTAGAGAATTGGTGGACCATTGTGAATTGGGATGATGTGACTAAGCGATTAACAGCTTAGGTTTGCCGAATAATAGGAAAAGAGCTCCAGGTAAAGGAGCTCTTTTATACTTACTCATGCGCTTATTTTTTTACTCGGCAGAATAGGCTGGGATTCGGTATTGGATTGCTTGAGCAATTTCCGGGGTATTACCTTTGACGATCATGTAAAGGCTGTTTTCAGTATTCCCGCCTTCTAATGTAAATTGGACATTAGTAGCCCTGGTTTGGTTAAAATAATTGGCGCGAGCTTCAAGTAAGCTGCCGCGAAGTAAAAAGGCTTCAGTAGGATTTTCGGCTATAACGCTTATTTTAACACCCTCTGAAACGTTTTCGATTTGAAGGCTCATTCCTCGGTTATTTAAGATGGTATTGAGTCTGTTACGGTATTTATTTTGAAGGGCATTGACGTCAACTCCTTGAGCTTCTAGGGTTGATTTAAGGTCACGCACCTTAACATGGCTAATAGCTTCATCAAGAGTCATGCCAATTTCGCGTTGAACCATTATGTTAAATGTTTTGTAAATTGGGCCATGAGGATACCCTTGAGTTTCTGTTTCTGGTGTAGCTGCAAAGGCGACGGAGGTGGTGAATACGGCTGCTACTAAGCCAACCGATAATAGTTTACCTAATTTTTTCATAAAAAATTGGGTTAAAGATAGAAAATTGAGCTTAAGCTCAAGTCTTTACCAATAAGAGAGAGAATTTCTGAGTTATTGGGAAAGGCAAATATATTGACCAGTGACCAGGTCAAAAAGTTTCGTTTGGAAATGTGCTAGTATTTGAGTGCTTGTTACGGAGGCTCTATATTTCTTCAATTAATTTGAATGAACCAGTGGCACAAATAGGGTCTTTCTTGCTTAGCTTATAAGCTTTTTGTTTCGCTATTTTAAGGTCATTGGTGATTATGGAAGTAAGGTTTTGATTTTTAATCAAAGTACGAATTTTTTCTTCGGCTATTCTGGCTGGTAATGCTCTGGGGTGATTGATTTGGGTAAGAATGACAGTGTCGTTTTGGCGCAATAATTCATAGCAAAATCCTTCGATATTTTTATCGTTTAGAAAAGCCAAAATAAAGGTAAAAGGGCGAATTCCGTATATTTGAGTTAGGGTTTTTCTTAGAGTTTTGGCGGAATTAAGGGTGTGGGCTCCGTCTAAAATAAATTGATGTTCTTCGATTTCCCGTTGTTCGAATCTTCCCGGCAGGGTGAGGTGTTGCCAAACATCCAGCACCAATTCCGGGTTGAATTTGGGGAGAAGATGATCAAGAGCAGCCCACGCGCTTAAGGCGTTTTGTACTTGATGATCACCCAATAAAGCCAGATTTATTTGTGGTATTTCTCGATAGGGGCTTTGTAAACGAAAAGAATAGTGGTCAATGGTTCGGATTTTGATTGTGGCGTTGTAATGGGAGGTGATGGGTATAAAGGGAGCTTTTTTTTGTAAGCAAATGTTACGGGCAAATTCTTGGATAAAAGGATCAGTTTGAGGAGCAAAAATAACTGGAATATTTTCTCTAACAATTCCTAGTTTTTCATAGGCTATGGACGTAATGCTATTGCCCAAAAGATCAGTGTGTTCTTTTTCGATAGGTGTGATAAGGGAAAGGATTGGGCTTTCAATCACATTGGTGGCATCTAATCTACCACCTAAGCCAGTTTCTAAAATGGCAAAATCAACATCTGCTTCGTGAAAATATTGGAGGGCAATGGTGGTTAGAAGTTCAAAGGCGGTAATTTGCTCTTGGGGAGTTAGTTTTTGGAGGATTTGATCGTTATTAGTTAGGAAAAAATTAAATTTTTCTTTTGAAATTGGTTTTCCGTTAACAAAAATTGCTTCGGTTGGAGAGCCAAGATATGGGGAAAAATAAACGCCAACTTGTTTTCCTAGGGCTTGCAGGGCTGAACCAAGTAAGGCCGCAGTGGAGCCTTTTCCTTTTGAGCCTGCGATATGGATGATTGGTAATCCCTTGTGGGGGTTGTTAACTTGGGTTAAAAAGCGTTGAAATCTTGATAAATCAAAGGTTTCTTCATTAAGAATTTGTGGTGGGAAGCGATCGTAGGCCGGTAATCTGGAAAAAATTTTAGTGATTGTTTCGTCCATATTTTAAATTAGTCGAGAATTTCTCCGCCGAAAATTTCTAGGGTTTGGTCTACCAGATTTTCCATTTTGGACTGACGGCATTCAAGGCGGATTTTTTGGTTAAATATTTTTTCAAAGGCGTTTTCGATTAAGGCTTTATTAATTGTGGTATTTACTTTTTCGAGATGAAATTTTGATTGAAACTCGATGTGAATTGCATTTTCTTGGATTTGAGTAATAATGCCGGTATTAAAAGATTGACGGACTGAAGGAGTATTAATTTGTTCTAGAATCCTTTGGAAATTGATTTTTATTTCATTCAGGGATAGAACTGGTGGCGGTGTTTTGGAAGTTGGTGTTTGGTGAAGGTGATTTGATTCGTCAGGTAAGGATTGGAGACCGTTTTCTTCTATTTTTTTTGGGATGATTGGTTTTGTTTCTTGGGTGGGCGATTCTTCTTTATTGCCTTTTAGGATTGTGGTAAACCAGTTTGTTTTATTTTCTTCTTCAATAAAGCAGGCTTTAAGAATGGCGATTTCAAGCGGAAGTTGAGCGATAAGCGTATCTTTTAATTCAATGGTGGCGGTTTGGAAAAGATCAATCCAATAAATGTATTTTTTAGCTAATTCTGGTTTTCCAATGGCATCTAGTAATTGACGCCTTAAATAGGTCATAAATTCACGACTAAATTGATAAAGGTCATGTCCTTCTTGATGTAGCCCTTGGATTTCGGCTAGGGCTGTTTTGAGATCTTGTTTTTCCAGAGATTGAAAGAGTTTTTTGGCATTATCATGGCTAGAAACACCAAGAATTTCTTTAACATGTTTAGTGGTTAGTTTTTGATCTTCAATTATTTGTTCAAAAAGATTAATGGCATCGCGCATGCCACCCTCGGCGCTTTGAGCAATCCAAGTAAGAGCTTCGTCTTCGTATTTGATTTTTTCTTGAGTCGCAATGTATTTGAGGCGATCAATAATGCTTTCTTCGTCAATGCGGCGAAAATCAAAGCGTTGGCAGCGTGAAATAATGGTTTCCGGCACTTTATGCACTTCGGTTGTGGCTAGTACAAAATAGGCGTGAGCTGGTGGTTCTTCGAGGGTTTTTAGGAGAGCATTAAAAGCCGGAGTAGTTAGCATGTGCACTTCGTCGATGATGTAGACCTTGTGCGGAGTTTGGTTTGGAGAGAATTTTATTTTTTCTCTTAGATCGCGAATTTCGTCAATGCCGCGGTTAGAGGCCGCATCAATCTCAATTAGGTCTACGCAATTTCCTTGATTCATTAAAGTGCAGTATTCGCACTTGTTGCAGGATTCGCCGTTGGGATCCGGGGCAATGCAGTTGATGGCTTTGGCCACTAAGCGGGCCGTGGTGGTTTTGCCAGTGCCGCGTGGGCCGCAGAAAAGATAGGCATGAGAGAGGTGGCCGGATTTAATGGCGTTTAGAAGGGTTTTTTGAATGGGGGGTTGCCCAACCAGGTTTGTGAATTTAGAAGGACGATATTTGCGATAAAAAGCGAGATCTGCCATGAATTTTATGGTGAGATGATTTTGTAGAGGGCTTTATAATAGCAAAAAAGAAGGACAAAAGTCTATTTGACAAAATAAGTTTTTCTGTGTAATTCTACGGCTTCGTTAGGTTTTTAATTTAGTATAATTTTTATGGGCGCAGAATTATCTGAAGTTCCACAATTACCTACATTTGCCGATTGGGTTAAGGAACATCGGCTACCGGAAACATTCAGGAAGCTTCCAATGGAATTTGAGGGATTTAATTGGGATAGAAGGCCTGAATGTTCTTTACTTAGAGATTTAAAAAAAACTGGATCTGGGAGGTGGTTAATAGAAGGTTTTAGAGAGGGTGGTTCATTAAATAGTTTGCATTCTGAACCGCATATTGAGTTGTATGTTGATTTAGAAAGGTGGATGAAATTTTTAGAAGAAAAGGGTGTTGGAAATTTATCAACCTGTTTGGGGTATGAAGATTTTCCTAATCCCGAGATGGTGGCGCAGGGAGTTGGGCGGATCGAGTTAGCTGAATGTTGTTTTAGCTTGAGAGGAGATGGGATTAGGATTGAAAGGCAACTTGGAATCGATGGGGATATAAGGAAAACTTTAAGTGGATTATTTATTCCACCCGGTAAGGGGATTTTGGAAGCTAGGGCTTTATATACAGGTGATGATTCGTTGTGGAGGGATCCAGTTGTATTCGGGGGAGGCGTTGAGGCGACTGAAACAGATATTGTATTGGAAAGAAAGCCATTGGAGAAATTTTTAATAGTAATCCCTGAGTAATTTTCGGATTTCCATTTCGAAGTGTTCTTTGGAGAATTTTTCGGCTTGTTTCCGGATTAAAGCCGGATCATATTGCTTAGTATTGGCAAGGAGACGGGCTAGTCCATCTTCCATGGAAGAAATGGTGGGTTCATCAAAAAATTCACCAGTTATACCCGGGATAACACTTTCTTTAACGCCGCCTTTGTTATAGGCCAGGACAGGTTTACCGCAAGCCATGGCTTCTACCGGAGCAATGCCAAAATCTTCTTCTCCTGGAAAAATGAAGGCACGACAATTTTCAAGATATTCCTTAACCACTTCATCTGGTTTAAAGCCAAGAAAATCTATTTGAGGACCGGCCATTTGTTTCAAGCGTTGGCAATCGGGACCTTCTCCAATAATTACTAAACGCTTACGGACTTTGTTAAATAGTTGGATGGCTCGTTCGATGTTTTTATAGCGAGTTAGGGTGGAAACGATTAAAAAATAGTTTTCGTGATGGGGGGTAACTGTAAAGCGGTCAATATCCACTGGCGGATAAATTATTTTAGATGGTTTGCGATAATATTTGGCAAGGCGGTTTTGGACGTGCTTGGAATTGGCGAGGTATTGATCAACGCGGTCTGCTGCGTAAAAATCCCAAATGCGGATTTTTTTTAAAAGTTTGCCAATTAGGTGGCGTTTTAGGGGGTTTAATTTTAATTCTCGGAGGTATTCGTTCGTCCAGTCCCAGGCATAACGCATAGGAGAATGGCAATAGCAAAGATGTTTGGTGTGGCTGTTGGTGATAATGCCATGGGCATAAGCGGAGCTGGAGCTGATTACCAGATCGTAACCGCTAAAATCAAAAGATTCGATGGCCTTAGGCATCCAAGGGAATAAATAGCGGTGGTGATTGCGGATAAAATGGGGGAGTTTTTGCAGGGTTGAGGTGCGGATGCGGGAGGCTGGTAAAATTTGTCCAGTTCGGGATTCATTATATAAAAGTGTATAAATCGGAGCATGAGGAAAAAGATCACTAAGAACTTTGAGGACTCGTTCGGCTCCTCCTAATTTAAGAATAAAGTCATGGACTAGGGCGATTTTCATAAGGAGGTGAGGAGATTGTAGAGAGTTTTAGCATTTTTTTTCCAAGAATATTTTGCGAGGGAGGGGGATTTTTTGATTTGGGAATTGGCGGCGAGAGTGGTTAGTCCTTTGGCAAGAGAATGGACATTGAGCGGGTCCACAAAAATATCAACATAGTTTTTGAATTCGAGTAAAGCCGGAATTTTAGAAGCTAAAATAGGGACATGATAGTGCGCGGCTTCTAAAATGGGGAAGCCAAAACCTTCGGCCAGAGAAGGAAAAGCAAAAAGGCGGGCATTCTTAAGTAAAATAGCCTTTTCATCTTCGGTGAGGTAGCCTGGCATTAGTACGCGATCAGTTAGTTTTTCTTTAAGGAGCGTTTTAAGGATTTTATTAAAACCGGTGCCTCGTCCACCACCAAGAATTAGGCGCCACTCGGGATGATTTTCGGAAAAAATTTTAAAGGCTTGCATGAGGCGTGACAGATTTTTTTTGGTTTCTAGGCGACCAATAAAAAGGATGTAGGGAACGAGTTTTTGGTTTGTGTTTTTGGGGTTGGGGGTAGAGGCGAGATTTTTGGTTGTTTTAGGTAGTAAATGGAAGGTTTTGAGGATTTTGGCGGTTTTGGGGGTTGAAATTTTGGATTTCGGGGGTTTAAAGCCATGTAGAATAATAATAATTTTTTCGGGAGGGCAGTTGTATTTGTTAATAAGGTCTTTTTTGGTGGCTTGACTAGGAACAATGATTTTAAAGGCTTTTTTTACGGCAAACCAGGTGCTCCAGTGTAGATAAAGCCACTGGAGAGGGTGATAGGCTAAAGGCAAATCTCGAAAAGCTAGGTCGTGGATTGTGATTATGGATTTCTTGGGGTGGCTGAGAGGTAGAACGTGTGAGGGGACAAAGAGTACAGCAGGTGGGTTTTGGCGTATTTCTCTAGATAGGTAACGTTGAGTCCAAAGTCGGTGGTAGGGGAGTAATCGTTGCAGTTTAGCGGGAAGAGAGGAAATTTTTTGAGGTGTGTAGAGGCGAAGAGTGTGGGTTTTTTGGTTTTGAAAATATGGCAAAAGCGCTTCAATAATTTCCTTGGAGTAAATTTCAACTCCGGTTGGTTTATCATGGCAGTAGCGGGAGGCATCAATTCCGATGAGCATGCGGGTAGTTTATAGGTATCAACTATATTTGACAATAACCCCTGGCTAAAACTAATCCCCAAACCGTTTTTGCGCCATTAAATTTCAAAATTTTTGCACATTCGTTAAGAGTGCTGCCGGTAGTGCAAACATCATCAACTAGAATAAATTTTTTGTTCAAAATTTGAGTTTTTTCTTTTAAAGAAAAGGAATTTTGAAGATTTTTTAATCGTGATTCGCGATCTAAATGGGCTTGTGGTGGGGTGTTGCGATGTCTTTTTAGGTAGTCTGTAAGGTTGAGATGGATGATTTCAGAGAGTGATTTTGCTAGGAGAAAGGCCTGATTATAGCCTCGATCATGCTCTCTTTGGGGATGGAGAGGGACGGGATTAAGGGTAAATTTTTCAAAATAGGAAACAATGTTTTTTTGGACGAGGAAGGCCGAGGCCATCCATTGCCCAAGTAAAGGGGCAATGTCATAGCCATGATGATATTTCATGGTTTGGATAGTATTTTGGAGAAGCGAATTTTTTTGATACTGGGTAGTAACAAAAAGACCGTCAAGATGCCAGGAAGAGCTATTTTTTGATTTGCAAAAAGTGCAAACAGCACCGAATTGGTTTTGATTCAGGCAAAGTGGGCAGTATTGGTTTTGATTGATGGGGATTTGAGTAAGACAGGAAGGACAGAGAAAAATGTTTGGTATTTGGCAGCCGAGGCATTTAGTAGGGAAAAATAGTTCTAATAATTTTGTACTACGCTTGAATAGATATTTTATTTTGGTAGTGAGATTTTTGAGATATTGATGTCTGAAGGTAAGTGTTTGCATTGTGTGGATTTTTAAGGAGTTCTCTATTTATACTCTTTGGCAAATGAAATTCTTCTAAAAAAAAAATTAAAAAATTATTAATAAAATGTGAAAAAACTAGCCGAAAGGTAAAAAATTCGGTATATATGGTTGAGAAATTTAGGGCGATTAGCTCAGTTGGCTAGAGCGCATCGTTGACGTCGATGAGGTCAGTGGTTCGAATCCACTATCGCCCACCAGATTGTAAACAGGCACAGGAAAAAATAGAGGATTGATGTTAATGTCTAAATTATTTTCATCACCGCTGCTCGGCGTTTTTATCGCACGTGATTCTGGCGCTAAAAATGCTTATTTTTGTACAGAAAAAAGTCAGCTTTTGGATGACCTTTCGAGGGTTTCTGATCGAAGAATGAATATTTTTGCCTTTGGGCCTGAGGATATTTTATGGGATGAGAAGAAGATTTTGGGCTGGTTTCCCAGAAATCATGCGGAGGGGAGTGTTCAAAAGGTTGATTTTCCAGCGGTGATTTATGATCGTTTTTTTCTCTCGCATGATTCAAATAAAGCGAATAAAATTTTAGTAAAACAGACCCGCGATCGATTTTTGGATTTGGGTCTTCGTTGGATCAATTCGCCCGCGGTTTTTAGGGTTACCAGAGATAAATGGATGATGAATACAATTTTTGTTCAAAATGTCATTTCGACCCCCAAAACAGAACTTTTTTTGAACTTGGCTCAACTTCAAGATGCCTTCCTTTTTAAAAAAGATGAACAGGCGTTTTTTTTGAAACCTCGCTATGGCATGAAGGGGAAGGGCATTTTTCGTCTCGCGCGCGATTTTAATGGACATTTATCGATGAGGGGAGAGGGAAGGCGATTTGAAGGGGAGGTTGCTATCTTGGATACTCTTCGTGAGTGCTTTGCTGTTGAAGAATATTTAATTCAGCACGCGATTTCTCCTCCCCGGCTCAAGCAGGATGGATCCACGGTGCCTTTTGATGTACGGATTTTGATCCAACGACCGAAGGAAGATTGGGAAGTGGTTCATTTGCTTGGACGTCAGGGCGGAAAAGATCAAGCCACTTCCAATATTTCCGGAGGGGGGGAGCCGCTTCTTTTTGATCAGATTGGGGCACGATTGGATTGGCCTATTTCAATGTCGGAATTAAGCGTTCGTTTGGAGAAAATGGCGCTCAGCGCGGCGGTTGCGTTGCAGAAGGAGGTGCCGGAGGTTCGAGATATTGGCTTGGATGTGATCTTGGATCAACAGGGAACGCCTTATCTTCTTGAAATGAATGCCAAACCCATGCTTTTTTTTTATCAAGCCAAAGCGCAGGGGAATGGGGTTAGTCCTAAGGATAAAGAGATTTTTGTGACCCTTTATTGGCATATTTTGGAAAATCTTGTGCAGGCGGCGAGGAGTGAACTACATTTGGATTAATTGTCCGCACGCGGCAGCAATGTCGTCGCCTTTGGATTTGCGGATCGTTACGGTCAGGCCAGCGTTTTTAAGCGTCCTTTGGAAGTGCTCCATGGTTTTTAGAGGGCTGCATTGAAAAGGGCTGTTCGTGAAATTGTAGGGGATTAAATTGACGCGTACCTGGTCTATTTTTTGGCCTAGTTCAGCTAATTTTTGAGCGTGGAAGTTGGTGTCGTTTATCCCGGACAACATGACGTATTCAAACGTGAGGTGGTGACGGCGATTTCCGTATTTTTGAGTGTAGCCATGGGCCCATTCGATCAATTTTTCGATAAAATCGGTAGCGGTGGAGGGCATGAGACGTTTTCGAGTTTCAAGATCAGCGCTGTGGAGTGAAATCGCCAAACGCACGTCTGGCCAAGTGGGATCTTCGAGTATTTTTTTGAGGGTGGGCAGCACACCAACTGTGGAAACTGTGATGTGGGTTTTTCCGATGAGCGTGTGTCTTAACCAAGTGTGGATGGATTCTTTAATGGCTTCGTAATTCAGCAAAGGTTCTCCCATTCCCATAAAAACGATGTTGGTGATTTCGCCTTCGAGTTTTTGGGGCATGAATTTTTTCCAGAAGCGGTATTGATCCACGATTTCATCGGCAATGAGCGAGCGACTGAGGCCCATTTTCCCGGTGGCGCAAAAGGCGCAGCCCATGGGGCAGCCGATTTGTGACGACACGCAAATGGTTAATTGATCTCGCGGATTGCGCATCAACACGGTTTCTACCCATTGGTTGTCTGAAAATTGGAGAGCTGCTTTAAAAGTGTCTTTGGTTTTATTGGAAAAGATTTGGGCGTTTTGAACCGTGGTCCAGGGGAAATTGTGTAAATTTTCGCGAAAAGGTTTGCTGAGCGAGGTGACGTCTTGCCACGACGAAAAGCGATTCACGAACAGGGCTTGTTCCATTTGTTTCCAGCGAAAAGCGGGTTCGTTTGGGTATAGTTTTTTGAATTGGTCGTGGCGAGAGATCATATATTTGTTCAGAATCTAACCTGGTAAAATTTGGGAAAGGGGAGTGTTAAAGAGAACAGAGCATTGATTTTAATGAAACTTTCCACTATAATTATAAGATATCGTTGACTATTTATCATCCCTAAAAAAAGGTACTTATGGATTCGGGATATTGCTTGATGGATTTGGGGCCTTTGCAAGAATTTATGGCTCGTGTGGAAGTGCTCCGGCAACGTTTTGAAGATCGTATTTATCGATTCCGTCCGCTTCATGAAGTGTCTGATGATCCGTTTTGGGTTTTTGAGGAGGAAGATGATGAAACGCTTTTTGGTGGAATTTTGCAGGTTGAAAAAGGGCAAGTGTATGCGATCAGTCAGGACGTGTATGATTTTGTGAGTATGGCGTTGGCACGATAAATTTTTTTTTGTGAAAAAGCCCCGAATGAAATGAATCAGACGGGGCTTTCTTGGACGAGGAGCGTTCAGGCCGCATGGGCATCGGATGGTTCTGATGTGAACATCGAGCCGAAGCGGACGACTGAGCGCCCTCGGGTCGTGTGATGCGAAAAAGTAGAGTGTCCCGCGCCGCCGGAGTTCCGGGTGGCGATGACGTGCGTGTGAGGCGACGCGGGGGAGTGGGCTGATGCTACCGGCTCAGAAGAGCAGCCAGTAGGTCAGCCCCACTTGGACAGCGAAGAGGATCAGCTGGCAGCCCCGGAGGGCCACCTGCTTTTTCCAACCCGTCGTCCATTTTTTGGTGAGATACTGGCTTACGCCGTACCCCACCGTCCATGCAATTCCAAGTGCCCAGCCCCCCCAGTGGCTGGGCCTGATGATGACAAGGGCGGCCAGGGGGCCGCCGTAGCCGAGAACCTGTTCTAGGAAGAAACTTTCCGGCATTATCCGGATAAGCAACCACCAGAGCAGGCAGAGGGCGAAGGCCCCCGCGAAACCAAACTTATCCTCCCAGGATGCTATCCAAGTGATTTGTTTGGTTTCTGCCCAGCCTATTTTCCCCGCATAGCGCCGCTCGAGCCAACGTGAGATGGGACCCTTGGCGAGTCCGGTGGACGGCGTGGCCGTTGGCGGGGGGGGCGCGGGAGGCGTGGGGCCTGCGGCGGAGGGGGGAGCGGGGGGCACGGGGCCGACGACTGGGGGGGCGCCGGGAACCGTTGGTGGTACCCATCCAGGCGGATGCCCAGATGGTGTGGGAGGAGGTACCGGGGACGCCTTTTTGGGGGACGTCCCGAAGTTCCATCTCCCCAGCGGGGCGCTGGGGGGGTCGGGGACGGGGGGGGCCGGTGCGGCGGCGACCGGACCTGAGCCGGCCGCCGGAGGGGGGAGGGGCGCACTGCCACCTCCACTTCCGCAGGACCGGAGTCCCACGACCACCAGCACCACCACCATCACGATCCCGAGAATCCACAACGCGATTTTTGCACGAATTGACATCGAACTACCTCCCCGGCCTACGGACACCACTCGGTGCCGCGGCCGGTTTTTCCGAACGTTTTTGAGTTACGAGTCAGGACACCACGGGAGTGAAAGAATGGATCCTTCGCCGCCCTGGTTTCCTGACTCGTTATTAATTTTTTTTCGCATCACAGAGAGTCCATGAAGGCACTAATAAACCCATAAGTTTCTAATGCCCTCATGTCTCTCTGCAATGTCCTAATTGTCAAAGAACATTGCCTTTCCAGGTTGGGAGAGGAGTGTAATCATACTACAAATCAGCAAAAAAGTCAATGGCTATTTTGTTGATTTTTAACCTGTTTCTAGTGGTTTAGATATAGCAAGCGGCGTGAGCCACTGGATACAAAGTTGTGAGATATTTTTCGTAATCGGCTACTGCTGCGGCTTCTGTCTGTACATCGAAAAGGACATTGGCTAAATAGCGGTTTTGCATGGCTGATGCCAAATTATCATAAGTTTTCCATTTTGTGGCATCATGATGAGCACTATCCACTGCGGCTTTATTGACCCATTTAAGATCGTACACATCGCCGAATTTATCGGCAGCCGCTTTCATCACCTCCGGTCTTTTTTGAATGGCTTGATTCAATTGTTCCCAGCTGATGGGCGTTGCTGGCAACGTGACGGTTGGAGGAATAGGACCCACTTTGGCTTTCCAGTCTTCAAAATTATCAAGTCCTAATTTGTCCGGCATTTCATCTGCTTTTACTTCGCCATCGGCAGCGGCTTTGCGAACTAGTGTGTTTACTTCTCTTTGGACCGTCATGTAATAAAGTTCTTCGTAAATTCGAGCTGATGGGGTAGTAGCCGGGGCGTTTCGTAAAAATCCCGTGTATTTAAAGATTAAGTTCATGGCTTTATTGAGCGTTTGAGGTGAATCGTAGTCGAATAGAGCCAGGTAGGCACGGGTTCCCTCCATCATGTCGCGGTATTCTTGTTCGTAGTCAAAATTACTTAAACGGCGACTCCAATCGGTGAATTTTGGTTTAGGTATTTCTTGTTTGCTGGAAATCATGGTGGTTATTTCTGTTTCGATATCGTGTTGGAAATCCGGCAGATCTTTCACCAGATATAGCTCTTCAAAATGGGCAAATAGGCGATTTACTTCAGTTGCCGTGGCGATGGTGTTTCCTTTGAAGGCGGGATCGTTCATTGTTTTTCTCAAATCTTGTTTAAACGCTTCAAGGGCTTCGCCTTTTTTGTACTCTACTAAGGCTTTCCAGGCTTCGGCTGGATTCCCTCCCATAAACGGGATCCAACTGTCTCTGAAATCAAATTTGATTCCAGCCAAGGCACTTTCCAAACTATCAAACAACTGGTTAAACTTTTGGTTGTGTTCTACGTCGCCCACCAAATTGTCGATGCGCGTTTCGGTTAAAGTTAATTCGTTTAGGGCCGGAGTTCCGGGAGGAGCTGCTAGGTTGATGGTGGCTGTAGTCCCGTCTTTAAAGGTTAGGGTTAGAACATTAGTTGCTCGATTGAGGTCGCTTTTTTGAACATCTTCGTTGAAGCTTCCGGCTATGAGCGGAAGACGGGCTTGCAAGGTGGTTTCTAGGTTTTCATCCAGGCCGGTTTCGGCTTGCCATTTTTCATAACTTGGGAAGGATTTGAATTCCTTAAAGTGCTCTTCAAATTCGTCTTCGGTGATGCGGAAATCAGTTTTATTAACCCAATTTGAGAACCAACTTCCATCGGGGTGATTTGTTTGTAATTCTTGAAGCTTGGCAGTGGTGAAATCTTGTAAAGCTTGACAGTAGGCTTCTTGGGTGGTGTTTAAGTTATCATTGCTTTTGAATTCTTTGGTGCGGTCATACCACAATTTTTCCAAGTGAAAACGTATGGCTTGGAAGGCACGATTGGATTTTTCGATTGGTCCCACATAATCAAATTTATCCGGATCAAGGATGCTTGTTTGAAATTTAGTGTAGCGATCCTTGTAGGCTTTTTTGTAGCCATAAGCGGCAAATTCTTGGACATATTTGGAATATGCGGTTTCGTCAGCTTGGCTTTTGAGGAGATTGCCGGGTAATTTTTGCAAATCAGTGATGGCTGTGCCCACTGTTTTTTGGTAAATTTTTTCAAAATCAGATGGAGATATGGTTGCTGAACCGCTGGTTTGATTTTTTAATTCATCTTCGTAGGCTTGGAGGATTTGATATTTTTTATAAGCGCAAAGATTTTGCCAATAATGGTTGGTACTATCCGGGTTTTCTACATGTAGGAGATCTAAAAAGCCTCTGGTCATGCTGAGTTTTTCGCCGGCTTTTTCAAAATCTTCGAATAATTTTATAAATTCCGGGGTTTGAGTTACGGCTTCACGTTTGGCTTGTAGAAATTCTGGGCTTATTTTCCCGATGATCGTTATATCGTAGTCCTTTGTTGTGGCATTGGGGGTGAGTTCAAATTTGGTCTTGGAAACTTCGATTTTAAGGTGGTTTGGATCAGAAATATTTTCTATTTCAATTGGCATTCCTTTAAATAAAGGTAGGCGTCCAAAATTTTCCAATAAAATTTTTGAGGTAAGGTCAGTTTGAAGAGCATCTAGGCTTTTGTATTGTTTGTTTCCGTAACATAAAGCCACGGAATTGTCTCCGTAAACCTCAATTTTCAGGTCTAAATTTCGGTTAATGGGTCCTCCTGTTCCAAAAGCGGCGGAGCTATATTGTACTGGATAGGAATTAACTTCCCATTGTTTGGCGTCTTGGTTCCAGGATGGGGTGATATTTCCTACTAGCCCCAAAACTGCGGCTGAAGTCGTCATGATGGCTTGCAGATAATCAATAAGTTCTATTAAGGATTTTTCTTGGGTTTTTGCGTCAATTATTTCGTTATTAAGCCAAAAACTGAATGGGGGATCATTGGGGTCAGCATGGGGATAGGTGATGGAAATTAAAGTGCCGGCTTCTGGTATTTCTTGCTTGGTATAACTAAAATTTAGTCCTTTTAATTTGACGGTGTTGTTTTTTTGGAATTCCGGGCTAAGCGGGTTAAAGCCGGGTATGGCTTTAATTATTTTTTGATTTAGATTATTTTCTGGGGCTGATTTGTTAAGGTTTTTTGAGGAGGGTTTTGATTGTTCGTCGTCGTCGTTATTTTCTTCATCGGTTTTATATTCTTTTTCGTTTTCTGCTTCCTCTTTTTTAGATTTTTCTTGGCTTTGATTTTTTTTAGGGCTAGCTAGTGGTAAATCCTCCTTGATTGTGGAACTTGTTCCCGCAATATGAATTGAAGGGTCGGCTAAAGCTTCACTATAAAACACTTGAGTTAAGTTGTATTCCAGGCCGGTTTTTTCTTGGGGGTCGGTAACGTATTTTTTCCTGAAAGTACTAATATTGGCTTCCCCTACTAAGTTTTCCATGTTTTCGAACATTCCTTTGCCATATTTGTTATTCAGAAATTCTTCGTGTTTTTTTGTAAATCTTCGTCCTAATTTTTGGCGTAAACTGCGACGTAAACGGGGCATGTCTATTTTGTCGTTGCCTTTTCTAACCGCATATTCATAGGCATCTAGATAAATGCTAAATGGTATTTTGGTGCCTAGGGCAACCATGGAGCGTAGCGGGTCAAGCGCTACGTTGTCTGCCTCTCCGACTCTGGCTGGAATATCAGCTAGAAAGCCGTTAAGTTTGCCTTCTTCGGTGGTGGCATTTTGGATTAATTCCATGGCGGTTTTACCGGTAATGACTTTGGTTAAGATATCAGCTAAAAGAGCGCTACCAGTTCCAATAACGCCAATTTGTACTGGTATTTCCAGCCATTTCTTTCCGCAATCCCAAGCTCTATAAATGGCGTAAATCGCACCAACAGATGCGCCAATAGTGAGGAGCGGATTTTCGCGTATTGAATTTAAAAAACCATTTTTGAGTTTTCCTAGGGTTTCTAGGAGAATATCACCTTGATTTTCGACTGTTTTGGCTAATGTTTGTTGTTCTTTGGTTTTTTCACCCAAGGCATTGGCGCGTTCTTCCATGATTTCAACGATGCGGTTTAAGGTTTGTTTGGCGGCTTCATATTCAGTAGTGCCTGGCGCTTTGGTAAGTAGAATTTCGGCTAAATCAGCTGATCCCACTGCCTGAAGAGCTGGAGCTACTTCTGTTTTAATAATTTCTTGGGTTAAATGTCCTGCCCAGGCTGAAAAATCGATGTCATTATTTTGACAATAGAGATTAAGCACTAGAGGTTTATCTTCCAGGTTTTTTAAAGCGTTTTCCTTGATGGATTCAAGATTTTTGGCTGTTTCACCCTTTTCTTTCGGAGAAGTGGGTGGTTTTTGTTTTTCAATTGATTTATTTGGAGAGCTCATGGAAGGGAATTATGATTGTTTTTTGATGGCTAATTGTTGATGAATGGCTTCAATTTCTGCTTCCTCTTTTGATTTTAGATGATTTTGGGCTATTTCGTCGAGTTCTTTGTCTAGTTTAAGGTATTCAATTTTGCATTCGTGCATAAGATTTTCGGTTTCGGTTTTATATTCGTACACGAGTTCTTGCAGATTTGGCTGGATGCGGTCGAGTTCTTTTTTATAGTCATTTTCGGATTCGTAGAGCATTTCTTCTTCAGCGGGGATGAAGTCGTTTTTAAGATAATTGGCTTCTTTTTCAAAAATTTGGATTAGGTCATTGATGAGTTCTGGGCTTAGGCCTTGTTCGCATTCTGCGAAAAGTCTATTTAAGAGATTTTCACGAGTGACTTCATCGATGGAACGCATGAGATGAACTTGTATGGCGATATCGGTGGGGGTGAGAGACATGGAGAGGGAGGGAAATGAATCAATTTAGGATAAGGCGAATTGGATACTTGGACTAAATAGATATTCACGCCATTTGGGAATTTCTATTTCTTTAGCTCCTAATTTTTGTTTTTTAACTCCGTTTTCGGCGATAATTCGTTTTTGATTGATATCTACTGTTAGAATTTGATTTGATCCTAAAATTTTAAGGGTTAAATAACCTTTTTGGGGATTATTTTCAAAAACGAGGTATTCTTGTCCTAGGATATTTGCCTCTGGGATATCTATCTTAAGGAGAGTGCCTAATTTAAGTCCCCGTAGCTTTTCAGCCAATTGTGGAAGGGGGAGGCCGGTAAGATTTTGGGTGGAAATATCTAAAGCAGTCTGGAAAGCTCTTGTTTGTCGTGTTTTTGGGGCGGTTAATTCTTTTAGGGCTTGTCTTATTTGAGCAATCGTTTCATCTCTGATGTTAGGGGGGAGATGATTGAGGTGACCTCCGTAAATGAGGGTATGAATAAGATTTTGTAAATGAATAGGCTTGCGTTGTGCGGCTTGTAATAAGGCTTGATTGATCTGCTCGAGTCCGTCTGGGTAGTATTCTTTAACAATAGCTCTGAGGTTATTTTCTGTGTTGTTTTGAGCTTCTAGCCGTTTATTGGTTGCTGCCGCATAGGACTGTAACTCAGCATTTTCTTGTTCCGAAACAATTTGAGTGGCTTCTCTTAAAGCATCTAACGAAGATTTTTCGGTATGGCGAGTTGATTTTCTGAAATTCCTATCTAAGGAGAGCCAATCGGGAATTATGCCTTTTAGAAGTGATGAATTTTGATGTCGCAAAGCTTTTAGGGATTGAGCCATTTCTTCATTTCGTTGAAATTGCTCTGCCCATTTCGTTTCCATTCTTTGCATGCCATTTTGCAACATTTCCGCTACTCTTAATCGAGCTGTGGTACGGGCTAGTCTTTCGGCTGTTTTTCGTGATAAGAGATGTAATCTTTTGCGGGCGTCTATTCCAAATCTCTGTAAGGTTTGGTGGAATTCACTCGTTGGATCTTTCGCGAGGGCATCTCCTGTTTTTCGGATGGCGTCCATGTAAACACCTTTTTTGGTTGGAGCAGCGCCAGTCATAAATGGCGTGATTTTTTGCAAAACTAATTTTGCACGCTGTCCTAACCCATCTTGCCAACCAAAAACTTGGTCAAAAATATTTTTTTCCTGTTGGTGTAGTTGTCCTGTAACAGATTCTGGTGTTACTTCTGCTCTTTGGATTCCTTTTGCCGCAAGAGCACTTTCCAATTGATCAGGGGTAAGTACATCATCTTTACTGGAGGCGTGACTGTCTGGTCCTTGTGCCATGGTTTTATTTTTATTTTAATCTTTAAATTTTATCATAAAATTAGCAGATTGACAATGGTTGAAACTCTAAAAATTTTTTAATTTGGGAGTAAAGGGTCTTTTTGGGAATTTAAGGTTGAATTTTTGAGTTGAAGATCCTGGAGAATGGTTTGAATGAAGAAATTTATGAGGTGGGGGGGCCAGGCGGTAAATTACGGCGTCTACTTTTTTCTAGGTAATCTAAAAAGCGTCTCATTAATTCTGAGAAGAAACCTTGTGCGGCTCCTTCTGCTAAGCCGGTACGAGCGAGGTTTGATCCGTTTGAAGTGGAATTATTTGTGGCTTGACGAGCGGCTTCGGCAGATGCTCTGGCGGCTTCTCTGGCAGCTTCTTTCTCGCGAGCCGCTTCAGCTTTTTTTTCCGCGATTTGTCTTTGATTGGCTGTTTGATCACCTTCTAGTTCAGGAATTTCCGCAGCGTCGCTACTCAATTCTTCTAAAACTGTGGATAAAACGGTGTTGATATCAGGGGGTGGAGTTCCGTTTGGTGCTTTTTTTGTTTGACGAATCAGTCGAGCACATTGTACGGCCCTAAGCCGATTACGTAATTCCAAAATATCGATATCTAAATTAAGCATTACGGTTTTTCCTCCCTGGGTTGTTGGTGATGTCCCGCTTAAATAGTGATCCAGTGTCTGAATTAGGTTGCCCAATGTGGCCAGACTAATGGTTCTATCACTGTCTGTTTCCCCAATTTTCGCATTGATTTGTTGGATCGATGCATCAGGGGGAAGTGTGGCCAGTGCTCTAAAATTTTCATCTTGTTGACTGAGTTGTTGCATGAATTTTGGAAATGAAACGTAGTCTATGCTTTTTTCCTGTTTTTCTGTGATTAAGCCTAGTTTTTTTAACCGAGCACGAGCTAAACGTTTGGTTTGTTCTGGATAAGTGACTTCACTATTTTTGGTTAAATCCACCATCAAAAGAGTGATAAGATCTACATGGAGATCTTGATTATCAGCAGGAACGCCGCGATTGATGGTTTGATCATTTCGGATGAGTTCACGAAGACACAGGAGGGGTGTTCGGGTGGGGAGCGGATGAGTTGTCGGAGCTGCGAGGGGGGCACCCGGTATTTTTCTTTCCCTTAGTCGTTGCTCGTTGGACGCTTGCTCTAAAGTGGTGTAAGTGCTTTCGAGTTCGCGAAAAGTTTTGAAATGAAGTCCATGATTTCGAGCCGCTTGGCCGGGATCGCTGTCATCATCTAGGCGGCCGTTTCTTTTTGTTTCCCATTCATTCGCTTGAGTTTCCAAATCTAAAATGGCAGTGTCAAGTAGGTTAATAATACGATTTGTATTGGTTCGTTGGGTGAATCGTGGAGGCTCTTTGGGTAAATCAATGAACAGTGCTGCGTCGGGGGCTGATTGACCTTGTGTCTTGGTTCGAAGCGTTAGATACCTTTTGCGTAGTTTCTTTGCTTCTCTAGTTTTTTCTTCAAGGTGTTGATCCGTTGTAGTAATTTGCTGGGTTATGGCCTCTATTTGCCTTTGGCATTGAGCTCTTTGTGCTTTTTGATTGACTGATATTGTTCCTAGTTCTGTGTTTAATTTTGTTTGTTCTTGTTCTTGTTGTTGTCTATTCTTGAAAAGTTTAATTCTATCGTTTTCTACGGTAGAAATTTGAGTGAGTAATTCTACGGCCTCTCTGGCTCGCTCGATACGGACTTTAAAACGATTGCTGATCCCTTCATATAAGGGTTCGATGGTTGCTAAAAGCGTGTCGGGGTTGGTTTGTTGAGTGGTTTGTTGCACAGCGGTGAATAAGGGATCAAGGCAGGCCACAGGGTCGGTTTGTGATTGCAGATAAGCTAATAAAGCTTGCATGTCCGAAGTGAGTTTAGTGAGAGCCTCAGCTCCGAGTAGGGTTGTTAAACGATTGCGAACTTCCGTTGTTGTTGGATTTGGATCGTTTAGCCAACTGCGTAGGCCTTCCACTCCATTTCGATCTTCAATGTCAAAGAGAATTAGATTGGGAGCCGTTTTGGCTAATGCACGCAATACGATTCGACCATCATTTGGTGGCAGTAAATCAATATCACTTAGATTGACAATCCGACTCGCGATGTCTTTCAGGCGAGGATTCACCCGATTATCACGAAGCCCTTCGTACAGGCTATTCCCTTTCGTAGCAGCGGCGCTCCATACTTCTCGCCAGCCGTGTGTTTTAAGAATATTCCACCAGGAAACGTTTTCAGGAGTAATCCCTTCTTGTTTCAGGTGGCTTTCTTCATCTCGAATGAGGGCATCGCAGAGCGCGGCGTCTAAAGCATTTAACCCTTGTGTCGCTTCTGGACTAAGCCCTGGCGCTCGAGCGACTGCCTCTAAAATTCGTGCATGCGTTCGATTGAGCAGTGCCATTTGTTCTGGAGGAAGCGCATTCGCTGTTCCCTGACCGTTATCTTGAGTCAATGCTTCTTGGATTCTTAACCCAATATCTATTGCTGTTTGGTGAAGAAGGGGTTCAATTGTCATGTTTCCTAACATTTCCTCAAATCTTTGAGTCGCGATTGCGGTTATTTTGTCCAGAGAGGTTGCCATATTTCCTTTTAAAATTTAAAATTAATCTATCAATTATAGAACATTTTAGATAAAAATACAATTTGATGCTGATCGATACCCATTGTCACTTGGATTACAAAGCTTTTCATTTGTCAGGAATAAATGCAAATTCCCATACATACGAGGCTTTGGTTGAGCGTGCGCATCAGGCCGGAGTTGGGTTTTTAATTAATGTTGGTTTTGATGTAAAAAGTTCTCTAAAAGGGCTAAATTTAGCTCAAAATGATAAATCGATATTTTGTGCTTTGGGGGTGCATCCTAATGAATCTATAGCTTGGGAGGCGGGGGTTGAAAAACAATTTTTTCAGGCAATTGAGGCTGATTGGAAAGTTAAAAGCAAGCGAATTGTGGCCATTGGCGAAATCGGTTTGGATTATTTTAGGAATAAAATTCCTAAATCTTTGCAAAAGAAAGTTTTTCGGGGGCAACTTAATTTAGCCAAAAAGGTCCAATTACCAGTGATTATTCATTGCCGCGAAGCCTTTTCTGATGTGGTGGAAATTTTAGAGGAAGAGGGAATGGAGTCAGTGGTCTTTCATTGTTTTTCCGAGGGGTTAGAGCAGGCGAAGCAAGTTTGGAGAAAAGGGTGGATAACTTCTTTTACCGCTGTTATTACTTATCCGAAAAACAGTATTTTACAGGAAGTGGTTAAGGCTTGTCCGGAAACACAATATTTTCTAGAAACAGATGCGCCTTTTTTGCCACCGCAAAGTCTTCGTGGAAAATTAAACGAATCGGCGTTTATGATTGAAACAGCTCAGGCCGTAGCTGATTTTCGCGGGCAAACCTTGGATCAGGTGGCTTACTCTTCTACCCGTAATGCAAGGAGATTTTTTGGATTTCCTCTTGTTAATGAGACATGATCTTATTATGATAAAAATCCCTTATTTTTATTTTCTCTTTGGTTTTTATGGTTGATGTTGCTCGTGATTTTTGGGTGCAGGTATTGGGAGCTTTGGAACCGCAGCTTAAGCGGTCTGATTTTTTGACCTGGTTTCAACATTCTGCCCTTTTGGAGCGTCAAGCAAGTAAGGTTATTATTGGATTTCCAACAGTTTTAACGCGTGATTGGGTGGTTAACAAGTATCATGCTAAGATTTTGGAAGCGCTTAAGGTTTGTGATGCAAATATTGAAACCGTAATTTATGAGGTTGATGGGACTTTGAGTAATCCTGAGCATAATTTATCAATTGATATTAAGATTCTTTCCCCGACTTTTAAAAAAGTGCGTAAAATTCGTAATAAAGACGAATTAACCGTTAATGTGGATGGGGTTAGAAGCAAGGCTTTAAATCCCAAATATACTTTGGATACCTATGTAATTGGTCAGGAAAACAGATTGGCTCATGCGGCTTGTATGGCTGTGGGG
This sequence comes from Candidatus Peregrinibacteria bacterium GW2011_GWF2_39_17, assembly GCA_000993615.1. GTDB lineage: Bacteria > Patescibacteriota > Gracilibacteria > UBA1369 > UBA12473 > UBA12473. The sequence continues at coordinate 55,778 of LBWM01000005.1, read as the reverse complement.
AAGAGACCTGGTACAGCTTATAATCCCTTGTTCGTTTATGGCGACGTGGGACTTGGGAAAACTCATCTATTGCAAGGGACAGGGAATATGATTTTGCGTAATAATTCTAATGCTGTTGTGGCTTACATGACTTCGGAGCAATTCACCAGTGAGATTGTGGAAGCGATTCGTCGGCATGGCGCTAATTCTTTTAAAGATCGTTATCGCAATGTTGATTGTTTGATTATTGATGATATTCAGTTTTTAGCTCATAAAGAACGCACCCAGGAAGAATTTTTTCATACTTTTAACTCACTCTACGATAATAATCGGCAGGTTATTATTAGCGCTGATCGTCCACCTAAGGAGCTTTCTGATATTCAGGATCGTTTGATTAGTCGATTTGAAATGGGCATGATTGTGGATGTTCAATTCCCTGATTATGAAACCAGATTGGCGATTTTGCACTGTAAATGCCGAGAACATCAGGTTCTTTTGCCTAACGAGGTTTTGGAGTTTATTGCTTTTAATGTTCACCATAGTATTAGAGAACTTGAAGGTATTTTACTTAGAGCCATTGCTCAATACGAATTGGAGCAAAGTGCGCCAACGGTACGCAGTGTGGCTACTATTATGAAAAAACTTAATCGAGGTGGTGAATTTGCGGTTTTGGAAGAGGGTAGGGAACATCGATCTTTGGCTAAAACAGCAGAGGATATTATTGAAATTGTATCGGATTATTATAAGTTGACTCGTAGTGATTTAACTGGGCCTCTTAGGAAAAAAGAGGTACTTTTACCTCGACAAATTTGCATGTATTTGATTCGCAAGGAATTAGATGCTTCTTATGAGCAAATTGGTGAAGAATTTGGGCGGAATCACACTACCGTGATGCATGCTTTTGAAAAAATTATTAGGTTAATGCGCAAAGATGGTAAGTTAATTCGTGATATTAACGCTCTAAAGCAGGAAATGGGGCTTTAAGATTAAGTGATATTGCTGGTTATTTAAAGTAATGGTATGGTGTTTTTCAGATATTTTAGCGATTATTGCGCATGGTTCTTTCCCGGTCTTATCATCGGCGATCTAGGGGGCATATGGAATTTCTTTGGCCATTTCTGCTAATTATTTTGATTGGCATGATTATTGTGCTTTTGGTTCAATTTATTTTGCATTTTATTGATCAGCGCAATGTTGAGTTAAAAAACAAGGTTTATCTTTATTTACCTCAGGGGCAAGCCGAAATTTTGCCTTGGCGGGAAACGCTGTGGGCGCCAGCTCATCATGGCGAATTAGTGCTTGAGGGGGATCGTCTCAAAATTGCTCAATCAAGTCGGGGAGTCCTTCGTTTTTATGATGAAACTACGGTTCGTTTAGATTCTTTGACTGACATGTCGATTGATACGATTGATGCTGATAGTAGTGAAGATAATATTCGTCTTCATTTAAACTCTGGTCGTTTGTGGGCTAATGTTGTTCCGTCGGATTATGTCAGTACTAATTTTTTAATTGAAACTGATCATTTGAGAATAACTTCTAGTGGTGGGATTTTTGAGATTAGTTCGATTAATAATGAATCAGTTAGGGTTATTAAGGATCAAGTTTCCGTTGAGGTTCTTGATCGAAGTGGTGAGCGGGAGGTGGTTTTAGAACAAATTAAGATAGGGGTAGGACAGGAAATTGATTTAACTCCTGACACTTTAGAAACCATGATTGCCAGGCAGCCAGTTAATATTTTGGCTGCCGTAAGTGACAGCTGGAAACTTACGGATTGGTATGGATGGAATATTCAAGAAGATTTGGAGCCAACTATTTATGTTTCGACTAATACAAATACTAAGCCTGCTCAAGTCAGTGTTTCAGAAGAAACTCCTGCTGAAGTTGATGTTATTAATTCAGTCCCTGATTTAGCTCCTGATTTAGTTCCGGTTGTAACTATAATTTCCCCTGAAGAAAATCCTTATTTCTTGAGCTCTGGTGAGCAAGCAATTTCGATTAGGGGTTCTACAACTCCAAATACAGTTAAAGTGACTGTGACAAGTTACGATACTGCAGGTCAGATTTTTAATTATGTCTTACAGCAATATCAGGCAGGAGAAGAATCTTGGACTTATCATGCGGCAATTTCTTACGGAAATTTGCATGAGGGACGTAATTTGTTTTCGATTGTAGCTGAGAATGAGTCAGGAATTAAAAGTAAGCCGGTTTCAATGATTGTGGAAGTAGAGACTAAAATCGAGGAGATTCAGTCAACAACTGAGGGGAATAATACTGAAACTGCGGCTGTTTTAACAAAACCGATGGTGCTGAGTTTGAATAATGAACTTTTGCCTGAGAATGGAGTTTATGAAACTGCAGCGGAAGGAGTGACTATTATGGGATCAGTTAGCTCTGTTGCCTCGAAGGTTTTTGTAAATGATTATCAGCTTACAAAATTTACAGCAGGTAGTGGCGTTTGGACTTATTATTTGAAGTCGGAATTTTTAAATTACGAACCAGGAACAAATGTTTACCAGGTATATGCTGAGGATGCGAAGGGTAATAAAAGTGAAATTTTAAAGTTTGAAGTTTATCGCGAGACACCGTGAGTGGGTTTTTTAAATGTGGATTAAAGCCAGGTTTTTTTATTAGCTTCATGTTCCGCATTGGTGCTGCCATAATGGGCTTTGCCGGTTTCCGCATCATTAAGATAAAACCAATAGTCAGTAGTTTGTGGTTTAAGCGCGGCTTTAATGGCCGCTAGGCCAGGGTTGCTGATGGCTGTGGGTGGAAGCCCGTGGTATTTTCTGGTGTTATAAGGAGAATCGAGTTGTAGATCTTTGGCCGTAAGGATGTTGCCTCCTGTAACGTAAAGCAAGGTGGCATCGGCTTCTAGTGCCCAGTCATTATCAAGTCTTTTCCATAGAATACCGGCCACAATGGGGCGATCCTCATCCCACGAGGCTTCGCGTTCTACGATTGAGGCCATGATAATAAGGTCTTTTAAAGATCGGTTGTTGTTTTGGAGCACCGTATTTAAATCTGGAGTTAGTACTTTTTTTTCGAAATTATCGAGTAAACGTTCGATGAATTCTTTTACCTGAAAAGTAGTAGGATCAATAAAGAAGGTATCAGGAAAAAGATATCCTTCCAGAGAGGATGCATTTTTTAAAAAAGGGTAAGATTTAAAATCGCAGGTTTTGGCGCAGTTAATAAATTCTTTAGGCTGAATAAGTGCCATTTCTGTTAATTTTTCGTCAATTTTTTCCATGGTCCATCCTTCGGGGATGGTAATAGCCATTAGTCCTTTCCCGCTAGTTATATTATCAATAATTATTAGGGGAGACATGTTTGGCGAAAGTACAAATCTACCGTTTTGGATCTGAATTTTTTCTTGACGGAGATACCAGTAAAAAGCAAAAAAATTTGAAATTAATTCTTCTTCTTGTAATTTTCGAGCCACTTCTTTACCTGACGTTCCTGGCTTAATGTCTACAATAATTGTTGGTGAATTTTTGTCTTTTGTTAGTGGAGTTTGCAGCCAGTGATTGTACCATTTTGCAATTCCTTTTATGCTTAATAAAACTATGATGGTTAGGAAAATAATTTTGAGATATGTTGCTTTGATTTTTTTATTCGGAAGCATAGAAAAAATTACATTCCTGGCATGCCCATGGCTCCAAAAATATCCTTCATATTGGCTGCCGCTACTTCTTGTGATTTTTTAAGTCCTTTTGTCAAGGCTTTCAAAATTGATTCTTCTAGCTTGTTTCTATCTTGCATGGCTTGGTCCGTGATTTTAACGGAAATTGGTATTTGTTCTGCGTCGATAGTAATCGTAAAGCCGTTTTCCTCAGCTTCAATATGAATATTTTTTAGTTTTTGCTTTATTTCTTTAGCTTGTTTTTGAAATTTATAGAGATCTTTGGCTTGTTTGGCCTTATCCATTAAAGTCATTAGTTTTTAGTTAATTATAAGAATTAAGTATTTTTATAATAACAAAAATTTTCAAATCTTGCCAAATCATAAAAATACACGTAGCATGCGGAAGAAATTAACTAAATTTATTTTTATGAAAATTGTCGTTTCTGAACCTAAAAAATCAATGGTTACGATTAAAATTGAAAGCGAAGAAGCAGATTTATTGCCTTTTATTGATTCGGCTTGTAAGGAATTAGCTTTAACTGTTAAAATCCCTGGTTTTCGTCCTGGTAAGGTGCCTCACTCTATTTTAGAACAGCATTTGGGGAAGGAGGCTGTTAGGGCACATGTTTTAGAAACTGCGATTCCCAGGCTTTATGCTAAGGCCGTTGTTGAAAAGAAAGTTCCGGTTGTTGCTAAGCCCGAGGTCACAATTATTGGTGCAGACCCCTTTGTTTTTGAGGCCATAGTGGCTGTGCTTCCTGTGGTAACTATTTCTGGTTATGAAAAAATTAAAATTCCGCTTAAGGTAGGGGGAATTGAGGAAAAAGATGTTGAGGATTTGGTAGCTTATTTGCGTAAGCAGCAAGCGGAATATACGGAAGTGGAGCGCATAGCCAAAATGGGTGATCAGGTAGAAATTAATTTTGAAGGTTTTGACCCTGATGGTGATATTCCATTGGAAGGAACTGCTAGTAAAAATCATCCGGTTATTTTGGGAGAAAAAACTTTAATTCCTGGATTTGAGGAAAAAATTGTTGGTATGAAATCAGGTGAGGAAAAAACATTTGAATTGAAATTCCCAAAGGATTATCACTCTAAGAAATTTGCGGGACAATTGGTTAAGTTTAAGGTTAAAGTAAATAAAGTGAATGAAGTAAAATTACCAGATTTAACTGATGAATGGGTTAAAGCCACTATTGGCGAAGGGAAGACACTTGAAGATTTGAGGGCTGATATTCGAATTAATTTGGAAAAGAGGCAAAAGGAGCAGGAACGCTTAAGACGAGAAAATAAATTATTTGAGGAATTACTTGCGTTGGCTAAGGTCGATATTCCAGAGGTGCTTATAGAGGAAGAAATTGATTTTGTCTTGGATCGACATAAGATGGAGATAATTGATAAAGGCTTGCCATGGGATCAGTATCTTAAATATCTTGAGAGCTTAAAGCGTGATTTAAGGCAGGAAAAAAGAGAGCAAGCTGAAAAGCAAGTTAAACTTCGGTTAATTCTTCAGCATCTTTGTAACGAGCGGAAAATCGAAATCGAGGACGAGAAATTTGTAAAGGAAAGAGAGGTTGCTGTTGCTGGCTATCCTATTTCGGAGCAAAAAAAGGTGGAGGCGTATTTTAAGGAAGGAGCTCAGGGATATATTCAATTACAGAATCAGCTTCGCATTGAGCGGCTTATTAATGATTTGCTTTCTTAACTTTCTTAAATATGAAAATTTTCTATTTTATTGGAGCATTTGTGACTTTTGTGGTTATTTTGGTTCTATCTTTTGAAAATATTCAGGCCACCTGTAATTATCTTAATTTTTTCTTTTGGGAATTACCTTCTAATGTTTCGCCAACAATCATTTTGTTTGGGACATCGCTTTTGGGAATGGTGGTTGGAAGCTTTTTAACCCTTTCAGTTATGTCTTTGGTTGGTCAGGATGATGAAGATGATGAGGACGAAAATTTTAATGCCTAGGAGAGGTTTTGATAAAGGTTTTCTAGATATATAAAAAAGCTTTATGGTTATTTTTTGACTTAAAATAGGCATTTTTTTGTATAAAAAAGTTATTCAATTAGTCGGAGATTTTAGGTTTTTGTATAAAAAACTAGAACCTATTTTGAGATAAATTTAGGTCTACTTTATTCAGTTTAGTAGCTAGAAATGGTGGGAAATGATTTTTAAAAACTTGCTTTTTGTGTAAAAAAGTTATACATTTTTAGCAAGTTGTTCAAAATATGTATACAGTTTTAATTGTTTATAATGAATCTCAAGCGATTATTTACTTCTGGCGCTAGAGTTAAATTGTTAACCTTATTTTTGCAGAAACCAGATGAGGAATTTTTTATTCGGGAATTGACAAGGCGTTTGGATGAGCAAATTAATTCGGTGCGACGCGAATTAGATAATTTAAAAAAATTAGGTCTTTTGAGGAGTAGGGCAAAGAATAGAAGGAAATTTTATATTGTGAATAAGCAATTTCCTTTTTTTAGTGAATTGCATAGTATTATTTTAAAGAGTATCGATCAAAATCAGCAAGTTGTGGATAAAATTCTTAAAATGGGGGAAGTTGATTTTCTTTTATTATCTGGACATTTTATGCAAAAAGCTTCGACGGTTGATTTGTTGCTCGTTGGTGATATTAATAAAAAATCTTTGGAGGAATTTTTAGAAAAGGAGGTTTCGTCTGACGAACCTATTCGTTTTACGGTTATGACCAGAGAGGATTTTATTTATCGTATTAATTGTAATGATCGTTTTATTAAAGAGCTTTTAACTGATGGGGAGAATTTAATTGCCCATAATCAACTAAGTAATGCTTTAGGTTAAGGTTTTTGATTCGGTTTTTTAGCTTTACATTTTAAAGGAGGTTCCCTATAATCGGTGGGCTTTTGTCTTTATAATTTGTAATTTTATGAGTCAGGCTACAATTCAGCACGTCCAGAAACAGTCAAATTCTCTTAAATCCATAATTCCCCCGATTGCTACTGGGAATAGGGTTCGTGTTCACCAGAAGATTATGGAAACGACGAAGGATGGTATGAAGGAACGAATTCAAACTTTTGAAGGTTTGGTTATTGCGCTTAATAGCGGATCAGGCACTGATAAGACTTTCACTGTTCGGAAAATTTCTTATGGTGTTGGAGTTGAGAAAATTTTTCCATTGCATAGTAAGAATATTGCTAAGGTGGAAATTTTGGGTCACAGTAAAGTAGGTAGAGCTAAATTATATTTTATGCGAGAACGTACAGGCAAAAGTGCTCGTCTTAAGGAAGCAACTTTGAAATTGGAGGTGATGAATGGTCAAGCGCAAGAGGTGACGGATGAATTAATTGAAGAGGCAGTTGAGGCCGCAAAGAAGGCTGAGGATTTGCATGAGGAAAAGGCAGCTTTAGAGCAGGAAGTGAAAGAAGAAGTAAAAACTGAGGAAGATCGCGATAAGGAATAGCGACGCTATGCGTAAAAAAATTGTTATTTGTGGTAATTACGGAGCTAATAATTTAGGTGATGATTTGATTTTGCATGCCTTTATTCAGCGGTTTTCTTCTTTTTCGATTACAGTTATAAGCGCTGATTCAGTAGAGACTGCGCGCCGATATGGGATAAGGGCTGTTCCGATGCTTCCTTGCGGAGTAAGATCTTTTTTTAGAGTATTTTTTTGCAAAAAAGAGCGAGCTAATTTTCTTTTAACTAAAGAGGCTATAAGGGAAGCTGATTTGTTTATTTTGGGAGGAGGGACTTTATTAACTGATGATCCGTGGCAGGCAATGTGGCTCTGGGGATGTCATACTGAGTTTGCTCTTCGCTATAGCCCGAAAGTTCAAATTTTGGCTAATGGGATTGGGCCTTTTAAGCATAGATGGGCGCGAAGATGGGCTGCTTCGATTTTGCATCGAGTTGATTTAGTGTCAGTCCGTGATAGGCAATCTTGGGAAGAGGTGAAATCGCTAGGACGTAGTGATCTTGAGCTGGGGCAAGATCCGGTTTTAGAAATGGCTTTTTTGAATAATTTAAAAGCTTATGAAAAGATGAAGGATTATGTTGTTTTTGTGCCGAGGTATTGTTCAAAAAATACGAACAAGATTAAAAATGAATTTGTTAAGTTTATTAACTTTTTAACCTTAGAAATTGGGAAAAAAGTAATTTTTATTTCTTTTGAAAATTCCAAAAAAGAAATAGATTTTTTGAATAAAATATTTGAACAATGTCATGGTGATATTGAGATTGTGAAGTACGAGGCTGATGAGCAAAAGGTTTTAAAAATTATAGCAAATGCTGATTTGGTAGTGGGAATGAGACTGCATAGTTTAATTTTAGCTAAGCGTTTTGGTATTCCTTTTATGGGAATTGCCTATCTGCAAAAAATTAAATCCTTTGCCGCGGATTTGGGGCGATCTGAGGTTATTTGTGATTTGGATGAGGTAAATGCTGAAATTCTCTTGGCTGTTTATAAATCAGCTTTAAAAGCACGATGATATTTTTTCTTGAAATTATCTGGGGTGAAATGATGGGTTTGAGTACCATTTTTTTCAAGCACGTAGGTGCCAAGGAGGGCGCCCATTTTCCCGCAGATTTCCAGCGGTTTATTATCTAAATATCCTTTAAGGAAACCAGCGCGATAGGCATCTCCACAACCTGTTGGATCTTGGGGTTTAGAGCTGCTTAGGGCTGGTATCTTTAGGCCATTTTTGTAATTTTTGCTGTAGATTAATGATCCTTTTGAGCCTAGGGTAATGATCAGGTTTTGAGTGTATTTTAAAATTTCTATTGCGCTAAGTTTTGTTTTTAGTTTTAGAATCTCGTATTCGTAATCATTTACAAAAATTCCGGTTGAATCGTGAATGGCTTCTAATAATTCGGCCTTGGTGAAGGTTGGTATATTTTGACCAGGATCAAAAAAATAATTAGTTTTGGCCTTTTTGGCTGTTTTAATATAATAAAGCATACGTTTTTTTGGCTCTGGTGCAATTAGAATTAGGTTTGTTTTTTTGAAAATTTGAGCTAGGTTTGTTTGCGGTTTTTTTAGTAGGGCTCCTGGATAGAATTGAGTAATTTGATGCCCGTTAATGTCCGTGGTGATAATAGCAAGGGGAGTTTCAATATTTTGGTGCACACGGATAAAATTTGTGGGTATTTGCCAGGTTCTAATTCGATTTTCGTATTCTTGGAAATCAGCACCAACATCTGCTATTAAAATGGGTTTTTCCTTAAGCAGATAAAAATTATAAGCAATATTGCCTGCTGTCCCGCCAAAATGTCGTTCTTTATGATCAACAACGAAACAAACACTGAGACTGTTTAATTTATTGGGTAAAAGGACGTCTTCAAATGGAGTTGAATATTTTAGAAGATAATCGTAGGCAATTGAGCCAGTGACAATAATTTTAGGCATTTTTGGGTACAGATAAATTTCGGGCTAAAAGACTTGCTTCGTGAAGGCTTTCAAATGTTCCGGCATCAGTCCAGTTTCCTTTGACTAGCGAGGATTGAAGGTGGTTTTTTTGGAGATAAGCGTTGTTTACATCTGTAATTTCAAGTTCTTGCCGTTTTGAGGGTGTGAGATTTTGGATGATGTCAAAAACTTGTTGGTCATAAAGATAGAATCCGGTTACGGCATAGGGTGAGGATGGGATTTGGGGTTTTTCTGTGATGGCTGTAATGTTTTGATGTTGATCAAATTCAACTACGCCAAATCTTTCCGGATCAGTGACTTCTTTAATAAAAATCATTGCTCCGTTTTTAAAATCAAGTACGGCTTGTTTGAAATTATCTTCAAATAAATTGTCTCCGAGAATAACTGCTATTGGTCCTGAGTTGGCAAAGTTTTTACCTCTATTAAGGGCTTGGGCAATTCCTCCGGCTTTTTCTTGGACCGCAAAATAGATGTTGCAATTGAATTTTTCTCCTGAACCGAGAAGTTTTATGAATCCACCGGCATATTCTGGGCCGGTAACAATTAAAATGTCGCGTATCCCTGCTTCTAATAATGTTTGCAGGGGATAATAAATCATTGGTTTGTTGTAAATCGGCAGCAGGTGTTTGTTCATGACGTCGGTTAGAGGTTTTAGTCTATTTCCAAAGCCTCCAGCTAGAATTATTCCTTTCATAATGAGAAGTTAATTGTTTAAAGTAGGGGAGCCCACCAAGCGGAATTTTCCTGATACCAAGCTATTGTTTGTTTAAGTCCTGTTTCAAATCCAATCTTTGGTTGCCAGTTTAGGGTTTCCTTAATTTTGGTGCTATCTAATAAATAGCGACGATCATGGCCGAGGCGATCTGGGATATAGTTTTTGTAGGAAACTGGTTTATGAAAATAGGCTAATAAAAAATTGGCAATTTCTTCAATGCTTTTTTCTACGCCAGTGCCAATATTGTAAGCTTGCCCAAGCTTACCCTTAAGAAGAATAGCCTCAAGTGCCTGGCAATGGTCATCAACGTGGATCCATTCCCTTTTATTTTGGCTGCTTTTGAAGAGAGGCAGGGTTTTATCCCGGAGTAAATTGGTGGTAAAAAGAGGAATTATTTTTTCTGGAAATTGATAGGGGCCGTAATTATTTGAACAATGGCTTAGGGTTACAGGTAGTCCATAAGTATGATAATAGGCCATTACAGCGTGATTAGCACTTGCTTTTGAAGCATTATAGGGAGTACGTGGAGAGAAGGGGTCATTTTCTTTAAAAGCATAAGCAGAATCTAGGGTTAAATCTCCAAAAACTTCACAAGTTGAAATATGGTGAAAGCGTTTAACCTTTTTTTTAAGAGATGCAGCTAATAAAGTTTGTGTGCCTAGGACATTGGTTTCAAAAAAGAGGCGAGGATTGACAATAGCCCGATCATTATGAGATTCAGCGGCGAAATTGATTACCACTTCAATGCCTTTTTGCATTGTTTTTTCGACAATTTTTGGATCATTAATATCGCCTTGAATAAACTTGTAACGTTTATTGTTTTGGATGGAGCGAAGATTTTCTAAATTACCAGCATACGTTAGGGCGTCTAGGTTAAGAATTTCGTCTTCAGGATGATGTTTGAGCCAATAATGAATGAAGTTGGAACCGATAAAACCAGCTCCTCCTGTAACAAGAATTTTGGTCATAAAGTTTTATGGCGAGTCTCTTCGGTATAAAATTGAAGGATATCTCCTTCTTCAATTTTAGGTTTACCCTTAAAACGGATTCCGCATTCTCCTCCTTTTTCTACTTCTTTTACTTCTTCATTGACGATTTTTAAGCTTTCTAGGATTCCTTCTCCAATGATTTCTTTTTGGTGTTCAACTCGTATTTTGGCTTTGGCTTTGGCTTTTCCTTCTAGGATTTTACAGCCCAAGACCATTTCTGTTTTTTGAGTGTAGAATATTTTGAGTACTTTGGCTTTGCCTAATTCCACAATGGCGATTTCTGGTTCTAGTAAGCCCATTAATAATTTTTTGAGATCATCCAGGAGTTCATAAATTATTTTATAAACTACTACTTCTGTTCTTAATCTTTCGGAAAGGCGGTCTACTTGTGGGGTTACATTGGTATGAAAGCCAATAACTAATCCTTGGCTAGCAGCGGCCATCATAACATCTGATTCGGTAATGTTGCCAACTCCGGAATGGATAATTTTTACGGCTACTTCGGCGGATTTTAATTCATTGGCGATACTTTCTTTAATCGCCTCTAAAGAGCCTTTGGTATCAGCTTTGAGTACGACTTTAACGGTTTTAAGCTTTCCTTCTTGGATTTGGTTTACAATTTCACTTAATCCCATGCCCATATTTTGGATAGCTCCTTCCTTAATAAGCCCGGAAATTTCTTCTGCTTTTTGACGAGCAATACGTTCGTTATTGACCACTTGAAGAAGATCACCGGCTTGTGGTGTTTTATTTAAGCCGGCTATTTGGGCCACATCCGAAGGTTTAAGTTGATTGAGTCGATTGTTGTTGGCGTCTTTCATTAATTTAATTCTACCGTGGGTCCCTCCGACAATGACTGAGTCCATTATTTTTAGGGTTCCAGCATTAATTAAAATAGTGGCTACAGGGCCTAAATTAGTGTCTAAATGGGCTTCGATTACGGTTCCGACCGCTGGGCGAGTGGGGTTAGCTTTAAGGTCGCTAAGCTCTGCAACAACTAAAATCATTTCTAATAATTTATCGAGGCCTTGATTTTTTAAAGCGGAGACCGGAACCATGATTGTATCTCCTCCCCATTCTTCAGGATTAAGGCCGTATTCACTTAATTCACCCATGACTCTTTGAGGGTTCGCATTTGGTTTATCCATTTTATTAAGGGCCACGATGATGGGGATTTTGGCTTCTTTAGCGTGATTAATTGCTTCTATGGTTTGTGGTTTAACCCCTTCATCCGCGGCTACAACTAGGATAGCAATATCGGTGGCCCTAGCACCTCTGGCTCTCATGGCTGTAAAGGCTTCATGTCCAGGCGTATCAAGAAAGGTGATTATTTTACCCTTTTTATTGATTTGATAGGCTCCAATGTGTTGAGTAATTCCTCCTGCTTCGGTGGCGATAACATTGGTATTTCGGATACTGTCTAGTAGTTGAGTTTTTCCATGATCCACGTGTCCCATAATACTGACTACTGGTGGTCTAGTAACGAGGAGGGAAGGATCATCCTCCTTAAGTAATTTTTCAATATCTCCCTTGAGAATATCCTCGCTTTCAGCTGCAGTGTGTTTTCTTTTAATCTGAATGCTCATTTCTTGAGCAATAATGTGGGCGGTTTCGTAGTCGATTTGCTGATTGATATTAGCTAAAATTCCGTTGTGCATTAGTTGTCCAATGACTTGAACAGGAGTAAGTCCGGTTTTTTCAGCAAATTCTTTGACTGAAATAGTATCTGGGATTTCAATTATGGTTTTTTTGTCTCGTGATGTAGTTGGGGCAGGGGCTTCATTTGCCTTTTTTTCTTTTAATGGAGGTTTACCAGCTGTTTTTTTGCGCTGAGTTTTAATAATTTCTTTTTCAAGTTCTTTTCCAATGATTTCGTCATAAGCGTCGGCTGTGTCTTTTAATTCGTTTGTAAATTCTTCGTATAGCAAGTCGGCCAGGTCGTCTTCGATAACTTTAGCGTCTGCTTCAATATTAAAACCTAAGGAGGAACTGCGAACACGCAATTCTTCTTTGGTCATGCCGACTTTTTTGGCAAATTGAATAATGGAAAGAGGCATAATTATTGGCTGTTTTTTAAAATAGTGATTCTAATTTGAATTGTAAAAATTTGGTTTAAGTGTAGCGAATGATAGAAGAAAAGGAAAGGGCTCTAACTTTAGGGTTTTGGGGTGAGAATTTTCTAAATAGAAATTTTGAGGATTTTTTGTTGACTACACTAATTTAAAGTGTTATTATTAGATAATCTCATTTTGTTTGAGATGTTTAAATTCTTTTTGACCTTTTAAAATTAGTTTTACTTAGGGAGAGATTTGCTCCGGAATAATCCGGTGTATCCGTGGTAAATCCCTCCCTAGGAGTAAGTTTGGGATTTTTGCTCGAGAAAGGCTGCGCCCTGTGTGGTTTTTCCCGACCTTAGATGTGTTTTTCGATGAGGGCTAGCAAGTCGAAAGATGCTTAAGGAAAAGATGTAGTGTTTGCATTTGTAAAGGTTTTTCCTTTTAGGTGCAAAAGCTATGGGGGACCTGGATTTTTAGTTTCGCTTAGCGAAATTAGAAGTTCTTTTCCTTCATTCCATTTATTTGGAATGATTGTTTTGCAATTACCTCGGCTTATTCTTGGGAGGTTTTTTTAAACTACTTTGCCTGAATAATTTTAAACTGCGGATTTGTCGCAGATTAGACGATATTCGCAGAATTGGCAGATAAAAGGGGAGGGTGTTGCTTCAAAGGATGAATTTTTGATTGTGTTTGTGATCGTTTCTACATTTTGTTCAGCATCAATTAGTTGCTCGGGAGTGCGGGAGGTGCTGATTTTTTTGTTTTCAGCTAGATAATAGAGTGTTAATTTGGTTACTGGTATTTTAAGAACATCTCGGCAGGCTAAAGCGTAAATGGATAATTGCAGGTTGTTTTTGAGGGTTTTTTCATCTTGGGATTTTCCTGTTTTGTAGTCTATGACTTCAAAATTGCCGTCGGTAAGTGGATCAATTCGATCGATTCTTCCCTTGATGGTTAGGCCTGAGGTTGATTTCCAGCAAAATGATTTTTCTAGGTACCTAGGAATAATCCAACCGGGATCGTTAGTTTGAAAAAATTGCTCAATCATTTTTAATCCTTGGATTTTTTGTTCATTTTGGTGTGCTGGATTTTCATAACCAAACGGAATCCAATTCTTATGATAAAGGTGTTGTAAAAGTTTGAGGGAAGGTTGAATTCCTTTGATTAGTTGTTTGTAAAATTCGTTGAGGGTGTTATGGATACTAGATCCAAAACTAGCGGCGTGGAAAGAGGGACCAGGGAGGTGATAATGATAAGCAAATTTATATTTCAGAGGGCAGATTTGAAAAGTATCAATTTGGCTATAGCTAAGGTTTAAAAGGGGATAGTTAGTGGGGTTTTTGGGTTCTTTTAAGGAATGATTAAGGGAAGTGGTTAAGGTGATTTGGGGGATAGGGGGTTGAGTTGAAGGATTGAATTCTTCTTTTTTTACTTGGTCGGATTTTAAAGCTTCCTGAATAAAGCAGGATGGTTTCCAGCGCTTAGGCCCCTCGTATTGATCACTGTAGGTAAGAAAAAGTTGTTTTTTGGCGCGAGTGGCAGCCACGTAAAATAGGCGTCTTTCTTCTGTGAAATGGGTTTGATCTTCATTTAGATTTGGAGTTAGGAGTTCAGTTGGTATTTCAAATATTTCTTTGCGATTAATAGCCGGGAATCTGTTTTGGACAAGATTAACGATAAATACGGTATTAAATTCAAGACCTTTTGCCGCATGAATGGTTAAAACTTTCACCGTATCGTTATCAAGTGGGGCTTCCAGGCTGGGGGCATTATCTCCTATTTCGAATCTGGCATTGAGATAATCTAAACATTCGGAGATTTGTTGATCAAGGTGCGTTTCTTCAAAGGTTTTAATAATTTGGGAAAATAGAGCAATATTTTGGATTTTTTCGGTATTTTTTATCGAGGGATTAGAGGTGAGTTGATTAAGGTAGCCTGATTCATTAAGGAATTTGCCTAAAATTTGACTAGTTGGCGATTTTTGAGCCATTTTTTGGAATTCTTTTAAGGAAGATAGTGCTTTTTGGAGATTGATTTTACTAGAAGGAGGAGTAAAGAGATCAGGAACAGTGTTAAGCTGTTTAATGATGGAAAATAAAGAGCTTGATCTATTTTTTCCTTGATGACGTGATTCGAGGAGATTGCTTATTTCCTCATTAAAGACATCTAGTGAAAGTAATCGAAAGAGGGCAATATCATCATTAGGATTAACAATACTTCTAAGTAAGGCCATTAAATCTTTTATTTCTTCTCTTTTGAATAAACCTTCATTACCAGAAAAATCGTAAGCAATGTCATTAGTTTTTAGGGCATCAATAAAGGGGATAGCATGGGCGCTAGCTCGGACTAGAATCGCAAAGTCTTTAGGGTTTAAGGTACCCTTGGTAAGTTCATTTTTAATAGTATCGATGACAAATTGCGCTTCTTTAAGGTAGTGGTCAAAATGAATTATTAAAGGCAGTAGTTCATTTTGGTTTATAGTTGTGGAATGTAGTCTTTTATCAATTTGATCCTTTATTTCCAGGCGGTTAGGATTATTATTTTGAATAACAGCGTAGCTTAGGTCTAGGATTGGCTGAGTTGAGCGATAATTTTGAGTAAGCACGACTCTTTTGCAATTTATAAAGCGCTGCTCAAAGTGGAGAATATTGCTTAAAGAAGCTCCTCTCCACTTGTAAATACATTGATCGTCATCGCCAACGACCATGATGTTGTGATGTGGTTCAGCGATTTTTTCAATTAGGACTCGTTGAGCCGTATTGGTATCTTGAAATTCATCGACCATAAGGTAGGTAAAGCGATTTTGGTAAGAATGCAAAATCGCGGAATTTTCTTGGAAAAGTTTTATGGTTAGGAAATTTAGACTGGCAAAATCCATGACTCCTTTTTGATATAAAAGTTGGTCGTAACGGAGATAAGCTTTGGCTAGTTCCATTAATGAGTCAGCAATTTCTTTTTCTTCTTCGGTGATTGCATTCTTTAGAGATTTTTGAGCATATTGGTAGTATTGATTAGGCGAGATTAATTCGTCACGGAGGTGGCCAAAATGAGTTACTAAGGCTGAAATGAAGCGTGATGGATTTCCCAGTGGTCGATAGCGGTTAAGTTCAAAGGCAAAGAGATGTTCTCTTAGGAAGATATTTAATTCAATGGGCGTTAAAATTTTGTAAGCAGTGTCTAAGCCAATTGCCAGGCCACTTTCTCTTAAAATATGATCAGAGAACCCGTGAAAAGTTTTAATCCATAGTTCCGGATAACCATAGGGGAGCAAAACATCGATTCTTTCTTGCATTTCCAGGGCGGCTTTTTCGGTAAAGGTTAGAGCTAGGATTTTCTCAGCAACGGAATTTTTTTTACTTGGAGCGGCTTGATTTATAAGATGGATAAAACGATGGGTAAGTACTTTGGTTTTTCCAGTGCCAGCTCCAGCAATAATCAAAAGAGGTCCATTTAGATGGGTAACGGCTTTATATTGTTCGGGGTTTAGTTCATCAAAAATCGTTTGCATTGAGGATGGTAAGAGGGTACTACACTGGGTTTACTATAACGCAAATGAGGTTATTTTTTCTAGGGACAAAGGGTCGATAGGTTTTTTGAGAGCATAACTAAAGCCGTTTTTGGGTTTACGATTAATGGCTTTTTGGAGACAAATTTTTTTAGGGCAAAGATAAATACTGCGCCCTTGCCTTTGATGATTAATTATTTTGTCACTGGGTTTTTGGATTTCCAGCGTTTGGTCCTTGTTGAAAAAGATACGAATCAGCTCGTTTTGGGGGTGTTTAGAAGAACATCCTATGCAGGTTCGTAAAGGCTTTGAGGTTTTGGGGCTCATTTAGGATTCATCATCTTTTTTAGGGCCTTTTTTACTGGGTTTCTTTTTCGGCGCTGATTTAGGTTCTGATTCTATCTCAGGTTCTGATTCTGCTTTTTCTTTGGTTTTTTTGCTTAGTTTCGCTTCTTCCTTTTCTTCTTTGTTAGTGAGCGCTTTGATGCTTAAGCCAATGCGGTGTTCTTCGAGATTTAAGTCAATGACCTTTGCCTCGACAATTTGCCCAACTGTTAAGACTTCGGCTGGATCTTTGATCGGTCCGTTATCGCCAGGAATTAGCTCGGAAAGGTGAATTAAACCATTGATATCATCGCTTAGTTTCATAAATGCCCCGAAAGGAGCTAGGCGGTTTATTTCTCCTTTAACTATGCTGCCAATTTTGAAGTTTTTGGCAATTTCAGCCCAAGGGTCAGGGGTTAGTCGTTTCATACTAAGTGAGATTTTTTCGCCATCTATCCCAATAATTTGTACTTTAACCGGATCGCCTACTCGGCCGAAGCTGAGCGGGTTTTTAACATGTCCCCAAGCAATTTCTGAAATATGGACTAAGCCTTCTAATCCTTCAAAAGCCACAAAAATACCGAATTTAACTACGCCGCTAATTTTTCCATCAACTACATCATTGACTTTTAAGGTTTTGAGGGCGCTACGGCGTTCTTTTTCAAAGGCGGCTCGCTCTGATAAAATCAATTTTCCATTATCTTTATCAATATTGATAATTTTTACAGAAAGATTTAGGCTAATTAGTTTGCGGAGTTTTTCCAGAATTAAATTCGCATCTGCGCCGTTAACTCTCGGGTAGTGCATGGGTGCAAGTTGGGAAACTGGTATAAATCCTTTAATCCCATCTACTTCAAGTAATAACCCCCCCTTATTGGCTTCATTTGGTTTAACGGAAATAGTTTCGCCTTTTTCATAGGCTTCCATGAATTTTTTCCAGGCGCGTTCTTGGCTTGCTTTTCTTAGAGAAAGCACGACAAAGCCCTCTTCATTTTCAGATTCTAAAACACATACATGGACTTTATCTCCAATTTGGAGCGTTTTTGAAGTTTCCGTGCTGTCGCGAGCTTCTCTACCAGAGATCACGCCGATATTTACGCCTTCAATATCTACTAAAATGCGATTTTTCGAAAGATCGATGATGCTTCCTTCAATGATTTCTCCTGGGGTTGGAATAATCATCGGAGGAGAATTCTTGAGCAGGGTCTCCATAGAGACAGTTTGATCAGCCATAAGCTTAAGGTGAGTAAAATCAAAAAGAATAATAACGATCTTGATCATGGATTTTACTCTATAGAACATGATTAAGATCGCGCCGATTATAGGGAAAAAAGCTTATGATTGTCAAATCAATGGCCTATTTCTTGAGAATAATACTTTGTCCTTGCTTAATAATCTTGACTTCATCTCCTTCTTGAAATTCCCCTTCAAGAATTTTTTGGGCTAAAATATCTTCAATTTGGTCTTGAATAATTCTTCTGGCCGGTCTGGCTCCGTAATCTGGATCAAAGGATTTTTTAGCTAAAAGATCTAAGGCACTTGGGGATAATTTTAAGCGAATTGATTTTTCCGTTAGTCTCTCTTCGAGTTCATTAATTAACAGTTGTACAATTTGTTTGATGTTTTCATGAGTGAGTGGATTGAAAACAATGACTTTATCAATTCGATTTAGAAATTCTGGGCGAAAATGATCTTTTAATTCTTTTAAAATATCATCTCGTTTGGCGTTAAATGATTCTTCGGCTCGTTTGAGTTCATTGGTGTTGAGGTTAAAACCGACAGGCCCAGCTGATTCAGTTAATTGGGCCGAGCCGATGTTTGAAGTCATAACAATAATGGTGTTTTTAAAATCCACTTTTCGTCCCTTCCCATCAGTTAAGGAACCTTCGTCGAGTATTTGCAGTAGAAGATTAAAAACGTCGGAATGAGCCTTCTCAATTTCGTCAAAGAGAATTACCGAATATGGCTTACGACGAACTACTTCTGTGAGTTGTCCACCTTCTTCATACCCCACATAGCCTGCGGTTGTTCCTACCAGGCGAGAAGTATTGTGTCTTTCCATAAATTCGCTCATATCTATCTTGATAAGAGCGTTTGGGTCATTATAAATTTCTTCGGTTAAGGCTTTGACTAACTCGGTTTTTCCAACGCCGGTGGGGCCCATAAAAATAAAAGAAGCAATGGGGCGATTATGGTGCCCTACACCTACTCTGGAGCGGCGGATAGCTTTGGAAACAGCCTCAATGGCTTCGGTCTGACCCACGATACGTTTTTTAAGAAGGGATTCAAGGTTTTTTAGTCTTTCAATGTCATCTTTCATGAGTTTATTGATTGGTATGCCAGTGCTTTTAGCTAGAACATTCGCAATATCTTCTTCATTGATTTTTTCTCTTAGTTCTTTGGGTATTTTAACGCGGCGGGCTTCGTCGATTTTTTTGATAAGTTCTAATTCTTGGGTGCGCATGGTAGCGGCATTTTCATAGTCTTGTTTTCCTACGGCTTCTTCTTTTTGTTGGACGATTTTATTGAGTTCTTTTTGGAGTGCAATGACATCTTCTCGATCTTGTTTGACTTTCATTCCTTTTAAGGAAGCGGCTTCGTCAATAAGATCAATCGCCTTGTCTGGCAAATATCGATCGTGGACATAGCGTTTGGAATATCTAATGGCGGCATGTAGGGCGTCTTCTAAAATGGTGAGGTTATGGTGATCTTCAAATGAACTTTTGATCCCTTTTAAAATTTGGAGGGTTTGTTCTTCGCTTGGTTCATCGACCATGACTGGTTGGAATCGGCGTTCCAAGGCACTGTCGGTTTCGACGTGTTTTCGATATTCGCTAGTGGTTGTGGCTCCAATAACACGGATAGCCCCTTTTGAAAGGGCTGGCTTAAGAATATTGGCTGCATCCAGACTTCCTTCTGCTGAGCCTGCTCCAACTACAGTGTGGAGTTCATCAATAAAAAGGATGACGTTATCTTGGGTTTTTGCTTCATCAATAATTTGTTTTAATCGTTCTTCAAATTCACCTCGATATTTTGTTCCGGCTACTACCGATGCCATGGAAAGAGATAAAATGCGTTTATCTAGCATTCCTTGGGGAACGTTTTCTTGGACGATTGCTTGGGCTAATCCTTCTACCACTGCAGTTTTTCCAACCCCTGGCTCGCCAATTAAAACCGGATTATTTTTGGTTTTTCGTTGTAAAATGCTGATGGTGCGTTCAATTTCTTTTTCGCGTCCGATAATCGGATCATTTTTTTCTTTACGATATTTAGTTACTAAATCTTCTGTGAAATAGTCGAGGGCTGGTGTTTTTGATTGTTTTTGGCCTGTTTTAGGTTTGGTGTAAGATTCTTTTTCGGATCCGGCAATGACTCCTTGCAATCCACTTAAGAAAAACTCAAGGGGATGGGTAGATGGTAGGCCTTCTGGCGTAGCTGGCGATTGGTAAGGCTTTTGTCCTCGATTAAGAGTTTCAAAGGCATTTTCTATTTCTTTTTGGATTTCTCTGGGGCGAACTTTCATGTTTTCTAAAATGACGGTAGCTGCTGTATTTTCTTGGCTAACTAAGGCATGGAGTAGATGTTCTGTTCCTACAAACATGTGATTATTGGATTGGGCGCATTTGGCTGCATCTTCGATTACTTTTTTGGCAAACCCACTTAGGTTGCCAGCCGGGGAATCTACTGATTTAGGTCCTGCGCTTGTGCGACCAACTGTTTTTAGGACTAAATTGACGTTATCTAGGGCTACTCCAAAATTAACCAAAATAGCTGCACCTAGTGAATTTGGTTGACTTAAAATACCAATCAGAATGTGTTCGGTGCCAACATAATTTGTATTGTTTTTTTTTGCTACTTCTTGAGCTACAATCAGAGCTTGTTTTGCTTCTTTGGTAAATTTTTCGAATTGGTTATTGTTGCTTTTATCTTCGGGTGTGGGCATTGAAAGGAAGGGTTATAAAGTAGTAAATTATAATCTTAAATCCGGGATCAAATCAGTATAACATAACATTAATGGTTTTAGTATGATTTAGGAGTTGCGAAAGTTAAACTTAAGGGTTTAATTAATAATTTTGGGCGCAAGATTATTAGCACTCATTATTATAGAGTGCCAATAGGGAAAGTCAATAAAAATTAGAGTTAATTCGAAAGTGGGGTGAGACTTTTTCCGATTGTTTGGATGATTTCTTGATATTGAATATCACCTTCAACACGGAAGGAAGTTTGATTATCTTTTGGGTGGTTGTAAATAAAAAGAGTATCCTTGGTCTCTTCTGAGCTTGTGTTAAGGGATTGATCAATAATGCTTAAAGAAACTAGGGAATTGGTGCTGGTGGCTGGTTGTGTGCTGAAATAAAATATGTTTCCTGCACGGGTATAGTACCAGTTTGCAGGATATTGGACTTGAAATTGATAGGTGGTACTTTCCATCCAGCGATATCCTTCCTGCACAGTCATAATTGAACCGCTGGCCGCAGTGATGACTGTTTTTTCTTTTCCCTTGGCTTCGTCAGTTCCTTGGATTAGTTCGAAATCCGTTGTAGTCCCTTCTTTGAATTGAGCTAAAAGTTGGTAGTTGTCGGCTGAGAGGCGATTAAGGAGGATTTTTTCTTTTTCTCCGGAATCAATTTGCTGATAAATAAGATAAATATAATTCGGTTCCACAAATTCATAGGTTTCAACTGTGATTTGTTCGGAGTTAGGAATTAGGGTAGGGAGTGATTTGGAAATTTCGGTAATAATGGTCTGGTATTCAGTTCCATTTAAGTTTTTTGTTGTGGTTTCAGTTGATTGTTTTGTATCCGGAGAGCTTGTTGGAGAACCAGTTGCAATTGAAGAATTTTCGAGGCTTTTGGAAAATTCGTTTAGGCCGTTGCTAAGAAGATCAAAGGAGTAGATTATTTCTGCAAATAAATTGCTATATTCAAGTTGTTTGTTAGGAAGATTATTGGCATAGGTAACAATAAAAACCTTTGTTTCATCTTCAATATAAAAAATAGTTGAGGAAGAAGTCATTACTTTGAGGGCTGGTATTTTTTCTGAACCAATGGCGCTTAAGGAGGGGGAAGGAGTATTTTCGGTTGGTTTTATATATTGTGTGTACCAATCTTCTAGTGGTAAGCTTTGGATATTATCCATGGTGGTTATTTGAATAGTGTCAGGGTTCGAAGGTATGCCGGAATCAAGGGTTTCCGTAGGAGACTTGAAAGTAACTAGATTAACGGTCTCTTCTACTGTCCAATTTGAATTAGTCATTAAAGCAAATCCCATTGAGTTATTGGTGTATAGATGCTCAATTATTGATTCTGCGGATTCGGTTTTAGGAGATAAAACAGTAAGATAATCGATTCTCATTAGGTCTTTTTTGTTGGCAGTGGTGCTTTGATAAATGAAGCCTTTTGCTTCTACAAATTGGTTAAGGTAAAGGGGGTCGGAAAGGTTATAATTGGTGCTGTAAATATAAATTATGTCTTGATTTTCAAGTCGAAGAAGGTGAGTTGCTTTTTCGTCAAATTTTACAGTTCCTAATGATTGAATAGTTCCTTTGTAATCTTTATATTCCAGAGTTTGGGTTGTGTCTGAAGTTTGGTCTGAATTAGAATTAAAGCAGCCACCTGAAAAGGTAAGAAAAATTAGGCTTAAGCCTAGGAATAAAAGGTAGGAATTTTTTTTTGAGTTCATGGGATAGGGTTAAATTTAAAAGCAATTTTTAAAAAAGTAAGGATTGGGTTTTATCTTGCGGTGGGGGAATTAGGCCGAGGTGGTGATAGCCTTTTTGGGTTACCATTCGGCCGCGGGGAGTACGTTCTAGAAATCCTTTTTGAAGGAGAAAAGGTTCATAAATATCTTCTAGAGTTTGGCCTTCTTCGTGGGTTGCGGCGGATAAAGTACTTAATCCGACTGGCCCACCCCGGAAATTTTCAATAATGAGACGGAGGATAGTACGGTCTGTGCCGTCTAGTCCTTGTTCATCGATTCCCAGGTGAGTAAGTCCTTTTTCGATTAAACTTAGATTAAGGTGATTTAGCCCTTCGACACTAGCAAAATCACGCATCCTTCTTAGGAGGCGATTGGCAATGCGAGGAGTTTGTCTTGAAGAATAGGCTAATTTTTTGACCGCTTCTTTTTCAATGGATATTTCTAATAATTTAGCGGAGCGTTCAATGATTTTTTCCATTTCGTTTTGTTGATAAAAATCGAGTCTAAAGGTATGGCCAAATCGATCTCTTAAAGGCGAAGAGATAAGGCTTAATTTGGTGGTGGCGCCGATAAGTGTAAATTTGGGTAAGTTGAGTCTTATGGATTTAGCCGAAGGACCTTTTCCCAGGATAATATCAAGGGCAAAATCTTCCATAACGCTATAAAGAGTTTCTTCAATAATTGGTTTAAGGCGATGGATTTCATCGATAAAAAGAATGTCGCCAGGTTCCAAATTGGTGATTAGGGCGGCAATATCGCCTTGTCGTTCCATAATGGGTCCAGAAGTGATTCTGATATTGGTTTTCATTTCATTGGCAATGATGTTCGCTAGGGTGGTTTTTCCTAGACCCGGGGAGCCATGCAGCAGGACATGCTCAAGGGGTTCAGATCTGTTTTTCGAAGCTTGCATAAAAACGGCCAAGTTTTTTTTGATTTCTTGCTGCCCAATGTAATCTTCTAAGGATTTAGGTCGTAGGGTAGTGTCATTATTTTCTAAGGTCTGGTCAAGAGATTCACTGGAAATGGTTCTGGATGGAGGTTTAGCTAATTTTTTCGTAGAGTGAATAGCCATGCGATCTCAGGATTAATAGATAGTTATGGTTTTAGGAGAAGATATTTGGAGTTTTTTGATTTTCACCGTAAAATTTGAATTGTTTAGGTTGAAGCATTTTGAATTTATTTAAAACATAATCTATTTTTTTAAAAATCACCACTTGAAATGGTCAATAAATCTGTTAGGATTAATGTTCCGAGGTGGACTTGGCGTGATTTTTTGGGCGTTTTTTCGCTAGATTTGGTCGGGATAATTTTTTTAATGATAATTGCCAATTTTTTAGTTAGAGAAAATGGGATTTTTTCTAAGCTTAGTGAGGCTGCTTTGACTGTTATTTTATATTTTTTGCAAACATTGGTTCTAGGTGGTTCGTTAGCGGTGTTTACTTTTTTTAAGTACAAAAATAATCTGGGTGATTTTGGGTTGGTTAAAATTAAGGTAAGGACAATTTTGTTGCGGGTAGCTCAAGGGTTTTTATTTTATTATCTTGTTAGTTCGATTTTTGTCCAAATTATACTGAGTTATGATTTGCAAATACCAGGATATGGGCAGCAAGCCTCTCATATTCCTTTATTTGGTGATTCAATTTTTGGTTTTTTGATTGGAGGGTTGATTATTGTGATTTTAGCTCCTTTGGTTGAGGAGGTATTTTTTAGGGGATATGTTTATCAGTTTTTTAAAAAATATTTTAATGTTTTTTGGGGGAGTATTTTTGCCTCTTTGCTTTTTTCTTTATTTCATTTTGAATTTCAGGTTTTGATTCCGATTTTTATTTTGGGTTTAGTTTTAAATTGGTTATTTGAAAAATCTGGTTCTTTATGGACTTCTATCGCTTTTCATATGCTTAATAATGCCATGGCTTTTATGGTCGAGATCGCGCTTTACTACCATTGGATTCAGGGATAATGGGTAAATTGTTTTTTATAGTTTGTTTAGTTTTGCTATACTCTCTGCGTCATTTAAGGTGCTAATTGCAATTATGCCCTCGTAGCTCAGATGGATAGAGCGACGGCCTTCTAAGCCGTAGGTCACAGGTTCGAATCCTGTCGGGGGTACCATCTATCATCTTGTTTTGTAGTTCTATATTGTTAAGTCAGAAGTATAAACAGTGGCATTTTTTTCTTCTAGTACCAAAATTCGATAAAGCATTTCGGCTACTTCTCCGCGAGACATGGCTGTACTTGGTGCGAGGTTTGTATTCCAGGGTGAAATATTGGTTTCTTTAACAAATTGAGCATAAGGCGCATACCATTCTAGGCGGTTAATGTCTAGGTAAGGATTGTCGATAACTACTGGATCTACGTCGATTTTGAGAGCCTTGGTAAGCATTTTAATGAATTCTACGCGGTTAACTTCTTGGTCTGGTTTAAAAGTCCCGTCCGGATAACCTTGGACAATGCCAAGCATTTGTGCTGTGGCTAAATAGTCGGAATACCATTGATCGTTTTTGGTATCTTTGAAATTGATTTCTGTGCCTGAAATGATGGTATCACCAGAGATTGCTAAAATAACTTTTAATGCTTCTACCCGTGAAACCGCTTTATTTGCTTGGAATGTTCCGTCTGGATAGCCTTGGACTACTTTTTGTTTTTGAAGAGTGGTAATGGCTTGATAATAGGGGTTGTCTTTTTTTAGATCAGTAAAAACGGGTAAAACCTCATTTTCATTTTTTCCTCCGGCAACTAATTTATTGCTGCCTTCTGTGTTAGTACTAACTTGAATTGAGAAACGGGCAAATTCTTTGCCTAAAAAAGTTATGGTAATTTCGCTGGAACCTTCCTTTAGGTTGGATTCGGCGTCGATTTCAGTAGGCCCTGATACAAAACGATAGCTGGGGAGTTCTTTTTGGGTAATTTGGATAATTTCAGGATTACTTACAGTTATTTTAATTGGGGCATTATAGGATGGGTTGGTGACGATTTTGTTGTTTTCATCCAGTAGGCTAATTTTTAATATTTGTTCAGATTTTTGCGTCATTAGGGTTTGATATTCTACTTCGATGTTGCTAAACGGCGCTATATATACTTTTGGTTCTGTTGTTTCTAAATCTGAAGTTGAGATTTCTTGATTATTGGTTGTTGTCTGATCTGTTTCTGAAGTAGGAACGAAATTTGGATTTACATTTGTAGCAGGAGTAGTTTCTGGCAATAAAGATCCCTGATAATTAAGATAGGTTTGAACATATTTTAGGGGACTTAAGGTGTAGGCAGTAACATTTTCTCTTCCCACGCCTTGATTAATGGCTTCGAAAAATCCACCAACGTTATTGCTTTCCGTAGAGGTAAATGGCCAATAAAGATGCCATGGTGCTTGGTCATTATCAATTTGGAAATGAAGATGGTGAGTGGTTGCGGTCCCAGTTTCTCCGACAGAACCAATTATTTGATTTTTGGTTATTACTTCTCCTTCGGTGACTAAAATAGTTTCTAGATGGGCGTAGCCTGAATAAATAGTTTCTTTTATACTGGAATTTTCCAGGGAAGGAACATTAGTGTGTTTAATGACAATTAAATTTCCAAATCCGCTGCTGGAATGCGTTACTCTATCTACCACCCCATTGGCAATTGCATACACTGGAGTCCCTCCTGGGACCCGAATATCAACAGCGGGATGGCTGCCATCTCCTTCAATCCCATTAGACCGATAACTGCCGGCATAGGGTACTGCGTAGGTGAGTTTCATTTGTCTGGTTGCATCGTCTTTGGGGTTTCCCCATGTTAAATTTTCATTTGGAATGGCTAAAATGGCTGGATCGTAGGTTGGTGCCGAAACAAGTTGGTCTGGTGTTAATTCAGGGTAAGTGACCTCATCGTTGTCTTTGTTAAGAGTTAGCCAATTGGGGACTTCTTGGATAGGGTAAACAGTTCCGTCAAATGGGGCATGCTCTGGAATAGTGAGAAGGCTGAGTTTAAGATAATTAGCATTTTCTCCTACCAAAAAAGTGGCGGCTAGTAGAAGTGTCAACGTTAAAATCCAGCCTTTGCGGTGGTTCTTCCACAAAAGTTCGGATTGAGAATGGCGATTTTTGGCCATATTTTTTTTGTTTATGTTTTTTTTCCCTTTTTTTTAAAATCCCCATATTATAGCAATTACTCCTTTAAAAATCAAGGATGAAGGCGTAAAATACTTCTATGGAATGGACTTCTAATTCTCCAGATGAAACTAGATTTTTAGGCACGCAATTATTAAGAGATTTTCCTGAATTAAAGGTGATTTGTCTATATGGATCATTGGGGAGTGGGAAAACTTGTTTTGTAAAAGGGATTGGGGAAGCTTTGGGGATTGAAGCTGGCCTTATTAAAAGTCCAACTTTTACGCATTTATTTGAGTATCAAACTAAGGTTCGGATTTTATATCATTTTGATTTTTATCGGCAGGAAGAGCTTGGTTCTTTTGATTGGGATTGGTGGAATGAATTGTTAGGTCGTGATAACGATCTTTTGGTAGTGGAGTGGGCGGATCGTATTTTTTCTTATCTTCCTGAAAATAGATTAGACGTCCGTTTTATTAGCGGAAAAAACCAAGAGAGAAAATTGGAATTTAAATTTTTACCATGAATGAGCAGCGAGCTTTTACTTTATTAAAGAAATATCATACTCCGGTTCATGTCAGGGAGCATTCTTTTTTAGTAGCGATGGTAGCTCGTTTTTTAGCTTTAAAATTGAAGAAAAAAGGAGTGAAGGTTTTGCCTAATTTTGTTTGGATTGCTGGTTTAATTCATGATGTGGTGCGGGTAGTTGATTTTAAAGAAATACCTGAAAATTTGGGAACAACTGAGGATTATTTGATTTGGAAAGAGTTGCGGCTAAAATACGGGGGGAGACATCATGCGGATGTGGCAGCGGAGATTTTGCGTAAGCTTAAGGAACCGGTTTTAGCTGGTATTGTACAAAAACATCAATATTTAGCGATTAAGAGGGGGGTAAAAAATTGGAGTTGGGAGGAAAAATTGCTTTATTATGCCGATAAACGAGTGGCACATAGTCAGATTGTTTCTTTGTATAATCGGCTAGTCGAAGGGAGGAAGAGACATTTACCAAATCAAGATTTTACAGATGAGGATCGTAGATTGCATGTAAAAATTTTTAATTTGGAGAAGGAAATTTTCAAGTTTTTGGACTTTGAGCCCGAGCAGCTTAAGGGGAAAATTGTATTTAAGAGTGGCGATAACTAGTAAGGATAGTTTAGTGCTTTTTTAAATTAGGCTATTGAGGAGATTTTTGGTTTCATCCTTGACATAGCCAATACCGGCATTCGTTGATTTAGAAATTAACTGGTTAGCTTTTTGGAAGGCGGCTACAGCATTTTTAGTTTGCTCGCCGTAAAAGGGAGTTAAAAAAGCGCCCTTGAAAAACCCCAGTTTCTTTAATAATTCTTGGAGAGCTTTGACGTCTTCACCACGGTCTCCAGGTGCTAATTCTCTAGTAAAAAAAACATTTTGAGCGATTGCGGAGGAAGGTGATGATTGTTGTTCGTCACGGTGTAGGGCAATTAGATTCATTTGAGTGGTGCGAGCATTTATCACTTCATTTAGCCTTGCTAAGGTTTGTGGCCCCATTTGGCCGGCTCCGGCGCTTTCTTTGTTTGTGATAATACCCATTTTTTGTTGGAATTTAAAAATTGCGTGTTCGGTAATTTCGCCGAAATAACCATAGGATTGTGGATCAATTCGTAAAAATCCTAAAGAAGCTAATTCTTCCTGTAATTTCTTAACAATCTCACCTCTGGAACCACGTTGTAAAGATTCAGAAAAAATGGCTTTTGCTTGTGGTAAATCTGGATATTTATCTAGATGATTTGGGGTAATTTGTTCTTCTTTTTGGTTATTTTGTTCTTGGGTTTCTTTTAATTTGGCTACGGCTAAATCAAGTGCTTTTCTAGTGTTTGTGCCGGTATGTCCGGCGCCCCAATCATCTGGGGAATCAATTATATTTTGATCTTTTTGAAATTGGTAGACTGCATCTTTAGTTTCGTCTCCATAGAATCCAGAAATTGTTCCGTGATAATAATTGAGATCAGTTAAGGTTTGTTGAAGGCGTTTTACATCGTCGCTGGTACTTAAATACCAAATATCTTGGGGAAATAATTGAGGAGCAAAGATAATGTTTTTAACTACGGCTTCGGAAAAGGAAAATCCTTCCAAGTAAACTGATTCGGTAATACTGTCATCTACTCCGTAAACCAGAACATTATTGACGGTGCGTACGCCCCAATTTAAAGCGCGGCTTAGGCCAGGGTCGCAATAGCCCATCCAGACATCCAGGCGATCATAAAGATGGCCTCGCACACCGGCTTGTACAATGGCTCCGCCGCGATCGTGAACCGCGACAATGCCGATTCCGGGAATGCTTAGTTTGGTGCCAAAGGGATAAATTTTGGGAGCCGCGATCATGCCCGGATAAACCGAGGTGCCGTCGGCACCGTGCACTCCACTTCCGTTAAGGCGAATATCACTTTCGTATGAGCCGGTAACATAATGGCTTTGACCTTCACAAGGAGAATAATAGGCGGAAATGACGAAACTGGTACTATATGGGAAAAGGGTGTCTTGGGCTTTAGCTTCTTGTGCCAATGGAGGCATTAGGACTAGAATCAGGCTGATAAAAAAGAGAAAATTAAAAGGCGTTAATTTAAGAGAAGAACAGGTCATTTTTTTTAGTTTTTATTTTTAGGGTGATTTTTGTTTTGAAAAATCTAAATAGTATAGCAAAAAATTCCTTTTATGGCTATGAGTTAGGAGTAGATTAAAAGTAAAACTATTTTATAAAAAATACTTCAATTCTGTAAGGTGTAACTATTGTTGAGCCGTGGCTTCGGGGGGTTGCTTCTCTTCTCCGAAAATAATCGTTAACAGAGTTGCCAGATTTTTTTGTATTTCTGCGAGATGTTCTTCAGGTGATCTGGGGCGGGGAATTAAAATTATTTCATCTGTCCCAGTCCCAGAGGTTAGATAGGTTATGTAATTTGCTGGTTCACCGTCAGTTGTTATACCTGTGGTGGCGTTATATTGTCGACTGTATTTATCTGAACCGCATAACCATTGATTATTTATAACATAGCCATATTGCCCTGCTATTGAATTTGCGTCGTCTTTTATTGCTAATAATTTTCCTGTGGTTGCACCTGGTCCGCATTGTAGATTAAATTCTTTCCCTACGGCCTCTATTTTTCGTTTTTTATCTGCGGGAATGTTTGAGTCTTTTAGTGCGATGGGCTGGCCTGTTCTTTGAATGTCATCTCTAAGGCCTTCTATTATTACGCCTAACTCCAATATGGCTAAGGATGCTAACGCTAAACGAGATAAAAATGTAGTCAATCTCGAAAGCGTTGATGGTTGTAGATCCTCAGGCGAGGACAACAATTGAAGGTGAGAGGGATTTTTTGATAATGAGCTCATTTTAAAGTCAAAAAATAATCAGAAGAATTTTATCATAATAATAAAAATGAGTTTAGTCAATAGTTTTTTAGATCGCTCCTAATCTTCTGAAAATTTCCCGTTCAATAAATTCGCGATCTCGGCCGTAACGCAATCGTGAGAGTTGTCTAAAGGCTTCGGCTGCTTCCTTGTCACCCTTTTCAAGATAAGGGTTGGTGGGGATAATACTAAATGGGCGACTGGGTTGGGTATCGATGGAAAGTTTAATTACGCCTTTGTATTTATCCATGTTGACCAAGTCTTGTTCGGAAAAGACCGGCGCCATTTCTTTGGCCATAAATTCCGCGTCTTGAGCCCCAATTTTGTAGCTCATAATTGTGCCTACGTTACCAAAAACTGCATCTTTAAGGGAAACTTGTTTAGCGCCTTTTTTTTGGGCTGAGTTTTCAAGTTGGGCGAGGTACTGATGAGCGATGGTTAATCCAAGGCGATATTTTCTTGCTTCGGAAAGGATGGATTCAATACTTTCGGTAACGTAATTTTGAAATTCATCGATATAGAGGAAGAAATCTTTGCGTTCCTCTTTACCCATTTTTTGGCGTCGCATGGCCGACATTTGCAAGCGAGCCACGGTAATTAAACCTAATAATTTGGAATTAATTTCACCGGTTTCTCCTTTGGATAGATTCATAAGGAGAATTTTTTGATTATTCATGACATCTGTGAAATCAAACGCAGAATGAGTTTGGCCAATAATGTTGCGCATCATGCCATTAGTGACAAATTGACCGAATTTAGCTGCGAAATAAGGGATCATCTCTTGTTTTTCCCGGGCGCCAGTCTTAGCCATTTGGTGATCCCAAAATGATTTTACAATGGGGTTAGTGACATGTTTGACGCGTTCTTTTTGGTAATCATCATCGGTAAACAAACGTACCATATCAGTTAGGGCGCCGCCTTCAGGACTAGCCATCAGGGTTAGGCAGCCGTTACGAAAATAATCTTGAATGCGGGGGCCGAATACTTCTTCATCAAAAAGTTTGATCATAATATTCATGGCCTCGGAAGCTACCCAATCTTTTTCTTCATCAGAATCCGCTTCTAGTAAGTTAAGGCCAAGAGGCCTTTCCAAGTCGCCGGGGTTAAAATAAATAACATCATCTGCTCTTTCTCTTGGAATAAATGGCAAAATATCTTCGATCAAGGATCCGTGTGGGTCAATAATACAGAGGCCTTTTCCTTCGCATAAATCTTGGCGAATCATGACCTGTAAAATGGAAGATTTACCGGTACCAGTTTGTCCAATAACATAGAAATGACGGAAGCGATCTTCGTTTTTTAGTCTGATTTCTCTTTTTTCTCCTCTGTAAAAGTTTTCGCCCAATAATAATCCTTCCTTTGGTAAATTATCTGGAGGAGGTGCAACTTTGAAATTTTGCCAGCGAATATTAGGAGCCAGATTATAGCGAATATCTGGTATGTGATAGAGTGAGGCCAATTCTTCGGAAGACAAAATTAGAGGGCCGTTGATTAAATGAAGTAGCCTTTGTGTCCAATTGCGTTTAAGGGAACGATAAATATAATTTATCGCAATTGCTTTACTGGAATGATAGCGGGTGTAAAGAAGGGCATTATTATCTGTTGAGGCGTATTGGGCAAAAGCCGAACGAATGCTGATGAGTTGCTGTTTAGCCTGGTAAGCGTTGGGAGAACTTACCAAAAGACGAATTACACTGGTAAATCCTATTTGGGTATTTTTTTCTTCAATGGCTTTAACTTGTTCATCAGTAAGGGGAGTGGTGCGTTCACTGTAATTTTGTTTATCCTTGTCGTAACCAATGTATTCTTCGGTTGGACCGCGGAAAAAGATATTAATTAGGGCTCCTAGCCAGGTTAGAGGATTTATAAGGGCCAGAATGGACTTTTGCTTACTTAGTAAAATTTCCTTGGCAACTGCTCTGCCCTTTTTTTGCCAGCCGTCTTGGCGGGGACGAATTATAATTTGCAGAGCCGCGGCTTCATCTTTTTCCAATTTGGAGAAAACATTTGTTAGGGCATTAAGGGGGTCACTATTAAGATGTTGATAGGTTTTGAAGGGGAATTTGTAATGTTTGAGATGTCTGAAATAACATCCCTCCACAGCGCTATTTTCAGTAAAAATATTGTAATTAGAAATATATTCGACATAGATATCAGGGTAATAGGAAGTGATTTGTTTTTCGGTAACTTTGGCTAATTCTCTGGGAACCACAATGTAAAAATCAATCAAATTATTTTGAGCAACTATTTCGAGGCTCATAATTGGTTGTCCTTTTATATAAGCGATGATGCCGGGACTATGGGCGCTATACACCGATTCAAAAAAGTGCTTCATAACGCCAATGACTTCTTTGAAATCTTTTGAGGAGGAATATTTTTCAAATTCTTTTTCTTTTTCTTCTTTGGATTCTTTGCGTGGAATTTGGAGTTTTAGAAAGACCATGCTCATACATTGGCGGTAATTCATCCTTACGCGGATAATCCACCAAAGAATTAGCAGTGCTAGGATTATGAATATCAGGGAACTTAAAATGATAATTATTTCACGCATATTTTAATTGTAGCAAATTTTCTTAAAATTTAAGAATTATTTATTGTTAATTTTTTTATTTTATCACAAAAATATCGTTATTCATACCGCAAGGATTCAATGGGGTTAAGGGAAGCGGCTTTTTTTGCTGGATATACCCCAAATAATAATCCTTCAAGGAGAGCGGCACTAATGGCAATCACAATGCCTTTATAGGGGATAAAGAAGTCAATTTTAACTCCAAAATATTGCGCTAGGGAAATGGATCCGTAAACCGCTAATAAGCCAGCTATAATGCCAATTATTCCCCCGACCACCGTGATGGTAATTGCTTCAGTTAAGAATTGCAGCAAGATAGCTCGTGGTGGGGCGCCTATTGCTTTGCGTAACCCGATTTCGCGTGTTCTTTCCGTGACTACAACAAACATAACATTCATTACACCAATGCCACCAACCAAGAGGGCAATGGCAGCTAAAACCAGAAGTAAAATTTGAAGGGCGCCGGTTACTATGTTTAAAAGATCCATTGCTTCTCCCATGGTGGTGACTCGAAAATCGCGACGATCAGGGTTTTTGATGCTATGGCGTTGATCTAAGAGTTGAATAATTTCATCTTTGAGAAAAAGAGCTTGGGTTTCATCTTCAATTTGCACCATAAAATAGGGGATATGATTAATTCCCATGATGAGTTTTTGCATGGTTTTCAGCGGTAAATAAACCTGATCATCCATGTTTTGGAAAAAAACAATACCCAGGGGTTTCATAACTCCGATAATTTTAAAATTAATTCCTTTAATCCTGATGGATTGATTAAGCGGATCGACATTGGGGAATAATTCTTTGGCCACGGTATCGCCAATGACCGCTACCCGAGCTAAACTTTTATTTTCTGCTTCTGAGTAAAAACGTCCTACAATTACTTCACTTTGGTCAATATCAATAAAGGCTGCGTTACTGGCTTGAATCATGTATTTTTGATCTTCATAAAGAGAAATTACCCGTTCTAGGCCAACAATTCCGGCATAACCATTGATAATATTGGGGATTTTTAACACTTCTTCCATGTCCGATTCTTTAAGGGTGGTTACTGTAATTCCTTCAACCATGGCAGTGGCCATTCCCGGATTGGTATCCGAAAATCCCGGGATTTTAGTTTCCACAACTATAAGATTGGATCCATAGCCTTCGAGCTCGGAGGTAATTACGTTTTGGGTGGCTTTACCTAGGGAAAAAACCATTATGACGGTAACAATACCGATGATAATTCCTAGGGTGGTTAAAAGGCTTCGGCCGAGATTGGCCTTTAAAGCTCGGAAGGCGGCTTTGAAATAAAGAAGTAGGGAATTCATAGATTTATATTCTATTCGTGCCTCAGGGCATTGATTGGATTTAGGTTCGCGGCTTTTTTTGCTGGATAATAACCAAATCCAATTCCAATTAGGCAGGACATCATTAAGGATAAAATAATGGAGTTAGGGGAAATAATTAGATCCCACTGATAGCCCATTTTTTGAGCTAAAAAAGCGACTAGGGTTGCTACTAGTGAGCCAAAAGTAATGCCAATTATGCCGCCAATAATAGTAACAATCATGGCTTCAAGTAAGAATTGATTTCGGATGCTTTTTGGTTTAGCTCCCAAGGCTTTTCTTAGTCCGATTTCTCTAATTCTTTCCGTAACGGAAATAAGCATGATGTTCATAATGCCTATTCCTCCAATAATCAACGAAATGGCGGCAATGGAAGCTAGAAAGAATTTAAGAACATTGGTGATGGCCCCTAGGGTGGTAATGGCTGTATCAATGCGGGCTACGGTAAAATCATCGTCTTTGGAATCGCGGATATTATGTCTTTCTCTTAGAGTCATGAGAATATCTTGTTCCGCTTGTTCCATATTTTGGGTATTATTTATTTTAACTCTTATTAGGCTAACATAATTAATTCCCAGGAGAATTTTTTGAGCCACAGTGACCGGAATAAAAATTTGATTATCTCTATTTTGAAATCCAACAGTTCCTCTTTCTTTTAAAATTCCAATAACGCGGAATGTCTCGCGGTTTAGGCGGATATTTTTCCCCAGAGGATCGCTTCCGGAAAAGAGATCATTGGCTACACTTGATCCCAAGATTGCCACGCGTTCCATGCTTTGTTGTTCGTTTTGGGTAAAAAAGCGTCCATTTCCAAGGTCAACTTCTTCTACCTCGAGATATTGATAAGAAACTCCGTTATAAAAAGCATCAATTGCTTCTCCTCCATAGCTGGCTATGCCGTTTCCTTTTACGTACGGAGTTACTGCTATGGAATGAGGAACATTATTAAGGTTGGAAAGTGCTTCGGCATCTTTAAGGGTCAGAGTGGTGATGGTTATACCTAAAACAGCAACCGGGGGGCCATTCTCGATTTGTCCTCCTGGGAGAATGCCAATGAGGTCACTTCCAATGCTTTTAATTTGATTAAGAATTAGACTTTGGGCACCTGAACCAATGGAAATCACCATAATTACCGAGGCAATGCCAATCATAATGCCCAGGCTGGTTAAAAAGGTTCTGCCTTTGTTGATAAATAAGGATTTAAGGGCTAATTTTAAGGGAATAGTCTTGATAACCATGATTTAGGATTTTCGTTCGTCGCTGATAATTTTGCCATCTAAAATAGTGATAATGCGCTCGGCATGAGCTGCAATATTTTTTTCGTGCGTAACTAGAATGATAGTGTGGCCTTCTTCTTTGTTAAGGCGGTTAAAAATTTTCATTACTTCATCTCCGGAGTGACTATCCAAATTACCGGTTGGTTCATCAGCCAGAATAAGACTTGGCTGATTGATTAAGGCTCTGGAAATGGCAACTCGTTGCTGTTGGCCTCCGGATAGTTGATTCGGCATGTGGTGGAGGCGATGCTCCAAACCCATCATAATTAGCATTTTTTGGGCGCGTTCGTTTTGCTGAGATTCGGGGACATTGGCATAAATTAGGGGCATTTTTACATTATCCAGGGCAGTGGTGCGCGCTAAAAGGTTAAATGATTGAAAAACAAACCCAATTTCCTTATTGCGGATTTCAGCTAATTGATTTTCGTTGAAATTAGTGATATTTTCTCCTTTAAAATAATAATTGCCGTGGGAAACAGTGTCTAGAAAACCGATAATATTCATTAAGGTTGATTTTCCACTGCCGCTGTGTCCGATGATGGCAATAAATTCGCCTGAATTGATTGAAAAGCTGATATCTTTTAAGGCCGTGGTTTCTGCTCCCTCGAGGCCGTAAATTTTTTTGACATTTTTTAACTCAATCAGTGGAATGTTTTGATGGGTTTTCATATAAGTGGTCTCTTTATAAATTTACGTTGCTTTTATTTATTTTTAAGATTAGCATATTGTCCAATTTAAGTTTTGAAAACCTAAATTAAGCATCTAAATAAAAATTACACTATGAAGATGAAAATAGGAATAGGCATTGGGATTTTAGTGGCTTTGGTAATTATTTATTTAATTTTTTGGGGTAATAAAGGGACGACTGTTTTGGATGAAACCTCGCCGGTCAGTTTTCAAAATATTGTGCAGGAAGTTTCGGTTACAGGTACGGTGGAGGCGGATCCGCGAATTGGTCTACAGTTTCAGCAAAGCGGGCAATTGATTAGTGTACCGGTTAAGGTTGGGGATTATGCAAAAAAAGGGCAGATATTGGCTCAACTTGACACAACTTCTCTTGAGATTGCAGCTCAGTCTGCGGAGGCTGATTTGGCGTTAGCGCAGGCTAATTATAATAAAATGGTGGCTGGAAGCACTCCAGAGGCAATTTTGGTGGCGCAAGCCACTGTAGTTAAGGCTGAGGCTGATTTATATAAGGCTAAAACCAGCCTAGAAAATACGGAATTGTTGGGCGAAGAAACGGTTAAAAAGGCTCAACTTTCTTATGAATCGGCTCAAACTGATTATGATAATAATGTGGCTATTTATGGACAGGATATTATTCATGCTTATGAGGATGAATATAATATTATTGATGATTCTTTTAATGAGATTGATGATACTTTGCGTAAATTGGATACTATTTTGGGTGTAGATAATCCGCAATTGAATAATGATTTTGAGGTGGCAATTTCCGCTTATAGTGCGGTTGATTATCGACACACGCAGAATTTATATAGTACTGTAAAGGCAGAATATACAGATTTACGCGCACAATTTTTATTAATTCAATCAAGTGATTATTCGGCTATGGATGCCATGGCTACAGAGATGAAATCTTTATTGAATTCAGTGAGTGATTTGTTAGATGAAACCGATGCTTTGTTGGTGGAAGCTCCTGCAATTGGGGATTTTACCGATGACGTAAAAGATGCAGATCGTGCTTTAATTGTGCAGGAAGTAAGTGATATTTCTGGTTCTTTGGTGGATTTAACAAATGCGATGCAGGTGGTTGAAACTGCTTTTATCAGTGAAGATACGCGTTTGAGTGCTTCACAGGAAGCCTTAAATGAGACGGCACAAATTTTGCAGCAAGCCCAATTGCAAGCGGATATAGATCTTTCTCAAGCTGAAATTAATGTTCAAGTTTATGAGGCTTTATTAGCTCAGGCGCAGGCTTCTTTGGCGCAAACTTCGGCGTCTCCTCGGCCTGTTGATTTGGCCGGGTTGCAGGCTTCTATTACTAATGCTGAGGCTGCTCTTGAGTTGGCTAATTATAATTTATCGTTAGCTTCTCTAACTGCTCCTACCTCTGGGGTCGTTACGCAGATAAATGGTGAGGTTGGGGAAAATGTTTCTCAAAGTGAGGATTTTTTGGTAATGATTTCGGATCAATTGCAAATTGTGGCTAATGTTTCAGAAACTGATATCGGGAAGGTAAAGTTGGGTAATAAGGTTGCATTGACTTTGGATGCTTTTTCTTTTGATCAGCTTTTTGAGGCTGAAATTATTAAGATCGATCCTGCGGAAACGGTTATTCAAGGAGTAATTTATTATCAAGTGACTGCAATGTTTGATAAGCAGGATAATACTTTAATCAAACCCGGGATGACGGCTAATATGGCAATTATTACAGCTCAGAAAGATCATGTTTTGGCAATTCCAATTAGAGCTGTTAAATATGATGAAGCGCGGACATACGTTTTAATTCAAAATTCGGTAGCTGGAGGTGAACCGATTGAGGTAGATGTGACCTTGGGAATCAGGGGAGATCAATATGTTGAAATTTTGTCTGGATTAAAAGAAAATGATAAAGTTATTACTTATTTGAAGTAAACGTAACCCTAAAAAGATATTTAGGCTGCAAACGAGTCAGGCTTAGGCGATTTTAATATTCATCTCTTTAATCTGTTCATCTGGTAATTCGGTCGGAGCACCGGTCATTAAATCTTTGGCTTTTTGATCTTTAGGAAAAGCGATAACTTCGCGAATATTGGGTTCATCTTGAAGAAGCATAATAATTCGATCTAAGCCCCAGGCAATGCCACCATGCGGGGGAGCACCATATTGGAAGGCTTTAAGAAGGTGTCCGAATCTTCTTTCTGCATCTTCAGGAGAAATACCTAGAATCTTAAATATTTGTCGCTGTAGTTCAGGTTTATGAATGCGGATACTGCCGCCGGCAATCTCGCTGCCGTTTAGGGCAAGATCGTAGGCTTTAGCTTTTACTTTTCCTGGAGCGGTTTCGAGAAGAGGAAGATCTTCTTCTTGTGGAGAGGTAAAGGGATGATGGGCGGCTACATAACGTTGTTCTTCTTTGCTAAATTCTAAAAGAGGGAAATGGGTAACCCAGCAAAAAGATAAAATATTGGGATCCCTTAGTTTAAAATAATCTCCACAGGCTAGGCGAATTTGGCCTAGTGCGGTGCAGGCTACTTCAAATTGATCAGCGGCAATAAAAATAATATCGCCGGTTTGTGCTTCAGTTAATTCGATAATGCTTTTCCCTTGGTCAGTTAAGAATTTTAGCAGTGATGATTTTGGGCCTTCTTGCGTCATTATTAAATAGGAAAGTCCTTTTGCCCCGTATGTTTTGGCAAGTTCGATAAAGGTATCGATTTCTTTACGACTAAATTTGGCTCCGTTTTTAATTTTTAAGGCTTTAATGACACCGCCTGCCTTAATTACATTTTGAAAAATTTCGAAATTTTCTTCTTTGACCCCTGCGGTGATGTCTTTAATTTCCATGGAAAAACGTAAATCAGGCTTATCTGAGCCATAACGCCCCATGGCTTCTTGCCAGGTGAGTTTAGGGAATGGAATTTTGAGAATAGTTTTATTAGTAGCCATTTTTTTAAAAACCTCCAGCATGATTTTTTCATTGGTATCCATGACGTCATTTTCATCTACAAATGACATTTCCATGTCTAGTTGAGTAAATTCCGGTTGGCGATCACCTCTTTGATCTTCATCCCGAAAACATCTGGCAATTTGAAAATAGCGATCCATGCCTGCAACCATTAAAAGTTGTTTAAGTTGTTGAGGGGATTGAGGTAGAACAAAAAATTTACCTGGATAAAGACGTGAGGGGACAATATATTCCCTAGAACCTTCTGGGGTTCCTTTGATTAAAATTGGGGTTTCGATTTCTACAAAATTTTGTTCATCGCAAAGGTCTCGGACAATTTTTATAAAGCGATGCCTGCGGAGAAGATTGTTTTTCATTCGTTCTCGGCGAATATCCAAATAACGATATTGGAGTCTAATTTCTTCGTTAACATTTTTTTCATTGTCAATTTCAAAAGGAGGAGTAATGGCTTCATTAAGAATTTCTAGTGTGTCAACTAAAATTTCGATTTCACCGGTAGATAATTGTGAGTTAGTCATGCCGTTAGGACGGTTTCTTACTTTTCCCGTTATCTTAATTACATATTCTGAGCGTAAATGGTTCATTTGTTCATGAACAGTCTGGTTATGTTCTGGATCTGAAACAATTTGAGTGAGTCCATATCTATCTCTTAAATCAATAAAAATTAGTCCGCCATGATCTCTGCGGCGATGAACCCAGCCTGATAAGGTAACGGTTTTTTCAATGTCTGTTTTTTGGAGTTGGTTGCAGGTGTGAGAGCGATACATGCTGGTTTTGGTAAAAAATTAGAAATAGAAGGTTTTTATAGAATTAATTTAGAAAGTTCTCTTTTTAAATTTTCGGTAATATTGACTCCAAATGGTACTTTGATGCGTTTGATTAATCCTCGATGAGGAATTTGGATTTCAACTGTTTGGGTGCCGCTGTGATGTAATAATAAATTTTTGATGGCGTTAAGATTTTCTGGAGAGGTGTTTTCGTGTTTTAAGGAAATAATTAGTTTTTCTTCTTGGTCAATAGTTAAGGGAGTAAGGTCATCGTTATTTTTTTCTGGCAGACTGATATTATCAAGAATTTGATCTTCTTGTTCTGGTTTTGGTAAGGTGGATAGAGAATCGTTAAGGGCTACAATTTGAATTTTTTCATTGGGATTATATAGTTTGTCTTCCTTGGCCTTGGCGATCATGGTCTCGAGGGAAACTGCTTGAATGGTTTGGCAAATTAGCTGTAATTGGTTGGCCCGATATTCTAATTTTCCAGAAATAATGACGACGCTTTCTGGAATGCAGAGATGTCGGTAGGTTGCGAAGGTATTTGGGAAGACAGCCACATCAAGACGTGCGGTTGGATCTTCTAGTGTTAAGTAAGCCATTTGGCTATTTGTTTTAGTTGTAATTTTTTTTACTTGAATTAGGATCCCGACTATTTTAACAATTTTTCCGGTTTGAGTTTTATTGAGGGTGTTAATGAGAACTGCTTTTTTCTTAAGATATTTTGAGAGTCCTTGCAGTGGATGACCTGATACGTAGAGTCCTAAGAAAGATTTTTCCCAGCTTAGGCGTTGAAGAAGGCTGGCTGGGGTTGTTTCTGGTAATTTTAAGGATGGGAAGGACTGATCTTCGCTGCTCAGCATGGAAAAAATATCGGTCTGGTTTTCGTTTGAGTGAGTTTGAATTAGGCGAGCATAGCGCATAATTTCTTCTACATTGGAAGCAATGGCTTTGCGTTCACCAAGGTTATCCAGGGCACCTGAATAGGCCATGGCTTCGATGGTTTTTTTATTAAGAAGTGAATAGGGGACACGTTTAGCTAAGTCATCAATGTTTTTAAAATCTCCACTTTCTTCTCTTATGGCTATAATTTTATGAACAGTGCCAATGCCAATACCTTTAATTGCCGCAAGGCCAAATCTAATATTTTGATCGTCAACTACGGTAAAATTGGCCATGGATTCATTAATAGAAGGGGGAAGAATTTTGATACCAATGGCTTCGGCTTCGGCTATTTCGATAACTAGGCGATCAGTGTTATCGCGATCTGAAGTCATTAGAGCAGCCATAAATTCTGCCGGATAGTGACTTTTTAAATAGGCGGTTCGATAGGCGATCATGGAATAGCAGGTGGCGTGAGCTTTATTGAATCCATAGCCTGCGAAAGGTTCGATAACTTTTTCAAAAACTTCTTTCGCAAATTGCTTGCTGTGGTTTTTATTTATAGCTCCTTTGATGAATTTTATTCGTTGTTCTTCGAGAAGTTCTGGTTTTTTCTTTCCGACGGCTTTTCTTAAAATATCAGCTTCACCTGGGGTAAAATCTGCAAAAATTCTGGTGATTTGCAGAATTTGTTCTTGGTAAACAGCAACTCCATAAGTTTCCTCAAGAATGGATTTAAAGCTGTCGTGTAAATATTTTACTTTTTTGGCGTTATGTTTTCCTTTGATATATTCCGGTATCCATTCCATTGGGCCTGGTCGATATAGGGCATTCATCGCAATTAGATCTTCTAAGCGGGTTGGTTTAAGTTCTTTAAGATAGCGTCTCATCCCGGCCGATTCAAATTGAAAAATGCCGGTGGTTGCTCCTTTGGCCATTAGCTCAAAGGTCTTTTCATCATCGAGAGGTAATTCATCGAGTATGATATTTTCATTTTTTGTGCGTTGGATGATTTTAAGGGCGTAATCCAGAATGGTTAGATTTTTTAGGCCCAAAAAGTCCATTTTTAGTAGTCCGATGTCTTCAATGTCATGCATGGAATATTGGGTAATCACGGCTTCTTGTCCACCAGGGGCTAATTGTAGAGGTGTGTATTTTAGAAGTGGTTTTTCTGAAATTACTACAGCGCAGGCATGAACCGAAGCGTGGCGAACTACACCCTCTAATTTAAGGGCAAGATCGATCATCCTTTTTACATTAGGGCTATTTTCGTATTGATTTTTTAGTTCAATTTCTTCTTCTAGCGCTTCTTTTAATTTAATTCCTGGTCTTCCGGGAATTAATTTTGCGATTACGTCTACCTCTGAATAGGGGAGTCCCAAGGCTCTGCCGACATCTCGAACTGCAGCTCTAGCGGCCATGGTTCCAAAAGTAATAATTTGTGCCACATGGTCTTTCCCGTATTTATTTACCACATAGTTAAGTACTTCATCTCGTCTGTTATCCGCAAAATCGATATCAATATCTGGCATGCTGATTCGTTCAACATTTAAAAACCTTTCAAAAACCAGATTATATTTAATAGGGTCAATGTCCGTAATTTCTAGGCAATAGGAAACAATTGACCCGGCGGCTGAGCCTCTTCCTGGGCCAACTAGAATGTGGTTTTTTTTAGCGTAATCAACAAAATCATGTACTATTAAAAAATAAGTATCAAAGCCCATTTTGTGAATTGTTTCCAATTCGTAATCTAAGCGGTCTTTAATTTCTTTTGAGACAGGATTACCGTATCTTTTTTTGA
Organism: Candidatus Peregrinibacteria bacterium GW2011_GWF2_39_17; assembly: GCA_000993615.1. Lineage (GTDB taxonomy): Bacteria > Patescibacteriota > Gracilibacteria > UBA1369 > UBA12473 > UBA12473. The sequence continues at coordinate 13,754 of LBWM01000005.1, read as the reverse complement.
GTCCCTTGGCGCATAGTTCCCTTAAATATTGGGCTGCTGGTTTTTGTTCAGGTGTTTTATAGGCTGGTAAAAGATTTTGTCCTAGATCTATTTCTAAGTTGCACATTGCTGCAATTTCTTCAGTGTTCGTAATTGCCTCGGGAATATCTGCAAACGCGATACTTATTTCTTCTGGAGAAGTCATGGAAAAATCTCCTTCCATTTTAAAACGTTGCGGTTCATCTACATTTGATCCGGTTTGAACGCAGAGCAAAACGTCATGAGCCTCTCGATCTTCTCTGTTAAGGCAGTGACAATCATTGGTAGCCACTAAGGGGGTGTTGGTTTGCTGTGCTAGTTTGATTAAACGTTCATTAGCAATGCCTTGTTCCATGATTTGAGGATGATTTTGGAGTTCCAGGAAGACATTTTCCGAGCCCACTGCTTCTTTGAAAGTTTTAAGGATTTGGTCTGCTTTGTCCCAGTTGTTGGCTAGAAGAGATTTTGGAATATCGCCATTAAGGCAGGCGGTTAGGATAATGAGACCCTCGCCATGTATTTTTAGAAGTTCGTGGTCAATCCTTGGTTTATAATAAAATCCTTCCAAGTGTGCCTTAGAGGATAGGGCAATTAAATTTTCATAGCCTTTTTTATTGCGAGCCAGGAGAATAATGTGCCCTATTTTATTATCAATACCAGTTTGTTTTGAAAATCTTGAACTGGCGGCGGTATAGGCTTCAATGCCAATAATGGGCTTGATTCCGATATTTTTTGCTTCTTTGTAAAATTCAATTGCCCCGTATAAATTACCGTGGTCTGTTAAGGCTTGAGCTGTTGCTCCGTAGGCTTTGGCTTTTTGGAGGTAGTCTTTTGGTTTGGGAAGCCCATCTAAAAGACTGTAATGCGAATGGCAGTGCAGATGAACAAAAGTCATGTCTTATTGATAGTTTTTAAGATTTTCTTTTAGCCAATTTTGAATCCACCGAAAAAGTTCTCCAATCCAAGGAATCTCAGATAATATTTGGCCAATAATAAAAGTTGCTAGAGCAATGATAATCACGGTACCAACCACAAAACCAAGGCCTTTGGCAGTGCCAGCTAAAAAATTAATTAGAAATACTCGATAGGGGGAATTTAAATAGCTCAGATATTCTTTGACGTCTTCGGAATCAAGCATATTTATGTCGATATAGGTGGTTTTTCTGGCCATAATGAAAATGAGGTTACGGTCACTTTAGCATTTCATGAGTTGCTTATACAAGGTAGTCTTGTTAAAATGCGTCTACTTTGTCGGGGTGGTGAAATGGTAGACACGCTAGTCTTAGGAACTAGTCCCGTTAATGGGTTGAGGGTTCGAGTCCCTCCCCCGACACCAAGAATTTGACAAATACATAGATTAGTATTATGATTTAGGTATTTTTTTTAAAGAAAATAGGATATGCCCTAAGGAAAGAAGTATGTCCCGTTTTGGTGAGAGCGAGTGATGGTAAGGTAGTGGCAAGTTTACTTTATAGAGGTCTCACCACTAGATTGGACACTTTTACTGGTTTTATTGCTTACGATGGGGAAGGTCAGGAAATCGGCCGTTCTGACACCTTAGAGAAAGTGTTACAAAATGAGCTGGCACCTTATGTTAATGCTAGCGAATAAAGAGAGTAGCTCTTTTAGAGGGCTAATTGGTAGCGATCTCCTTTAAGTGATTTGATTTTCGAGCTATTTTTGAGATTGAGATAGATGGTGATTTTTTTGACTTGTCTTTGCTTAAGAACTTCTTTAATAATTTCTTCGCGTGTTTTTGCTTTACCGTCTGCTAGGATTTTATTAATTACTTCGCCAACAGTTCCAGATTCATATCCCCATTTATCCAGGGCGTATAAGCCTCGTCCAATTAAGACAAAATGATTATTGCGAATAAGTTCATTGTGAACTGCTTGGTTGTTAATTCGCTTGGCGTCGAAGTTTGATTTTCTGATTTTTTCGGCTATTTCCAGGAAATGAAGGGGTTTATGATCTCGTTCCATAATGAATTGAATTTTGTCGCGTAATGTTTTGGGATTAATGTGGCGCCATTCGATTAAACCGACGCCTTTTTGAATAAATTTGTTGCGTTTATCTATTTCAAGAATAGATTTAATGAGGGATTCTGAAATAGTAAGGTTTAGGTTTTTGGCGATTTTGGAGGTAATAATTTCTAGGGAGATGACATCTTTTTTTTCGGAAAGAATTTTAAATCCCTCGGTGCTTATTTTTCTAATTAGGTTATTTTCAATGGTTTCAAATTTCCAATGAGATTCATAGCTTAGGGTGTTGGCTGCTCTGGTTAGTTCAGGGTCGATTGTTAGAGAAAGAATTAATTCATTAGTTTCTTGCGGTGCAATAGTTTTTAAGGAATTTAGAATTAAGGGAATTAATTTTTTATGTGACATTAGGCTGCCGTGATTTTTAAGGAGAATTTTGGCTAAATCATTAACAACTTTTAGGTTGGTATTAAAAGCATTGCGTTTTAATTTTTTAAGGGCATTTTTTTCTATTTGTCTAATTCTTTCTCTAGTTACATTAAAATGTTGACCAATGGCTTCTAAGGTGTTTTTTTGATTAATTCCTATTGAAAAGCGATGCTTGATAATATATTTTTCTTTTTCCGATAGAACCATCATTAATTTTTCGACGGTTTCTTTTAATTTAAGGGTAGTTGGAGCTGTTTGAGTATTTGGGAACGTTGTTGTTTGGGGGATGGCAGTCATAAGCAGAGGGTTTTACAGAGTTACAAGATAATAGAAAAATAACAGAAGCTTTTTTTTATGTAAAGTTGTTTTATATTTAAGATGAGGCTAGGAAAGTTTGTATTTTCTTGACACCTGTAATTTAGCACTCTAAAATAGTGAGTGCTAGATGGTTTTAAATTTTAACCTCCGAATTTATGGACTTTAACCATTTTACAACCAAGGCGGCTGAGGCGGTTCAAGGGACTATGCAATTGGCTGGACAGCTTTTTCATCAGTCACTGGGTCCTTTGCATTTACTATTTGTTTTAGTGACTCAAAGTGAAGGATTAGTGCCTACTATTCTAGAGAAATTAGAAAAAAGGCCAAAGGAGCTCGCAGAGCATATTAGACTTGAACTTGGGAAATATCCTAAAATTGAAGGAGCAGCACAGACTTATCTTGCCCCATCCCTTAAAAAAGTTTTTGATCAGGCGGAGTCTTTTGCCGCGCAACTTAAAGACGAATATATCAGTACAGAGCATCTTTTTTTGGCTCTTTTAGGTCAGCCGGATATTTCTAGTATATTAAATTTGTCAAAAGAAGAAGTCTTAAGGGAATTGGCTACACTTAGAGGAAGTCAGCGGGTAACAGATGCCGAGCCAGAAAGTAAATATCAGGTTTTGGGAAAATACACGATGGATTTTACGCAATTAGCTGCTACCGGTAAGATAGATCCTGTTATTGGGCGGGATGAAGAAATTAGGCGGGTTTTGCAAATTTTATCGCGTCGCACTAAAAATAACCCAGTTTTGGTTGGTGAGCCAGGAACTGGGAAGACCGCTATTGTTGAGGGTTTAGCTAAAAAAATTGTTGATGGGGATGTCCCAGATAGTATTAAAAATAAACGGTTATTGGCTTTGGATCTTGGGGCAATGATTGCCGGTACGAAATACCGGGGGGAATTTGAAGATCGGCTCAAAGCTTTAATTAAGGAAATTGAATCGTCAGATGGGCAAATTATTTTATTTATCGATGAGCTTCACACTATTGTTGGAGCTGGGGCGAGTGAAGGTGCCATGGATGCCAGTAATTTGTTGAAGCCGGCTTTGGCGCGAGGAAAATTGCGAACTATTGGTGCTACAACTTTAAAGGAATACCGCAAATATGTGGAAAAAGATGCAGCTTTGGAAAGACGTTTTCAACCGGTGATGGTCGAGGAGCCGGCGCTTAAGGATGCGATTTCCATTTTGCGCGGGATAAAGGAGAAATACGAAGTTCATCACGGGGTTAAAATTAGAGATAATGCTTTGGTTGCGGCAGTTAATTTGTCTTCTCGCTATATTACGGATCGGTTTTTGCCAGATAAGGCAATTGATTTGATGGACGAGGCCTGTTCGGTTTTAAGAATTGAAAATGATAGTTTGCCTACGGAAATTGATCGATTAAATCGGCAAATTAGGCAGTTTGAAATTGAAAGGGAGGCTTTGAAAAAAGAAAAGGATGAAGTTTCTAAAAATCGTTTAAAGGAAATTGAAAGAGAATTGGCTGAGTTAAACGAAAATCATAAACGCTTTGAGCTTCAATGGCGTAAGGAAAAAGAAATTATTGATCAGGTTAAGGGTTCAGATAAGGAAATCGATAGGCTTAAAGGGGAAGCAGCGCAAGCCGAAAGGGCTGGGAATTTGCAAAGAGTGGCGGAAATCAATTATGGAGAAATTCCTGGCTTCGAAAAAAAGCAAAAAGAGGCGCGAGCTCAATTGGTAAAATCTCAGGAGGGGGGGCATTCTCTGCTTAAGGATGAAATTACAGAAGAAGATATTGCGGCTGTGGTTTCTAGGTGGACAGGAGTTCCGATTTCTAAAATGCTTACAGAAGAAACACATAAGTTGGCTCAAATGGAAGCCATGATCAAAAAACAAGTTATTGGGCAAAAGAAAGCGATTAAAGCGGTTTCCAATGCCATCCGGCGTAGTCGGGCGGGGATTCAGGAAGAAGGGCGTCCGATCGGGTCTTTTATGTTTTTGGGGCCGACTGGAGTGGGTAAAACTGAATTGACTAAGGCATTGGCGCGTTTCTTGTTCAATGATGAAAAATCCATGACACGCATTGATATGAGTGAGTATATGGAAAAGCATTCTGTGGCGCGGTTGATTGGTTCGCCTCCTGGGTATGTGGGTTATGAAGAAGGGGGGCAATTGACGGAGGCGGTGCGGCGTCATCCTTATAATGTGGTTTTATTTGATGAAATTGAGAAGGCCCATCCTGATGTTTTTAATGTTTTGTTGCAAGTTTTGGATGACGGACGGCTTACGGATAGTAAAGGGCGTACCGTAGATTTTAAAAATACGGTGATCATCATGACGAGTAATTTAGGGAGTGACGTGATTGAGAAGTATTCAACTGACGCCAAAAAGCAATACGATGCGGTTTTGAAAGTACTTCAAATGCAATTTCGTCCAGAATTTTTAAATCGCGTGGATGATATTATTATTTTTCAATATCTTATTGAGGAGGAAATTTCCGAAATTGTTGGTATTCAAATTGCCAAGGTGGCTGAACGTTTGGCTAAAAAGGGAATCACTTTGGAAATTACCAAAATGGCCAGAATGTGGCTGGCTTCAGCCGGTTTTGACCAAGCTTTTGGAGCTCGTCCCTTGAAACGGGTGATTCAGAATAAAATTCTTGATGAACTGGCTTTGCAAATTGTGGAGGGTAAAATCATGGCCGGGGATAAAGTAGTCGTGGATTTTAAGGGCGACGAAGTTGTTATTGAGAAAAAATGAGCTCCGTAGCGACTTTTGCCGCTATATAGCCTTTATTTAAGCGGCTGTTTTTTGCTCGCTGGAGTGCTAGTTTTTCGGTTTTTACCATTAGGATTTCAAACACAATAGGGATTTCGTATTTGAGCATTACTTCGCGAATACCATCTACGCAGGCGCGGCAAATCATTTCGTAATGATCGGTTTTCCCTTTAATCACTACTCCTAAAGTAATGAGGGCGGCGTATTTTTTAGATTTGGCCATTTTGAGTGCAGCAAGCGGAATTTCAAAGGCTCCAGGGACTTTAACCACGGCATAGGAGATTTTTTCTTTTTCAAGACCTTGGATGGCGCCTTGTAGGAGTTTTTCCGTAATATTTTGATTAAATTGAGACACGATGATGCCAATTTTCCGGGGAAATTTTTTAGACAGGTTGGTTGTTTTTAGGAATTATGGTTTTTTTTGAGGATAATTTTAGGTTTGTAAGTGCTCCAAATAGCGGGTTAGGAGGTCAATTTCCAGATTAACTTTATCGTTTTTTTTAAGCCTGGCAAGAGTAGTGTTTTTTAAGGTATGAGGGATAAGAGCGATTTCAAAACTAGCTTTATTTAGCTTACTAACGGTTAAGCTGACTCCGTCAACGGCAATGGATCCTTTGTGGGCGATGTATTTTTTAAGGGATGGTGGTGGGATGATAGTTATTCGGTAGCCATTTTTATTTTGCTGGATATTTTTTGTAGTGCCTACGCCATCAACATGCCCTTGAACAAAATGGCCTCCCAGGCGGTCATTTAATTTGAGGGCGCGTTCTAAATTAACAAGGTCGTTTTTTTGTAATGAGCCTAGGGTGGTGCAGTTTAAGGTTTCTGGCATAATATCTATGTCAAAACTGTCTTCCTTCTTTTTATTTACAGTTAAACATACGCCGTTTACCGCAACACTTTCGCCGATTTTGAGGCTTTTGGAAAATGGAGTTTTGATTGAAAGGCGAGTTGGTTTTAAGTCAGATTGAATTTTTTTAATCTGGCCAATTTTTTCAATAAGTCCGGTGAACATATTTTAAGTATAACATTTTTTAATGTTTTTTTAATTTTTTTGAAAGGTTTTGGTCATGGGTGTTATGGCAAGGTGAAAGTCCTTTATCCTTAATCCACTTTACCATGCGTAGTGTGAATAAAGTTATTCTTATGGGCAATTTGGCGGCGGCCCCCGAGATGCGGTCTACACCGACCGGCAAAAACATCGCCACTTTTTCTTTAGCTACTAACAACGAGTGGCGTAATTCAGCAGGAGAAAATCAACGTAGTACTGATTTTCATCGAGTTGTGGTTTGGAATGGTTTGGCTACCCAGTGTGAAAAATTTTTAAAAAAAGGCAGTGCGATTTATTTGGAAGGAAGATTGCACAACCGTAGTTATGAAGGTAATGATAAAAAGAGGCATTATGTTACGGAAATTACGGCGGAACAGATCAATTTTATTCGATTAAAGAAAACTAAGGATGGTGATATGGTTAGTTTGGAAACACAGGATGATTCAGATGAGGAGTAAATAAAAATGTGTTAGGATAGAATCATGTTTTTAACTGTTTTGATTCCTACCTATAATCGAGCCGATATTTTAGAAAAATGTTTGTTTGCTTTGGAAAAGCAAAATTATTTAGCCGATGATTTTGAGGTAGTGGTGGTGAATGATGGTAGTACTGATCGTACTGAGGAAGTTTTGCAAGCATCGTTAGATAGAGGTTTATTGCGATTATCATGGTTTTATCAAAGAAACAGTGGTCAAGGTGTAGCCAGGAATCGAGGACTTAAGCAGGCGAGGGGTGATGTAATTCTTTTTTTAGGTGATGATATCATCCCTCATCCTAATTTGCTCAGGGAGCATGTTCGAGTTCATGAAGTTTACGCTGATTTAGAAGTAGCGGTTTTGGGTATGATAGACTGGCATCCTGATTTGGAACTAAATGAATACATGAATTGGATGGTGAACGGATCGTCTATTCTAGGGCGTTTTGGAGGGCATCAATTTGCTTATGAAAAACTTAAACGGGGTGAAAATCCGGATTATAATTTTTTTTACACTTCTAATCTTTCTTTAAAACGTGATTTTTTGGGAGAAGCTCCTTTTGATGAACAATTTGATCGTTATGGTTGGGAGGACATTGATTTAGGTTATCGGTTGGAAAAGGGTAAAGGTATGAAATTGATTTTTAATGAGCAAGCTGTTGGTTATCATTATCATCCTATGGAAGAATCAGATTTAGCTCGTCGAATGGAATTGATTGGTCAATCTGTTCATCTTATTCACCGAAAACATCCAGAACTTAGAAAAGTGCCTTTATTTTGGAAAAAATTCATTTTTTTTATACTGGGTAGTCAGATGATGTTATTTGGGATTAGGTTCCTGAATAAAGTTTTTGGTAATCGTTTTAAAGCACTTTATTATTATGCTCTTTCTAAAAAATACTTCTTAAAAGGTTTAAAAACTGGTATAATATATAAAAATATATAAAAATATTGTCCCTCCTTATGAAAATCATGCGAAGAAATATTGCTTTTATTTTATTGGGATGTTTGATTTTCTTATTTAGTGGTTGCGGTGAAAAAGATTCGCCAGCACAAGACAATTTGTTACCTGAAAAGATAGAACTCACTTATTATCGTTTATTTGATGGAGAAGATGTTTTTGCTCCTCTTATTAGGGAATATGAGAGTCAACACAAAAATGTGGTCATTAACTATAAGAAATTTACGAATCCTGATCAGTATCTTAATTTAATTATTAATGAATTAGCCGAAGGTGAAGGTCCAGACATGTTTTCCATGAATAATACCTGGTTTATTCAGCATCGGAAAAAGCTTGCGCCTGTTCCTGAAGATCTTATTTCAGCGGATGATTTTAAGAATACCTTTGTAAAGGTAGCTGCTAGTGATTTAATTTTACCAGATATCGATGGGAAAATGCGTATTTATGGTTTGCCAATGTATATTGATACTTTGGCTCTTTATTATAACGTTGATCACTTTGAGGATGCGATCCCTTCTCGTGGTAAACCTGCTAGCACTTGGGCGGATTTGCAGGAAGATGTTTATAAGCTTACCAAGCCGGACAATAGCTTTGAAAGGTTTGAGGTTTCAGGAGTTGCAATGGGTAGGGCTGATAATATTTTGCGTGCCATTGATCTCTTCTATTTGTTAATGATTCAATTTGGGACTAATTTTTATGATCCAAGCTATAGTCACGCTATATTCGCAGATTCCCAGGGAGCGGATATTACCGGAATTAAGAATCCCGGATTAGAGGTTTTACAGTTTTTTACTTCGTTCGCGTTGCCGAGTAATAAATATTATACTTGGAATTTTACTTTGGCTGATGCGAATAGCGACGATAAGGAAATTAAGACTTTTGCTAAGGGGAAGGTTTCTATGATTTTTGGATATTCTTATCTTTATCAGCAAATTATGGATAAGATTAAGGAATTGGATAAGACCGGGGTTAAAACTATTAATGCTAACAGTGTTAAAATTGCGCCGATTCCACAAGTTGAGGACCCAAAGGTAAGTACGGATAAAAGGGATGCTTTTGCCAGTTATTTTGCGGAAACTGTCTCGCGTACTTCTAAACATCCGGATGAAGCTTGGAAGTTTCTTAGTTTTTTAGTTAGTAAGGGAAATTTGCAATATTATCATGAGCAAACACATCGGCCTACTAGCCGACGTGATATGATTCAAGAGCAGTCCGAAGATTCAGTATACGGCGTGTTTGCTGATCAAATTGGGTTTGCTGAGAGCTTGCCAGTAGCTGATGCCAAAGGGTATGAAGAGGTGTTTATTAAGGCGATTACTGATGTTTTAGGCACAAAAGATGTGAAGACTGTTTTAAAGGCGGCACAGGATGAAATTGAAAGCTTTATTCCTGAAGGAGGATTATTTCCGGCAGTGATTACTATCGAAAACACTAATTGACAGATTTTACTTGAGTTCTAAGATGGGTAGGAAGATTTACACCTGTTGTTTTTATTGCGAATGGGGATTAGATATGAAAAAAAAATATTTAATAGCAAAATTGGTGACAAGGGGCAGAATTGAAAATTTAATTGCTTTTTTTTGGGGAGTAGCGATTTTTTTGTTACCATTTAATGTTTTTTTAGTTTTTTGGCAGCCACCTTTTGCGATCCAGGGCAGTTTTAATATTTATGAAAATTTTGTGGTTTATGCGAGTGAACTTTTTATTTTTTTAGCTTTTATTTTGTGGGTTTATGAATGGGCAAGAGGTAAAATTATTTTTTCTAAAAATGAGCGGTTAATTTTGGAAGCACTTATAATAGTGTTTTTTGTGGGTTTATTTGATGCTTTTAAGGTTGTTAATTTTGGATTTACGTTACTGCATTTATTTCCGTTTTTGGCTACGATAATGGTAATTTGGTTTATGGTAAAGCAGGTGTTGCCGGTGCTAGTGGTGAAGAAAATTTTTGTGGCGTCGATGAGTTTGCAGGCAATTTTAGTAATTATCCAAATTTTTTTACAAGAATCTTTAGGTGTGTTTTTACTGGGGGAACCTTTAATCGGTAAAGTAATTTTAGGAACCGCAAAAATAGTGATTGGGGATCAATCTTTTATTCGGGCTTACGGAACTTTTCCTCATTCCAATTTATTAGCGGGCTATGCTTTAGTTGCTTTTTTTTATGTTTCTTCTTTTTTCGAGATTCAAAAATCTAGCCAATATTTTTGGAGAATTTGTCAGGTAATTATTGCGATTGCTTTTTTGATGGCTTATTCGGAGGCTGCTTTATTGGGGCTTTTAATTGCTCTATTTTTAACTAAAAAGATAAAAATTTATCAAGGAATATTTTTTTTATTTGTTTTGGTAATGCTGATGTTATCCTCAGGACACGCTTTTTGGCAGCAGCAACAGGTACAAGATCGCGTACTTTATGCAAAAATTAGTGTAAATATGTTATGGCATATTCCACAGGGAGTTGGGCTGGCGCAGTTTACTGATCGGATGGCGGAATTTAGTCCAATTAAATTAAAGCCATGGCAATTTCAGCCCGTACATAATATTTATTTATTACTCGTTAATGAGTGGGGGATTAATTGGGGGATTTTGGTAGTTGTAGGAATTGGTTATTTTATTAGGCGTTATTGGTTTCGTCTTAATTCTTGGTTTTTGGTTTTGCTTTTAACTTTTCTGGTAATTGGGTTCTTTGATCATTATCTTTTAAGTCTTTATCAGGGTTTGATGTTGACTGGATTACTCATAGGGCAGGTTATTATTCAGGTGAGAGGGGTGTCAACGAAATTACGATAACCTTGTATGAAAATTTCAATGGGCATGGCTTTTTTACCTTCGATCTGGACTATTTTGGGTATAAAAAATCCGTTTTTAGTTTCAATGGCAATGGTGTTTGGGTTAATTTTTTGAATAAGTCCGGGGTGTTTAGTTTTTCCTGATTTAGTAGAGCCAGCATGAATTTTTAGAATTTTATTATTAAAGTGAGTGAAAACGCCTGGCCATGGGTAGTAGGCTTTTATTTTTTGTTCAATTGTTTGGGCTGTGTCTTTTTTCCATTTAATTTGGCCACTCAAACGGTTTATTTTGGCGCAGTAACTCGCTCTTTGAGATTCCTGAGGAATGGATTCAATGCTCCCATCAATAATCCCAAGAAGTGATTGACTAGTTAATTCTCCACCTAAAATTGCTAGATCATGGCGAAGAGTTTGGGCATTATGATCGGAGTTAATAGCAAATTCGGAAAAAGAATAAATTGGTCCGGCATCTAATTTGCTGGTCATTTTTATTAAAGTAACGCCAGTTATTTTGTCGTTATGTAGCAAGGCGCTTTGAATGGGGCTGGCACCGCGATATTTCGGTAATAAGGAAGGATGAATATTGAGACTAGAATAGCGGGGGTGATTTAAAATTTCCTGTGGAAGAATGTACCCATATGAAGCTACGATTAAAAAATCTAGTGAGTTTTCCAGGGTGGTTTTAAGGTCGTGACTGATTTGAAGGTGATGCTCTAGGGCTAATTTTTTTACCGGGCAGGGAATAAAATTTTGATGTCTTCCTTGTCGATTATCAGGAGGGGTGATGATTAAATTAATGGCAAATTGGTCATTTTCTAGTAATCTTTTTAAGGCCAGGGCGGCAAACTCATCAGTCCCGGCAAAACAAATTTTAATTTTGGGGTTGGGTGTTGTCATAAAATTGTTTAGAATGCAATTACTAACTCATTGTACAAAGAAATGGTTTTTTTGCGAAATACTTTCAGTTCATTTTTAGTTTTAATATTTGCTAATTTAGCGATGTTGGGAGGCGTTATTTTGGCTTTAAGTAATAGTTATTTGAATGCTAATTTTTATCAGGATGATTTTTTTGAAAGTGTTCTTTACGAAGATTGGGTAGATAAAATTGCTGTTAATTTGACCGAGGAGCAGCCACGACTGGCTGGGGCTTTTTCAAATGAGCAGCTTGTGGAAGCCATAAAAGTGGTTTTACCGATTTCTTTACTTCAAGAAACTGCTAATTCTGTTTTGAATCAGTTAAGGGACGCGCCTTTTTCCCCAAACTTAATTATTTCTAATGAAGCGCTTAAAAAAAATATTCGTTCCTATTTTTTAACGCACAAAAAAATAATTTTTTATTTGGATCTTACTTCTCTTGATTACTTGGCGACTGAAGTTGAAATTTCGTTAAGTGAAATCCCTTATGTGGGGCAAAAGATTATATCTTTGATGATTTCCAACTTTGGTTTTTTGTTTAAGGTAGTTATTGCTATGCTTTTAGTTCCGTTGGGTTTAATTGTTGTACTTTACAGGAAATCTTTTCGCGCTGGTTTTATTCGGAATGGAATCGCTTTATTGCTAGGGGGTGGACCACTTGTAATGCTAACGTATTTGGTCCCTGGGCAATTTTATGATTTATTGTTGCCGATCACGACCTATCTTTTTAAATATGGTGGTTTGTTGGTATTGGCCGGAGTTTTTAGTTTTTTTTGCTATGGTCTTTCGTTATGGTGGGAACGTCGCTATTCTTTAAAAATATCTTAAATTATTATGCCAACAGAAATTGTTTTACCACAACGATATCGGCGTTACCTTCTACCAATGGCTATTGTCTCTTTTTTAGGATGGATGGCTTGGGTAATTGTGATTTTTAAATTAGATCCTTTTGAGTCAACGGGGTGGATTTTGGTCTTGTTTTTTTTAAGTCTTTTTTTGGCTTTAATTGGATCTTTTACCTTGTTGGGTTTTGGTTTACGTTGTTGGTTGGGAAAAGAGGAAGTTTCTTATTATCATTTGACGGTTGCTTTAAGGCAGGGGATTTTATTAAGTCTTTGTACCTTGTTATGTGTTGGTTTTTTAATGTTGGGTATTTTAAAATGGTGGAATGGGTTTCTACTTCTTATTATTGCGGTTTTAGTTGAGTCGTTTATTACTGGACGACGCTAAAAAAGCAATGGTAATCGGAATTATTTAGACGAAAGAGTATAATCAACTTCTTTTGACAATCTTATTTGATTAAATGGCCAGAGCACAATAAAGGCTTTTCCTTGGAGGTTTGCGAGGGGGACAAAAGGTGTGTTATTAGTGGTGCAACCAATTTGATCAAAGCAGCGTCTGGAATCACTGCTGGCGCGTCGATTATCACCTAAAACAAAATATTGCCCTTGAGGGATCACAAAAATAGTTTCATTTTTTTGAGTATCAGTATGACCTAGGTTCGATTTATTGAGATAACTGGATTCATCTAGGCGTTTAGTATTAATATAAACATAGCCTTCTTTGATTTCGATTGTTTCGCCTGGTAGGCCAATAACTCTTTTAATAAAAAATTCATCTCCTATCCCATTAGGTGGTTGAAAAACAACAATATCTCCTCTTTTTGGTATGCCTATTTGCCATCCTCCAATGTTTTGATATCCAAGTTTGTAGACCATGATATATTCGCCATTTCCTCTGATACACTGGCCATTCAAATTATTAAAGGTGTCACACATGGAAGGTCCATGGATTTGAAAAGGGGCAATGATGTAGGAACGAATAACAATTACAAATAAAATAACGATAATTCCATCCCATATTATTTCTAATAGAAATTTAAGCCCGTTAATTATTTTTCTTTTAAGAGTTGGCATACCTATAAGTAGCTTTTTTTAATTAAATTGTGGGAGCACCATAGCAGAGAACCTTAAAAATGGCTAGACTGTGTGCGGTTCCATAGTCTCGAGGGCACCCCTGAGATGAGGCGGGATTTGTAGAACAAGTTAAAATATACAGCGATTGGAGGTCTCATATCCAGAGTT